>JBDRKE010000001.1:0-7022 GCA_043814315.1 Candidatus Omnitrophota bacterium
AATGTAATGAATATGCCTTTCATAACTCCAACATCAACAACATCAAGACCGGGTCTTGTAACCCATTGGCGGCCAAAGCATTTCAAGACCCGATCTTGGATTTAGGTTCATTTTAAAGCTTCTTTCTCCAAGCCGTCTTTCCGTCTTTCGTGTCTTCTAATATAATTCCCGAATCTTCCAGTTCTTTGCGTATTTTGTCCGCCTCTTTGAAATCGCCCTTCTTCCTAGCGGCATTGCGCTTCTCAATCAAAGCCGCTACATCCGCGGACAAATCTTCTGCACCCGGCTTTCTCTGTAACTTAAGCCCCAGGATGTCTTTGAACTCAACCAACAGGCTCTTGACGCTGGATAAAAAGTTCACATCGTCAATATTTTTATTGGCGGCATTCACTAATTCGAATAGGGCGGCGAGGGCTTGCGGCGTATTAAAATCCTCATCCATGGCACTGATGAATTTATTTCTGATTTCTTCTATTTCCTGAAATTTTTTATCCGAAGCCTCTTTATCAATCTTATCCAGCAGAATCAAAATCCTCTCCCGCGCCTGCATGGCTTCCTCGATCTTCTTATCGTTGTAATCGACAGGGTGCGAATAATGGACTGAGAGAAAAAATAATTTCAATAAGTCCGCGTCTTGATATTTTTCCATGAAATCCTTGATGGTCACAAAATTTCCCAGAGACTTGGCCATTTTTTGGCCGTTGATGGTTAATAAACCGTGATGTATCCAATATTTGGCAAAAGGCTTTCCTGTTAACGCCTCGGCCTGGGCATTCTCATTCTCATGATGAGGAAAAATCAAATCCCTGCCTCCTGCATGAATATCCAAAGTATCTGTCTTTAAAAATTTTTGAGACATAACAGAACATTCGATATGCCAGCCGGGCCTCCCTCTTCCCCAAGGGCTGTCCCAGAAGGGCTCATCCGGTTTTGATTTCTTCCAGAGGGCAAAATCCAACGGGTCATCCTTTGTTTCGTCAGATTCAATCCTTGCGCCGGTGTACATCCGGTCAACGGCCTGGCCGGAAAGCTTTCCGTAATCCTTGAATTTGCGCACGCTAAAATAAACCCCGCTTCCCGTAACATAGGCATAATCCTTGGCTACTAAATCTTCGACGTACCTAATCATATCGGGGATATTTTCCGTGGCGCGGGGTTCAAAATCCGCCTTCTCAATCCCCAGGGAACTCAGATCTTCATCGTAGCGGCCGATATATCTTTTAATCAAATCTTTCCAATCCACTTTCAGTTCTTGCGCGCGCCTGATTATCTTATCATCGATATCCGTGATATTACGCACAAAGTGCACCCGGAAACCGCGGTACTTAAGGTATCTGCGGATGACATCAAAAATATAGAGGCTGCGGGCATGGCCGATGTGGCTTTCATCGTAAACCGTAACACCGCAGGTATAGATGTTGACGCCGGGTGGGCTTAAAGGAATAAACTCTTCCTTTTTGCGGGTAAGAGAATTGTAGATGTGAATGGACATGCTTTAAAGCAAGCGTAAAACTCAAAGCGAAAAGCGCAAAGTTAAAGCGTAAATTTCAAAGTTTTTAAAAAAGTTTTGAGTTTTCCTGCCTGCCGGCAGGCAGGGAGTTTTAGTTTTACGCTTTGCGCTTTACGCTTTACGCTTTATGCTTATTTATGCTCCAGTTTCTCGATCCTCTTCTCCAGCTCCTCCACGGACTGCATGATAGGGTCAAGCACATGGATATGGTCTAAACTGATATCTATTTTTTTGCCATCCTGTTTCGTAATTCTCCCCGGTACGCCGACAACCGTAGAATTTGGCGGCACGTCTTTAATCACCACGGCATTGGCGCCTATGTAAGAATTGTCGCCGACCGTTATGTTTCCCAGCACCTTGGCGCCCCCGCCGATGACCACGTTATTGCCGAGGGTCGGGTGGCGCTTACCCTTCTCAATACCCGTACCGCCCAATGTCACGCCCTGATACAAAAGCACGTCATCTCCTATGCAAGCGGTCTCTCCGATAACCACGCCCATCCCGTGGTCAATGAAAAATCGTTTTCCGATGATCGCGCCCGGATGAATCTCGATACCGGTAAGCCATCTTGAAAACTGCGATAAAAGCCGCGCAAGCAAAAAGAGGCGCATCTTATAGAGAGCATGGGCAATGCGATGAAAGATAAGGGCATGCAGGCCCGGATAGAGCAGCAGCACTTCCAGAAATCCCTTGGCCGCAGGGTCTCGCTTTTGCGCAGCCCTGATCTCTCCAAAAAAGAATATGGAAATAAGCAGTATCTTAAGGGCAGCCAGGACAATCAATATAAGCAGTATCTGTAAAAGGCAGGTCATTTTTATTCCCCCTTCAGTAAACTGGCTATGGCATAACAGGCAATCGCTTCTTTTTTTCCGATTTCACCCAGACCCTCGTTTGTTTTGCCTTTGACATTCACGGCCTCTAGGCCGATGTTAAGAGCCCTCGCCAAATTTTCTTTCATCTGCATCTTAAACGGAGAAAGTGCCGGTTCTTCAACTATAATGACCGCATCGATATTATTGACCCGATAGCCGGCTTCTCTTACGAGATGATCCACGGCCTTTAATAATTCAACGCTGGAAATATTATGGTATTTCGCCTGCGCATCCGGAAAAAGCTCTCCGATGTCTTTCTCGCCCAGCGCTCCCAGCAAGGCATCGCAGAGGGCATGGATGAGTACGTCCGCATCGGAATGCCCCAGCAGGCCCTTGGCAAAAGGGATCTTGACCCCGCCGAGGACCAGTCTTCTTCCCTCGACGAGGCGGTGGATATCATAACCTAAGCCAATCCGATAGGACATATTAAAATTCAAATAACAAAGCACAAAGCACAAAATAAGCACAAAGCACAAAATCTAAAACTATCAATTTTCTGTTTTGAAATTTGAATTTTGGATTTATTTTGGATTTTGGATTTTGACATTTGGATTTATAGGTTTGTCATTTGTGCTTTATAGACTCAGCGATTGCCTCTGCTATAATTAAATCTTCTGCCGTCGTTATTTTAATGTTATTGTACGAGCCTTGGACGAGACTCACTCTTGCGCCCAGCTTTTCCACCAGTATGGCGTCATCGGTGGCGTCGAGCCTGCCGAATCTCTTATAGGCCTTGAAAATCAGGTCCTTTCTAAAGACCTGCGGTGTCTGTATCTCCCAAAGCCCATCCCTGTTCAATGTTTTTTCAACAACCATAGTTTTTGGTTTTTGGTTTTTGGTTTTACTTCGAACTTCGCACTTCGAACTTCGCACTAAACGCACCTTCTTCACCGTATTCTTTACCGGCACTCCTAAGATAGCAGCACCGCTTTGACCTGCTTCCTTTATAAGCGAGGTGACGGTTTTAAGATCGATGAAAGGCCTGGCTGCGTCATGAATCAAAACCCACTCCGTACGATTACCTAAAACACAAAGGGCATTGGCCACCGAATCCTGCCGGCGCTTGCCCCCCCTGACGATCCGCCTTACTTTTTTTATACCGTAATCCCTGATTTCATCGGTGATTCTTCCCGAATTCTTACCGTTGGTAACCACAACGATATCTTTAACCAAAGGGTGACTGCTGAGAACTTCGAGTGAATAAAGGATAACGGATTTTGAGTGAATCCTGGCAAGCGGTTTAGGGACTTTTGACCTGAAACGTAAACCTTTGCCTGCGGCAAGAACTATGGCACTGACGTGCTTCATCTTAAATGAGCACTAAACTTACGGCAGCACGAAGTGCAACGTAAGTTTATGTGCGAATTTAACCCCCCACCACTTTTTGAGAACACGCTTGAGATGAAATCTTACAGTATGGCTACCCCTCGCTCCTCATTCAGCAAATCCCAAGCTTGTTACAAAAAGTGGTGGGGGGTAAGTTCGGGCATAAACTTATGTTCGCTTACGCTCCATAAGTTTAGCCCTCACTTATCGCTCCAGTTTCGTAAAAATCATTCTGCCTGCCTGAGTCTGCAGAACGCTTGTCACAACCACTTTAACGTCCTGTCCTATGATCCTGCGCGCTTCTTCCACGACCACCATGGTGCCGTCATCCAGGTATCCCACGGCCTGATTGTGCTCCTTGCCTTCCTTGATCAATTTGATGTGCATTTGCTCGCCCGGAAAAACCACGGGCTTAAGGGCATTAGCCAGTTCATTGATATTTAAAACCTTGATTCCCTGGATGCTGGCCACGCGATTGAGATTAAAATCCACGGTCATGATCTTGGCCTCCAGTAACTTGGCTAATCTGACGAGCTTGGCATCGACTTCGGAAGTATCGGGAAAATCTTCCTCGTGAATCGCGACGTCAATTCCTGACTCCTTCTGGATCGTATGCAACATCTCAAGCCCCCTGCGGCCTCTCTGGCGCTTGATGGGATCCGTAGAATCCGCGATCTGCTGCAGCTCTTTCAATACAAACTTGGGGATAACGATCTTACCCGATAAGAATTTTGATTTGCAGATATCCACGATGCGGCCGTCAATGACGACGCTTGTGTCAAGAAGGGCCACGGACTCCGACTGGTCCTGCCGGCGTAATCGCACGTAGGGAATGATAATGTTAAATTCGTCTTTGCCCCTAAGCGCCATCACCATGCCCAGATAACAAAAGACTAAAGTAGAGATGCTCCTTATAACCCCGAGGGTTTCCGTCTCCACATGGGCCAGGCTTATGGCATCCCCGACGAGCTTAGCCATGATCAAACCAAAAATCAGGCCGAAAACGACGCTTGAGAGACCCGTCACGGAGATCTTACGCAAGCCGATCTCTGTAAAAACCAAAACCAGGGCAACCACCCCGCCTAATAAGACACCTAGGAAGCCGGATGCTCTGACACTCATTAAAGAATATCCCATAACCATACTGCTTATAACAAACAAGAAACGCAACAATAATAAATTCATAAACTACCTCCTCAATGACCCCCGCTGCATTCTTATGTTCGCAAGAATGCAGGAAACGGAGACGAATTGATCCCTCCCCGAGCGCGGGACAGTTATTTTTCCCTCATGATAACATCCAGAGCCTCTTTAAGAGTAGAGACTGGAATCAATTCTATTCTAGGTTTATCCATCTTTAAGGCCTTAAAATTATTTCTCGGGATCACACAGTGTTTAAATCCCAGCTTTTGAGCTTCATTGATACGTAAAATCACCTGAGAGATACTGCGGATCTCGCCCGCCAGGCCGACCTCTCCCAAGACCACCGTCTCAGGAATAATCAACTGGTCGCGAAAAGCGCTTGCCACGGCAACGGCAACGGCCAAGTCCGCTGCCGGGTCTTCTATCTTGATACCTCCGGCCACATTGACAAAGATATCCTCGGCCTCCAGGCCCAGGCCGATGCGTTTTTCCAGCACCGCCACCAACAGGCTCAACCGGTTATAATCGAATCCCTGAGACCTTCTGCGGGCATAACCGAAACTGGATTTACTAACCAGCGACTGAATCTCAACCAATAACGGCCGGGTTCCTTCCAGAACGGAAACCACGACCGATCCGGAAACATCTTTGGGCCTTTCTGAGAGAAATATTTCCGAAGGGTTCGCTACCTGGCTCAAGCCTTGAGAGTTCATCTCAAAAACGCCTATTTCGTTCGTGGATCCGAAGCGATTTTTTACGGCGCGTAAAATCCTGTATATCGAAAACCTGTCCCCCTCAAAATAAAGCACGGTATCCACGATATGCTCAAGAACCCGCGGGCCGGCCAGCGTCCCTTCTTTTGTGACGTGGCCGATGATAAAAATAGAGATGCCCCCTGTCTTGGCTAACTGCGTCAGGATGCCGGCGCACTCTCTCACCTGGCTGACGCTTCCCGGGGAAGAGCTGATGCCGGGGTCAAAAATGACCTGGATAGAATCAATAATGACAACCTGCGGCCTGATCTTTTTAATATATTCGACGATGAAGGACAAGTCCGTCTGATTAACGATATACAGGTTCTCTGATTCCTGAGGCCCCAGGCGCTTAGCCCTTAACTTGGTCTGCGTAACGGACTCCTCGCCGCTGACATAAAGAACGACACAGCCCTGCTGAGTCAACTGGTTGGAAACCTGCAGGGATATCGTAGATTTTCCCACGCCCGGGTCCCCGCCGATTAAAATAACGGAGCCGGAGACGATTCCCCCTCCTAAAACCCTGTCCAGTTCCGCAAGATGAGTCTTAAGGCGATCCCCTTCTTTGACCTCTACGTCTTTCAATAATACGGGCTCATCCTTATAGAGGGCGAATCTTTCTTTGGCCTTTGCACCTGGTGCGGCATTGTAATCCTCTTCGACAAAAGAATTCCAGCTGTTGCAGTCCGGGCATTTTCCCATCCATTTGGGGGATTGATATCCGCAGTTCTGGCAGCTGAAAATGGTCTTGGTTCTCATTACTTCTTCTCTTTGCTTCTAAAAAATAACTTCCAGGGGTTCTTTCTTAAATCCGTGACGAGAGCCTCCAGTTCTTTATATATCATGTCGTCGTAAAGAAACATCCCGACGGTGCCTTCCTTGTTTTTTATCCTCTCGATGATGACGTCAATGTTGTTGGCGATTTTTCGAGCCAATTCCGTTATTTCCTGCATGGGGATCGGGTCTTCTCCGGCCAGCTGCTGATTTTCCGAAAGAACCTTGCTGTAATCTTTGCCGGGCATCACTTCGACATATTTCTCTCCCAGCAATCCCAGGGTGTTAACCCAGACGGTTGAATCGACGGGAATCAATATTTCTTTCCTTACCCAGCAGATGATATCCACTTTCGTCACCGGCTCCTTAGCCGGAAGGATGAATTTGATATCCTTGACCATTCCGACATCGACTCCGGAAAATCTGACCGGCGCCCCGAGCTTAACGCCGTTTACAAAATTGAATACGAAGTGGACGCGGTAGCCGGACGTCCAGGTTTTAAAACCTCCTATGGATAACACAAACACGGACAACAGGATAAGACCTATAAAAACAAAAATACCGACCTTCATCTCTAATTTTGTTTTTCCGAATATCATGTTATGGCCTCCATATTAATGATTTCGTTAAAAACCGTTTTAACGC
>JBDRKE010000002.1:0-17058 GCA_043814315.1 Candidatus Omnitrophota bacterium
GGGATCAATTTGCTGAATCTGCTATAGCGGGCAAATTGAGGAGGCAAAAATGATTATGTGGTTAGGGGTTGTTCTCTTGATTGTCGTTGTTATATTTTTGGCGAAAAAAGGCGGCGGTTGTTGTTCCGGTAAAAAATAATCATTCCTTCCATAGCCGGTCATGACCTTTAACCCTTCTGTTTAAGCGAGGGGCACCCAGACCTTCCGAAGGTTATGAACGTATACTTCCAGTTCGAAAAAAAACCTCTTTTTTTCCGGGATCCGAAATATATCATATCCTGCAGAGAGCCTGCTTTGATGGCTAAGTGTTTCCAGGATATCGAACAGGCGCTTAAACAAGGATATTATGCGGCGGGTTTTTTTTCTTATGAGGCCGGGTATTGTTTTGAAGAGAAGTTGCGCGAGGAGAAGGAGTATGATTTTCCTCTCATGGCCATGGGGCTTTACGAGCCGCCTCTGAAGAAGGGTTCGGTTGATAGAAAGGCGTTTCTTCCCTGTGAAGTTAAAGACCTGCGGCTGAATATATCTTTGCAGGATTACAGCGCCAATATCCGCGCCATCCGCGACTCTATTGCCAAAGGGGATGTGTATCAAATCACTTATTGCATAAAGTTATTGTTTGGCTTTCAGGGGGATCCATTTTCTTTTTACAGGTTGTTATTGCGGGAGCAGCCCGTGCCCTATCCGGCCTACATCGAAACAGACCGGTTTTCCATCCTTTCTCTTTCTCCGGAGATGTTCATCAAAAAAGAAGCTACTCATGTAGAGGCCAAGCCCATGAAGGGCACCTGGCCGCGGGGCCATCATGTCCTATCCGATTTTCTGGAGCGCTTACGCTTTCAGCATGACGGCAAGAACAGGGCAGAGAACGTGATGATTGCCGACCTTTTAAGGAATGACTTAGGCCGGATAGGGCTGCATATCAGAACACCCAGGCTTTTTGAAGTGGCGAAATATAGAACCCTGTATCAGATGACTTCGACGGTAACGGGCCGCGTGGATAAAAACATATCCCTCTTTGGACTTTTTGCCTCTCTTTTTCCATCGGGCTCTGTTACCGGCGCGCCCAAGATACGCGCCATGGAGATTATCAGAGAATTAGAGAGAGAAAAGCGCCATATTTATACGGGCGCCATCGGCTACATCACACCCGAGAAAAACCTCTTTTTTAACATTCCTATACGTACGATTCTGATCCGCCAAGAAACGGCCGAGATGGGCATAGGGGGCGGTATCGTATGGGATTCTACGCCTCAAGGGGAATGGGAGGAAGGCCTGCTCAAGGCGCAGTTTGTTACGGGGATGCCGCGCCATCTCCGAAGCCTTTACAAATAGAATATATATGATATAATAAAAACATAATAAGAAATTAAGCGGGAGATTTTAGAAATGACGCAAATAATGATAAAGATAACAGGCCTGCTGGGAAGTCTTAATTTAATCAATGTGATTGATATTATCGTGATTTCGTTGTTTATATATATGGTCCTGGGGTGGCTTAAAAAAGCGAAAGCCAGGTTCATGTTTCTGGGGATGCTGACCATTGGCATTCTTTACGTGTTCGCCCGGTTTTTTCATCTGTATCTAACCACGGTGCTTTTCCAGGAATTTTTCTCAGTGGCGTTGATTATGATCGTGGTGATTTTTCAGGAAGATTTTCGTCAGTTTTTTGAGCGGGTGGCTACGCTTGAGATAACCCGTAAGCACAGAAACGTCCCCATTGACCAGAATGCCCTTATGGTCAGTAATGCCCTGGTCAATCTTTCCCGTAAGAAAATTGGTGCGCTTGTGGTCATCCAGGAAAAAGATCTCCTGGACCGCCATTTAGAGGCAGGGGTGAAGGTTGATGCGGTACTTAGCGAGGTGTTGCTTGAGAGTATTTTTGATCCGCATGTCCCCACGCATGACGGCGCGGTAGTGGTGGACGGCAATAGGGCGGTGTATTTCGGCACGCACCTGCCGCTTTCCACGAACGTGAAAGAGATTGGACGCTTAGGCACGCGTCATTCCGCTGCCCTGGGCCTGGTGGAACGCACGGATGCCCTATGCGTAGTGGTATCGGAGGAAAATGGGACCATATCTGTTGCTAAAGACGGCAGGATCAGAGAACTGCCGGAGTCAACGCAGCTTTACAGCATTGTGGAGCGTTCCTACCGCACAAGATTCCCCAGAAAGCGCGAGTTCAATCCGTTTAGATTTTTGACGCACAATTTCTTCGAAAAGATTCTTGCGATTGTTCTGGCTTCTGCCTTATGGTTTGCCTTTGGCTCAAGTACCGAGATTGTCCGCCGGGATTTTACGGTACCCATTGAATACCGCAATCTATCCGCTAAAACAGTTATAGAGGATCCCAAGCCCAATGAGGTAATCGTCACGTTAAGCGGCACGGAAAAAGAATTCAATCTCCTCAAGCCTAAGGAGCTCACGTTGTCTCTGGATACGTCAAAGATTAAATCCGGAGAAAACGTCATTACGCTCACCCCCGATTTAATAAAAAATTACGGAAACCTTTCATTGGTAAATATTGCTCCGAAAAGCATCACGCTCCATGCGTATACCTTGGTTACGTTGCGCCTTCCCGTAGAGGTCAAGACCGAAGGCCGTGCGCCGTCAGGTGTTACCATTCTGGAGATGAAGGCAGAACCCGGAGAAATACCGCTTATTGTTCCTGATACCCTGCCGAAGGAAAAGCTGGTCGTGACAACAGAGCCCATCCCATTAAAAGATATTTCCGGAACAATGACGGTAACGCAAAAACTGATTATCCCTGCGGATGCCCGTCTTCCTACCGATGTATCTCCTGCTATCAAGGTCATTTTCACAGCGGAAAATAAATAACGCCTCTTGTCGACTTATGGACAATATTCAAGAGATTAAACACCTGATACGTAAGGCGCAGGTTATTGTTGTCTGCGGCCATACGAATCCCGACGGAGATTCCATCGGTTCGCTTTTATCCTTAGGGTTGGGCTTGAGGAGTTTAGGCAAGCGCGTGCATATGATAAGTCAGCAAGGTATCCCTAAGCGCTATCGCAGCCTCCCGGGGGCCTCCTGTCTTGTTAAAAACGTCACGTTGGGGCGGCTAGACCTTGCCATATCGGTTGACTGCACGTCCAAAGAGCTGTTAGGAAGCGCATGGAAGTTTTTTAAACAGGCCAAAGCCGTTTTAGAGATTGACCATCATGAATTCAGGAAGCCTTTTGGCGATAGGGCTTGGGTAGACACGAAAGCCGCAGCCGTCGGAGAGATGATATTCTTATTGCTTAAGGAATTAAAGGTTTCTGTCACTAAAGATATCGCCACCAATATGCTGGCTTCCATTATCGTCGAAACCAATTCCTTCCGTCTGCCCCATACGAATGAGCGCACTTTTAAGATTTGCGCCTCTTTGTTGGAGCGAGGCGTGGATTTTTATTCCCTCACGGATAGAATTTACTGGTCGCACACCAGAGAAGAGTTGATCCTGTCCAAGATTTGTCTTGAGAGGGCCAGATTCTTAAGCCGGGGCCGCATAGCCTGGTCGATCATCAGGAGCAAAGATTTCCGGGGCATGAGAGGCCGCGATTCGGACGTGGATGCGGTGGCGGACGAAATGCGCGCACTAAAAGGGGTCCGTGTCGCTTTGCTCTTCAGGCAAAAAAGCCAAAAAGTGCTTCGGGTAAGCATCCGTTCCAAAGAAGGCATTGACGTGGCCAAATTCGCAGAAAGATTCGGCGGCGGAGGCCATTCGGATGTAGCCGGCTGTACCATTCCTTATCATCAGCGTTCCATAAAGAATTTTTTGCGCAGCGTCCAGACGCTTTTGGACTAGATAGATCCTGAAAGAAAGAGAGAGGGGGGATTTTGTGGAAACCGTAGATTTTGGCGTAGGCTGGCCTGTAGAGGGAGAAGAAAACGATCCTTTTATCAGCACCCTCAGATCCGAATGCGAGGCGCGCAAACTCAAATTTATTTTCATTGATGAAAAATTGATTAAGGCCTTAAGCAGTAAAATCAAAAAAGGTGAATTTAAATTAAAGTTCTATCTGGATATGGCCTCGGAGACATTTGACCTCGAAGATGAGTTCATCAAATTTGCCTATATCCTGAAAGATTCGGGCGCCCGGATTGTGGCGGATCCGGACGATGTAAAAGCCGCCGCAGATAAATCCATCACCCATTTTGACCTGGCCAGGGCGCATGTCCCGGTGCCGTTTACGGTTCTGATCAGGAATTGGGAGCCTACGCGCAAGCTCACCGACGAGGAGAAGAAGGGCTTGGGGATCCCCTTTGTTATAAAACCCGCTTTAGGATACGGCCAAAAGGGCGTGAAGATTATCGACCAGAAATCCACTCTCAAAGAGATTGCCGAGGCGCGCAAGTTCAGCCACGGAGACAATTTTTTATTACAGGAATACATCGAGTGCAAGGAATGGGGGGGCGACCCGGCGTGGTTTAGGGTGTTTCATCTTTTCGGAGAAATCATTCCCTGCTGGTGGCATCCCCAGACGCACGTGTACCGGCACGTGACGCTTAAAGAGATGCATGAATTTTCGCTTTTGCCCCTTGTGCGCGTGACCACGGAGATCGCCAGAATCACGCGTATAGACTGGTTTTCCTGCGAGATCGCCGTCAGCGAGAGCGACGGGCAATTTGTCACCGTTGATTACATGAATGACCAGTGCGCCATTAATCCCCAATCAAAATACAAAGACGGGGTGCCGGATGATCTGATCGTGCATATAGCCGAGAGATTGGTGGATAAGGCCTGGCAGTACATTAGGGGCAAGTTTACGCTCTCTCACCGGGCGATATGGCTGCCCAAGATTCAGGTGAAGGATGAAAATGTATAAATTGAAAGCGGTCAAAAAGCCATATCGTCTTAGGAGAGGAGATACCATCGGTATTGTTGCCCCGGCCTGGTCCTTTGATCCGGAAAAATTCAAGATTGGCGTAGAACAATTAAAGGTGATGGGCTTTAAGGTGAAGTATGATAATACGATCTTCAGCAAATACTGGTCCATGGCAGGATACGACAGGGAGAGAGCGGCGCAGATCAACCGCATGTTCGCCAATAAAGAAATAAAAGCGATATTCTGCGCCAAGGCCGGATACGGTTCCATCCGTACGATCCCCTATCTGGACAAAAATATCATCCGAAAGAACCCCAAGATCTTTGTCGGCTATAGTGATATTACTATCCTGTTTTATTACCTTCATAAGGTCGGCCGCATGGTCGTCTTTCACGGCCCGGTGGTATCCGATGAGATCCATAAGGGAATGAGCGCGATCAGCCTTGACTATTTGATGCTGGCGTTGACTCAAACCTCTCCCCTGGGTGAAATGCGTTTTCCCAGCCTTAAGATTTTAAAGCCCGGTAAGGCCACCGGCATCTTGATCGGCGGCAACATGTCCATGCTGGAGAGCGCCATCGGCACCCCCTACGACATAGATACGGATAATAAAATCCTTTTCTTGGAGGATATCGGAGAAGACCTGGAGGTCATTGATAATTATATTATGCACCTGAAGCTGGCAGGAAAGCTTAAAAAAATAAAGGGTATTATTTTTGGCAGGATGATGGATTGCGTGGATCACTCCGGAAAGGAATACACGGTCCGGGATATTCTCGAGGATGCCTTGCGCGATGTGAATGTCCCTATCGTCTACGGTTTTCCTTCGGGGCACAGAGATACGGATGCGTCGGATATCAATATTACGCTGCCGCTGGGTATTTCTGTTACGCTGGATGCAGAGCAGCCGGTTTTGTTTATCAATGAATCCGGGGTGCGCTAAAGCTCAACTATGAAAAAAATAGATTATTTTATCGGGATCGTAGCGCTTTTTGCTTTTCTTCTCTTGATGGCAGAGCTCAGTTCTCTGTTGAGAGCGTATGCCGAGATCCTGCATATGGCGAACCTGGCCATTCTTCTTTTATTTATCGCAGATGTGGTTTTAAGGTTTTTCTTGAGTCAAGATAAAAAGAAGCATCTGCGAGGGAACTGGTTTGATCTTATCGTCTTTGTCCCCCTCATACGATTCATGGGGGGGATTGAGCAGACGCCGTTTTTTGTTATAGTTTGGCAGGTGGTGATCATCCTGATGCTGGTTTCAAGAGTGAGAAGAGCTAATAAGCTTGTAACTCTTTTAAGCCTTAAGCCGGCACAGTTGATGGTGACCAGTTTTTCCTTCGCTATAGGGATGGGCGCCATTCTGCTTATGTTGCCGGCTGCAAGTGCGTCGGGAGACAGGACTTCTCTCGTCGATGCCTTGTTTACGGCAACCTCGGCCACCTGTGTCACGGGATTGGTCGTTAAAGGTACGGCCAGCCACTTTAGTTTTTTTGGCCAGGCCGTCATCCTTTCCCTGATTCAAATCGGCGGATTAGGCATCATGACTTTTTCCGTCTCTTTGGCGCTGCTGCTGCGTAAACGCCTGGAGATGCAGCGCCAGATTGTGATGCGGGATGTTTTGGATCAGGATACCCTGCTGAGCGTCAGAGGCCTTACCGTGTTTATTGTCAAGATGACCGTGGCCTTCGAACTCATCGGCGCCGCCCTTCTTTTTATCCTCTGGAAAGACAATTTCACAAGCAAACCTTTAACCGCTTATTACGCTCTGTTTCATTCCGTTTCGGCGTTTTGTAACGCGGGATTCTCTACGTTTAACGACAGTTTGATGAGATTTTCCGGCGATATCGGGACCAACATCACCATCATGGCGCTCATCATTTCAGGAGGCCTGGGCTTTACGGTCATCAAGGACCTGATCGACCGCATCAGGAGGAAGAAAGCAGCCAGATTCCGGGTCCAGACCAAGATTGTTTTAGCCGCCAGTTTCCTATTCATCGTCGCGGGGGCCTTGGGTTTTTATCTGCTGGAAGCCCACCATTCCTTAGTGGGCCTGGGGATGAAGGACAGGATTCTTGTTTCGCTGTTTCAATCCGTGGCTTCCAGGACCGCCGGTTTTAACACCTGCGACATATCTGCTTTATCATCCGCAACGCTTTTTATGGTCATTGTCCTGATGTTCATCGGAGGTTCTCCCGGCTCAACGGCAGGAGGGATTAAGACAACGACGGTGGCCGTGCTGTGGGCGGCTATCGTCAGCGGCTTCAAGCAGAAGGAACATTGCGAGCTCCACAGAAGGACGATTCCTTTTGTTGTCGTTCGTAAGGCTATCAGCCTGGTGCTTATTTCGCTTGTTATCGTGGCTTCGTTTTTTTTGTTATTATTATATATCGAGCAGGAAAAGTTTAGCGCCTTAATGTTTGAGGCGGTGAGTGCTTTCGGGACAGTGGGCCTTTCAACAGGTGTGACGGCGCTCCTTTCGGGAAAAGGCAAGATCGTCCTGACCCTGCTGATGTTTATCGGGAGGCTGGGTCCTTTGACAATCACGTATGCCTTCATGCAGCCAAGAAAGCCGGCCAGGTATATGTATGCCGAAGAGAGGGTGATGATAGGATAATTTTGATTTCGTTAACGCTTAGGGTAACGAAACCCGTATCGTTATAGCTTAGGATGAATAGATATAGTTTTTTGTGTAATGTTGAATGTGTAACGTGTAATGCGGGTGGAATGGTAGGCAAGGAAATGTCCAATAAGAGAGGGGTGACGTATGAGACAGATCGCTGTAATCGGATTAGGCAAATTTGGCGATTCCGTGGCAAGGGAGCTTACGGAGAAGGGCGCCCGGGTTATCGCCATCGATAAAAATAAAGAGCGCGTGGAAGATTTAAAGGACCTCGTGGCGTACGCCGCTGCCCTGGATACCGTGGACAAGGATGCCTTGAAGTCCGTGGGAATTCAGGATATCGACATTGCCGTGGTATGCATCGGTGACGATATCGAGGCGAACCTGCTCACCACTCTTTTATTGAAGAAACTGGGTGTTCGAAAAATCTGGTCCAGGGCAATAAGCCCCTTGCAGCAGGAGATCCTTAAGGCCCTGGAGGTGGATGAGATCATCAATCTGGAAGAAGAGATGGGAAAAATCGTGGCCCGCAGCCTCGTTTCTACCAGCATCACCAAACACATCCCGCTTTCTAGCGGCCATAGCATTGCGGAGATTAAGATCCCGCACTCCTTCATTGGTAAAAGCATCCGGGAGATAAACCCAAGAGAAAAATTCAATATCAATATCGTGGCGATCAAGAAAAAGATACCGCAGATCAATGAGCTGGGTGAAAGGACGTTTGGAGAGCTTATCGAAGACGTCCCTTCTCCGAATGAGCCTCTAGAAGAAGAGGATATCCTGCTCGTCGTGGGCACCGATGAAAACATAAGAAAATTCTCAGAGAGGCAAATATGATTAAAAACCTTATAAAGATTTGCTGGGTTTATTTCTTCGTCGCTTATGTGGCAGGTTATATCCTTTTGCTGGAACCCTCCGTACGCTTTAATCCTTACGTGACTTTCTTTTTTGCCCTGGGAGTTATCGTTTGGGGGTTCCTCACTTTAAGAGCGATGCGTTTTAAGAGAAAGCTGGTTAATTTCCTGAAGCATCTTGTCTCGGGAGATTATAAAACAGGGATTAAAGTCAACATATTCCTGGAGGATGAGATAAAAACATTAGGGCAACTGATCAACAAGGCGGTAGACCATCTGGTGAGATACGACGAGTTGAGGGCGGAAAAGGTATTTTTGAATTTTCGGGCTCTTGAGGTAATTTGCAAAAATATAAAGGAAGGCTTGATTATTGCCGATCTGGATAAGGAAATATTTGAGTTTAATCCCGCAGCCCAATCCCTCTTTGATATAAAACAGGAGCGCATTACCTATAACGCCATAAGAAAGGAAGAAGGGAACAGGGATTTTGTCAGGTTATTTAAGCAGGTCACAGAAGAGCAAAAATACCCCAAAGAGGATAAGGTCGTCTTGCATCTACCGATGCGTAATCTACGTAAAGAGCTTCTGGTTAAGATCATCCCTCTGAAAGACAGGAATGAGGAAGTCAGGCTCGCTTTAGTCTTTATAAAGGAGGAGCAGGCATGATTGCTTTATTCAGTTTATTAATCATTGTGGCCCTTTCCATTATTGTGGTAAGGATCGGAGCTATCGCCTTGGAGTTGACCGGCTTATCTTCGGAGATCGCTTCTTTTCAGGCACAGTCTGCATTTTCCGGGGTCGGTTTTACGACCGTAGAGTCTGAAGCCATTGTTACGCATCCTGTGCGCAGGCGCATTATCCGTATTCTTATCCTTCTGGGAAGCGCCGGTGTCACGACCGCCATTGCCACTCTGGTTTTGGCCTTTGTAGGCCAGACGGGGAAGGACGTGGTCATAAGAGGAGAACTGCTCCTGGGAGGGTTATTGGTTATATTACTTGTGGCGCGCTCAAAGCATATTTACAATATCATGAAAACGATCATTACCGCAGCCCTTAAAAAATGGACGAGGCTGCGTATCTACGATTATGAACAGTTATTCGGTTTGGGCGAAGGCTATGCCATCGTCAAGGTCACCGTCAAGAAAGACAATCCCTTTAGCGATAAACCCATAAAAGACTTAAAATCCCACCTGGAAGATATTCTCATTTTGGCCATTTATCGAAAGGTGGATAGGAAAATACAGTTTATCGGAGCTCCGCACGGAGATGTTATTCTTAAGGCAGGGGATGAGCTGATATGTTACGGCAAAGAGGAAGTCATCAGTAGAAGCCTTTCCCAGCACCACAGTTAATCCAGCAGAAATAATACTTCTTTATTTTCAAAGAGTTACGATATTTTGGGCGTGGTCAATAATCTACTTGCCAAGCCCGTAGTTTAAGATATAATGGAAACAAGACAAGTTATTTCTTATCCTATCCGTGCGATTAACTATGAACAGGAAGGATCCAAAGATTAATCATGTGGACAAAAAAAGATTTACAGGAATTAATCAAGACTAATTTAGGGGATTATCTTTTTATTGTTGTCTCTAACAGGCAGCCTTATGTCCATGTGTTTAAAGGCGGCAAGGTCGAATGTCAGCGTGGGGCCGGCGGCGTGATTACCGCCCTGGATCCGGTGATGCGGGCCTGTCACGGGATGTGGGTGGCATTTGGCAGCGGGGATGCGGATCGAAAAGTCACAGATGCTCATGGCAAGATTAATGTCCCGCCGGAAGACCCTTCCTACATACTCAAGCGCGTCTGGCTGACAAGAGATGAAGTCAAAGGCTATTATTATGGTTATTCCAATGAGGCGTTATGGCCTTTATGCCACATGGCTTTCACCCGGCCCACTTTTAGAAATGAGGATTGGCAGTATTATGCGGCTGTTAACAAAAAATTTGCCCGGGCTATCATTGAAGAAGTAGGGGACAAAAAGGCCTTTGTCTGGATCCAGGACTACCATCTGTGCCTTTTGCCAAAATTCCTGAAGGAAATGGCTCCGAACCAGCTCATCGTCGCCCACTTCTGGCATATTCCCTGGCCTAATTATGAGGCTTTTCGGATCTGCCCCCAAAAGAAAGAGATTTTAGAAGGGCTGTTAGCTAACGACCTTCTGGGTTTTCATATCCGCTACCACTGCGACAATTTCTTAGATGCCGTTGACAGGGAGATAGAGAGTAAAATCGACCGCGAGCGTTTTTCCGTTGTTCGCGCAGAACACGAAACGCTTATCCGGCCTTACCCTATCAGCGTGGATTTTGAAGGGATCAATGAGCTGTCCGGTTCTCCCGCTATTACCAAGGCCAAACACGCCTTAATGGAAGAATTCGGATTATCCGGGGTTAAGGTCCTGTTGGGGCTTGACCGTTTGGATTATACGAAAGGGATCCCTGAACGATTGCTGGCTGTTGACCGGCTGCTGGAGAACCATCCGGAATTAAAAGAAAAGATTGTTTTCTTACAGATGGGAGAGATCAGCCGCATCCATATAGGAAAATACAAGACGCTTAATGACGAGATCAATGCCTTGGTTGAAGAGATCAACTGGAAGCATTCCACAGACGGATGGGACCCCATCATTCTGGTAAGGAGGCACCTTTCTTTTGCCGAAGTGCTCGCCTTTTATCATCTAGGGGATATCTGCATCGTGAGCTCCCTGCATGACGGAATGAATCTGGTGGCCAAGGAATTCCTTTCAAGCCGCTCAGATGAAAAAGGCGTGCTGGTTCTAAGCCAGTTTACCGGAGCCGCCAGAGAATTAACGGATGCGATCCTGGTGAATCCCTTTGACCGGGACCAATTTAGCGATGCTATTTTTAATGCCCTGAATTTAAGCGAGGAAGAACGCCAGAAGCGGGTCGTAAGAATGAGGCAGGCTATCCAGCAGAACAATATCTTCCGTTGGGCAGGAAAAATCATCTCGGAGCTATTGAAATTTGAATTTAAAGAGTAGGTACTGTTTGACATTACCGTACAAGTGAAATATTTATTTAAACATTGGGATGAGGTCCGAGACAAGATAAGGGACAGGCATTTATTTATATTCCTGGATTACGACGGGACCTTAACCCCTATCGTGGAGACTCCTGAGAAAGCGGTCCTTTCTAAGGCCACGAAGGGATTATTAGAAAAAATCTCAGAGAGCCCAAGATTCAGATTGGCCTTTATAAGCGGCAGAACCCTGAAGGACATCAAAGGCAAGATAGGGTTAAAAAACGCCATTTATTCCGGGAACCACGGTTTGGAAATAGAAGGGCCGAAGATTCGTTTTGAAGCGCCCGTTTCCGAGGCGCACAAAAGAATCCTGGAAAAGATAAAAAGCGATCTTAAAAGGAAGGTCGCTGGCGTCAAGGGCGTTTTTTTAGAAGACAAGGGGCTCACGCTTACGCTGCATTTTCGTCTTGTAGATAAAAAAAAGGTCCCTTTCGTTAAAACGGCTTTTCATGAAGCCGTCATCCTGCGCCTGACAAAAGATGAGATCAGGATAAAAACGGGAAAGAAGGTCCTTGAGGTCAGGCCCGTTTCAGGGTGGGATAAAGGCAAGGTTGTTCTGTGGCTTTTGAGCCGGCAGACATTTATCACAAGCCACACCCTGCCGGTCTATATCGGGGATGATGTGACAGACGAGGACGCTTTCAAGGTGCTCAAAAACAGAGGGATCACTCTTTTTGTCGGACGGCCCAAACACTCTGCCGCCCAATATTACTTGAAGAATACGCAAGACGTCAGTGATTTTTTAAAAAGGATTTTTAAAAATCCAGAAGAAGAATAACGGATGACGCAATTACTAAAGGCAAAACAACCTTTCAGATTTTATACGCGGCTGCATTTATCGGAATTAACCGGGTTAAGAGCCACGACATTAAGCCAGTTGTTAGAGCTTATTAAGAAAGTGCCGGGTTCATGCATTTATCATCACACCCATCGGTTCCTGCAGCAGCATCAGTACCTTTCTCCCGAGCCGCCTAATGATTTTTCCTATTGGGTGACGGATGTGTTGGGAGAGGATGAGCTGGGAGAAAAATTAGTCAGCATTGACACCATGCAGTACAAGACGATTCGCAGCCTCAGGGAAAAGACCGCGGCCATGGTCGAAGATTATTTGAAAGAAAATCCGGCGGCAAAGCTTCGGTTTGCCAGGCCCGGCGAAGAATTCCATTTTATAAAGTCCGTCAGCTTCGTTCTGCCGACTCATTATGAGGTTTATGATTTAAAAAATTTTGCGGATGTCCTGAAGAAGATCACCATAGACTCCATCTACTTTCATATCTTTGAGGCGCGCTTAAGACTGGAAAAGAAGACGAATGATTTCTCTAACTGGATAGAGAGTTCCTTCGGCGATAAACAGCTGGCGGATGCCATTGAGCACCTGGACCCCTACACGCGCACCTTAGAGGACTTAAGAAACACGATTATCAAAATCATCGAAAAGAAGCTTATGCCCTGATGGCCAAAATAGACGAATATATCCCCATTGTAGGCGAAAGCATCATCAATGACATGAAACTGCTCGCTGAGAGGCTGCAGGGAAAGATTATCCAGCATGTCAACTCCACGGCTGTCGGAGGAGGGGTCGCCGAGATATTAAACCGTATGGTGCCTCTTTTAAGGGAGCTGGGCGTGGATACGCGATGGGACCTTATCAAGGGGGGGGAGCAGTTTTTTGAAGTGACCAAAAAGTTCCACAATGTCCTGCACGGCAGGAGAGAAACAGTAACGCAGCATGATTTTGATGTTTTTTACGAAACAAGCCGGCGCAATATCGAAGAGTTCAATACAGTCGCAGATATTGTTTTTGTGCATGACCCGCAGCCGATCGCACTCATAAAAAAGAAGGCCGATAACAAATGGCTCTGGCGTTGCCATATTGATGTGTCTAATCCGCACCCCCAGGTATGGAAATTTTTAATGGATTTCATCGTGCAATATGACTCTGCGGTGTTCTCGGCGCCCAGTTTCTCGCAGAAGCTGCCTATACGCCAGTTTTTGATTTCACCCTCCATTGACCCGTTAAGCGATAAGAATAAAGAAGTCCCTCAGGAAACCATCGACGCAGTGTTACGTAAGCACAATATTCCCCAGGATAAACCCATCATCACGCAAATCTCGCGTTTTGACCGCCTTAAGGACCCTGTAGGCGTGATTGAATCTTATCAGCAGGTCAAGAGGTATATTGATTGCCAGTTGATCCTGGCCGGAGGTGCGGCCAGTGATGATCCCGAAGGAGTCAAGGTGCTCGAAGAGGTTAGAGAAAAAGCCGGCAAAGACAAGGATGTCCATATCCTTTTATTGCCTCAAGACGATATTCAGGTTAATGCCCTGCAGCGCGCCTCAACCGTCATTGTGCAGAAATCCCTGAAAGAAGGTTTCGGTTTGACCGTTGCCGAAGGGCTCTGGAAGGCTAAGCCTGTCGTCGCCTCCAATGTAGGCGGTATCCCTTTGCAGATCAAGCACAAATACTCGGGTTTGCTTTGCCACTCGGTCGAAGGAGCCGCTTTTTCGATTAAGCAACTGCTCAATAGTCCTGCCTATGCCAGGAAGCTGGGGGAGAACGGCCGGGAGCATATCAGAAACAGCTTTCTGCTCACGCGGCACTTAAGAGATTACATGCTGCTGTTCCTTTCCTTATACCATGATGAGGATATTGTCTATTTATAACAGAAGTTGAGGCCATTGTAGTCAATATTAAGGAGTTCTCATGCAGGCCAACGGTTGGGTATTCATGATACTTTCCTGGACGGTGATTTTGGGCATTTTCGTGTTTTGTTTCAGCAAAATCTTCAAAAAAGGTCCCTAAATAATCCTTTCTCGCCCCTTTTCTTTGGTACCAGTCACCCGCATTACTGCAACGCTTTCAATTTCCCGTTTCATTGTTAGGGCCTCTCAAAGAAGGTTATCAGGGAATCAGGGGATCGGGTTTTGGATATCTGGGTATCTGGATTTCGGGTATTTCCTGATTCCCGATATCCTGATCTCCAAATCCTGATATCCTGATATTCTGAGCTCCTGATAAGCTCATACTTGTTTTTAAAGTGTAACGCCTCAGTTCAGATTGTATGACTCGCCGTTTTAATTCACTTGCCAATCGCTGTTTTAAGAATATAATAAACAACAGAATGCGCTTTCTAGTACCGGAATAAACCAAGAGTCATTATTTCTCTGGGAAAGGAGAAGATGGATAATCTTTTTTTAAGTCCCTTAGAGATGTCAAGGGCGATAAGCGATATCGGAGAAAAGAAGGCCAAAGAGAGCCTGTTTGGGCTATTTATCTTCGGAGTCTTAGCGGGGATATACATTGCCTTCGGCGCCTCTGTTGCAACCGCCGTCTTAAGCGGAGGGACGCTGGATCCGGGATTTGCAAAATTTCTGGCAGGCAGTGTTTTCAGCGTCGGCCTTATCCTGGTATTGATCCTGGGCTCGGAATTATTCACCGGCAATATCCTTATGACAATAGGGCTTGTCTATCAAAAATATTCTTTTGGCAGGGTTTTGCGCAATTGGATGATTGTTTATCTGGGAAACTTTTTAGGGTCGTTGATGATTGCCTGGCTGGTATTTAAGTCAGGGCTGCTGGGAAATGCGGCTCATCTCTCGCCTATAGGAAACGTGGCAGTTAAGATTGCCGAGGCAAAATTACAGCTGGTGTTTAGTGAGGCTCTGTGCCGGGGTATTTTATGCAACATGCTGGTGTGCCTGGCCGTCATTATGTGTATTGCCTCCAAGACCCTGGGCGGCAAGATCCTGGGGATTTATTTTCCGATCATGACTTTTGTGGCATCGGGCTATGAGCATTCTGTGGCCAATATGTATTTCCTGCCCGTAGGCCTTATGGCCAAAGGCGAATTTACCTTGGGTTTCCTTGGCATGTTTAACAACCTCATCCCCGTGACCATTGGTAACATTATCGGAGGCCTGTTGATTGTCCTTTTGCATCCTAAGGTCGAAGAAAGGATAGCGAGGGCCTTGACCAGAAGGAATAATAAGCATTAGAGATGGCAAAAATAGCCTATCTTATTTTGTTGGGGGCCGTGCTCATGATGGTATATATCAAATACATCGAAAGCAGGGCCGTCTTCTTTCCGGAGAAGAAAATAGAATTTACTCCCCTTGAATTCAATCTTCCTTTTGAAGATGTGGTTTTTAATACTCAGGACGGGTTAAAACTCAACGGTTGGTTTATCGCGCAGAGTAACGCAAAATATACGCTTTTGTTCTTTCACGGCAATGCGGGGAATATCGGGCACAGGCTGGAAAAGTTACTGGCATTACGTTCTTCAGGAACCGACATATTTATTATTGATTACAGGGGTTTTGGAAAAAGCGGGGGAAGGGTTAGTGAAAAAGGGGTTTATCTTGATGCCAGGGCAGCTTACGATTATCTGGTGGAGAACCGGCACATCCCGCCCGGACAGATTATCCTGTATGGAGAGTCTCTGGGAACAGCAGTTGCTATTGACCTGGCAGCTCAAGGTAAAGTCAAAGCCATCATAGTCGAAGGAGGGTTCTCCAGAGGCAGGGATATGGCGGCCAGGATGTATCCTTTTTTACCGCATTTTCTTTTCTCCGACTCATATAACTCTCTGGAGAAGATAGAAAAAATTGAGGTGCCGAAATTATTTATACACAGCCGGGATGATGAAGTCGTGCCCCTGGAACTAGCCCGCAAGCTTTATCATGCAAGCCCCAGCCCTAAGGAGTTTGTAGAGTTAAACGGAGGGCATAACAGCGCTTTTCTGGATTCTCAGGAAAAATATATTTCCGCAATCAATTCCTTTATAAGCAATCTTTAAAGAAGGCATCGGGCCATGTGTCTCGTGAGAAGATTTCTGCCAAAAATGCTCCTGGGTGCGTTTTTACTCTGCATAGCGTCATCCGTCGATGCCCAGGATTTCAAAGCGCTTAGAGAAAGAATGGTGAAATACCAGATAGAAGACAGAGGCATCAAGGACAGTGCCGTGTTAGAAGTTATGCGCAGGATAGAACGCCACAGATTCGTTCCTTTAGAGTTGCAGCATTTGGCCTATGAGGATGCGCCTCTTCCCATAGGAGAGGCTCAGACGATCTCTCAGCCCTATATCGTCGCCCTGATGACACAGCTTTTAGAACTTAAAGGCCATGAGAAAGTACTGGAGATAGGCACGGGAAGCGGTTACCAGGCAGCCATTTTAGCAGAGTTAGCCAAGGAGGTGTATTCGATGGAGATCTTGGCTTCTTTGGCAGAACGTGCGCAAGAATTACTGAGCGAACTGGGTTATAAAAATATTAAGATTATACGCGCAGATGGCTTTTTAGGCTGGCCGGAATACGCTCCCTTTGATGCCATCATAGTCACGTGCGCGCCGAAAGAGATACCGCAACCTTTGATAGAACAATTGGCAGAGGGAGGGCGGATGGTCATTCCTCAAGGCGAGGCCTATCAGGAGTTAAAGTTGTTAGTCAAGGTTAAGGGGCAAATAACGCAACATAGTATTATTCCGGTAAGATTTGTTCCTATGATGAGAGAAGAATGATTCTCGGTTTGTCAAAATTAGTGCGCGATGGCCATAACGTGATATAATAAAGCCTGAAATGGGGTTATGGAGAAAGGATATAACATGTTGAAAAAGATTTGGTTGTTCCTCTTGGCAGGTTGGCTCTGTATTTGTTTGAGCGGGTGCGCTCTTATTCCCTATGCGCTGAGCGCCGCGGCTTCCTACGGTATCTACCA
>JBDRKE010000003.1:0-50629 GCA_043814315.1 Candidatus Omnitrophota bacterium
ACCCGGGCCTGACAGCCCTAACAGAAAGGATACGCCTATGCAATACGTTACTACAGACAATAGTTTACGACGCCGTTGGGCTAGGGTCAATGAGTTTTTTCAATGTACCCAGGAAGAAAACTTCTGGGTAGATATCAACCACTACCTGCGCCGGCTGGTTAAAGGCGTTATCGAAGTCAGCCTGGATGAAGAAATGATCCAATACATGCAGACACAACCTTATCAAAGAACCAATAAATCAAATCGCCTGGATTACCGTAACGGGCACTATTGCCGTAATCTCGATACTACCTTAGGCCCTGTGGAACAGATTGCTGTCCCCCGCTCAAGGCGAGGATTATTTAGGCCATCTGTTTTCCAGCGATATCAAAGGCGCCAAGATGCCGTCAATACGGCCGTCTGCAACGTATTCCTGCGCGGTATATCCACCCGGGACGTCGCAGGGGCCTTAAAGCCGTTACTCAACACTACCCTCTCGGCTTCGACAGTATCCAGAATCACTAAGCGGCTTAACCCTTTAGTGAAGCAATTCCACGAGCGAAAGTTGCTCGATGAATATCAGTTCTTATTCCTCGACGGAATTACTATCTCGGTCAAGGGCTCTCTCAAGGCGAAAAAGATACTTGTGTTAGTAGCCTATGGCATTACCATATTCGGCAAAAAAGAGCTGATTGCCTTTAGGATCGCCAACGCAGAATCAACTCCTGCCTGTGAGAGCTTCCTGAATGACCTGTTCAGGCGCGGGCTTGAAGGCAAAAACCTTAAGATGATTATAACCGACGGCTCAAAAGGCTTCATCGCAGCCATTGAATTAGTCTATCCCCACGCTAAACATCAACGCTGCTGGGTGCATAAACTCCGCAATGCCACCAAACATCTCAAAAAAGCAGACATTAAACCTTTTAAGGCCGATGCACGAAAGATTTACAACGCTTCAACCCATCGGGAAGCCGTAGCTGCCTTCAAAACATTACGGAATCATTGGAAAAGTATTGCTCCGGATGCCGTAAATTGTCTTGAGCGCGACATAGACAATCTTTTAGCCTTCTTGACTATACCTATTAAAGAACAATATCGAGCCTTTATTCGCCGTCAGATTCGCACCACTAACATCATTGAACGCTCATTCCGCGAAGTCAGGCGTAGAACTAGGCCCATGGGATGCTTTACTAACTACGATAGCGTAAGCCGTATAATTTACGCTATTTTTAACCGTCTAAACTCCAAATGGCAAGAGAAACCTTTAAAGCAATTTACACAATTTATTTGACATTACCAAATCACAAAATTCTTACGTTAGATTTCGTCTCTCCTTGCGTCTATTAAGTGAGGGCATATGAAGACACGGGGGATTACAGTCAAAGGGAGGCTAAAATGACTAACATGCTTTCTGTAGAAGTTGTCGCTACAAAAATCTTTGAAGTCAGAGGCAAAAAAGTAATGCTTGATTCAGATTTAGCCAGGCTTTACGGAGTCACAACTAAAAGATTAAACGAGCAGGTGAGAAGAAATATGAAGAGGTTCCCCAATGACTTTATGTATCAGCTTATAAGACAAGAAGTTGCAATCTTGAGGTTGCAATTTGCGACCTCAAGATGGGGTGGCAAAAGATACCTTCTCTATGTATTCACTGAGCAAGGAGTCGCTATGCTCTCCAGTGTATTAAATAGCGAAAGAGCCATTCAGGTTAACATCATGATTATGCGCGCCTTTGTGAAACTGAAAGAGCTGCTTTTGACTCATAAGGATTTAGCCATAAAGCTGGAAACTCTGGAAAGAAAATACTCAGATCGCGATGAAAAGATCCAGAAGTACTCGAGGCCATGCGCCAGTTGGTGCTTCCGCCCGACGCGCCAAAAAGAAAAATCGGATTTCATGCTTATTAAAAGGTTGATTTATCTAATGAAAAAAGGTAAAATAACGTAAGCGTAAAAGTTAAAACTCAAAGCGCAAAACTGAAACTCAAAGTTCAAAACTATCTTGAGTTTTAAGTTTTACACTTTAGTTTTGCGCTTTTAGCTTTGCACTTTGCACTAAATATGAGCTACGACATTGCGATCAATAAGGCGTGGGAGGAGTTGGGAAAGTTAAAGTCGGCCAAGGATTTGTCCGTTAAGTTCCTGGCGGATGAATTCACGGTAGATTTTGAGAATAGAAAAGTGCTGTCTTTATCCTGCAACGCGCCTGCAAAGGATTTTACCGCTATTCTCATCCTGCATTATCTGGCTAAGAAACTCGAAGGCTTGCCTAGCCTAACAGGGGAGTGGCTTGGTTTCAAGGAATTATCGGGCATTGAGGGTTACAAAGACGCTTTTAAGAAGCGCTCTCTAGAGCCGATTATCAGAAAATACGGCAAGAATCCTCAAGAGTTGCTTTCTGTATTGGATAGGTTGCCTGGAAAAAGAGTGGATCAGGCGGATATGGCAATCGTGCTCGAGGCTTTTGAAGGGGTGCCTGTGATGGTTCTGATGTGGCGGCCGGATGAGGAATTCGGCCCTGAAGCGAATATGCTTTTTGATAAAAGCATCTCGGGAATCTTTTGCACAGAGGATATCGTGGTATTGGCAGGGATTGTCGCAAGTCAACTATAGATTGGAGAAATTACAAATCACAAATTCCAATATACAAACAAAATATCAATATCGAAATCGCAATTTACAAAGGTTTTTGTGATTTGTTTATCGGGTATTGTGGTTTGTTTGTGATTTGTGTATTGTGATTTGGGATTTTTACCTAATGGGAGGCATAGTTGAGAAAAATAAATAAACTGATTTTTATACTAGTTTCATTCTTGGCGTTGATAGCTTTTCAGGCCTGCAGCAAAGAGAACTTCTCCATCAATACCCGGACAGGAGCCAGATACAGGATTCCTTTTGGCGCAGGAAAGACAGTTGATTATACTGATGTCCTGGTGACGCGGGCTGTGGACGGAGATACCTTGCAACTGGAAACAGGGGAGAGAGTGAGGCTCATCGGTATTGATACGCCTGAGATGCATGAGTCCAATAAATTATACCGGGATAGCGAAAGGTCACAGCAGGATATCGAGGCGATCAAGGCCATGGGAAGAGAATCTTATGGCTTTACGAAAAAATTAGTGGAAGGTAAGCGCGTCAGTCTTGAGTTTGATGTGGAAAAACAGGATATATACAAGAGAATGCTGGCTTATGTTTATTTAAAGGATGGCACATTTGTAAACGCGGAAATCGTTAAACAAGGGTACGCTTCTTTGATGACCTATCCGCCGAATGTCAAATACGCGGATTTATTCGTAAAGCTATATCGAGAAGCTCGGGAAAATAATCGTGGACTTTGGAAATAGTCCCGCCTCGTAATATGTGTTAAGATTCTCACGGATAATTTTGACACGCTCGGCGGGATCTCGCTAAATAGAAACTTTTTGTGCTTGGGAGGAGGTCATTATGTTAAGGTACTTAACGGCAGGGGAATCGCATGGCAGGGGGATTTTGGCCATTCTGGAAGGTCTTCCTGCAGGGCTAAAGCTGCAGCTGGATAAAATCAACCAGGAATTAAAGCGCAGGCAGCAAGGATTCGGTCGCGGTAAACGCATGCAAATCGAGAAGGACCGGGCCCAGATCTTATCCGGACTGAAAAACAGCCGTACCCTGGGCAGCCCCGTGGCCCTGCTGATCTTAAATAAAGATTTCAGCATTGAAAGACTTAAGAAAGTGATGAACCCAAGGCCAGGCCATGCGGATCTGGCGGGCTTTTTAAAATACGGGTTCAGCGATATAAGGGATGTGCTGGAGCGGGCCTCAGCCAGAAGCACCGTAGCTACCGTAGGCATCGGCGCCCTATGCAAGATACTTTTAGGAGAATTGGGTATTCGCATATCCAGTAAGGCGCTTTCTATCGGAGGAGAAAATTCTCCTCAGGCTATGAAAGATAAAATCCGGGAAGCGGTTCAATCCAGAGATACGGTGGGAGGAGTTTTTGAGGTAACAGCCAAAGGTGTTCCCGTGGGCCTGGGCAGCTATGTGCAGCCTGACAGGCGCCTTGATGCAAGATTAGCGCAAGGCATTATGTCTATCCCGGGGGTCAAGGGCTTGGAGATCGGCTTGGGGTTTGGATATGCCGTAAGCTTTGGATCCGAGGTTCATGATGCGATTTATCATGATAAAAAGAAAGGGTACTTTCGTAAGACCAATAATGCCGGCGGTATTGAAGGAGGGATCTCTAACGGAGAACCTATCATTTTACGCGCCTGCATGAAGCCCATCTCCACCTTAATGCATCCCTTGGACTCCGTCAATATTTCTACTAAGAAACCTGCGAAGGCAGCTGTGGAGCGAACGGACATTTGCGTGGTGGAAGCCGCAGGAGTGGTGGCGGAATCAGCGGCCGCGTTTGTTTTAGCGGATGCGCTGCTTGAAAAATTCGGCGGGGACAGTCTTTCGGATATAAAGCTGGCTTACCGGAATTATCAAAAAAGAGCCGGTTCTTAAAAAAAATGTGTTAGAAAATCACTCCCCTTGCGTCTATTAGAGTAAGAAGGGGGGTGATTTTATGAAAGAAGACGCTATAACGGTCAACAGAATCTACAAGTTCGAAGGAGATTCAAAGCTAAAGGCTTTTGTGGATATTTCTTTGGGGGGCGTCATCGTGAAGGGCTTGCGTATTGTGAATGGCAGCAAGGGTCTGTTTGTAAGCATGCCCAGACATCAAGGAAAGGACGGTAAGTGGTATAATACCGTTTATCCTGCCACAAAGGAATTGCAGCAGGAGTTAAGCGATCTGGTATTAGCAGCCTACCAGGAGTGATGTTTGTGTTTTAAGAATGACTTGTAGGGTATTGGTTATTGGGGGATTAGGGTTTGGAAATTGGGGATTAGGAGATTAGGGGATGTATTGAGTTTAACTGTTTTCCTAATATCCAAATTCCCTAATATCCAAATCCCAATCTCCTGATTACCTAACACCCTATCCCTGAAAAGTCGAACTTCGATATTAAGATGAATAATATTTACTTAGTTGGGTTCATGGGCACGGGAAAAACCTTGGCAGGCAGTGAACTGGCCAGAGAGCTGAAATGGCAGTTTATTGATCTGGATGATTTGATCGAGCTGACTGAAAAACGCAGTATCCGCGATATTTTCGCTCAACAGGGAGAGGCGTACTTCCGGCGCCTGGAAAAGCACGTTCTCTATAAGGTATCCCGGGAAAAAAATTTCGTGGTGGCCTGCGGCGGCGGCATCGTGATAGACAAAGATAATATAAAGACCATGGAGGAAACAGGGCTGATTGTTTGTTTGACAGCAACTCCTAAAGTCATATTGAAAAGAACTTGCGGGTGCACTGACAGGCCCTTATTGAACGTGAAGGACCCTGAAAAACAGATAGAGTTGTTACTTAAATTACGCGCTCCTTATTATGCCAAGGCTGATAAGACGATCGATACATCCAGGTTGTCCGTGAAACAGATAGTCGACAGGATAAAGAAGTTAGTTCGGAGTTCGCAGTTCGTAGTTCGTAGTAAAATCAAAAGCAAAACTAAAATCAAAAGCAAAAGCAAAAAGAAGAAATGAATCGTTTTGAGGCTTTTGTAAGTTTAAATCTGGTCAGAGAGATCGGCAGCACGAGACTGAAGAAATTACTTGAAATCTTTGGTAAGCCGGAGAATATCCTGAAAGCCTGCGTGTCTCATTTGGCCGCAGCCTCAGGTATAGGAGAAAAAAGTGCGTACAAAATCCGTTCTTTGAAAAAAGAGGACTTGGAGCGCGAACTTTCCCTGGCAAGAAAATTAAATTTAAAGATCATCACTTTAGAAGATAAGGATTATCCCGAAAATCTGAAGCACATACCTGATCCTCCCATCGTGCTTTACGTTAAGGGAGAACTTCAAAAAGAAGATAGGTTGGCTATCGGCATCGTGGGTTCACGCAGGGCCACTTTTTACGGACTCACTCAGGCAGAAAGATTTGCTTTAGAGTTGTCAGAAAGGTGTTTTACGATTGTTTCGGGCCTGGCGCGCGGCGTAGATACCTATGCGCATAAAGGCGCTCTCAAAGCCAAGGGCCGTACCATTGCTGTTATGGGGAGCGGTTTCAATCGTATTTACCCTGAAGAAAATATTGGGCTGGCCGAGGATATTTTTCAGGCCGGGGCCGTGGTTTCGGAATTTCCCATAGACATGCCTCCTTTAAAGGAAAATTTCCCATGCCGCAACCGCATTATCAGTGGCTTAAGCTTAGGGGTGTTGGTGGTTGAGGCGGCTAAAACAAGCGGTGCTCTGATAACGGCGGATTTTGCCCTGGAGCAGGGCCGGGAGGTTTTTGCCATTCCCGGCAAGGTGGACTCTCATAATTCTTTCGGCACCCTCGGTTTGATCAAAGAAGGCGCAAAATTGGTCTCTAGCGTAGATGATATTCTGGAAGAACTGAATATGGGAATGGGCTTCCATCAAGAAGCCGCACGGCACGTTCCCCACCCAAGAAATTCAACCTTAAAGGAAACCGAGAGTCTCGTTTATGGCTTGATATCCCATGAAACCGTCCTGCTGGATGATATTGTAGAAAAAACAAATATGGATATTTCGAAAATTTCTGATATACTTTTAAGATTGCAAATAAAAAAGCTCATACAGCAATTGCCGGGAAAGCAATTCGTAAGGATTGAAGCGACATGAAAGACAAAAATTTAGTTATCGTAGAGTCTCCCACCAAAGCCAAGACCATCAGTAAAATCTTAGGAGATAATTATGTGGTTGTCTCCTCCATGGGGCATCTTATTGATTTGCCGAAAAAAAAATTGGGCGTGGATATTGAAAAAGGTTTTGAGCCCGATTACGAAGTTATCCCCGGAAGGCAGAAGATGTTAACGTCCTTGAAGAAGGAGGCCAAGAAGAAGGAGTGCATCTACGTGGCCACGGATCCTGACCGGGAGGGAGAAGCCATCGGCTGGCAGATCCGGGAACGCCTTTTCAAGAATAAGAAAGTTTTTCGCGTTGTCTTCCACGAGATCACTCCTGCCGCCGTCAACGCCGCCTTCAAGAGCCCGCGGGATTTTGACGAAAAGATGGTGGAGGCACAGGTCGGCCGCAGGGTTTTAGACAGAATCGTGGGATATTTCTTAAGCCCGTTGCTGTGGAGAAAAATCGCCCGGGGCTTAAGTGCCGGCAGGGTTCAATCCGTGGCTTTAAGATTGATTGTGGAAAGGGAAAAAGTTATTAATAGTTTTGTGCCTCAGGAGTATTGGGAGATTGAGGCGGAATTAAGAAAAATCCAAAATCCAAAATCCCTGCCTGTCCGGCAGGCAGACAAAGTCCAAAAACCATTTATAGCCAAGCTGGAAAAGATAGAAGATAAAAAAGCGGAAATTAAGAATAGAGAGGAAGCGGATAGGCTGGTTAGCGATATTAAGGATAAGCCCTTTAAAGTCCTGGAGATAAAAAAAGCCGAGAGGCAGCGCTACCCGGATCCCCCTTTTATCACCAGCACGCTTCAGCAGGACGGGTTCAACAAGTTAAGATTTAACGCCACTAAGACGATGATTGTGGCGCAGCAGCTTTATGAAGGTATTGATATAGGGCAGGAGGCACCGGAGGGTTTGATTACTTATATGCGCACAGATTCAACCCGCGTGGCCCCTGAGGCCATCAAAGAAGTCAGAACCTTCATTACCAGCAGGTTCGGGAAAGATTATCTGCCGGAGAAACCCAACATTTATAAAGTAAAGAAACTGGCTCAGGAGGCCCATGAAGCCGTCAGGCCTACCTCTGTCCATCGTACCCCTGAAAGCCTGAAAGCCTCTTTAAGCCCGACCCAGTATAAACTCTATGAACTTATTTACAATCGGTTTTTAGCAAGCCAGATGACTCCGGCGCGGTATCTGTCCACCAGCGTCGATATCCAGGTCCAGAAGTACTTATTTGCGGCTTCGGGAAGCAAACTTATTTTCGACGGTTTTACCGCTGTGTACAATAAAAATAATGAGAATGACAAAGGCAAGAACGAAATCCCTGAACTGGCGAAGGATGAGATGCTGGATCTTCTCCAGTTGATTCCGTCCCAGCATTTTACTAAATCTGCGCCCAGGTTTTCGGATAGCTCGCTGGTCAAGGCATTAGAAGAGGACGGTATCGGCAGGCCCTCGACGTATGCCCCCATCGTCTCAACGCTTATCCTGCGCGATTACATCCGCAGGCTCAAAGGATATTTCTATCCTACCGAATTGGGGTTTAAAGTCTGCGACATGCTGGTGGAGTATTTTCCAAAAATCATGGATACAAAATTCACCGCCTCCATGGAAGAAGAGCTCGATGAAATCGAAGAAGGCCGGTTAGACAGAAAAAAAGTCTTAGAGGATTTTTACGCGCCCTTCAAGAGAAACCTTGATTATGCGCAGGAAAATATCAAGAAAGAAGTCATTACCACAAATGAAGTCTGTGAAAAGTGCGCTAAGCCGATGATCGTCAAGTGGGGACGTAAAGGCAAATTCTTAAGCTGCTCGGGCTTCCCGGAATGTAAATTTTCTAAATCAATAACCACGGGCGTCAAATGCCCTGAACCGAACTGCGGCGGAGAGCTTATTGAGCGGCGCTCCAGGCGCGGGTTCTTCTATGGCTGCTCGAACTACCCTAAATGCACCTTTACCTCCAGGACTCTTCCCGAGCAGGACGATAAAGATAAAGCGGCAACCCCATAAATAATGAACCTGTTAGCCTTCTCGCTCAATGGTGGCAGATTTTGTAGGTCCTGCCTTGGACTGTTTCTCTCGGGGGCGTTCGTTTTGCCCCGGCGTGGCAAAACTTCACTCGTCTCGGCTGCGTCGTCCTTCCCCGCAGCTTAGTTCTTGTAGCGGCGGGGAAGGAAACCATGCCCGCTCCTTGCCTCCACGCCCCGCTCGAAATCAGTCCAAGTCACCCACAAAATCCGGCTTGTATTGCATGTACACGCTGGCAATCCTCAAAGGGGAGGTTTAAGAGGTGCCCCTGGCGAGGTGCGAGCGAATGGAGCTTTTAGCAAGAGGAGCTTGAGTATTTGAGGGAATCCCGAGGTCAACGCGAAGCGTTGACAATCTCGGGACGGCCGAGGGTGTTTGAGCGACGAGGCAGAAGCCGAGGAGCGAAGTCCTTCGCTTTCGCTCAGGATGGTTCGGCGAAGGTGGTGAGCGCAGCGAACCATTACGAGGACGCCGAAAATGCGAAAGATCTCTTGCGCCCCCGTCGCTTTACTTCACAAAGCCTCGGGGAAAAGCGACCTGAGCGAGCAGCTCGCCAGGGGGGCACCTTAAGAGACAGACCCCCGCTAAAGGGCGAATATACTATGGAAAAATATATCGAGAAGTTTATGAGGTACCTGGAGATCGAGAAGAATTATTCGCCGCACACCCTGTTGAATTATCGTCTGGACCTGGAGGATTTCAGGAGATTCATTAGAGATACAGGGATAGACAAGATCGATTATCTGCTTTTAAGAAAGTATCTGGCGCAATTGAAGGAGAAGAATTTAGGTACGCGGTCAGTGAACCGCCGGCTTTCGGGCCTGCGCAGCTTTTTCAAATTCCTGGCCCGCGAAGGCTATTTAAAGACCAATCCTATCCTGAGTATCTCCAGTCCCAAAATTGATAAACACCTGCCCAGTTTCCTGACGGAAGAAGAGGTCAGCAGGCTTATTGAGTCTGCTTTTGCCAAGGACGATAAAGACGCCCAGGGTTTACGCAATCGAGCCATCCTGGAAACATTTTATTCTACGGGAATCAGGATCTCGGAACTGGTAGGATTGGCCGTGGAGGATGTGGATTTTATCGGAGGCATCGTTAAGGTCATGGGAAAAGGAAAAAAGGAACGCGTGGTCCCTATCGGCGAAGTCGCGATGGCGGTTATCAGGAAGTATCTGGAAAAAAGAAAGAAACAATCGGAGGCGCTTTTTTTGAATAAAAACGGCCGCCGCATCAGTTCCCGCGGAGTACGCAATATCGTATTTAAATACATAAAACGCTCAGGCATCAAACAGGAGGGGGTATCGGCGCATACGTTCAGGCACTCATTCGCAACGCACCTTCTTAACCGGGGCGCTGATTTAAGGACCGTTCAGGAGCTTTTAGGTCACGCGAATCTATCGACGACGCAGATCTATACGCACCTCACTACCGAAAAGTTAAAAAACGTGTATGATAAGGCCCACCCCAGGGCTTAGGAGGAACTTAAATAGATACGATGAAATCCCAAATCCCAAATCCAAAACTATTTGGGATTTTGAAATTGGCACTTCGGTTTCGCCTCAGTGCCAATGGTGAGCGAAACCGAACCATGGGATTTGTTTGGTAGTATTGGTATTATTTGGATTTTGGTTTAAAAAAATGTTTATTTTCTACGACATAATATTCTTATTTATCAGCATTTTTTTCTTGCCGGTCTATTTATTCCGCAGGAAATTCCACGCAGGGTTTTTGGCCCGCTTAGGCTTTCTGCCAAAAGAGGCTCAATTCTCAAGGCCTATCTGGATTCATGCGGTAAGCGTAGGAGAGGTCAATGCGCTGGGCGCCCTTATAGAAGAATTGCGAAAGGCTTACCCGTCTAAACGGATAGTCATTTCAACTGTTACCCCGACGGGAAATAAAATAGCTAAAGCTGCTGCTAAGGATAAAGACTTTGTGACATATCTGCCCATAGATTTAAGCTTTACCGTAAGAAGCGTTATAGACAGAATCAACCCTTGTTTATTCATCATTGCGGAGACTGAAATCTGGCCCAATCTTATTACCTATCTTTGCAGGAAAAAAATCTCTGTGATTATGGTCAACGGAAGAATCTCCGACCGTTCCTTTAAAGGTTATAGGGCACTAAAATTTCTACTTAAGCCCATCTTGGAAAAAGTCAGTCTGTTCTGTATGCAGACGCCGCTGGATGCTGAAAGATTGAAACGTTTGGGTGTTGCGCAGGATAAGATCCAGGTCACCGGAAACATGAAATTTGACAGTAAGATAGACTTAGAAAAAAGTGGCGAAAGTGATTATCGCATGAAATTAGGCTTAAAGGGCCAAGATAAACTCTGGGTAGCTGGAAGCACGCATCCCGGCGAAGAAGAAATCATTTTAGGCGCGTATCGAAGGTTATTGAGAGAATTTCCTCAGCTTAAACTTTTGATAGCGCCGAGGCACACACAGAGAAGCGGGGATGTCGCAAAGATCGTTTCCATGTTTGGTTTTCGCAGCCTATTTCTATCACAGGAGCCTTGCGAGTGCCACTCCTGTGCCGCGACTGCCGTTTTCATCCTGGATAAGCTTGGAGAGTTGACATCTTTTTATGCAGTCGCAGATATTGTTTTTGTGGGAGGCAGCCTGATAAAAAAGGGCGGACATAATATCTTAGAGCCGGCCTTTTTAAGGAAACCCGTACTGTTTGGGCCGCATATGTTTAATTTCCGAGATATAGCGGATTTATTTTTAACTCATCAGGCCGCTATAATGGCCAGCGACGCAGAGGAATTAAGAATGAATATCGCAAGACTCTTGAAAGACCCTGCTTTAGCCGTTAAAATGAGCCAGCAGGCCCAGGGAATCATTACGCAAAATCAAGGGGCTACAGTCAGAAATCTTGAGTTTATAAAAAAGCTGTTGTCTTAAGGGAAGAGGTTCGTGGTAATATAGCACGCAAGAAAAATGGAAATCAGGGCAAGACAAAAAAATAATATCATTATCTTGGATTTGCACGGACGTATTGACATTGATTGCGCGAATTTTGTGGAAGTGGTGGGACAATGTATCCGCGACGGCTTCTGCGATATCCTCTGTAACTTTGAAGAGGTTGATTTTATTGATTATATGGGAGTCTCGGTGGTTGTCATTGCCTATAAAGAGGTAGTTAACAGTAAAGGAAGAATGAAATTTACGAATGTTCCCGCGCATCTTAAGAACGTGTTTTCTATTGCCGGCCTGGACAGGATCATCGAGATTTATGCAACGGAAGATCTGGCGCTGAATAGTTTCAAAGAGGACAAGGTCATTGAAGATATCAAGAAAATGCAGTTACGCCGCAGATTCAAGCGCCTTCCCATCGATATCAAGATAGAATTAAAATCCAAATACGATAAAGACTTCCGGTGCCTGAAACTCGATATCCTGAATCTAAGCGCCGTCGGGGCTTATATATACGGTTACGATAAGTTTAAGCTGGGGGATGAGGTTATTTTGAAGATGGGGCTGCCGCCTAAGAATGAAGATATAGAACTGGACGCCAAGGTTGTATGGCTGCCCGACAAACAGATCCAGCATATTATTCACCCTGGGATGGGAGTGGAGTTTTCTCGTATCCCTTCTTCCGTTCAGCAGAAACTCCTTAACTTCATCGAAAGAAACCTTTCCTTCATGTCCGCTGACTAAGGCCAGAAAAAGGAGGTTCCATCCGTTGACAAAAAAACAACCCAAAGCCATTATTTTTGATATGGATGGCGTCATTGTTGATTCTATGCCGTATCATTTTCTGGCCTGGTATGAGGCCTTAAGGCCCTGGGGAGTCAGGGTTAGTTGTTTTGATGTCTATTTGAAGGAAGGGGAGCGCTGGGATAAGACGTTGAAGAGCCTTCTTAAGGACGCCCGAATCCAACCTTCAAAAGTTACTTTAAAAAAGATCTTTTTGGCTCGCCAGAAGATATTTAAAAAATATTTTAAACGTTTTATTTTTAAAGGCGCTAAAGGATTCTTGCGGTGCCTGAAGAGCCAAGGTTATCTCTTGGGACTGGTCACCGGAACCCCTGAAAACGAGGTCAATAAAATTTTACCTCGAGGGATTAAGGGCGTGTTTGATATTGTCATTGCAGGTAATGCCGTTAGGCATGGCAAACCTCATCCTGAACCCTATCTGAAAGCCTGTTTCGGGCTTCATCTAAGGCCTTGCGAATGTGTCGTGATAGAGAATGCTCCATTGGGCATAAGGTCTGCGAAAGCAGCAGGCATGTATTGTATCGCTTTGACGACCAGCCTGCCTGCACCCTACCTAAAAGGCGCGGATAGGCTCGCAGATACCCTGGAGGAAATTACAGGGATTATTGATAAAACCTGCGGGCTCTAAAAGTTTGGTCCTTCCGGAGGGAAATGCTGCATCCTTATGTAATTTATAGACTTTTTAATCTGCTAAAATCTGTTGCTTCCGGCCTTTCCTTGTGGTAAAATACCTTTCTTGGCATTAAATACGTTAAATCAACCAACCGTTGTCTTGGGTTATCCTGGAATCTAGAGAGATAGAAGTGGAAAGGGTATTTTAGAAGCCCTTTAGAGCAGAGGCTTAAGGTCTGGCGGCCTGGTTTGTGATTTTAAGCTTAAGGAGAAGAGGGGATGGATGGGAAAGTATTTTTTGCTACATTTGCCGCTGTTTTTATAGCTGAATTAGCGGATAAGACACAGTTTGTCGGCATAGGAATGGCCTCCAAGACAGGCAAGCCCGTTTCCGTATGGTTAGGCTCTGTGGCCGCTTACTGCGTGGTGACTCTTTTTTCGGTTTTGATAGGCGTGGCCCTGGGAAAATATTTGAAACCAGAGCTCATTCGGTATCTGGCGTCTTCTCTGTTTGCCCTCATGGCCGTCTTGATATTCTTTAAGGTCCTTTAAGAAAATCCTTACCTTAACTATCCCTAAGGAGGCACGATGAAACGTTATCTTATTACCGGGCTTGTTGTGGTTGTGCCTGTTCTTATAACTGTTTACGTTTTGTTTGTGGCTTTTCGATTTCTTGACGGGATTCTGGGAAGATTCTTGAATACGTACTTTAAGGATGTGGTAGGGTTTTATGTCCCGGGGATAGGGCTCATCTTGCTTTTCGTGTTCGTTGTGACCGTTGGTTTTCTGGTGAGCCGTTTCCTCAACAAGAGAATCGTTCGCGGAATTGAAAAGTGGTTTGCGGGCCTGCCGTTCATCGACAGAATTTATCCTTTGGTCAAGCAAATCATTCTGTTTATTCTGGCTGAAAAAGAATTCGTTTTTAAAAAAGTGGTTTTAGTCGAATATCCTTCTAAGGGCCTTTGGTCCGTGGGATTTTTGACCAACGAGGAATTCAAGAAGATAAAAGAAGCCTCCGGTAGATCCCTGGTTTCCGTGTTTATTCCCAGCACCCCGGGCCCGCTTACCGGATATGTTATTTTTGTTCCCAAAGAGGATCTGGAATTCCTGGATATGCCTGTTAGCGATGCGCTCAAGATTATTATTTCTGGCGGCGTGGTTAAACCGGAAGATCAACTCCTTTAGGCCATGAAAATCATCCATGAGAGGCTAAGATTTGATACGAAAGGCAGTCCTCAACTTTTGAATATAACGGAAGAACTCTCCAGGATGCTCGAAGCCTTAAAGGTGAGGAAGGGAAGCTTGACGGTGTTTGTAGTCGGCTCGACCGCAGGAATCACCACCTTTGAATATGAACCGGGACTTATCCAGGATGTTACGGATTTATACGAAAAGATCATTCCTTCCTCCAGGCGCTACCATCATGATGAGACATGGGGGGATGCCAACGGCTACAGCCATTTAAGGGCAGCCCTTACCGGGGCCTCTTTGACTATCCCCTTTGAAGAAGGAAAACTCTTACTGGGGACCTGGCAGCAGGTTGTTCTGGCAGAGTTTGATAACCGGCCTCGTAAGCGGCACCTCGTGGTTCAGGTTATCGCCGAATAGGGGAATAATGAAAAGACATCTTTATAATTTGGCAACGGATAAATATAAAGGGTTTATTCCGGCTGTTTTTAAATTTTCTTTATGGATTTTGTCTTTGATCTACGGGTTTATCGTAAGGTTCCTGATTTTTTTAAAGCGGCGCAATCTCCATCGGCTGGATTGTAAAGTTATTAGCATTGGCAATATCACGGTAGGGGGGACCGGAAAAACGGCGCTGGTGGAGTTTATGGCAGGATACCTGAAGAAGCAGGGGCATAAAGTGGTTATCTTGAGCCGCGGTTATAAGAGGGAAATCCAAAATCCAAAATCCAAAATCCAAAACTACGAAACAATGGGAGATGAGCCTTATATGCTCAAGATGAGGCTGAAGGATATCCCTGTTATTGTAGACAAGGACAGGATTCGCTCAGCCCGCCGTGCCATACAGGCCTTCGGCGCGGATGTGGTCATTTTAGATGATGGTTTTCAACAGTGGAAGATCGCAAGAGATTTAGACGTGGTGACTATCGATGCCACCCGTCCTTTTGGCAACAGGCATCTTCTTCCGCGCGGCATCTTGCGCGAACCGCTTTCTTCTCTGGCCCGTGCGGATATGTTTGTTTTGACCAAGACAAATCTGAATGAGAATACGTCCATGATCAGGGAAGAGTTGAATAGATTAAATCCCGCAGGCCCTGTTTTTGAATCTTCCCATGAACCCGTGGGTTTTTACGATATTAACGAACCCCAGCGGATATTAAGCCCGGATTCCCTGCGATCCAAGACCGCAACTTTATTTTCGGGTATCGGTGACCCGGATTCCTTTGAGGAGTTGATAAAAAGCCTCGGCATCAAGATCGGGTTGCCCTTTAGGTTTAGCGACCATCATTTTTATTCGAAGCAGGATTTAGATGATATCTTCAAGGCAAGCCGCGATAAGGGCATAGATACGCTGATTACGACAGAAAAAGATTTTGCGAGATTGTCTTGCGCGAAAATAGAAACGCAAGGGTTGCAGGTTTTAGTCTTACGTATTGCCATAGTTTTTAAAGATGAGCCAAGACTCTGTCATAGACTCCTTGAGCTGTATCCTGCTTAAGGTACTGGGATTTTTTATCAGATTCCTTCCCATCCGTTTCAGTCTTTTTTTAGGCAGAAGGATAGGCGATCTTCTCTATTGTTTTGACTTAAAACACAGGTCCATCGCCTATTCTAATATAAAAACGGCATTCGGCGACACTCGGGATCCTCCCCAGATACGCAGGCTCACCCATGAATTCTATCAGTCTTTTGGCCAGAATCTCATTGAGATATTTTTCATCCCTTCTTTAACCAGGGCTCATGTAAAGAAATATGTCTGTATAGAGGGCCGTTCCTTTATCGATGAAGCTTTTAGCGTTGGCAAGGGCGTGATTTTTCTGTCGGTCCATGCCGGCAGCTGGGAACTTTCCAGCGTTATTTGCGCTTCCCTCGGGTTTGATTTTAATCTGCTGGTGCGAGATCAACGGTATCCGCGTTTAAATGAACTCCTGAATAAGTATCGCAGGCACCGAGGGTGTAAAATCATCCAAAGGGAAAGCCAGACGCGGAATTTAGTGAAGGCGCTAAAAACTAACGAGGCGATAGGCATGACTATGGACCAGGGAGGCAAAGACGGAAGCCTGGTCAGATTTTTCGGTAAGGAGGCTTCCATGGCCACGGGCGCCATAAGGCTTGCTCTTAAATACGATTGCCAGATTGTTCCGGGTTATTATACGCGCGTCAAAGGGCCTTACATCAAAGCAATCCTCAGGGCCCCCTTTAGAGTTAAAAAGAGCGGGAATTTAGAAAAAGATATTCATGATAACTTACAGGAATTAGTGTATCTCTTTGAAAAGGACATCGAAAGGTTTCCGCGGGATTACCTTTGGTTTTATAAGATATGGAAGTATGGCCGAACCAGGAGGGTTTTGATCTTGAGCGATGGCAAGGCTGGCCACCTTAGGCAATCCGAGGCCCTGCTCCAAATCCTCAGCCGCCACCTTCAGGAGCATGGGATGGCGCCAGAAGCCGAAACCCTGCAAGTCAAATTTAAGAATGCCTGGGCAGAAAAAGGATTTAGGTTTGCCGGTTGCCTGTCTGGTAAATATCAGTGCCAGGGGTGTCTTGGATGCCTGAAAACACTTTTGCAAAAAGACAACTACGATTCCCTGAGTCGCGCCAGGCCGGATATCATCATCTCCTGCGGTTCGAGCGTTGAGCTGGTTAATTATATTCTTTCCCGGGAAAATAAGGCTAAGTCGATTGTACTGATGCGTCCGATGCTGTTAGGCACGAGCCGATTTGACCTGGCGATTATACCCGGACACGACCGGCCGCAAAAGAGGAAAAGCATCGTGATTACGCAAGGCGCACCGAATTTAATCGATAAGGAATATTTAACGGTTCAGGCCGCAAGGCTCAAGGAAGCCTCGGGGCTTGCGCTTTCAGAGAAAAATCTGTATCTAGGGTTCTTCATCGGAGGGGATACAAAGGCGTTTCGTTTGACAAAAGAGACGCTGTCGGGCGTTTTACGCCAGGTAGGATCAGCAGCTAAAAAGTTAGACGCTGAAATTCTGGTAACCACATCCCGGCGGACTTCAAAAGAGAGTGAGGAGTTGGTAAAAAATGAATGGGGGCATGACCCCCGTTGTAAATTTCTGGTGGTCGCCAATGAAAAAAATATACCGGAGGCTGTGGGCGGGATTCTGGGCCTAAGCCAAATCGTCATTTGCACTCCGGAGAGCTTCAGCATGGTGTCGGAAGCCATCAGCAGCCAAAGATATGTCTTCGTTTTTAATGCCCGCGGCTTGAGGCAAAAACATCGGCGATACTTGAACCATTTTTCCCGGAAGGGCTATCTCTATTTAACCGAGATTGAGGACTTGGGCCAAAAAATAGAAGAGGTCTGGGCCAATCAGCCGCCCATTCAAGCGCCAAACGATACTCTTTTGATAAAAGAAGCCATCAAGAAGATCATCTAAGGAGCATCTTGTAAATTCAAATGACAAAGCACAAAATTCAAAATAAATCCCTGCCTACCGGCAGGCAGGCAAAATTCAAAACTAAAGAATTTTTGTTTTGAATTTTGGATTTTGAATTTGTTTTGTGCTTTGAATTTTGACATTTGAATTTGGACTTCGTGAAGAGGAGTTATTTCTAGAAATGAATATTCTTCAAATCTTACCCGAACTCAATGTAGGTGGCGTCGAGACAGGCACGCTGGATCTGGCAAGGCATTTGGGTAAACTCGGACATAAAGCGGTTGTGGTCTCTGCAGGCGGAGAGTTGGTCCGGGAACTGGAATCCTCAGGCGCCATTCACTATAAGCTGCCTGTCCACAAAAAATCTGTCGTTTCGATCATCAAGACGATTCCGCTCCTGGCCCAGATCATCAAAAAAGAAGAGATCGATATCGTGCACGCACGCTCCAGGGTTCCTGCCTGGATTGCCTATTTTGCCTGCCGCCGCACCAAAGCTGTTTTTATCACTACCTGCCACGGTTATTATAAGAAGCAACCTTTTAGCTATATCATGGGCTGGGCGAAAAGGGTGATCGTCTTAAGCAATTGTATTGCCAGGCACATGATAGATGATTTCGGGGTCCCCATGGAAAGGATAAAACTGATTCCGCGCAGCGTTGATTTAGAAAAATTCAAGTTCACCAGCCCCGATAAAAAAAGAGGCAAAGAATTCAATGTAGGCATAATCGCAAGATTGACGCCCATCAAGGGGCATCTTCCTTTTATTAAAGCCATGGCCAAGGTGGCGCGAGCCATGCCCCGGCTCAAGATATGGATCGTCGGAGATGCCTCAACGCATCGCCAAGGATACAAAGAGGAAATACAGGTTTTAGTGAGGCGTCTGGGATTATGGCACAGCACGGAATTTTTAGGTACCCAGAGGGATATCCCGCAGATTATGTCGCAGTTGGATTTACTGGTCCTGGCTACTGTCACGCATGAGGCGTTCGGCAGGGTCATTATTGAAGCCCAGGCCTGCGGCGTTCCGGTCGTAGCCACGCAGGTCGGCGGAGTCGTTGATATCATCGACAATAAAGAAACAGGCCTGCTTATTCCTCCGGCTGATCCCAACAGCATGGCCGAGGCTATCATTCAGATATTCAAAGATCTACCCTTGGCTGTCCGCCTGGCAGAGAACGCCCGCAAGAAGGTTCAGGAGAAATACAACCTGGACCTGATGAGTAAAAATACTTTAGACGTTTATAAGGAGGCGTTAGGCCAATCCAAGATTCTTATCATCAAATTAAGTTCCCTGGGGGATATCATACTATCTACGGCCGGGATCAGAGCCATCAGGGAAAGATTCAGAGAGCATCATAAAATAAGTGTTTTGGTGAGTGAGGATTGCAAAGACGTGCTTTTACGCTCTCCTTATGTTGATGAACTGCTTGTGGCGGATTTCAAAAACAAAGACGGGGGTGCGCGGGGACTGCTGCATCTTGCCGGAATGTTACGTAAAAAGAATTTCGATATCGTTATCGACCTGCAGAATAACCGCAAGAGCCACATGTTAACTTTTCTAAGCGCAAGTCTTTACCGTTATGGGTATGACAATAAAAAGTTCTCATTCTTACTCAATCATCGTATCCCGCAAGACAAGGCGACATTGGATCCGGTGAGCCACCAGTTCAGAATTCTCAAGATGCTGGATATTGATTTAGAGGATCCGCGTTTAGAGCTGTGGCCTTGCGATGAGGATCAGCGTTACATAGATGATCTTCTGAGTTCCCAGTGGCTGTCCGCCCATCAAAGAATCGTGGGGATCAATATGAGCGCAAGCCCCCGCTGGCAAAGTAAAAACTGGCCTTTACGTCATATGAGCAGGTTCTGTGAAGAATTAAGCAGGCGGGATATCCGGGTGGTCCTTACGGGTACGGAAAAAGATTTGAGCCAGGCCAACGCCCTTATGAACATGATGAAGAGCGTAAAACCTATTAATGCCTGCGCAAAAACAACGGTGAATCAATTGGCCTGTTTGATAAAAAAATGCAGCGTGTTTGTTTCTTTTGATACCTCTGTCCTTCACGTGGCAGCGGCTGTGCAGGCTCCTTTTGTGGCCCTTTTCGGGCCGACGGACCCCGCCAGACACCTTCCGCCGGCAAAGAACTTTGTGGTCATTAGGAAAGAATTGTCCTGCGGCCCCTGTTATAAAGCGAAATGCCGGCGAAGAGAGTGCATGGAGCTTATCACGCCGGAGGAAGTGCTGGAGGCGGTTGATCGATTATTAAAATGAATATCCTTTACATCTTTAACCATCTTAACGCAGGCGGGATTACCAGTTATCTGCTTACGTTAGCCGCAGGAATGAAAAAGAAAGGCCACCATGTTTATATGGCTTCTAGCGGCGGAGAATGGCTTCTGAAATTCACGGAGCAAGGTATCAACACTATTTTTATCCCCATAAACACAAAAAAAGAAGTGAGCCCCAAGATTTTATCGAGCTTTTTGAAGTTATCAAAGATCATAAAAAAAAAACCATATCCAGCTCGTTCATTCCCATAGCCGTACCACACAGGTGCTGGCTCATTTACTGAAAAAAAAATCTGGGGCCAAGCATATTTTTACCTGTCACGGTTTTTTTAAGATAAGGTTTTTCAGAAAGCTTTTTCCCTGCTGGCCGGATGCTACCATCGCTATCAGCGAATCCGTCCAGGAACACCTCCTCAGGGATTTTAAAGCAGATGAGAAGGATGTATTTGTTGTGCATAATGGTATAGATTTAGAGAAATTCAAAATTCCTGCCTTGCCGGCAGGCAGGCAAAATTCAAAGTTCAAAGATGACATGAAGAAGAGGTATGGATTAAGGCAGGGGCCGGTCATAGGAATTGTCGGTAGGCTTTCGGATGTCAAGGGGCACATCTATCTCATTCAGGCCATGCCTTGCGTCCTCAAGAGTTTTCCGGAAACTCAACTTCTGATTGTCGGTGATGGAAAGATGAAGAAGGAATTAATGCGGATGGTTGAGAATCTCGGGTTGAAAGGGAACGTAGTTTTTGTTCCCTGCGTATCCGATACAAGAGAAGCTTTCTGTGCCATGGATGTGTTTGTCATGCCTTCTTTGAAAGAGGGTTTAGGTTTGGCCCTGATGGAAGCGATGGCTTCTGGCCTGCCGGTGATCGGTTCGGATGTCGGGGGCATAAGAAGCCTGATTCAGGAGGGTGAAAACGGCCTTTTAGTAAAACCCTCTAATGTAACCGGACTATCGCAGGCGTGCCTGCGCATTTTAGGTGATCCGCAAAAGTCCAGATCTCTGGGCGAAGCGGCACGCGCCTTTATACACAGGAATTTTTCTCAAGATAAGATGGTAACCCAAACGGAAGAAGTTTACTTAAAGTGCTTAAACGACTCTTAATCGTCATACTCCTTGTTATCCTTGTGTTCTTTTTGGCCCTGGGGATTATTTCCTGTAATTATGTTGCGCCTATCCTTATGTATCACTCTATTAATCTAAAGGTGCCTTTCGGCAACAGGATGGTGGTTTCCGTAAAGAGTTTTGAACGCCAAATGCGTTTCTTAAAAGATCACCGTTATAATGTCGTGCCGCTTGAAACCCTGGCCGATTTGGTCAGGGAACAAAAGAAAATACCCCCCAAGACCGTGGCTATCACTTTCGATGATGGATATAAAGATAATTATACCTTGGCCTTCCCCGTATTAAAAAAATACAATCTTTGTGCTACAATATTTGTGATTCTTGATGAGATCGATAGGCCTCAGGGAGACCGGCTCAGCTGGCAGGATCTTTTCGCCATGCGTGATTCAGGGCTGATGACTATCGGCAGCCACTGCCTGGGCCCTGAGCCGCTCATCAATAGTAAATCTGAGGAAGAAATCAAAAGGCAAATTACAGAGTCCAAGAGAATATTAGAGGAAAGACTGGGCAGGGGCATCTATGCCTTCAGTTACCCCGAGGGCAGATTCACCCCCCAGATAAAACAATGGGTACGAGAGGCAGGGTACAAATTCGCTGTCGTCACCAATCCCGGGAAAAAATTTCCCAATGATGACGTGTTGGCTTTGAAGCGCCTGAGGATCTCTGATACCTCGGACAGCCTGTTTGTTTTTTGGGTGGAGTCCAGCGGTTATTATAATTTTATACGCGAACATAGAAGGAAATAACTGTCGCCATGAACAAGAGAGTCCTTATTTTTAATGTCAATTGGCTGGGAGACGTCTTATTTTCTACGGCCGCCATCCGCAACATCAGGCTTAATTTTCCGAACAGCTTCATTGCCTGTATCGTGCCCAGCCGTTGCTATTCGATTCTAAAAGGCAATCCGCACCTGGATGAGATTATTATTTTTGACGATAAAGACAGGCACAGAAGCCTCCTGGCGCAGTTAAATTTTGTGAGGCAGCTCAAAAGCAAAAAATTCGATATGGTTTTTTTACTGCATCGTTCTTTTACGCGGGCGCTGATCTGCCGTCTGGCCGACATTTCGCAAAGGATCGGTTACCACACCAGGAAACGCGGCTTTCTGTTAACAAAGAGCATTGCCACTCCCGAAAAAGATACCCTGCACCGTATAGATTATTACCTGAATATCATGGAAAAAGCCGGCTATAAGGTCGAAGACAGGTTTATGGAATTTTTTGTCAGCGAAGAAGACGAAAAATTTGTGTCTGAATTTTTAAAGAATCAGGATGTCAGAGAAGGTGAATTCCTGGCGGTGCTTAATCCAGGAGGAAACTGGTTGCCTAAGCGTTGGCCTCGGGAATACTGGGCGATTTTAGCCGATCGGCTCAGCCTCCAGCGTCGGGCAAAAATTATCATCACCGGAAGCCTGCACGATAAGTCGCTGGCTGCGCAGATTAAAGAAAGAATGAAAGAAAAACCGATTCTAGCCAGCGGGCTATTGAATATCAAGCAGTTAGGAGCCCTCTGCAAGAGGGCCGATGTATTTGTTACCGCTGACACGGGGCCTTTGCATATTGCCAATGCCGTAGGTGCCAAAAGGGTTATTGCCCTTTTTGGCCCTACGTCTGTGGAGATTACAGGGCCTTACCCTTTGAGGAACGTAAAGATTTTACGCAAAGATACAGGTTGCAAGATTCCCTGTTACGTTGTCCATTGTCAGAATAACCGCTGCATGAAGGCTATCACGCCGGAAGATGTGATGGAGCATATAGAGTAGTCTAGAGAATGATTAAATTCCAATTTCCAAATCCCAAACAAACATCAAATTCCAATGACCGAAACGTGCAAGTTTAGAATTTTGAACATTGAAGTTGGTGCTTATCTGTCCCGCCAAGCTATTCTAACAAGCGGGCGGGATCCCGCTAGGCTTTACAAGTTGTGCGGGACAAATCCCAATGTCAGAAACTTTTAGGTTTGGAGTTTTGAAAATTGGCACTTGGTGCTTATTTGGAGTTTGGTGCTTGCCCCGTTAAAAATCGAAGATTTTTAACGGGGCTTGGAATTTGGAATTTAACAAGATATGAGCGACGTCAATAAGATTTTGTTTGTGACTTTAAGCAACATCGGAGATGTCATCTTGACGCTACCGGCCTTGGATACCTTGAGAGCAAGTTTTCCGCAAAGCCGTGTCACGGTTATCGTAGGCCCGCGCCCCAAAGAGATATTCGAGAATCATCCGGGCATACACCGTCTTATCGTTTACGATAAGCATTCAAGTTGGAAAGAAAAAGTCAGGTTATTCCGGGCGCTTGCGTCTGAAAGATTTGATATGGTGATAGATCTGCGTAACAGTTTTTTCCACGTGTTTCTGGGGGCTAGATATAAAACTTCTCTCCTCAGGGCAAGGTCCAAAGCCAGTTGGCACATGAAGGAGCAGCATCTTCATAAAGTCAAAAGATTGATAGGGCGGGAGTCATCAGATAAAGAGCCTTCTGTTAAAGATCCCTTTTTGCAGATCAAGCCCGATGATGAAGAATTTATCTATGAGATATTCAGGAAAAATAATATAACGGCGCAGGATAAAATCGCTGTTGTGGCTGCCGGCGCAAGGAGCCCTATCAAGAGATGGGGCGGTGATAAGTTTAAGGAATTGACGTCTCTGCTCTATGCGTCTTTGGGGATGAAAGTCATTCTGGTCGGAGGCCAGGAGGATCTTGCGGTCCATAAGTTTATCGCTGACCATTCCCGTCCCAGGCCCGTTGATTTAACCGCAAAAACAAGCCTGGCGCAGTTGGCTTGTTTATTAAGGAATTCAAAGATCCTGATCACTAACGATAGCGCCGTGCTGCACTTAGCCAGTTATTTAAACATCCCCGTGGTGGCTATCTTCGGCCCTACCGACGAATGTAAATACGGTCCGTGGTCAAGGGATTCTTTCGTCGTGAAAAAAGAAATTTTTTGCCGGCCGTGTCAAAAAGCCCAATGCCGGCTTGGCCATTTGAATTGTATGCATTTGATAAAAGTTGATGATGTATTGAGGCAGGTAAAGAACGTTTTAGCCGGAACTCCGAACTCCGAAGTCCGAAGCAAAGACTCTTACAGGCGGATACTGATTGTGCGCACGGATAGGATAGGAGACGTCGTCTTATCGACGCCGGCCATCAAGGCTTTAAGAGATGCGTATCCTGCGAGTTTTATCGCCATGATGGTTTCTCCTTACACCAAGGATATCGTTGAGGGGAATCCTTATTTGGATGAAATAATCGTTTACGATAAAGAGGAAAGGCACAGGAACTGGTGGTTTTCTATTCGATTTGCGCGTGAATTAAGAAAAAAGAGGTTTGATCTGGCTTTAGTGCTTCATCCCACCAACCGCGTTCACCTGATTACTTTTTTTGCCGGTATACCCCGAAGGGTGGGGTTTAACAGGAAACTGGGATTTTTGCTCACGGACAGGATTCCTCACGTAAAGCAATGCGGAGAAAAACACGAATCGGAATACAATCTCGATTTAGTGAGGTTTCTCGGCATCGAACCGAAAGACAAAAGCCTTTTTGTGCCGATAGCCCCCGAAGCCGAAATTTGGGCCGATGAACAGTTGTCTAAGAGGGGCATCAAAGAAACGGATAGGTTATTGGTGATTCATCCGGGTGCCAGTTGTCCGTCTAAGATCTGGCCGCATGACCGCTTTGCCCAGGTGGCAGATCGGCTCATAGAAAGGTATGGGTTTAAGCTCTTTGTTATCGCGGGCCCGAAAGACGTAGCCTTGGCACAACGTGTGGTGAGCCATATGCATCACGCCGTTACAAATCTTGCCGGCCAAATTTCTTTGGCGCAGTTAACCAGCCTCTTAAGGCGCTCCTATTTATTCATCTCTAATGATTCGGGCCCTGTGCACATCGCTTCAGCCTTGGGTTTGCCGCTCATCTCTATATTGGCAAGAAATGAACCGGGCTTAAGCCCCAAGCGATGGGGCCCTTTGGGTCAGCAGGTCCGCATGCTGCATAAAGAAGTGGGTTGTATCAGGTGTCTGGCCCATAATTGTAAGAAGGAATTCGCCTGTCTTAAAGCCATAAGCGTAGAGGACGTTTTAGAGGCAGCGGATTCACTTTTGAAAGGTCAGGGATAAAAGTGGAAGAAAAAGACTTAAGCAACCTTTATTTAAAATTCCTGCTCGATTTTATTTCTACGATCCGTAAGGCTTCCTTCTACCCGGCTAAGCATCCGGCGGTGGCAGAGGCCATAGAAAATCTTCACGCGCTCCTTTCGCAAATACTCAGTATGCAAAATACCTTAACGCTCGATATCACTCAGGATGACAAAGTCCTTATGGATGGAAAGGCGTTAGAAGAAAAAGGGATATCCTTCAGGAGAGGTCTATCTTATTTCAGAAAGGCCTATATAGAGAATTTGACTTTTGCCCTGGGGGTGAGCGAACAGGAGCTGACAGGCTTGATAGCCCTCTTGCTTGCGGATTCCAGCGAGATAAGACAGGAAGACGACATTAAAAAAATATTATTGGACCGCAATATCCAGCATATCCATATCAGCCGGTTCTCTTATGTGAAGATCAAAAAGGATGAAGAAGCCCTCGCCGAAAAAATCAAGATAACGCAACTGCAGGCCTTAAAGGCCAGGATAAAAAGTCTCTCTTCGGGAGAAGGCGCTGATTCCAGGGAGTTGGAGAGCATAGAAACGGATATTTTTAGGGTCATCGTTCAAGAGCTTAAGGAAAAGAAGCGCCTTGCTTCTCCTCTAAAGAGCGTCTTAAGGAGATTCATATCTTATTGTGCAGATCGAGAAGCCGTGTTAAATAGATTGAGGAGTTATATGTTAGAGGATGGTTTCAGCCAGCAGGAAGCCACGGATTTTATGGACAGGATCAGGCGCGATGTGTCCATGAAGGCTGCGGGGCTCAAAAAGACGGATACCCAGCAGTACCAAGAATTGATCAAGGCCAATGAAGAATTGAACGAAAGACTCGTGCATATCCAGGAAGAGTTATCTCAGAAAAGCGCCCTTTTGGAGATGCTTCAAGAACAGAGTAAAAATATAAGTGAGGAAAAAGAAAGGATCGATAATATCATTCACGGCATGACAGAAGGGATGATCGTGGTTGACCCGCAAGGTAAAATCCTCATGGTCAATCCCGCGGCAGAAACGCTTTTGGGTATCAGCAAGCAGGACGTAGGAAGGCAGATCAAGGATACGATAAAAGATGAGCATCTTTTATCTTTGGTAAAAAGTTTTCCTGCGCAAGAGCCCGCGGTTAGCAAGGATATCGAGTTGTTTAGCCCTAATGAAACCACCCTGCGCGTGCTTCGGGCCAGCTCTGCTGTCGTGGAGGATCATAACGGCAATACCGTTGGGATGGTTGCCATCCTGAATGATGTCACCAGGCAGAAACAGATCGAGAAGCTCAAGTCAGACTTTGTCGCTTTAGTCTCGCATGAGTTACGTACACCGCTGGTGGCCGTGGAGCACTCTCTGGGCTTGATCTGTGATGGAACCACAGGGTCTTTATCGAATGAGCAGGCAAAATTTCTGGATATGGCCAGGCGCAATTTAAAAAGACTGACCCTCTTAATCAATGACCTGCTTGATCTTTCCAGGCTGGAAGCGGGCAAGGTTCGGCTCGTGCGCGAGCCTTGCTTCATCGAAAAGATTGTGAGGGAAACACTTGCGACCTTAAAGCCCTGGGCGGATACAAAATCCATTGGTCTTGTACAAAATATACAGGAAGGTTTGCCGCAGGCAGAGTTTGATTCCAATAAAATCATTCAGGTGCTTATTAACCTGATAAGCAATGCCATCAAATTCACTCCTGGCGGCGGTACTATAACGGTAGAGGGGATAGGCCTTGAGGATAAGGAGATTAAGGTAACCGTGCAGGACACAGGTATCGGAATCCCCGAAGAAGAACTGCCGAAGGTATTTGAGAGGTTCTATCAGGTAAGAAGTTCCGAGAAATCGGATGTCAAGGGGACAGGGATCGGCCTTACGATTACGAAAGAGATCGTAGAATTACACGGCGGAAAGATCTGGGCCGAGAGCGAAGTGGAAAAGGGCACGAAATTCTTTTTTACGCTGCCCTTAAAAGCCCCTCACACATCTAAAGATAAGCTAGATGTGTAATCGCGTTACACTATTCGCACTGATGATCACTGATGAAAAGACACTGATGATCGCAGATAGTCCTTTAAAACTACCTTTATCTGTGATCATCTGCGCTTAAAGTTCATATTGTATGGGAGATAAACTAAATTTGGATTGATTTAGTTATAATTTATGTTAGAATTATAAGTTCCTATGATCCCTATCAAAAGAATCAGGACATATTCGGTCAGGAAAAGACACAGCAAAATCCAAATGCAGGATTTTGCCATCTCCCCCAGATCGAAAAGTAGTTTTATGGGGTTTTATCATTCCTTGCCGAACATATTAAAAGGCAAAGAGATCCGCGCGGTCGTGGATGCCGTGGTCCAAGCCAAAAAAAGGAAGCGGTCGGTGATATTCATGGCAGGGGCTCATGTTATCAAGTGCGGTTTGAATCCGGTTTTGATTGAGCTGATTAAGAGGAAAGTCCTTACCTGTATTTGCCTGAACGGTGCCGGCATCATCCATGATTTTGAGATTGCTCTACAAGGACGCACTTCCGAAGATGTGGGGGAAAATCTTAAAACCGGCAGCTTTGGCATGGCCCGGGAGCCCGCGGATTTTATCCATAGCGCCATAGAGGATGGCGTATCTGGAGGTTTGGGATTGGGAGATTCCGTAGCCCGAAAGATTAACTTAGCGAAGCTTGACCTTAAGAATTCAAGCCTGCTTTATCATGCCTATAAACATAAGGTTCCCGTCTGTGTATTCGTGGCTATAGGAACCGATATCATCCACCAGCATCCTTCTTTCGATGCTGCGTTGACAGGCGAGGCTTGCCTGCGGGATTTTCATTTATTCGTGGAAAACATCCGCGGCTTAAACCGCGGTGGCGTGATCCTTAATTTCGGCTCTGCCGTGATACTGCCGGAGGTGTTTTTAAAGGCATTAAACTTGGCCCGTAATCTAGGCTATCCCGTGAAAGACTTTACAACGGCTAATTTTGATATGATTTATCATTATAGACCTGCGCAGAATGTAACCTTAAGGCCTGTTGAGTCCGCAGGCCAGGGTTATTATATCATCGGCCACCACGAGATCATGCTTCCCTTTTTAGCGCAGGCCATTATTGAGCGTGTTTCATGACAAATGAAAAGAGAAAATCACAAATCACAAATACCAATATACAAACAAATCACAATACCGAAATCACAATACACAATGTTTTTTGTAATTTGTATATTGGGTATTGTAGTTTGTTTGTGATTTGTAGTTTGTTATTTGTGATTTTATAAGATGAAATCAAAATTAAAGACCATAATTCAGGATTTTAAAAAGGCCCGCGTCCTGGTGGTGGGGGATTTGATTTTGGACGAATATATTTGGGGCAACGTGGAAAGAATCTCTCCTGAGGCACCGGTACCTGTTGTCTGGGCGGATAGAAAGACATATGTGCCTGGGGGAGCGGCTAACGTGGCCAACAATTTACGCAGTTTAGGCGCGAAGGTGAGTCTTGCCGGCGTGGTAGGTAATGACCATGGCCGAGATATTATGTTGTCTCAGTTGCATAAAGGCGGCATTGAGACAAAGGCCATATTCATAGAGAAAGAAAGGCATACGACCTTAAAAAGCAGAGTTTTCGCCCGGCATCAGCAAATGGTCAGGATCGACTGGGAACACATCCATCCTATCAGTAAGGAGGCTCGCCGCCGATTGACGGATTTTATACATAAGAATATAAAAAAGTTTGACGCCGTCATCGTCGAAGATTACGGCAAGGGCGTCATCGACAGGGCCCTGTTAAGGGATATTATCCCAGAGGCCCGCAGAGAAAAGAAGATTATTACGGTTGACCCGAAAGAAGAGAATCTGGAGGCCTATAAGGGGGTAACGTCCATCACCCCTAACCGCAAAGAAACAGAAAATGCTATCCGATATTTAAAGATTAAAGACAGGGAGAATAAATTTAAGGTCTATGACGATGGTTTGGTGACGACGAAAGACATAAAGACAGCAGGCCGGGCGATTCTTCAGCATTTAAAGCTCCAGACGCTCCTCGTTACCCTCGGAGAACAGGGGATGTGGCTTTTTTTAAAAGATGGCTCGGATCAGCATATTCCTACGGTAGCGCAGGAGGTTTTTGACGTTTCCGGAGCCGGGGATACCACCATAGCCACATTCACTCTGGCGTTTTGTTGCGGGGCCACGCCGTTAGAGGCAGCGTCTTTAGCGAATTTCGCGGCAGGTATCGTAGTAGGAAAAGTCGGAACCGCCGTCATTACCGGGAAGGAACTTTTAGAAAGAGTCCAAAAATTATGAGAGGGAAATATGGATGTTATTGGCGTTATTCCGGCAAGATATTCATCGACGAGGTTTGAAGGAAAAGTTCTGAAGGATATTTGCGGTAAGCCTATGATACGGCACGTCTGGGAACGCGCTAAGCAGGCCTTGACCCTGGAGGATTTGGTTATTGCCTGTGACGACGAGCAAGTGGCTGAGGTGGCTAAAGAATTCGGCGCCACCGTCGCCATGACGGCCAAAGGGCATGTATCCGGAACGGACAGGATATGCGAAGTCATCAACCCTATGGATGTTAAAATCGTCATCAATATCCAGGCAGATGAACCCTTGATCCATCCCACGATGATCGATAGCCTCGCCCGTGCATTATTGGAGGATAGCTCTATTCAAATGGCAACGGTTATTAAAAGAATTGAAAATCAGCACTCACTTGATGATCCTCATGTGGTTAAGGTGGTGGCGGACAAGAATAACTTCGCCCTCTATTTCTCAAGGGCCGTCATACCTTTTCGTGCCGATAATTCAGAAATAGAATCTCCTGTTTATTATAAGCATATAGGCCTCTACGGTTACACAAAGGATTTTTTATTCATTTATAAGAATTTACCAGTATCGGAGTTAGAAAAGACCGAGCGCCTGGAGCAGTTAAGGGTTTTGGAAGAAGGTTTCCGCATAAAGGTCATTGAGACCAAATACGATACGATCGGCGTGGATACGCCGGAGGATTTGGAGAGGGCAAAAATGCACCTGGAAAATCCCAATTTCCAAATCCCAAATCCCAAACAAATCCCAAATCCAAAATCCCAATGACCAAACTTATAAATTTGTGATTTGGAATTTGTCAGTTGAAATTTGTTTATAATTTGGTGCTTATGATGAGACAGATAAAGGTAGGTGACATAACAATTGGCGACAAAAACCCCCTGGTTTTAATAGCCGGGCCCTGTGTCATCGAATCAGAGAAGCTTTGTTTGGAGACGGCCAGGCACATAAAGGAGATCGCCGAGAAACAGAGGATTCCCTTTATTTTTAAATCCAGTTTTGATAAAGCCAACAGGCTGTCTATTGATTCTTTTCGCGGCCCGGGCTTAAAAAGGGGGCTGGATATTCTAAGCAGGGTAAAACAAAAAATAAAAGTTCCGATTTTAAGCGACATCCACTGTCAGAAAGAAATTGCCGAAGCGGCCCAGGTTTTGGACATCATCCAGATCCCGGCCTTTTTATGCCGTCAGACGGATATTGTGGTAGCCGCGGCCAAGACAGGAAGAGTTATCAACATAAAAAAAGGGCAGTTCTTGGCGCCGTGGGATATGGGCCCTATCGTCAAAAAGATAGAGTCCAGCGGCAATAAAACCATTCTAATGACGGAGCGAGGCGTAAGTTTTGGATATAATAATCTGGTTTCGGATTTTAGAAGCCTTGGGGTCATGCGAAAGTTCGGTTATCCTGTTATTTATGACGCGACACATAGCGTGCAGCTGCCCGGCGGCAGGGGGGAGGCTTCCGGTGGGCAGAGGGAATTCGTAGAGGGATTAAGCCGCGCGGCGGTTAGCTTCGGCTGCGATGGATTATTCTTAGAGGTGCATCCGGATCCGGATAAGGCCTGTTGCGATGGGCCGAATATGATAGACCTGAAGAGCCTGGAGAGGCTTTTAAAGCAGGTTAAGAGTATAGAGAGAGCTTTAAGGGTGAAGTCAAGATGAAGAGAAATGTTATCAAGAGGGCAAAAGAGGTTTTAGATATCGAAGCCTGCGCGATCAGGGGTTTAAAGTCAAGGTTAGGCAGGAATTTTGAAAAGGCCCTGAGTTTAATCTTAAAAATAAAAGGAAGAGTCGTAGTAAGCGGTATGGGTAAAACCGGCATCATCGCCCAGAAGTTTTCCGCTACACTGGCTTCCACAGGCACCCCCAGCTTATTTTTACATACAGCTGAGGCCATACACGGAGACCTGGGAAAGGTGACCTGCGATGATGCGGTTGTCGTTATTTCTAACAGCGGTCAGGGGGAGGAGATGAAACAGCTCCTGCCTTTATTAAAGAAGATCGGCTCGAAGATTATTGCTCTTACCGGTAACACGCGCTCTATCTTAGCGAAGTATAGCGATGTGGTCCTGGATGTATCAGTAGAAAAAGAGGCTTGTCCCCTGGGCCTTGCGCCTACGGCATCCACGACCGCCACATTAGCGATGACAGATGCGCTGGCGGTTTGTCTGTTGGAGCTGAAAGGCTTCAAAGAAAAAGATTTTGCTTTTTTCCATCCCGGCGGCAGCTTGGGTAAGCGTTTGTTTTTAAAGGTAGAGGATATCATGCGTACGGGCCCCACGAACCCCGTTGTTCACGAAGACAGAAAGGTGGCGCAGGTTTTGTTAAAGATCACACAGGCCCGGGCAGGTTCTGCAACGGTTGTCGATGGGAGAGGCCGGCTGAGAGGCATATTTACCGATGGGGATTTGCGCAGGCACCTTGAGACGGATGCGGGTTTGCTTAAACGCAGAATCAAAGAAGTGATGACAAAGGATCCTGCGGTGGTTCCTAGGGGGATGCTGGCGGCTGAGGCGATGCGTATCTTGCAGGAAAAAAAGATCGATGAAGTCCCCGTGGTGGATAAAAAGAACCGCCCGGTCGGCTTATTAGATGTTCAGGATCTTTTAAGGGCGGGTTTGGTTTAAGAATATTTTAAATGACTAAAGAATCTTTCGTAGATAATCTAAAAGAAAAGGCCAGAAAGATCAAGTTGTTACTCCTGGATGTGGATGGCGTTCTGACGGACGGTAGGATCATCTATGATTCGCTCGGCCGGGATATGAAATTTTTTGATGTCCATGATGGTCTCGGGGTTTATGTCCTCAGGAAGGCAGGGATTAAAACTGTTCTTATCACGGCTAAGGGTTCCAGGGCCATTAAGCCACGAGCCCGCGATATGAGGGTGGAGGAAGTCTTTGCGAATGTCACGCCTAAGACGATCGTCCTGGATAAAATATTGAAGAAGTACAAAGTGGATATCCATGAAGTGTGTTTTGTCGGCGATGATTTAGTGGATTTGTGTATTATGAAGCGCGTGGGTTTTCCCATAGCGGTATTTAACGCAGCACCCGAGATTAAACAGGCAGCTTCCTACATCACCGTAAGGACAGGGGGCCGGGGGGCTGTGCGTGAGGTGGCAGAGTTGATCCTTAAGTCACAAGGGAAATGGGAGGAAATTATACGCTCCTATGTCTTTTAAAATATCCGTAATTAGTATTTTTTTGTGTTTTTTCACCGTGCCTGTCTTAGGTATTCAGGATTCCGTGTTTTCCCAGGAATCAGGCCAACAGATTCAGGATTTCTCTCTGGCCGGCTACGGAGAGAAAGGTAAAAAAAGCTGGGATCTTTCAGGGAAAACGGCGGATATCTTTACCGAAATCGTCAAGCTTAATGACGTCGTGGGTAACCTCTACGGTAAAGAGGAAGATGTCCGTTTGACGGCTGAAAGGGGAGATTTTAATAAAGAGGATGGCTGCGTCCATTTAGAGCAGAATGTGATTATCACCACCTCTTCGGGCGTAAAACTGATGACGGATGCATTGGATTGGGACAGGAAAAATCAACTGATATCTACGGCCAATCCGGTCGATATCCAAAGAGATAATCTGAGGGCTTTAGCCAGCGGGGCTCGGGCTGAACCGAACCTGAAAAGAATCGCCTTAGAAAAAGACGTGAGGCTAGACATCGACCCCGTACATCAGGAAAAGATAGAAGGGTCCTGCGACGAAGAAAAGGTGGTTATTACCTGCGATGGGCCTCTGGAGATAGATTACGAAAAGAACGTGGCTGTATTCAATAATAACGTAAAAGTAGAGAAGCAGGAAATCCTGATCTATAGCGACAGAATGGATGTCTTTTTTTCATCCGGCCTGGCCGACAACGAAAAGAAAGAGAAGACATCGATGATGGCCGGTAATAAGATTGAAAAAATAGTGTCCACGGGGCATGTGAAGATTGTGCGGGGTTTAAATGTTTCTTATAGCGAGGAAGCCATCTATACGGCCCTGGATAAAAAGATCACGCTTAATGGCAGGCCAAGATTAGTGATATATTCTGCGGAGGATTTTAAAAATGCTTCTCCTGGAAACTAAAGGGCTATCCAAGTCTTACAACGGCCGCCAAGTCGTCAAAGGCGTGGACATTCTGGTCAAACGCGGAGAAATTGTGGGGCTTCTGGGCCCTAACGGCGCAGGTAAGACCACGACTTTCTACATGGTCGTCGGCATCGTGCCTCCGCAGGCGGGAAAGATCATTTTTGATAACAATGACATAACGGCTTTGCCTATTCATGAACGTGCGCGTTTCGGCATAGGGTATCTGTCTCAGGAGCCCTCGACATTTCGTAAGCTGTCCGTAGAAGAAAATATCATGGCTGTTTTAGAAACTTTGCCGATCGGTAAAACCGAAAGAAAACGCAGATTGAAAAATCTACTTGGGGAATTGAATATCGCGCATCTGGCGAAATCCAAAGCCTTTACCTTGTCGGGAGGAGAAAGAAGACGCCTGGAGATCACGCGCGCTTTGGTGACAAGCCCGTCATTCCTTTTATTGGACGAGCCGTTTTCAGGGATAGACCCCATTGTGGTCAACGAGGCACAGGAGATCATTAAGGAATTAAAGGATAGAGGCCTGGGGATCTTACTTACGGACCATAACGTCAGAGAGACCCTTTCTATAACGGACAGGGCTTACTTAATCGCCGAAGGCAAGATCATCATTTCCGGAACAGCTCACGATTTGATTAATGACCCAAAAGCGCGCCAGATATATTTAGGTGAGAAATTCAGGATGTAATATTTCGTTTACTCGTTATCTCGAGAAAAACGAAATAACGAAACAACGAGATAACGAAATAACGGGTCAACGACAAGACAACATAAAGGAAGTCAAACAATGAAGACTGAGATCAAGAAATTGGAGGGTACGAAACGAGAGTTAAATATCGAGGTCAGCGGTGAGGTCGTCAAGAGTAAATTTGAGGATGTCTTTGCGAAAATCTCAAAAAGCGCGAAGGTTGCGGGTTTCCGCCCGGGCCATGCGCCCCGCGATATCCTCGAAAAGCATTATGCCTCATCCGCCCATGAACAGGTGCTTAAAGAATTGGTTCCGGATATCTATCATGAGGCCATCCATAAAGAGGGGCTTGACGTCGTTGACTACCCGCAAATTACCGATGTTAAGCTGGAAAGGGGAAAACTCGCCTTTAAGGCCACGTTTGAGATAAGCCCCGAAATAGAGGTTAGGGATTACAAGGGGATCAAGGTAAGTTCAAAGAGTATCCGCGTGGATCAGGACGAAATCAAGCGCTCCTTGGATGCCCTAAAAGAGTCAAGAAAGATTGACGCGGCAGATGATTTGTTTGCCAGGAGCTTGGGTTATCCGAATCTCGCGGAATTAGAAAATGCCGTTAGCAGGCAAATCTTTCTGCAAAAGGACAGCGAAGAACGCCAGAGAATAGAACATGAATTAATCGAGCATGTTCTCAAGGATTTAAATTTTAAAGCCCCTAAGTCTATGGTGGATCGCCAGTTGCAGGACCTGGTGAGGCAATCTAAAGTCAATTTGGCGATGAAAGGCCTTCCTCGAGAAAAGATCGAAGAGCAAGAGGGCGTATTGACCAAGGAGCTTATACCGACAGCTGAAAAGCAGGTTAGGGTTTATCTGGTTCTTGCCGCCATAGCCAAAAAAGAAAATATGCCTTTGGATGACCAAATGCCGCGCCGGGCCGTTGAATTCTTGTTAAGAGAAGCAGATTGGAAGATTCAAGAAGCATAGCGAAAAACTTAAAGCGCAAAGCGTAAAGTTAAAACTCAAAGCTTAAAGTTTTTAGTTTTAAACTTTAGTTTTACACTTTACGCTTAAAATAGGGAGGTGCTCAATGAACATTAAAAGTCAGCTTTTGGTTCCCATGGTTATCGAACAGACCTCGAGAGGTTATGAGCGCGCCTATGACATCTATTCTCGCTTATTGAAAGACCGCATTGTCTTCATTGGCACGCCCGTGGACGACTACGTAGCGAACCTGGTCATTGCCCAGATGCTTTTCTTGCAAATGGAAGACGTGCATAAGGATATCAGCGTTTATATCAATTCGCCCGGCGGGTCTGTCACGGCGGGTCTGGCCATTTACGACACCATACAGTTTGTCAAATGCGATGTGGCTACCTATTGCGTGGGTCAGGCCTCCAGTATGGGCGCGCTGCTTTTGTGCGCTGGCACAAAAAGCAAACGCCACGCCCTGCCTAACTCCAGGATAATGATTCATCAGCCCTGGGGCGGTATCCAGGGTGCGGCTGAAGACATCTCCCGGCATGCCAAGGAGATTCTCAATATGCGCGATAAGATTAACGAGATTTTGGCGTTTCATACCACTCAGCCTTTAGAGAAGATTCAGAAGGATACCGATCGGGATTATTTTATGTCAGCTTTGGAAGCAAAGGTCTACGGCTTGATTGATGAGGTTATTGTTCAAGAAAAGAAAAAGTAGTATTCGTGATCTCGTTATTTTGAGACAGCGATAATCGAATCAACGAGATAACGAGATAACGAGTCAACGAAACGAAGGAGAGATTGATGCGCAAGAATTACTTATTAACACCCGGGCCTACGCCTTTACCCCCGCAGGTTTGTGAGGCGTTAGCTCGACCCATTATCCATCACCGCACCCCCCAGTTTCAGGCGGTACTTAAAGAGGTCACGGAAGGTTTAAAGTATGTGTTTCAAACCCAAAACGATTGTTTTATATTAGCCTCTTCAGGAACGGGAGCCATGGAAGCTTCTGTCGCTAACCTTTTATCCGCCGGCGATACCGCCTTATGTATCCAGGGCGGAAAGTTTGGAGAGAGGTGGGCAGAGATCTGCCAGGCCTACGGGATTGAAGCTGATGTGCTTGATGTGGTGTGGGGTAAGAGCGTAGATCCAAAAGATGTAGAAAAGAAACTGAAGGCCAATCCCAAGATAAAAGCCGTCTTCACGACTTTGTGCGAGACCTCTACGGGGGTGGGCAATGATATTAAAACAATAGGCCAACTTATAAAGGATGGGCCCGCGGTATTGGTGGTCGATGCCATCAGCGGCCTGGGCGCGATTGATTTAAAAACCGATGATTGGTTTTGCGACATGGTGGTATCCGGTTCTCAAAAGGGGCTCATGTTGCCTCCGGGCCTAGGATTCATATCTGTCAGCCCCAAGGCATGGAAACTCATAGAGGCTGCAAAGTCGCCTCGGTATTATTTTGATTTAAAAGCAGCCAAAAAAGCGCTAGATAAGACGGATACGCCTTTTACGCCAGCCATCAATTTAATCATGGCTTTGAATGAAGCCTTGAAGATGATTAAACAGGATGGCTTGGAAAACATTTTCCTGCGGCACCATAAAATGGCAGAAGCAACCAGGGCGGCGGTCAAGGCATTAGGTTTAGAATTATTCGCACCTGAGGCGGCTTCAGATGTTGTGACAGCGGTTAAGGTTCCTCAGGGCCTTGACGGAGAGAAACTGGTAAAGACGATGCGGGATGCCTTCGGCGTGACCATAGCGGGAGGCCAATCGGAAATGAAAGGTAAACTTTTCAGGATAGCCCATATGGGCTATATCGAAGAATTTGATATTCTTTTAGGCATCTCTTGTTTAGAAAAAGTGTTGCATCGGATGGGATACAAGTTTTCATTAGGCGCTGGCGTCAAAGCCGTGGAGGAAGTCTTCTTAAAGTAGGTTCCATAGAAATGAAATTTCCAAATCACAAATTCCAAATTACAAACAAATTACAAGTTCCAATGATTCGACTTCGTTCACCATTGGTACTCAAGCGTAGTCGAAGTACCAATTTCCAAAACTCCAAACTAAATTCTTTGTTTCGGGCATTGGGATTTCGGTATTGGGATTTGTTTGTGATTTGGTGCTTGTAATTTGTGATTTTAGTAGTGTAAAAGGAGGATGATTCAATGATCAAGATACTCGTCAGTGACCCGCTGTCGGAAGAAGGCCTCAAAATACTGAAAAATCACAAGGAATTTCAGGTGGATGTTAAGACGGAATTAAAACCGGATGCCTTAAGGGAGGTTATCAAAGATTACGATTGTCTCGTAGTCAGAAGCGCCACAAAAGTAACAAAGGATATTCTTTCCCAGGCCGTAAAATTAAAGGTTATTGGCCGTGCGGGCGTGGGTTTGGATAATGTTGATTTAGAGGCAGCCACGCAAAAAGGTATCATCGTCATGAATACGCCGGCAGGCAATACCATTTCTACGGCAGAACATGCGATGAGTATGGTTTTAGCACTCTCCAGGAATATCCCTCAGGCGAACGCCTCCACAAAAAAGGGAGAATGGAAGCGCTCTAAGTTCATGGGCGTTGAGCTTTATGGCAAGGTTTTAGGGATTGTGGGATTCGGCAGGATAGGCTCGGAGGTAGCCAGGCGCGCCTTATCTTTCGGTATGAAGGTTCTGGCTTTTGACCCGTTTTTATCCCGCGAGGTGGCCCAGGGCATCGGCGTGGAATTGATGGAATTAAAAGATACATTGGAAAATTCCGATTACATCACGGTGCATACGCCTCTGACGGAAGAAACAAAACACATGATATCCACTCAAGAATTCGCCATGATGAAGAAAGGGGTGCGTGTGATTAATTGCGCCCGCGGCGGGATTATCGACGAGTTAGCCCTGGTGGCAGCGATCAAGGAAGGAAAGGTTGCAGGCGCTGCCCTGGATGTCTTTGAAAAAGAACCTGTTGCGGCGGATAACGAACTCTTGCAGCTAGACAATGTTATTCTGACGCCTCATCTGGGGGCCTCTACGGAGGAGGCGCAGGTGAACGTGGCTGTGGAGGTGGCCCAAATCGTAGCGGATGCGCTTCTGGGCAGAGGCATTCGCAATGCCGCTAATTATCCCTGCTTGGAGCCTGAGGTTTGCAAGATCATCGAACCTTACATAAACCTGGCCGAAAAACTGGGGTCTTTCGGCAGCCAGTTGGTGGAAGGTAGGCTCCTTCAGCTTAATATCAGCTACAGCGGAGACATTATCCAGCATGATTTAACCGCTGTGACCCTGGCATTGGTGAAGGGTGTCCTTTCTCCTATATTGCAGGAAACCGTTAACTTTATCAATGCCGTGACCCTTGCCAGAGAGAGAGGCATTAAGATCAATGAGTCGAAAACGTCTAGCGAGGAGGAGTTTGTTACCCGTATTCAATTGGAAGTCAGAACCGATAAAGAAACCAGGAAGATATCCGGAACACTGGCCTCCAATAAACAGCCCCGAATCGTCAAGATCGATGGATGTTACGTAGAGATGACGCCCCAGGGCGAGATCGTCTTTATCCAGAATTGGGATAAACCGGGCATCATCGGCAACCTCGGCACGCTTTTAGGCAAACATGATATCAATATTGCCTCTATGACATTCGGCCGCGAAAAGCCCGGCGAAAAGGCTATCAGCGTGTTGAATGTGGACAGCCCTGTTTCGGCGCAGATCGTAGACAAGATAAAAAAGCTAGAGAATATCCTGGCCGTGAAAGTGATCAAGTTATAGATATGGAAAAATCCAAATTCCAAATTCCAAAATAAATCCAATGGTTCGACTCCGTCCTTCGACAGGCTCAGGACTCCGCTCACCATTGGCACTGAGCGCAGTCGAAGTGCCAAAATCCAAAATCCAAAACAGAAGATTAAATGTTTTGAACTTTGTGCTTTGTGCTTATTTTGTGCTTTTTGCTTTGACATTTGACATTAAAGCCGCCTATGCCAAAGAAATTGTCATTTTATACACCGGTGAGACGCACGCCATGCTCTATCCGTGCAGCTGCCCTAAGGAGTCTGACGGGGGTATAGCGCGTCGGTGTGCGCTGATTAAAAGCATTAGGGCCGTTCATCCTGACGCCCTGCTTTTAGACGCGGGTGGGTTCTTTGCCGGCGGCCTGAGAGATGAATATACGCAGAATACCCAGCTTGATGTTCAGCGTACGCTCGTCAATCTTGAGGCCATGGGGCTTATGAAGTACGATGCCTTGGCAATCGGAGATAACGAATTCAATTTCGGCAAGGATTTCCTTTTTAAGTCCATAAACGATTCGCCGTTGACGTTCTTATCGTGTAATGCGGAATCGCCGCAGGCAAAGGCACTTGGGCCTTCCATCATCAAAGATGTATCAGGCACCCGGATCGGTATTGTCGGCGTGACGAACGTGGCGGCCCATAATAAGGCGGGGGGTTTGAGGTTTAGCGACCCCAAGCTCAGTGTGGCCAGGGCCGTAAAAGAGCTGAAGAAAACTGGCACCGATATCATTGTGCTGTTGAGCCAGCTGGAAGAAAGCGAAGACATGATTTTGATTAACGAGATCAAGGGGATAGACGTTTTAATAGGGACTCACCATCCTATGAAAGACCAGCCCTTTGTCAAATTTAAAGATACCCTGCTTTTAAAAACATTCTGGCAGGGCAGGAGTCTGGGCGTAGCCACTTTGACAGTCGAAGATAACAAGTTAACAAAATATAAGGTTGAAGGACTGCGGCTATCGGATCAGATCAAGGACGATTCGGATATCCAAAAGGTGCTGCCGCGCTGTTTTTCTGATGCCAATTGCAAAAGAGAGAGCTTGGCGGGTTCCTGTCAAGACCCGGGCACGCCAAAAGCCAGTTGCTTATTCAATGAAGCGCAAAAGATAGACCTTATCGTTATCACCAGTGACTCTTGCGTGACGTGCTTAACGGATACGATGGTTGATTTCTTGAAGAAAGATTTTCCGGGTTTAAATCCTGTTTACCTGAATTATCCCGAAAAAAAAGCAATCGATTTGATTAAGAATTTTGGTATTTCTGGTTTACCGGCCTATCTTTTAAGTAAAAAGGTGGAAAAGGAAAAGAAATTCGATAGTCTCACGGAGAACCTTCAGGCAAAAGGGGATTTTTATCTGGTCAAACCAGAATTCAGCGGGGTTTCTTACCTTTTTAATAGGAAGAAAAGTAAAGGTAAACTGGATTTATTTATCAGTCTGTATGATAAAAATACTGAGGAGCTGCTGAAAGTCATTCGAGAGTTTAACCCCGCGTTGCATTTTTTAGCCACCGAAGAAAAGGGAAGGTTTGATGCGGCTAAAGGAGAACCCGAAATCGAGGAGTATCTGCGTGCCGTATGCGTTCAGAAATATTACCCTCAAAACTTCTGGGACTATGTCCAATGCCGGGTGAAAAATATCAACAGCACTTGGTGGGACGATTGTGCCGTTACCCTAGATACGCATAAGATCAAAACCTGCGCTAAGGGAGACGAAGGAAAATCCCTCTTAAGGGATCATGTAGGAACTAACAAGGAACTCCGGATTTTGTTTGGCCCGGCCTATCTATTAGATAACCAAGAGATATTTTCTTCTAACGGAGTGCCGAGTAAAGAGGAATTGAAGGGTATAATCAAAAGGTAAGAGTAATAAATTCAAATGACAAAGCACAAAGCTCAAAACAATTAATTTTCTGTTTTGGATTTTGGCACTTCGACTGCGCTTGAGTGCCAATGGTGAGCGGAGTCGAACCATTGAATTTATTTTGAATTTTGTCATTTGAATTTAACGATAGTGAGGTGAGAAAAATGGCCGATAAGCCTAAAATACACATTATCGATGTCACAAACCGCGACGGCGTGCAGACGTCACGCATCTGTTTATCCAAACTGCAGAAGACCATGATTAATATGTATTTGAATGAGATGGGAGTGTTCCAGTCGGAGTTCGGCTTTCCGTTGACACGCCACGAAACAAACTATTTAAATGCGAATCTGGAATTGGCAGAAAAAAAAGCGCTTTTTCCCATCAGGCTGGGCGGGTGGATCAGGGCCACCAGGGAAGATGTCAAGACAGCTTTCCATCTTATTCCGCAGATAAAACACCTGAATATCTCCATCTCAACCTCTGACCAGATGATCATCCATAAATTTAAGGGAAAACTTGATCATCAGTCGGTCATCAAAGAGATGAAGGAGGCGGTGAAGGAGGCGATTAAAGGGCAAGCGCAATCCATCGGAGTCAACGCCGAAGATGCCTCGCGCACAAAGATGGATTATCTGATTGAATTTTCGCTCGCTGCTAAAGAAGCAGGCGCCCATCGCATCCGTTATTGTGATACCTTAGGTTGCGATACGCCCTTTACGATATACGAAAGAATCAAGCTTTTGGCTGAGGCCGTTTCTTTACCCATAGAAATCCACTGCCACAATGATTTAGGATTGGTGGTAGCCAATTCTCTTGCCGGCGCCAAGGCTGCCCTGGATTGCGGCTGTAACGCTTATATCAATACGTGCGTTAACGGGATGGGAGAAAGAGCCGGTAATGCAGACCTGGTTTCCGTGCTCCTCGCCATAAAATACGGAAACGGCATGCAGAATTACGCTCTGAGTGAAACCATTAATTTCAAGATGGCCTGGAAGACTTGCAAGTATGCCTCTTATGCCTTCAGTGTTCCTATTCCCATCAATCAACCGGGAATAGGCGCGAATGCCTTTGCGCATGAATCGGGTATTCATGCGGATGGCGCCCTGAAAGACAGGCGTAACTACGAACTGTATGATTATGAGGAGCTTGGACGGGGAGACCCTGAGATCATTGAGACGGGCCGTAAGATCACTGCAGGAGAATATTCAGGTATCAAAGGCTTTAGAAATGTTTATGAGAAGCTGGAGGTTGTCTTCAAAGACGACGAGCAAGCCACAGAAATTCTGGAATTGGTCAGATACGCCAACGTCCACAACCAAAAACCGTTAGTAGATGAGGAGCTTAAGTTTATTGCCAAATATCCGGAGATCGCGCGTAAGATTTTCACCATGACGCCGTAATTAGGTTATCGGGTGAACAGGATATCAGGTTTTTAAAGATCAGGGGATCGGGGGGATCAGGGTAAATTTGATTTTGAATTAACCCAATCTCCTGATATCCATATTTTACGATGAACATAATCATAGTCGGCACGCAATGGGGTGATGAGGGCAAGGGCAAGGTTATCGATATCTTGTCCCGTAAGGTCGATTACATTGTCAGATATCAGGGGGGTAACAATGCAGGACACACCGTCGTCACAGACAAAAAAGAGTTTATCTTCCATCTGATTCCTTCCGGAATTCTTCATAAGGGGAAAATCTGTTGTATCGGTAACGGCGTTGTCATTGATCCCGCTGTTCTCTTAAAAGAGATAAATGACTTAGCGCGCGTTCCTATCCCCATAAGCGGCCGTTTAAAAATATCGCCTTTAGCCCATGTGATTCTGCCTTACCACAAGATCCTCGACCAGTTACGCGAAACAAAAAGAAAGCATAAGATCGGGACGACCGGAAGGGGTATCGGACCCTGCTATGCAGATAAAATCATTCGCTGCGGGATCCGAATGATTGACCTTTTAAATCCGCGTGTGTTTCGGGACAAATTAAAAGACAATCTCAAAGAAAAGAACGAGATCTTTAACAAGGTCTACAATCACCCGGGTTTTCGATTCGACGCCATTTATAAGGAGTATCTTGGTTACGGTAGCCTTTTTTCCAGATATATCTGTGATGTCGCTTTATTGTTAAATAAGGCTATCGAACGCAAAAAAGATATTCTCTTTGAAGGGGCCCAGGGGACATTCCTGGATATTGATTTCGGGACCTACCCCTTCGTGACATCATCTTCTACTATTAGCGGCGGCGCTTGTATCGGAACGGGAGTTTCTCCTGAAAAGATTGATAAAGTCCTAGGCGTGGCCAAGGCTTACACGACGAGAGTCGGCGAAGGGCCTTTTCCTACCGAATTCAACGAAAGATTCGCCAAATTCATGCGGAATAAAGGTAATGAATTTGGCGCCACAACAGGCAGGCCAAGAAGATGCGGTTGGTTTGATAGCGTGATGGTGAAAGAGGCGGTCCGGCTCAGCGGCATTTCGGAATTAGCCATTATGAAGGTGGATGTTTTAGACGGGCTCAAGACGATTAAAATATGTTTAGCCTATAAATATAAAGGTAAGATATTTAAAAGATTCCCTTATGATCTGGATGTCCTGAGGAATGCAAAGCCGGTATACCAAGAAATGCGGGGTTGGGAGAGCATTAAATATAACTCTAAGCATTGTCGCAAGTTACATCCCAACGCTAAGGTGTATCTTGAGCGGTTAAAAGACATTCTTCATGCCGATATCTCTATGGTTTCTGTGGGTTCCTCCAGAGAAGAAACCATATTTTTAAAGAAAATAGAGCCATAAAAGTCTTGACTATCGATAGGGCCTGTGTTATATTAATAAAAATACGATAAATGCTCATCAATGACTTCAGAGATGTAAAGGGAAGATTCCAGTGATTAAAGCTTTAATCACTGGAATCTATTTTTAAATCACAGTAATCACGTATAATCCAAAGTTATACGTGAAGATTACACGAGGAGAAGGAAAGATGAAAAATAAAATAATGACGCTTGCGATCGTAGGTTTTCTTGCCGTGTCTTTAGCGGGGTGCACGTTTATTTTTCAGAAGGGTAGACGTTCCGACATAGAAAAGATCGAGGAATTATCAAGCCAGCTGGAGGAGCTCAATCGTGCGAAAATGCTTCTTGAAGACAGGCTGAGCCAGGAAATCCTGGATAAGCAGGTCAAATTGGAGATGTTAGAAAAAGGGCTGGTGATCACCGTGGTGGGTGACCTTTTGTTTGATTCGGGCAAAGACAAGATAAGGTTGGAGGCCTATTCTGTATTGGATAAGATAGCCACCGTCTTGCAGGAGAATCTGGCAAGCTACAACGTGGGTATCGAAGGCCATACGGACAATCAGCCTATTAAATTCTCGGGATGGAAATCCAACTGGGAGTTATCCGCTCACCGGGCACTCAGTGTCTTAAATCATTTAGAGAAGGAAAAAGGCATTTATGGTTTTCGTTTATCGGCTATAGGTTACGGGGAGTATCATCCTGTTGCTTCCAATGATACGGTGCAAGGCTGTCAACTCAATCGTCGCGTTGAAATCATCGTTTCGCCCAAGTATGCAAAGCCGCAAGAGTCGAAAAGGCCTAAGACTTCGGAGAAGATTAAATAGGCTAGAGAGGATTCTTTATGGAGGAGAACGTAAAATCAAAGATCGTTTTAATCCTGGGCATCCTGACGGTTATATTTTTTATCAGCACTGTCAGCTCCTGTGGGAATGCCTATAAGAATAAGATGGGCCAGGTAAAAGAAACTTTACAGCGAAAAGATCTGGAAGAAAGACTGAACAAAATCTCTCAGGAGAAGGCGAGCCAGGATGAGAGATTAAGCGCCATGCAGAAAGAGCTGGATGAGGAAAAGGCCAATCATGAGACGACTAAAAGAGCGCTGGTTCAGGAGCAGCTCGTCAATCAAAGCCTGAAGGAAGAACTTAATAAGGTCACTAAGCTGAAAGAGGCCCTTGAAGAGGATTTAAAAGAGGCCTTGGTTCAAGGCAAGGGTGCCGTGACCACAACGACAAAAACAAGGCAATAGGTGTTAATGATTCTTTTTAAGATGGAATAAGGGAGGATCTGGAAAGAACGAGCATTTCCGTGGGAAGGGGATTCGTATCCCCTTTTTTATTACCAAGGGGGTGAGGCAATGGCGTTATTGCGTAAGATAAAAGAAAGAATAAAGGGTCTGGCACAAAAAGAAAAAATAAAAAAGCAAGAGCCAAAGAAAGCCAAGAGAGTTGAAGCGAAAGAAATCAAAAAAGACGTCCTGGGAGCCCAGGAGATGGCCGTAGGGCAGACAAAATTCTCGCATCCGGAAACTAGCCCCTCACGTCGCAGCTTTCCTGCAGACCTGCCTTGCCAATACGACCGGGACAGGATTGTTTTGCAGGTAAGGGATTCCCGCTGGATACACGCTTATTGGGAAGCCACAGGGTCTACGATGGATAGGCTTAAGAATGAGATTGGGGATGAATTTTATAAAGCCCAAAGGGTCTTACGCGTGTACGATGTGAGCGACATCGTTTTTGACGGGAACAACGCACACAGGTTTTTTGATATCCCGATAAACGAATTTGCCAGCAACTGGTATATCAACACCGAGGGGCCCGACCGATCCTGGTGTGTGGATTTGGGATTATTGTTGCCTTCGGGAAGATTTATCACGATATTGCGTTCTAATACGGTGCGTACGCCCTTAGAAGGCCCCTCCGGGATTACCGACGAGGAATGGATGATTCCTGACGATATGTTCGCGCGCCTTTACGGAATGGGGTTTGGTCTCGGCCAGAGTTCTCCCGTAGGAAAGGCCTGGCAGGAAAGAGCCAGGCAGGCGCTCTTTTCAGGGGCTCTGGCTTCGCCCGGCATGGCTTCGATGGCCAGCCCCGTGAAGAAAGAAGTTAAAGAAAGAAAATTCTGGTTTATGGTTGATTGCGAATTAATCGTCTACGGAGCGACCGACCCCGATGCCAAGGTAACCGTTCAGGGCAAAGACGTATCTTTAAGGCCCGACGGCACCTTTACCTTGAGATTGGCTTTGCCGGATGGCAGACAAGTGATACCGGTTGTGGCCGTATCCAGCGATAAGATTGAAGAACGCATTGTCACGCCCGTAGTCTCCAGAGAAACGAAAATTAGCGAGGCCAAGATTAATAGAGTATAAACAACGCAGCTTATTAGGCCGCTCATTAAATATGAATAAAGGATATCTTTGTCTCATCTTGCACGGCCACCTTCCGTATGTGCGCCATCCGGAACACGAAAACTTTCTAGAAGAAGATTGGCTCTATGAAGCCATCACAGAGACCTATATTCCTTTAATATCTGTCTTCGAAAGATTATGCGAAGAGAAGGTGGATTTTCGTCTTACCATGACTTTAAGTCCTACGTTGATCTCCATGCTGAATGATTCCCTTCTTCAGGAACGCTACCTGAAACATATCAACAGGCTCATTGAATTAGCGCATAAAGAGATAGAAAGGACTTCATGGCAGGCTCCTTTTCAGAAGCTGGCGATCATGTATCTCAGTCAGTTCTGTAAAGCGCGGGATACCTTTGAAAGATATAATCGTCATTTAATTAATGCTTTTAAAAATTTTCAGGATTTGGGAAAACTCGAAATTGTTACCTGTGCCGCTACGCACGGCTACTTTCCGCTTATGGAAGTATGCAAAGAATCAGTGAGGGCGCAAGTCAAAGTAGCCGTCAGCCAGTATAAAGATGTGTTTGGAAGAAATCCCAAAGGGATATGGCTGCCGGAATGCGGGTATCATCCCGGCCATGATGAAATCTTAAAAGAGGCGGGGATTCGCTATTTCTTTAGCGATGCACATGGCGTTTTGCACGGAACTCCCAGGCCAAAATACGGCGTATTTGCCCCGGTCTATTGCAAGGGGACGGGAGTGGCCTGTTTTGGAAGAGACCTGGAGTCATCTAAACAGGTATGGAGCTCTATTGAAGGGTATCCGGGAGATTATAATTACCGGGAGTTTTATCGCGATATCGGTTTTGATTTGGAGTTTGACTACATAAAACCTTACATTCATCCTGACGGCGTAAGGATCAATACGGGAATCAAATATTACCGCATCACAGGCAACCAGAGTCATAAAGAACCCTATGACCCCGAATGGGCCAGAGAGACTGCGGCTTATCATGCTGGAAATTTTATGTTCAATCGCCAGAAACAGGTAGGGTACCTTTACGACTTTATGCAAAAGAAACCGATAATTGTCTCTCCTTATGACGCCGAGTTGTTTGGCCACTGGTGGTACGAAGGCCCCCAGTGGTTGGATTTTCTTGTGAGAAAGATAGTTTTTGACCAGGATGAGTTACGCCTCATCACCCCTAGCGAATACTTAGAAGAGAACCCGCGCCACCAGGTTATCGCGCCTTCTTTATCCAGCTGGGGGTGGAAGGGATACAGCGAAATGTGGCTTCAGGGCTCCAATGACTGGATTTACAGGCATCTGCATATGGCCTCAGGTAGAATGACGGAATTAACGAAAAGTTTTCCTCGCGCCGATGGCTTGTTGAGAAGGGCCTTGAACCAGGCCTTACGTGAGCTGCTTCTTGCCCAGAGTTCTGATTGGGCGTTCATCATGGGCACTGGGACACATACGAGTTATGCGGTACGCCGCACCAAAGAACACCTCTTAAGATTCAGCCGTCTTTACGAGGATATCAAATCCAACGGTATAGACCAGAACTGGTTATCTGATATTGAATACAAGGATAACCTATTTCCTAATATAGATTATCGGGTACATCAATAATTCAGTAACTAGTAATCAGTAACTAGTAAATAGTAACTGGCATGGGAAAACTTTTTGATTGCGCTATAAAATATTCTTTAAAATACCTGTTTACCCCGTTAGAAAGCCCCGCCATTTATGGCGGGGATGAAACATAAAAGATTGTCCCTTATAGAAAGAACAGGGTTAAAGCCTCGTTCTTTCTAGCGGGGTTTACTGATTACAAAACATGATTGATAAAAATAATCTTCCCAGGCACGTCGCTATCATTATGGATGGGAACGGTCGCTGGGCAAAGGAAAAAGGGTTGCCGCGCACGGCAGGCCACCGCGAAGGCATTAAAAGAGTCCGAGAAATCGTTAAAGTAACGACGAAATTAGGGATTGAGATGGTTACCTTTTTTGCTTTTTCTACAGAAAATTGGAGCCGGCCGAAAAAAGAAGTGGGTATGCTGATGCTTTCTCTGGGTTATTTTTTAAAGCACGAAGTCAAAGAATTGAATAAAAACAACGTGAGGTTGAGAATTGTCGGCAGGCAAGCACCTTTTCCCGAAAAGCTGGTAAAGAATTTAAGAGAAGCCGAGCGTAGGACCAAAGATAATACCGGCTGTACCATGATCCTGGCTTTGAATTACGGGTCAAGACAGGAGATTGTGGATGCCGCTAAAAAATTCGCAACCCAAGTTTTGCACAAAGAATCGGCGATACAAGATTTGGACGAAGAGAGGTTCAGTGAATATCTTTATACGACCGGGCTGCCCGATCCGGATCTCTTGATCCGTACCAGCGGCGAGATGCGGATAAGTAATTTTTTTCTTTGGCAGCTCTCCTACGCAGAGCTTTATTTTTCTAGAAAGTATTGGCCGGATTTTAAAGAGGAAGATTTTACCAAGGCTATAGAAGAGTATCAGAAGCGGGAAAGAAGATTTGGAGGTATCCATGCAGACAAAGCGGATCATTAGTTCCGGCTTTCTCATCGCCCTCATCATTTTCGGGATCCAGGTTGACTGGTTATGCGGCCTTCTGGTATCTTTATTCATTATCGCGGGGCTTTTCGAATTTTTCGGGATGCTGGAGCACAAGGGAATAAGTATATATAAATATTTCGGGATAGGAGTGGGTGCGGTCATCCCTTTTTCTCTCATCTTTCGTTTCGAACTCACCAAGAGCTGGGAACTGCTGTTTGTCTCCCTGGCTTTATTGTTCCTTATCGTCATGCAGTTCAGGAGGCGGGAGAATTCAGGCGTGATCGTGGGTATTTCCACCACGCTCTTTGGCATCCTTTATGTATCCTGGTTTTTAAGTTTTTTGATCAAGATAAGGTATTTACCCGGGGGGATAGGCCTGATCAGCAGTATCTTATTGATTACGAAATTAGGAGATATCGGAGCGTATCTAGTGGGTTCGCGATTCGGCAAAAGGCCTCTCATCCGGCGTATCAGTCCTAACAAATCCGTCGAAGGGGCATTGGGAGGACTGGTCTTTAGCATCCTGGGTGCGATTCTGAGTAAAACTTTCTTAAATTTTTCCTACGTCCATCTTCTCTTTATAGGTTTCTTTTTCGGCGTCTTAAGCCAATTAGGGGATCTGTCCGAATCACTGATGAAGCGGGATTGTCAGATTAAGGACTCGGGAAACATCTTCCCTGGGTTAGGGGGAGTCTTGGATACGGTGGACAGCCTGTTGTTTACGGCTCCTGTTTTTTATTTTTACATGAGCATTATTTTAAAGTAAACCAGTAACCAGTTGCTGGTTATTAAAGTACGTTAAAAAAAGATTTAAATATCAAAAAATTGATTTAACCCCCTTCGCAGAAATCCCCGATGGCTTTTAGCCCGGAAATGGAAGATTGCGAAGGATGTGATTTCTGCTGCGGGGATGAATCCCTGGGCTTTAGCCCGGGGAGATTCAATTTATTTATAAAGCATTTGTCTCAAATTACTAGTTACGAGTTACTAGTTTACTAGTTACTGATAATGACGCGTATCGTCATACTGGGTTCAACGGGTTCTATTGGGCAAAGTGCCTTGGAAGTGGTCCGGCGTTTTCCGGACAAATTCCAGGTGGTAGGCTTAAGCGCTTATTCCAATATCGAGCTTTTATCCAAACAGATCAAGGAATTTCATCCTGAGCTTGTTTGCGCCAAAGATCGTTTCGCCGGTCAAGAATTAAAACGTAACGTGAAACGCAGGCTTAAGATTCTGATAGGGGAAGAGGGGCTGGCGGCGTTGGCAGAGAATGAAAAAGCTGAAAAGATTCTGTTAGCCATAAGCGGATCCAATGCCCTTATGCCGTTGTTAAAAGCCATAGACAAGGGTAAACATATAGCGCTGGCGAATAAGGAGGCCTTGGTGATGGCGGGCCCCATCATCATGAGGCAGGCAGAAAAGAAGAAAATAAAGATCATCCCTATTGATAGCGAACAGTCGGCCATCTGGCAGTGCCTGGCCCAAGAGAAATCCAGTCGTTTAAATACAATATATCTGACGGCCTCAGGAGGGCCCTTCAGGCAGGTGAGCCATAAAGAGTTTAAAGATATTACCATTAAGGAAGTCTTGAATCATCCCCGTTGGAAGATGGGGAAAAAGATTACGGTGGACTCCGCGACTCTCATGAATAAAGGACTGGAACTTCTGGAAGCGATGTTCTTATTTGATGTGCCTTGCGAGAAAATAAAAATAGTCGTACATCCGCAAGCCATCGTGCATTCTATGGTTGAATTCGTTGACGGGGTGATCTTGGCGCAACTATCGGCTACGGATATGCGTATACCCATACAATACGCCTTGACGTACCCTGCGCGGCTTCCTAACGGCTTTCCGCGCGTGGATTTCTATAAATTGAAAGAACTTACATTTCAGAAGCCTGATTTTAGGAGGTTCCCCTGTTTAGGATTAGCCTATCGCTCGGCCCGAGAGCTGGGGACCCTGCCGGCTGTTTTGAATGCCGCCAATGAGATAAGCGTCGATGAATTCTTGAGGGGGAGGATAAAATTTATTCTTATACCGCGCATTATTGAGAAAGTCTTGGATAGGCACCGCAA
>JBDRKE010000004.1:0-5144 GCA_043814315.1 Candidatus Omnitrophota bacterium
GCCTTTAGGGATTTTCCTGTGCATAAATTTTGGTAGCCCCAACCGGATCCCGACCGGGCATAAATTCCCGACACGTAATAGCGGGAAATTTAGCGCTAACGGGATTTGAACCCGTGTACTCAGCTTGAGAAGCTGATGTCCTAGGCCGGGCTAGACGATAGCGCCAAGACCTTCAATCCAACCTTTAATTTTAGTAATTAAGTTTATGTCTGAGATGCGGATGCTGCAAATACCATAAGGCGCCAAATCTCCAACTTTTCTTTTACTAGTGGGGCTAGTTTTTACATATGCCTTGGTAAACTGACCGTAATCTATGCCTGTAATCTCTAACCAATATCTCCTAGCCTTTTCAATATTCCCTGCATCATGTATTTGTATCCTTATACGGAATCTGTTTTCTTGCACACCGCATATTTCTCTAAACCACCTCATCATTAATTTAATCATAGCGGGATCGGTATTAGTAAATTCTGCTCCCGAACACGCACCAGCCTTATATCCTTCTGCCCAATATAATGCTATACCTATCAATTTCAGCTCTCTTGTGGATATGGCATCAATTTCTTGGATCGCATTACTTACAATATTCCTTTTACTATCCTCAGAGTAGATTTTTCTTAACTCATTAAATCCTATAAAGTTCCTTTTGATTTTATCATTCTTATAGCTTATTCTTGCTAATTGTTCATCTGTTAATTTGATATCCTTCAGCCAATAGCTTAAACTAGCCTTTGAAACCGGGATCTCCTTTAATATCTCAGTGAAAGTCAATCCCTGCTTCCTCAAATCAGTTGCTTTTTTCCTCTCTAAAATCTTCATAGCAATCTTCCCTACCCAATCAGGTGATGGGGCCGAATAAGAACCAAAATCAAAAAGCTAAAATTATTTTACACTATAAGAAGTTATAGTCAACCCCGTTAGAAATTCTTAACCTTGATAATATCATAATTTCTTACGGGGTCAATAAATTTATTGACCCCGCCCCTTTTGCATTATATACTGTCTACAAATCAAGAGATTGCCAACAATTAAGCAAGGTTTTCTTCTATTCTAATTATAAAAATCAATGCCGATAAAAGTGGGGATGGGTGTCGGGACAGAACGAGACTTGCCCGTGGCTGTGCAAAACGCAGTCAGCCAAGCCAAAGCCAATATCCAGTCCCATAAAATCAGCCTGGCGGTTGTCTTTAGCACGATAGAATTTGCAAATCCCCAGGTGCTTAAGGCCATTTATGCGCTTTTGGGGGAGATCAATATCGTCGGGGCTAGCAGCCTGGGCATCATCACGAATCAGGGGATATTTAAACACGGCTTGGCCATCATGCTTTTAAGCCTGCCGGAAGGCGCCTATTGCAATACGGCCTACGTCAAAGACATCAGCGCAAGATCCCCCACCAGCGCAGGAGAAGAGCTGGGAGAAAAACTACTCTATGGCTTTAAAAACATCCCTCGCGGTTTCAGCCTCATATTCTCCGACGGGCTCATGCAGGACGGCTCCGGTTTTCTTTACGGCCTCAGAGAAGTCCTGGGGTGGAGTTTTCCCCTGGCAGGCGCCTGTGCCTCAGACAATCTTGAGTTTAAAAAAACCTATGTGTATGTCAACGACCAGGCTGTCAGCGACGCTGCCTGCGGCATTCTTTGGGGGGGGAAATTACATTTTGGCATGGGGATTAAGCACGGCTGGAAGGCTCTGGGCCAGCCGCGCACCGTGACAAAGTCCGCGGGCAATATTGTTTATGAAATAGACGGGCTTCCGGCAGCCTCTATTTATAAACACTATTTTGATTACGATATCCCCACATTGAAAAGAGAATTAAAACGCCTCTCCATCATGTATCCCATCGGCGTGTATCTGACCGGAGAGCAAGAATGTCTTTTAAGAAACGTGGTGTCCCTGGAAAACGACGCATCCCTGGTTTGCCAAGGGCATGTGCCTGAAGGCAGCGTTATCCGATTGATGATCGGCACAAAAGAATTGTGCCTGGGGGCAACGGCTGAGGCACTCGATGAGGCCAAAAACCGCCTCCTGGGCAGGGCCGCGGATTTTGTATTTGTCTTCGATTCTATTTCAAGATATATGTTACTAGGAAGACAGGCCGACAAAGAACTGGACATCATCAAAGAGAAATTGGGAAAAGATACACCTATCATGGGGATGTACAGCTTTGGCGAGCAGGCGCCTTTAAAGGCCATCAATTTTCAAGGAAGAGCCTATTTTCACAATCAGACGATCTCGATTTTAGGGATAGGAGGGTAGCTGGCGATGTTCTCCATCGGAAATCTCATGAATATACTGGGATTTAGCGGCATGGCCTTAAGCATATTGCTTGTGATGGTGCTTCTTTACAAAATGGATAAGATCAAGCAATTAAAGGAGGCTATCGCCAAGCTCAAGACGTCTTTGAATGAAATGGATGAGCAGGCCAAGCTGATCGTGCGCACGGATATGGAATTAAATAAAGCCCAGGAGGAGCTGGATAAGAAAATCGTCGGCCTCTATGCCCTGCAGAGGCTGTCCCGCTCCATCAGCACAACCCTGGAGGAAAACCTGATCTTTAAAATGATTGATGTCTCTGTTATAGAAGAGCTGGGTTTTGAAAAGGCCTGTTGTTTCTTGTTTGATGAGGCTTTAAATAAATTTGTCCTTCGGCTCAATATCGGTTATCCCCGGGAGGAGATCGAAGAAATAGGGAGTGCGGTGGAGCAAGACAGAAGCCATTATCTGGAGCTGATAAAAAGCGAAGCCACAACCTCTTCTATATCCCTCACAACAGACCCCGGGTTTAGAGAGAACATAGGCAAGGTTTTTCACGTGGTCTCCTTTATCGCCTCACCCTTCCTGCCTAAAGAGGGTAACAAAGGATTTTTCTTTGCGGGTACACTTAGCCGCGAGACCCTGATCAGCGAAGGAGATGAGGAGCTTATCACCATCCTGGCCAACCAGCTGGGCCAGGCGCTGGAAAACGCCCGCCTGTTCGAAAAAACCTGGCAGGCCCATCAAGAACTGGAGAAAAAGGTCGAAGAGAGAACGAAGGAACTCAGATACGCCCTGGAAGAAGTTAAGTTGATCAGCCGCCGAAAAACAGATTTTGTTTCCAGCGTCTCGCACGAGCTGAGGACGCCGCTAACCTCTATCAAGGGGTATGCTGCGATACTGCTTTCCGAGAAATTAGGGGCGCTACCCTCTCAATTAAAGGAGCGCCTGGAGAAGATAAACCGGCACAGCGACGAACTGGCTCAGTTTGTCAATGACCTTCTGGATATTTCGCGCATAGAATCAGGCAGGGTCTCCATGAAACGGGAATCCCAAGACCTCAAAACCATTATAGAGGAGGTAGCGGACCTATTATCCATTATCATCAAAGAAAAGCAGATTGAATTTTCCTATAGCGTGCCCCAGGAGGCCCAAACCGTTTTTGTAGACCATAGCCAGATAAAGAGGGTCCTCATCAATCTGATCAATAACGCCATCAAGTTTACTCCGAGTGGGGGGAAAATCACGGTCCTGTGCCATAGCGCCAATAATGAGGTTCAGGTAGATGTCCATGACACGGGTTACGGAATCCCGGAGTCCTCCATTGAGAAGATCTTTGAGGAATTCTACCGCGTGGATAACCCTATCAACCAAGAGGTTAAAGGCACGGGCCTGGGGTTGGCGTTGGTCAAAAACATCATCGAGGCCCATCAGGGAAAAATCTGGGTAAAAAGCAAGCTGGATAAAGGTTCGACCTTTAGCATAACTTTGCCCAAGCCTCTGCAATAAGGAGCGCACTTATGCCGATTAAAATACTTGTGGTGGATGATGACCCCGACATCCGGGATATTCTTAAATTGACCCTTTCAGAAGAAAATTACGATGTTATCGAAGCCAAGGACGGTGAGGAGGCTATCAAAATCATCCAGGGCAAGTCCCCGGACCTCGTTCTGCTCGATTACCGGATCCCCAAGGTGGATGGCCGCGAGGTCTGCCGTCGGATCAAAAGCGATATCCTGTTAAGCCACCTACCCATCATTATGGTCACCGGCAGTGGCGACGTGATGGACAAAGTAGGAGGCATAGATTCGGGCGCCGATGACTATATTGTCAAACCTTTTGAGCCCAAGGAACTCTTGGCGCGTATCCGCATGATCATCCGGCGCACCAAAAGGGACCTGGAGGCTAATCCTCTCACGCGGCTGCCGGGCAATGTCTCCATCATCAATGAACTCCAGGACCGCTTAAGCCAGAAATCCTTATTTGCGGTCTGCTATATAGACCTTGATAAATTCAAGACTTATAACGACAAGTATGGATTCGAACACGGGGATGAGGTGATCCGGGAGGCGGCGCGTATATTGATTCGCACCGTCAGAGAAATCGGCCACTCCGATGACTTCATCGGGCATATCGGAGGAGACGACTTTGTGATTGTGACGGTTCCGGATGCCGTCGATAATATATGCCAAAAGGTCATTGCGGATTTTGAAAGTGCCTCCCCTTCCTTCTACAATGAAGCCGACAGAAAAGCGGGCTTTATCCTGGCGCGCGACCGTAAAGGTGTGGAGCAAAAGATCCCCCTCTTATCCGTCTCCATCGGTGTCGTGACCAACGAATTCAGAAAGATAGAGCATGTGGCGCAAATCGGTGAAGTTGGCGCGGAGTTAAAGGCCCTGGCCAAGAGCCTGGAGAGAAGCAACTACATAAAAGACAAGCGTAAGAGAGACGCGTAAAGATTATCCTTCCCTGCGCTTTAGCGCGAGGACAAGTTCCTTTCGTCCTTGCACTCTAGTGCAGTGCGCAAGTTTACTTCCTCGCACTCCAGTGCGAGGACACACAATAAAAGATCCACAGGAATAAATTCTCCTGTGGATTTTTTATTGTGCGCGGGGGGGGAGTTGAACCCCCACACCTTGCGGCACTACCCCCTCAAAGTAGCGTGTCTGCCATTCCACCACCCGCGCGACTTTTCAATCACAGCCAATTATATAACCATTATCTTAAATATCAAGAGAAAAAGGCAGCGATGCACTAGCAAGATAAAAATGTCCTATTCTTAGCAAAATAGAAATGTCCTATTTTTTGGTTTTTAAAGAGCGCCTGTAAGCACTTCTTCTCTTATTTGTGTCTTGTGCGAACCAGCTAACCGAAACATCCTCCAGGGATT
>JBDRKE010000005.1:0-97337 GCA_043814315.1 Candidatus Omnitrophota bacterium
GTAATCGCTTTAGTTCCCTTTGACTCATCGCAAGAATGTCCTCCACTGCTCCTGCCTCCTTCCTTTTGGAGGCATTATAGCAGTTTAGAAATAGGACATTCTTACTTTGCTAGATTAGGACATTATTATATTGCGATTACATTGAAAAGTATGCGTTAGCAAGATAAAAATGTCCTATTGAAAAGTATGCGCTTTGCGGTTGGGATAAAAAATAAAAAGCCGCCAAAAAATGACGGCTTTCAAACTGGCGGGGCTGACGGGATTTGGACCCGCGATCTCCTCCGTGACAGGGAGGCGCCATAAACCAGACTAGGCCACAGCCCCTATTGAGTTCGAAGTTCGCAGCGGATAGTTCATGGTTGAAGGGGAAATATATTTTACTAAAAATTAAAATAACTGCAAGTCTTTATTTCGGCCTTAACGATGAACCACGAACTAAAACAATGGGCGGTACAGGACTTGAACCTGTAAGCCTCCTGAATGTAAGTCAGGCGCGCTAACCAATTGCGCCAACCGCCCGGATATTTTTTATGCTCCGGCAAGCTTCCCAAGTATCCCGAGGGTAAACACCATGGTAAAAAGCGCTACGGTCTCGATGATGCCAAGAGCGATGATGTAGTTGCCAAATCCTTTTCCGGTCTCGCCCATGGCATCGCAGGCCACGGCAGCGGCCTTACCCTGCATAAACGCAGAAAGCCCTATGGCTAACCCGGCAAAAATCCCTATAGACCACACAAACACACCTTTTAGCGCAAGCTCAGCCATATTGTTCATCACGATCATGCCGTAAATCGTCTGGGTCAAGGGCGCGCCCACAAAGGCAACCAGCATAAAGGAAGCTGATTTATTCTGGGCAAAGGCCTTTTTCCAGGCGCCCACGGCTGCCATCCCTGCCACCCCTGTGCCTAATGCCGAACCCATGGCAGAAAACGCCAATACAGCGGCTAACCCTAAATCTTTAAATTGTATCAATACATTACTCTCCATGTCCACTCTCCTTATTCTTTAAGATTCCTTTTTATTGCCTCAAGGGCCTGTAAGCCAAACCGCTCCATTTTACATCCAGGTGGCTGCAGAACTCAAGGACATTTAAGCGCACTCCGTGCACGATAATGGACACCGGGCCAAGCGCAATGTTCAGCAGGTGTCCGAACAAAAGGATAAAAGCACTCATGAGACCTGTCCCTATACTGTTAAAACCTATTCCTGCGGCCAACTGATTAAAGGCATCGGCTATGGCCACCGTCGCCAAGCCAACAGCAAAAAGACGGATGTAGGAAACAATATCCGTAAAATTATTTATCGCGTTTAACAGGAAATTCCCCAGGCCTGAAACCACGCCCTTAAGCAGGTTTTTCTTGGGGCTGGAAAAAAATATAACGCTAGCTGCTCCGCCGACGAACAACCCTTTCCCGTATTCGGGAAAGGCCTGCCCCAGAATCAGCATTCTTGCCAGAAACACAGCGCCCCAAAGAATAGAAATCCAGCCTGCCTCTGCCAGGAAACTAAGAGAAGGAAACTTGCGTATTAATCTCCACAGATGTGCCAGGCTTAAATGCAGGGCTCCGATGATAAAACATAAATTCTGGACATAGAGAGCGTTGCGTAAAGCAGGTACCAGTGGTTTGACCGTTTTAGGAAGCCACTCCTGGCCGAAAAATGTTCCGCTTAAGGCTCCCCAGGCAACAGCTGAAAGGCTCAATAAATAAAGAAGAAAAAACAGAGACTTATCGGCAATCTTCCTGCCCAGTTTTATCTGTGCCAATAACGTCAACAGAAAGAAAATCAAACCGTAGGCGGCATCCCCAATGATGATCCCGAAGAAAACGGAAAAAAATATAAGAAACCACAGGCTGATATCCACTTCCCGGTAGCCGGGGATAATCTCGATTAATTTGAACACCGGCCTTATGATGGAAATCCATTTTGGATTACGGATCAAAGTAGGAACATTGTCCTCATCCGAAGGCTCATCAATCTTTATCGCCCATCTTTGGGCTTTTGCCGTCGCCAAGAGTGCGCAGGTGCCATCAAAAGGCATATAACCCGCCAAATAAGCGAGGCTTGCGACCTGAGCCATGCCTTTTAATGCCTGGTAAAACTCTAACTCTTTTTCCAGAGACTTTTTGATGTAAATAAAATCCCCCAGATAAACTGTATGTTTTTTTATTTCTTTTTGTAAAGATGCCTCTGTGCGGATATCTTCTTCTAATCTCCTGCGCATCGCCTCCAAGCCCATTTTGGGCAAAACCACTTCTTTATAGGCAAGGTCTATTTTTTGCCGAGAAACGACCGCACAATTCGCTATGCCGCTGGCAACAGAAATCTTTTTGACAATCAATTCTTTGGGAATATTCTTTATTTCTTTAACAGGGATCTGATATAAACGCACATAAATCCCTTTGGCTGGCAAAACACGCAAGCTCTCAGGTTCAAAATCACCCCACGGCTCCCAGGCGATAATCCTGCTTTTGAGACTGCGGCCAAACTCCCTTAACTGATCCACTCTTTTATCTACGTCTATAATATGCCGCGCTGTTAATTTCCAATTAGATAGGCTTTGAGTTTCTTTTTCTTCCACAGGCCTTTCTTTTTCCTGCCCGGATAAAATATTTAGGGCTGAATCAGCCAGGCTTAAGTCTTCCTGGATTGTCTGTAAATCTTTACCTTCGGGCACTCGTTGGTGCTCCACGTGCACCACGCTTAAAGCGCGCAGTTCTCTAAGCGCGGCTTGCGCGTCTTTAGACTGGACAACCAGAAAAACTTTTTTCATCGGCACAATCATCGATTTTCTCTCTCCCGAGCAGCCCCTGCTCTTGTTTAGGCTGCCAGGGATACTAGCTCCTCTATTTTTCTTTTGGCGATTTTGCTGCGGCCAACGGCATTAGCCATCTGGTCACCGATATAAATCTTAATAATCCGAATCGCCTCTTCTGATTCCGGAATCTTGACTTTTTCGAATAAATTGACACGCTGGGTGGTTATGCGCAATTCCTGCTTTAAAAGACTCATGCCTTTTTCTATGACAGAGATCTCTTCCCGCAGAGCGGCTAACCCTTGTAAGGCCGTAATCGCAGCATCCACCCAAAGAGGCGCAACAAAAAGATCGTATTCGGCAAAAGCAAATTCTACTCCTTCAAAAACGGACAGGTCAACGCCGGCGATGTTGCGCGAACCGACCCTCGTTTTTTGCGGCCTGGCCCACGGCTTCAAATCGAGCGAGCGGTCCGTCAATAATCCTGCCCAAAGATTTATAGCTCCGCGCTTAGCTTCTGCGTCTTGTTTTTTTTGTTCTAAAAAAGAGGCCTGATGCAGTATCTCCATCTGCAACTGCTGCTTTTTTAGCTGCAGAGTGGGCAGGTACCGTTGATATTGTTTCAACGCATCCCTGTGCCTTTTTAACTCCCCCTTGGTTAACTTTATCTTACCCATAACGCTTTTATTACTAGTTACTAGTTACTGATTACTAGTTACTGATTACTGTTTTTTAGGCCAATATTCCTCAATCATGGATTTTTTTATGCCCGTTTCTTCCGGAGAGAAGCACTCGGCGAGCATCTGCCACCCCCTGTCCAGCGCTTTTTCCAGAGAAATATTGACTTCAAGCGACATCATTTCTTTTTCAAAAAGGCTGCCGTAAGAAAGAAGCTTTTTATCCCAGGCCGCCATCTGAAATCCCATCGCCCTCTTCTCAAGTGTCTCGCGGTAACTGGCAAACAATTGAATCATGGTATTCATAATCGTGCGATGGTCTGCCCTGGTCTTGCCATTCACCTGCTGTTTAAGGCGGCTTAAAGAGCCGAAGGGCTCGATGGACCCATTTTTAAGATAAAACTGTCCTTCCGTAATGTACCCGGTGTTGTCCGGCACCGGATGCGTTACATCGTCGCCGGGCATGGTCGTGACCGCCAAGATAGTTATGGAACCCGCTGTATCAAAATCAACGGCCTTTTCATAACGGCTGGCTAACTGGCTGTAAAGATCTCCCGGATAACCACGATTGGAAGGAACCTGTTCCATGGTAATAGAGATTTCTTTGAGTGCATCCGCAAAATTAGTCATGTCTGTTAAAAGCACTAAGACACGCTTACCGTTTAATGCAAACTGCTCGGCCACGGCAAGGCTGATATCGGGAACTAAAAGGCATTCCACGGTCGGGTCAGCTGCGGTGTGAATAAAGAAGATAGAGTGGCTCAACGCGCCCTGCTCCTCAAGCGTATCGCGGAAGAACAGATAATCGTCATACTTTAAACCCATGCCCCCTAAAATAATAATATCTACCTCTGCCTGAGTGGCAATTCTCGCTAATAACGGGTTGTAGGGCTCTCCGGCTATAGAAAAAATCGGCAGCTTCTGGGATTCAACCAATGAGTTGAATACGTCTATCATGGGAATTCCCGTGCGAATCATTTTATGCGGGATGACTCTTTTGATAGGGTTGACCGGCGGCCCCCCGATATCCACCATATTCTCTGAAAGCACTGGCTTATTATCCAGAGGCTGGCCACTCCCATTAAAAATCCTGCCCAAGAGATTCTCGCCAGTTCCCATACGCATAGGGTGGCCCAGAAATCTCACCTTGTCTCCCGTGGAAATCCCGCGGCTGCCGCTAAAAACCTGCAGGGAAACTTTTTTCCCATCCAAACGGATAACCTGGGCCAAAGATGCGCCCCTTCGCGTGGTGACCTCGGCGATATCCATGTAACCCACGCCTTCCGCTTCCACGATGATAACATCCCCTGCGATTTGTATGATATGGGTGTAAACTTTATTCATGGGAGCTCTCTTTTGTTTTACGCTTCTCCTCTACAAAAAAAGATAATTCTTTTTCTAATCTTTCGAACTCCTCGCTCTTCCAGGGGATTGAATTCCAGCCGCGAAACATCTGCCTTAATTGCTGGAAGAAATACAGCGCATTTTCCTTTGTTTCCAAATTAAAATCTGTTTCCAGGATCTGATAAATAAAATTAAATACATACTTCTGCCTTTCTTCGTTTGTCGCTTCATCCACTTCGTCAAAGGCATCCTGCTGCAAATACACAAAATCAAAAAATTCTCCCTTGAGGTAACCCATATAATCGGCCAAAGAGGTCCCTTCTTCGCCGACAACTTTCATCATTTGGCTAACGGCATGGCTATTATGCAAAATTTCGTGGCCCCTCATCCCCTGTTTCGCATCTATAAAACTGCCGTACTTGCTCCAGCTGATCAACGGATCAATAGCGGGGTAGCGACGGGCATCTGAGCGTTCACGGGACAACCCGTGAAAAGCGCCCACGACTTTTAGTGTCGCCTGAGTAACCGGCTCCTCGAAATTGCCGCCGGCAGGGCTCACCGTCCCTCCGATAGTTACGGAAGCCAACCTTCCATCATGAAGCCTGACGAGTCCGGCGCGTTCATAGAATGAGGCAATGCGTGACTCTAAGTAGGCAGGAAATGCCTCCTCTCCGGGAATCTCCTCTAATCTTCCGGACATCTCGCGCATGGCCTGGGCCCAACGAGAGGTAGAATCCGCCAACAGAAGCACGCGCAAGCCCATCTGACGGTAATATTCTGCGATGGTCACCGCCGTATACACGCTTGATTCCCTTGCTGAGACCGGCATAGAGCTTGTATTGCAGATAATCACTGTTCTGTCGCTTAAAGGCCTTTTGGTTCTGGGATCCGTTATCTTAGGAAATGTCTTTAAGGTCTCCACCACCTCTCCGGCGCGCTCTCCGCAAGCCGCAATAATCACAATATCCACCTCTGCATGCCGGCTGGTCAGCTGCTGAAGCACGGTCTTTCCTGCGCCAAACGGCCCCGGGATACAGTAAGTCCCGCCCAGAGACACAGGAAAAAGAGAATCAATAAGCCGCATTTTGGTTACCAGCGTTTGCTCGGGCTTAAGTTTCTCGGCGTAGGCTGTAATAGGGATCTTAACCGGCCAGACTTGCTTAAGAAAAACTTCATGGGTTCTTCCCTGTTCATCCTTGAGTTGAACAACAGCCTGCTTTAGATTATACATCCCTTTTCCGGCTACGCTTATCACCTCAAGATATCCTTTAAGATGAAAAGGCGCCATGATGGAGTGCTTAAATATTTTCTCCGGAACACTCCCTAACCTTTCCCCTGCCCTCACCTTCGCCCCCTCCTTAATCAGAGGCGTAAATTCCCATTCTGCTTCATCCGCAAGGGCCTTAAGATAGACACCGCGCTTTAAGAAAAATCCGCATTTTTCTGCTAATAAAGGTAACGGATTCTGCAGGCCGTCGAATATCTGGCCGAGAAGCCCCGGCCCCAGTTCCACGGAAAGGAGTTCATCGGTAAATTCAACCAGCTCCCCAACCTTTAAAGCGACAGTACTCTCGTACACCTGGGTCTCAGCTAAATTCCCGCGCACGCGGATAACCTCGGCCTTAAGCCTTTCATCCTCGTGAATAATATAAACCACCTCATTTTGCACCACATAAGAATCGGTCTCTACCGTCACCATGTTGCCGTTAATTTTGGTTATACGTCCTGTTCTTTTGGCTGTCATGCTAATCCCTTATGAGTTCTTCCAGAAGCTTCTTACTATCAGCCGTCTTGATCTTCTCCCATCTTTCAAGAATCAAAAGCTTAAGCGCATAAACAATCAAGAAATCCAGGTCAAAGTAATGCCCTAACGCCAGCTCATCAAGAAAACGCCACCTCTGCGCATCCAGAAGCCTTTCTCCTTCCAGAATCGAAGGGCTCCTGTAGGCATTAAGGGCCAGGTGGCTGATAGCGGGCTCCGTAAATCCGTCCTGACGCAGGTATTTTGCCGGGTCGATTTTTTTACGGCTGGAGCGCACCTTGACCAGTTCATTTCTTAAAGCCGTATCAAAGGTTCGCCATTTCTTTAAAGTCGGTTGATTGAACTTTTGCTCATAAATATTTTGCTGCGGGCAGGCCTCAAGAAGCCTAACGTCCTCCTGAGACAGAAGCTCTGCTGAAAGCTGGATAAGCCTCTCCAGAGCCATAGGAGGCTTGGCGCCAAAATGAAGCATGGGGAGACTTGAGATAAAATAGATGTAATAACCGGACATCACAAAACCTTACTTTTCTTTCACTCCGCCGTTTAATATCTGCTTGAGGTGCGGCTTAAGAAAAGTGCCCAAGTATTCGCCCAGGGCCTTATCCGTAAAATCAAAATGGGACTTACCGGCATCAAAGCTGATGACAAAACCCCCCAAGATTTCCTCGGAAGGCTTAAGAACGATATTTCTCTTGGTTTCTTCTTTAAGCCGGCTCAAAAAATCCTTCTCCAGTTTTTCGCCATCCTCTTTCTTAAGCCATACCCAGATATCTTCTTCGCGGGTGCCCGCCAATTTTTTGATAAGCTCATGCAAAATCTTGGCCATCTCAGAAGGGCTTAAAGTTTGGGCCACGCTGGATTGCACCAGGCGCCCCAGCATCGCATGAAGTTCCTCTTTAAGGCTTAGCAAAAGGTCGCGGCCTGCCTGCTGAATGGAAACTTTAGCGCTCTCTTCCATGCGCGCTACCTTTTCTTTGGTTTCGGCCAGGGTCTTTTCTGCGTCAGATTTCGCTTTTTCCAAAAGAGACCCTGCTTTGCGCTTAGCCTCTAGCTCGATTTCTTTTGCTTTATCTTCACCGGCCTTGATCCCTTCTTCCTGAATCTTTTCTATTAAATTTTTGATCTCTTCTGCCATATCAATCTCCTCATTTTCTGGCTACCTACATGTAGGAAAATGACTCCGAGCATAAGCTACAGCGTCACTTTTACTGAGCTTGCTTATGCGAGGAGATAATTTCTTGCACGGCCCTGAGCGGGTCTTGGGCCTCTAAAATAGGCCTGCCCACAACGAGATAATCGGCTCCAGCATCGATTGCCTCCTGAGCTGTAGCCTTTCTTTTTTGGTCATCTGTTTTATAACCTTTAGGTCTGATGCCAGGAGTTACAACAATAAAATCCCTGCCGCATGCTTCTTTTACTGCAGCCGCTTCATGTGCTGAACAAACAACGCCATCCAAACCTGCTTCTTTCACTATGCGAGCTCGTTTTAAGACTTCTTCGACATCAGCAACTTCGCTAGTCAAAACAGTAACGCCAACAAGAAAAGGTTTTTTTATTCTTAGCTCGGCGGCCCTATTTTCTGCTCCTCTTACACCCTCCCTTAACATTTCTAAACCACCCAGCGTATACAATGTCATCATAAACACCGGGGAACACAAATGCTTTGTTACTTGGTCTTCAGTCTTTTTCTCGTCTAATCCAGATGGGATTGAATAAGCTGCTATGCAACTGGAGGTACCAGAAGCCACGGCACTATATACAGTATTGGGTATGTCATGAAATTTTAAATCCAAAAATACCCTTCCGCCTTTTTCCCCTATCATCTTTACTGCGTCCGGCCCGCACGCAGTAAACAATTGGCTGCCAACTTTAAAAAGTTTTACGGCAGGATAGAGGAGATCAACAAAGCGCTTTGCTTCCTCTAGCGTATCTACATCCAAAGCCACAATTAATTTACCGCTTATATCTCGCATTCCAGTGAACCCGTTAATCGAGAGATTGAATCTATTTTATTTTTCTCTAAATATTTCTTTATCCCTTCGATAATCTCAACTGACACCCGCGGATCGACAAAATTCGCCGTGCCGATGCTGACGGCCGCAGCACCCGCTATAAAGAACTCCAGGGCGCTTGAAATATCTATTATACCACCCATCCCGATAATAGGGATTTTAATCTTCTGATAAGCCTCCCAGACCATCCTTACGGCTATGGGCCTTACCGCCGGGCCGCTTAACCCGCCTGCTCCGCTTGCCAGCTTAGGCCTTCTTTTGTAAGTATCTATACTCATGCCGGAAAGCGTATTAATCAATGACACGGCATCGCTACCTGCTGCTTCGGCTGCACCAGCAATTTCGGCAATGTCCGTGACATTCGGAGAAAGCTTGGCGATTAGTGTTTTTTTGGTAACCTTGCGCACGGATTTTACCAAATCATAAGTCGCTTTTGGGTCTTGAGAAATTAATTTAGTCCGTAGTCTTTCGCTTTGCGCTTTTCCCTTTGCGCTTTGCGCTTTTATATTGGGGCACGAAATATTTAACTCTATGGCCGCGACTTCTCTTGTTTTATCTAACCGTTTAGCCAAATCCACAAATTCCTCCGGATCCTTTTCCGATGCAATACTAACAATGATCAAAGCGCCGATCTTGCCTAACGCAGGAAGCTTCTCTCGCAAAAAAACCTCTAATCCAGGGTTCTCTAAACCGATGGAGTTAAGCATGCCTGCCGGCGTCTCGCAGGTGCGCGGCAGGGGATTTCCTTTGCGCGGACTTAAGGTTATCGTCTTGGTAACAAGTGCGCCCAGTTGTTTCAGGTCCATAAAATCCTTAAACTCTTCGGCATAGCCAAAGGTGCCGGAAGCGACCATCACCGGGTTTTTGAGCCTAAGCCCGCCTATTTGAACTGCCAGTTTACTGCGCATATTATTTTCCCAGGAGCATCTTTAAAGAGACGAACAGCAGAAATACTCCGAACATTTTTTTAAGCAGCGCATCCGATATGTTCTGTACCATGCTTGCCCCGATCAGGCCTCCGACCAAAAACCCTGCGCAAATAAAGGCGGCTACGGGCAGCTTCACGTTTCCTGACTGCCAATAACGCCAGGCCGCCAACAATCCGATGGGCGGAACCATGGCGGCTAAAGTCGTGCCCTGGGCCTGGTGTTGGCTAAATCCAAAGATATAAACTAAAAGCGGTATCAGAATCGAACCGCCGCCAATCCCGAACATCCCGCCACAAATACCCGCACCTAAGCCCAACAAAATATAAAGTAGTTGATCCATAGAACCTCCTGCGCAATTTCGTATTGCGTCCTGCGTATGGCGTATTACGCAATACGCTATACGCAATACGATGAACTAAAAACTTGGCTCAATACAGAGTATCTTATACTTCCTAAAATCCTTTAAGCCCCCCTGAATAAAACTAAGATTCGTCAGATACTTCATCTTGCACCACATCCAGAATTTATTTCTCGGCTCCATGCTGAAGTTCCACTTGACATACTGATAGGCAAAGTACAACGTCAATAAAAACGATACGGCGGTAAAGATCTTTGTTCCTATGCCTGAAAAAAAGAAGTTCAACGCCAGGCCGATCAACAAAAGCAGGCCAAAGAAGTGCATGAGATGAAAATTGCCCACGTAAATAAAACCCCTTAGAGGAAAAGGAAGCCAAAACGATGGACCCCTTTTTAGGAATTGCAATATAATTTCTAAGCCGCGCCTTTTGACGTATTTATCAATGAGGGGCAGATGCGCCTGGCCATAGGTGACCCAGACTTTTCGTAAGGCCTTAAGATCGGCCCTGTGCATGTGATCCACTTTGGCCTTGGGAGCAAAATAAAATTTAAAGCCGTGCCTGCGGCATTCGTAACTTAAATTCATATCTTCGCCTGTAGGCCTCTCCCAGAATTTCACCCCTATTTCTTCCATCACCTGCCTTCTGTAAGCCACATTGCAGGTTCCGAAAAAATACCCTTTATGTCCGCCGATATCGGACGGAAGAGGTTCTTTGGGGAATTCCGGATAATAGCCCTCCCGCATCCACCCATAGCGCGGAGAAACCATATTAAACCGGAAATGCTGACACCAGGCCTCCACGAGATTATCGGGATCTACCTTTAATGTAAAAACTTCCCCTCCCACCGCGGCAATTTTTGGGTCACGTTCAAAATGCTTGAGCATTTCTTGAATCCATTCTTTATTGGGAGCGCAATCCGCATCCGTAAAGAATAAAAAGTCTCCCTTGACTACCTCCAACGCCTTGTTACGCGCAAAGCCAGGCGAGGGAGAATTGGAAATCTCTACCAGCTTGATAAAAGGATATTTTTTTTGCCAATCCTTTATGATGGCTATGGTCCTATCGGTAGAGCCTCCATCTGCAATGACCCACTCCCAGCAATCTCGCGGATAATCCACATTGAGCAGGTACTCAAATGTCTTTTCGATAGTACGCTCAAAATTCTTAACCGGAATGACGATAGAGACAAAAGGCGTTTTAGTCATTAAAGCCCTCCTCAATTCAATTTTCTATAACTCTACTGATCGGAAAATTGATCCTAAGCATCCAGCTATTTCCTGTCGGATGCGAAGGATCTTCATCATTCCCATACTATTTCATCCGCACGAAATACAGGCCCTTCTTTACAGACCCGTTTATACTCAAAATCGCTTTTTGCCTTTGGTTTTTTGCCTTTGGCTTTTACCACGCATCCCAGGCAGGCGCCGATACCGCAGGCCATGTGCTCTTCCAAAGAAACCTGCGCAGGAATATGGTATTGAGCAGAAATCAACGCAATTTCTTTTAGCATGGGGCGGGGCCCGCAAGCATAAATGGTGCATGGTGCCTGCCTTGCCGGCAGGCAGGCATGGTGCATGGTGCATAGTAAAAGCTTGAGTAAGCCAGAAACGCGACCCTTAAATCCCTTGCTCCCGTCATCGGTTGCTATCTTTACTTCACAGCCCAATTTTTTAAATTCTTTTTCACAGAGAACCTGTTTTTTTGTTTTAGCGCCAATAAAAACGAGATTTTGGATTTTGGATTTTGCCTGCCTGCCGGACAGGCAGGGATTTTGGATTTCCCTTAATTTTTCTGCAAGGAAAACTAAGGGCGCTACTCCCATGCCTCCCGCTACTAAAATAGACGGTGAATGGGGAATGGGGGTTGGTGGATGGCCAAATCCATTCCCCAGCGGCCCAATGACATCTAAATATTCACCTGCTTTTTTCCGCGAAAAAGCTTGCGTCCCTTTGCCCAAGACTTCATAAATAATCTCTACTGTTTTACCTCTAACGCGGTGAATGCTGAATGGCCTGCGTAAAAGCGGCTCAAAGGCATCCGTTAACCTGATATTCACAAATTGGCCTGGAAGGGCCTTTAAAGCGATCCTGGGCGCTTCCATGGCACAATGGAAAAAGCTATCTTTATCCCTCTTATTATAAAGTACTTTTGCTTTTATTTGAAACATATTTCTTAAGCCTCTTTGTTCTCTCGCTTAAATAAATTAACAGAACAATAAAAAATAAAATTATGATCAATATGGCGATGGCTTCCCGAAGATAAACTCTTGTTCCTTCAACCCTAATGTCTTCCCACGACTCCACGAATAAAGCAGTCAATAAAACGGCTGATATAGAACCTGCTTCTTTCTTGATCCAGGATAATTTTAAAGGCAGATATTCGCTGATGTCTTTCTGTAACAACGCCGCCGGCGATGGCAGCAAGCGGGGAACTCGTTGCTGGTAACGGGGGTATTCTTCAGGAAACAAGGCCCTTAACTTTTTTTCCTCTTCAAATATCAGGAGTAGGTAGCGCACAATAAAAACCAATAAGAAAATACCCGCGGCCCAGCCGTTAAACAGCATGAGCACAATGCCTAATCCGATAAAAAGAATCCCTAGATACATAGGGTTACGCACTAAAGCATAGGGCCCTTCCTGAATCAGAAAATTTCCGTTTCCGGAATGTTGCGATTTAAATCCGCGGCCAGAAGCCCGGAAAATCTGCCCCAGCAAAATAAAAGAGAGGCCCAATATCTCCATGATTTCGTCAGAGAAGCCGCCAGAAGGCTTGCGGAAAAAAAGTTTGGGGAAAAACGCAATCAATGCCACACCAAAGAACATTATAAATCCGTTGATTTTAAGGCGCCTTTTCATGTCTTATTTTTGGCAGTGGGGGCAAAAGTATGTCCCCCGGCCCCCCAAAGAAATCCTTTTGATGGAAGTCCTGCAAGCAAAACAGGACTCTCCTTCCCTATTATAAACCTTGTGATGCTTGACGTAATCCCCCTGTTTGCCACTCAATTGCACATATTGGTCTACGGAGGAACCTTTGTACCTTATAGCCTCTTTTAAGGTTTTGATTGTCTCTTCAAACAGCCGTTCTTTTTCTTTATCCGAAAGGCTCGCGCTGGGTCTAGCCGGATGGATCCCGGCCCTAAACAGCACCTCGGCCGCATAAAGATTGCCCACCCCTGAAATAAATGTCTGGTCCATCAGCAGGGGCTTGATCCTGGTTTTCTTAGAAGCCAGCATCTCCTTGAATTGTGTAGAGGTTAAATCAAACGGCTCCGGGCCCAGCTCTTTAACGAACCTTAACGACTGCCAATCGTCAATAAGCCGCAATTCTCCCAATAATCTCCTGTCCATAAAATCCAGCGTGTTGCCATCGGATAGTTTGAAGCTAACCCTGCTCTTTTGGGCCGTGCCCGGATAAATCAACTGGCCGGTCATCTTAAGATGCACGGATAAGGACTCACCCGACGATAATTCTAAAATCAGCAGCTTGCCCTTTCTTAAAATATTCCTGATAGAAGTATTTTTCAGCCCTCTGATAAAATCTTCTTTTTTAGGCTGCTTGATCACGTAAGGGTTGCTGACCAGGACCCCGGTTATCTTTTTGCCCAAGACCGCTTTTTCTAATTCCCTCTTTATGGTTTCCACTTCTGGTAGCTCCGGCATATCCTCACTCCATTATCTTAATCCATATTTCCCGGCTGCGCGGGCCGTCGCTCTCGCAAAAATATATCCCCTGCCAGGTCCCTAATGCCAATTGGCCGCTTTCCACAAAAATTGTTAATGATGAACCAAATAAAGAAGACTTAATGTGGCTGTCGGCATTGCCTTCTGCGTGGGCGTACCCGGCGTTTTCAGGGATGAGTTTATTCAAGGTGTGGACAATATCCCTTCTTACCGACGCATCCGCATTCTCATTGACGGTTAAGCCTGCGGTCGTATGAGGACAAAACACAAAGCATGCGCCATCCTTGACCTTGCTTTTGGATACGGCCGCCTGCACCCTATCCGTTATATCTATCAAATCAACACGGCTATTTGTCCTTAGGCCTATCTTTTCCATATTTTTTCTGAGTTATTTTTATCCTGGATTTTTTTTGGGATTTGGAATTTGGAATTTGTTCCGGTGGTATTGCTGTAAAGGTTTTACATCCAGCCTGTGCTTGATTAACGCCTCAACTCCCCTGACGCAAGCCTCGGCTCCGGGCAAAGTAGTTACCACGGGCACGCCCAAGCCGACTGCCGTAGAACGGATCTTTATCTCATCCTGGCGCGGCATCTTGCCTGAGACGGTGTTGATGATTAAGCCCACTTTATTCTCCCTGATCAAATCCAACAGATTCGGCCTTCCCTCGCTCACCCGCTGGATCGTGTAGACGGAAATCTTGTTTTCCTGTAAAAATCTTGCCGTGCCTAGGGTCGAGATGATCTCAAACCCCAAACCCATCAACCTTCTGGCAACCGCAACAATAACCGGCCTTTTATCTTGATCTTTCACGCTCAGGAAAACCCTGCCCCCGGAAGGAAGATTCTGGTATGCGGCAAGCTGGCTTTTGGCAAAGGCCTTGTTAAAATCCCTGTCAATGCCCATGACCTCTCCGGTTGATTTCATCTCCGGGCCTAAAGTTATATCTATGCCGGGAAATTTAACGAAAGGAAAAACCGACTCCTTGACTGCGACATGCCTGGGTATGATCTCTTTTGTAAACCCGAGGGTTTTAAGTTTCTCGCCTACCATGACCTTGGCCGCTAACTTTGCCAAAGGAACGCCGATAGCCTTGGACACAAAAGGCACGGTGCGGCTGGCCCTGGGATTGACCTCCAATATATAAACCGTACCATTTTTGACGGCATATTGCACGTTCATAAGCCCGATGACTTTTAGTTCTCTGGCCAGGGTATGTGTGTAGTGACGGATTTTTTCGATGGTCTCCTGAGACAGTGTGTGCGGCGGCAGCACCATGGCCGCATCTCCCGAATGAACACCCGCCTCTTCAATGTGCTCTAAGATCCCGCCTATGACAAATGTTTCTCCATCGGTGATCATATCCACGTCAACCTCAATCGCATCCTCAATGAATTTATCCACCAGGACAGGCCGCTCCGGAGAGGCCCATAGGGCATGCTGCATATAGTGGCCAAGAGCCTTGTCTTCATAGACGATCTCCATAGCCCTTCCGCCCAAAACATAGGAAGGCCTGACTAAAACCGGATATCCGATTTTTCTGGCTACGGCCTTGGCTTCTTCTACTTTTACTGCCGTCCCGCAGGGAGGCTGCATCAGGCCTAACTTATCCACTAATTCTGCAAAACGTTTTCTGTCCTCGGCACGGTCAATAGCGTCAGGGCTGGTCCCGATGATACGCACCCCTGCCTCTTCAAGCGGGACCGCCAGATTAAGCGGGGTCTGGCCCCCTAACTGCACGATAACACCTTCGGGCTTTTCCTTTTCAATGATGTTTAAAACATCCTCTTTGGTCAGGGGTTCAAAATACAGCTTATCCGAGGTATCGTAATCCGTAGAGACGGTCTCGGGGTTGGAATTGACCATGATCGTCTCAAAACCTAACTCTTTAAGGGCAAAAGAAGCATGCACGCAGCAGTAATCAAATTCTATGCCCTGGCCGATACGGTTAGGGCCTCCGCCGAGTATCATGATCTTTTTCTTTTTGCTTTTTCTTGTTTCATCCTCCGTGATCTTGACGCCCTTTTGCGTGAAAGGAGCCTCGTAAGTCGAGTAGTAATAAGGGGTGCGGGCTTCAAACTCCGCGGCGCAGGTATCCACCAGCTTGTATACAGGTTCTATCCCTGAACCCTGGCGCAATTGCCTTACTTTGTCTTCGTCGGTTTTCAAGGCTTTGGCAATCTGTTTGTCGCTAAAGCCCAATTGCTTGGCCTCTAAAATATTCTTCTCGCTAAGCCTGGCCTCAAATTCAACAATCTCTTGTAAGTTATTTAAAAACCACCTGTCGATTTTAGTCAATCCATAAAGCCTGTCGAGGGAATAACCTCCTTTCAAGGCCTCGTATAAATAGAAGAGCCTCTGTGCATTGGGGTTTTTTAGTTTTGCCTCAAGCTCTTCTTTGTTTTTATATCTTATCCCTTCGAAGCCATCGCGTTTTATCTCAAGGCCCCGAAGGCCTTTTTGGAGAGCCTCTTTAAATGTGCGGCCGATAGCCATGACTTCGCCGACGGATTTCATCTGGATGGTAAGCGAATTCTCGACTGTAGGGAATTTCTCAAAGGCAAACCGCGGGATCTTGACCACGCAGTAGTCAATGGCCGGCTCAAAAGAAGCAGGCGTTTCTTTGGTGATATCGTTGGGTATCTCGTCCAGCGTGTATCCTACGGCTAATTTGGCGGCGATTTTTGCTATGGGGAATCCCGTTGCCTTGGACGCCAGGGCCGAAGAGCGGGATACGCGCGGGTTCATTTCAATGATAACCATCCGCCCGTTATCCGGATTTACGGCGAATTGGATATTGGAGCCGCCGGTCTCAACGCCGATCTCCCTGATGCAGGCGATTGACGCATCGCGCATGGCCTGATATTCCCTGTCGGTCAATGTCTGGATAGGTGCAACGGTAATAGAATCTCCCGTATGCACCCCCATGGGGTCAAAGTTCTCGATGGAGCAGATAATGACGACATTGTCTTTCTTGTCGCGCATCACTTCAAGCTCAAACTCTTTCCATCCGATCACGGATTCCTCGATGAGAATCTCCGAAATCATACTGGCTTCAAGGCCGCGCAGCGCCATGGCCTCAAGCTGCTCTTCATTATAAACCGTTCCTGCACCCGTTCCGCCCAAAGTAAAAGAAGGCCGGATGACAAGCGGAAAGCCTATTTTCTTAGCCACCTGGCGCGCCACTTTCATGTTGGTGGCAAGGCCGCTTTTGGGCAGGCCCAAACCTATTTTTTGCATGGCCTGTTTAAAGAGCTTACGGTCCTCAGCCTTCTTGATGGCCTTTTTATCCGCGCCGATCATCTGCACGCCATACTTATCAAGTATGCCCCTATCCGAAATTTGTATGCTTATATTCAAACCGGTCTGGCCGCCAAAGGTCGGCAGAAGCGCATCAGGCCTCTCTTTGGCGATTATCTTTTCCAGTATCTCCACGGTGATCGGCTCAATGTATGTCCTATCCGCCATCTCAGGGTCTGTCATGATCGTAGCAGGGTTGGAATTGACCAGGACAACCCGAAACCCCTCTTCTTTTAAGGCCTTGCAGGCCTGGGTCCCGGAGTAATCAAACTCGCAAGCCTGGCCGATGATAATGGGGCCTGAGCCTATGATGAGAATCTTTTTTATATCTTTTCGCTTAGGCATATCTATCCATTAAATCCGTAAACTTTTCAAACAAATATCCTGCGTCATGGGGCCCGGGGCCTGCCTCAGGATGATACTGGATGCTGAATAATCTTAACTTTTTATTTTCCAGGCCCTCGGCCGTGTTATCGTAAAGGTTGAGGTGCGTTAAAACCGCTCCCTTACGTGGTATGGTTTTTATGTCCACGCAAAACCCGTGGTTCTGCGCCGTAATAGCGACCTTGCCCGTCTTGAGATCCTTGACCGGGTGATTGCCGCCGTGGTGGCCGAATTTCAATTTGTAGGTCCTCCCTCCCAAAGCAAGGCCTAACATCTGGTGCCCCAGGCAAATCCCGAAGATAGGGACCCTGCCTATCAACTCCCGCGTGGTCTGTATGACATAGGGTACGGCTGCCGGGTCGCCGGGGCCGTTGGACAACAAGACTCCGTCGGGTTTCAGCCTAAGGATCTGCTCAGGCCCGGTTGTTGCCGGCACCACATGGATCTTGCATCCTGCCCGCGCAAGATTCCGTAATATATTAAACTTCACTCCGCAGTCCAAAACCACAACCTTATACCTGGCTTTAGGTTTCTGCCTGGCAAGCTTATTCTTCCACTCGTAAGGTTCCTGGCAGGTCACTTCCTTGACGAGGTCCACGCCTACTAAGCGTGGGGCTAGCCGCAACTTCTCCATCAGGCTCTGCCTGTCAAAATCTTTTGTGGAGATAACAGCCTGCATGGCTCCCTGTAAGCGTAAATGCCGTGTCAAGGCCCGCGTATCAATCCCCTGGATCCCAACGATACCATGCTTCTTCAAATACTCATCAAGGTTCATCGTAGAGCGCCAGTTAGAGCGTAAGACACTTAGCTCCTTGACAATGAAACCCTCAAGCCACGGCCCGCAGGATTCTACATCCTCTTCATTGACCCCGTAATTGCCGATAAGAGGATATGTCATGGTAACCATCTGCCTCTTATATGAAGGGTCGGTGATGATCTCCTGGTAACCGGTCATAGAGGTATTGAAGACTGCCTCTGCGAAGACTTCTCCTTCTGCTGCGAAACTCTCTCCTTCAAAGACCGTTGCGTCTTCTAAAAGTAATATGGCCTTCATGTCATCAACTCTTTTACCTTAGAAACTGCCTCATCCACGCCATTGACTTTAATGACACCCGGAATATCCCAGGAGTTAAGGCTTATCACCGGTATGCCAAATTGCAGGCAATAGGCTATTTCTGAAAGGGTTCCTGCCTCACCGGGGAGCGCTACCACCACATCCGCGCTTTTTACCACCAGCACATTCCTGGCTAACCCAATTCCAGTAGGTATCACTATATCCATATAAGGATTAGCGTCATTTTTATCATAACTTGGTATAATTCCAATAGTTATGCCATTACCAGCCTTAAATCCTTTGCAAACCGCCTCCATTGCTCCACTCAAACCGCCAGAAACTAATATGTCAACCACTTTTGACAGTTTTTTGCCTAAGTTTAGGGATAATTCCTCCACTTCATTATTACACCTATGCCCACCTATGACACTCACAACCTTTTTTCTCATTCCTCACCCTTTTGGTTCGATTTTATGCTATTCAGCACCTTACTGATATTTTACCTCCTCGCATTCAACTTATAAGATGCTTATTGCTCGGAGCGATTTTCTGACTTCCTATTTTCAGGGAAAATCGTGCGCCTGGACAGAATCGAACTGTCACACATGGCTCCGGAGGCCATTGCCCTATCCATTGGGCCACAGGCGCAATAATAACAGGTTTTGTACCCTACGCCTGTGGACCATGCACCAAGGATTTTGGTGCTGGGCTACAGGCGCAATAATAACAGGTTTTTTACCCTACGCCTGTAGACCATGCACCAGGGATTTTGGTGCTGGGCCACAGGCGCATTGAACCCAAATGTCTTCGCCGTGTCCACTGCGAATAGATTTACGGCAGTAAATCTGCAGGGGGCAGGCGCATTGAATTCAAAATACTAAAACAAGCTTAACTGCTGTTCTTTTTTCTCGTGGCCATCATCCTCTCCGAATATAGAGATGATGCCGTATTCACCGTCAAATCCTGCCTTAATATCCACCCTGCCCTCGCGCACCCTTAATATGCCTTCAACAACCCGGGGAGGCAGGCCTTTAAGCAGGTCTTCTTTGGATGCCTTTAACAGGATTTCAAACTCTGTGCCGAATCTTGCCACATACGCCCTGTAATCCCTTTCCACAGCCACAGAGCTCTTGGAAACGCCCCTGGTTTCGGCAATGATTTCGTCAAAGGGAATAAGGTTTTTATAGGGGATGGCGTTTGCGGGCGTAAACCCTTCGGGCCTATCTGCCAACTGCTCCACGCGGTTCATCACGCCGACAGTCACGTTTTTGCCGCACTTAGGGCACTTGGCGTTTAACTGACGCGTCTCTTTGGGGGATAAGCGCGTTTGGCACAAACGATGGCCGTCAAAATGGTATTTTCCTTCCTCGGGAAAAAACTCAACAGTGTACAAAAAGCGTTTTTTATCTTTGGTCTTTAAAACCGCTCTTATGGTTTTATAATTCAATTCGCAGTCAAACACATTGGCCTCGCGGCCGATCTTAGCAGGGCTGTGGCTGTCTGAGTTACTGATGAGAGTGTATTTATCTAATGCGGATAGCCGCCAATTCATCCCGGGATCGCTTGAAAGCCCGGTCTCCAATGCAAATATCTTTGGAGTCTCTTTTTCAAAACAATCTTCAATCCTGTCAAAACCAGACATGGAGCCAAACAGGGAAAACCACGGGGTCCAGATATGCCCCGGGACGACCATGGCGTTTTCGTCAATATCAAAGACGATTCTTGCAACCTCGGCAGCATCCATTCCCAGGATTGGCCTTCCGTCGCTGGCCAGATTGCCGTAGCGCGCCAGCGTTTCGTTGATCTTGTCTACGGTTTTAAAAGAAGGGCTAAACACCATGTTATGGATACGATAGGTCCTGCCTTTCTTGGAATAAATACTACTGATCTCCGTGGTCAATACGAAATAGACATCCTGATATTTGTAAAGGCCGCTTCCCGTATCTTCCAAATGATGTTTTAATTCTTCCAGCCACAGATGATGGGTAAAATCGCCTGTGCCCATCAAGGTGATGCCTTTTAATTTGGCCCACTCTGCCAGATGCTTGATATCCATATCCCGGCTGGTCGCGCGGGAATATTTGGAATGAATATGAAAATCAGCGATAAATTCCATTCCCTTACCTCTTATTGGCTCGTCCCAGTTAACGTAACGTTATTTTTTTTAATGTCTGTGCAACATTCCCCCAGTGCGTCCCCTGCCAATAGGTCCTGTTGCACTTGGGACAACTCATAAAATCTTCCTGGGTCTTATACACGTATTCTGGAACCTTGTCTTTTATCTTCTCCTTTTCCACCGCCGCAAGCTCCTCATTGCAGATAGTGCAACGGCTAAACATTAGAGCGGGCTCTAAAGAGATATCTAAGGTTTTCAAAACCTCCTGCAGTTGTTCTTTGAGGGTCTGGGCCTTAAGTAAAACAATTCTGATGCCGCGAGACTCAGGAAGCCGGTGGTTTCTGGTCAAGATAATCCGGTTGTCTCTTAAGGCCTGTATGATAAGAGAGCTCAAATTGCTTTCTACGACATAGCTAGCGTCAAGCCCTAAGATCCTCAGCCACTTGGCCAATCGGCCTAACTCTCGGGTGAGGAGAAACTTCACCCTCTCCCCCCTTGCTTATTAACCCCGCCCCTTTAAGAAGAGCGAGATTCACAATTTAATCTTTTGTTTTACAATTATTCCTAAAAGGATAGGCCACTTTTCCTGAGCAGATTGTATGCTCGACTTGCCCCTTGAAGGGCCTTCCTAAGAATGCACTGTTCTTTGACTTGGAAACAAAACTTTTTTTATCCACCACCCACGGCTCATCAGGGTTAACCACAATCAGGTCTGCGTCAGCGCCCGCGCTTAAAGCGCCCTTCCTGATTCCTAATATCCTGGCAGGATTGACAGTCAGTTTACGAACCAACTCCGGCCACGTTAAAAGGCCCGATTCTATAAATTCCGTGATACTTGCGGCCAGTATTGTTTCTAAACCGATGACCCCGAATTCTGCGCGCTCGAACTCTATATCCTTCTCATTTTCCGTATGCGGGGCGTGGTCTGAGGCAATGGCATCAATGGTGCCGTCAGCCAGCCCCTGCCTGATGCCTGCCAAATCCTGCCTGCTTCTTAGAGGAGGATTCATCTTCATGTTCGTATCATATCCTAAAACCGCTTCTTCGGTTAAGGAAAAATAATGCGGGGCAGTTTCGCAAGTCACCTTAACGCCCTTCTTCTTGGCGCAAGCAATAATCTCTACGGACTCCTTGCAGCTGACATGGGCAATATGAACATGCGCGCCTGTCTTCTCTGCCAGCCCGATGTCTCTTTCAACCCTTGTATATTCTGACTCTTTAGAAATACCCCTTAGGCCCATGCGCGTTGATGTCAGGCCCAAATTCACCACTCCGTGATTAGAAAGCCTTTTGTCCTCGCTGTGGCAGATAACAAGCACCCCGGCCCTCTCGGCAGCCTTAAACGCCTCTTGCATCAAATGTTCAGAATCAACGGAACTGCCATCATCGGTAACAGCAATAACGCCCTCTTCCTTGAGCTTAGCTATGTCGGTTAACTCTACTCCTGCCCTGGCCTTGGTGATCGCTGCGGCTATCAACACATTGACGCTTGCAGAATTCTTGATGATCCCCTTTAACAATTTTATATTCTCGGCGCTGTCAATGGCAGGCAGCGTATTGGGCATAGCCAGGATACTGGTCACTCCTCCCTTAAGCCCTGCCCTTGTGCCGCTGGCAACAGTCTCCTTATCCTCTCTCCCCGGCTCTCTCAAGTGCACGTGCATATCAATGATGCCGGGCATCACGATTTTTCCCGCAGCATCAATGGTGCAATCCGCCTCAATATTTATGCCTTTAGAGACCCGGGCAATGGTAGAATTCTGCGTCAAGACATCGCCTACTTCATCCCTATTGTTGGCCGGGTCAATGACACGGCCGTTTTTAATGAGGATTTTCACTCCGCTATTCCTCTCTATATTATCCCTACCCTTTTAAGAAAGGCGGGGTTCATTATTTTTTATCTGGTCATTGGCTTGCGCTACCAAGAAAAGCACGCTCATCCTGACAGCAATGCCATTGGTCACCTGCTCTAATATGACGGAATTCCCTCCATCTGCCACGCCACTGGACATCTCAATACCCCGGTTAATGGGCCCGGGGTGCATCACAATGATATCCCTCTTTGCCTTTTTTAACCTTTCTTCCGTAATACCGAAGCTCTTAAAATATTCCAACTGCTGAGGGAAGGCGGCTTCTGTATCGCGCTCAAACTGCATCCTTAAGACATTAACGCAATCCGCATGGCGCAGGGCTTCCTCAATATCATAGGTCACATGTGCTCCCATCTGGCCTATGCCCTCGGGGATAAGCATTTTAGGGGCGCAAACCGTAACTTTAGCGCCCAACTTAGTCAACCCCCATATATTTGAGCGCGCCACGCGCGAATGGGCGATATCGCCTACGATGCTGACGTTTAAGCCGTCTATCCTGCCTATTTTTTCTTTTAAGGTAAAGATGTCCAAAAGCGCTTGCGTGGGATGCTCATGCCAACCGTCTCCTGCATTCACAACGCTGATGCTGACATGCCGCGCCAACATCGCTGCCGCTCCCGAGCAATTGTGGCGCATTACGATAATATCTGCTTTTAAGGCCTCAATGTTTCTGCCGGTGTCAATGAGGGTCTCTCCCTTGCGCACGCTAGAAGTTTCCGTGGCAATATTAATCACGTCGGCGGAGAGCCTTTTGGCTGCCACCTCAAAGGAGACCCTGGTCCGGGTAGACGGTTCGTAAAACAGGTTCACCACCGTCTTTCCGCGCAAAGCAGGCACCTTTTTTATCTCTCTTGACGAAACCTCTTTGAACGACTCGGCCGTAGAGAGAATAAGCTCAAGCTCTTCCTTGCTCAACTCCTCTAAGCCCAACAGATCCTTTCTTATCCACGCCATAGGATCAATCCTTTTCCACGATCACCACTTCGTCTTTGCCATCCACTTCATCCAGCCGCACCTCAATGGTCTCATTGCGCGCGGTGGGGATATTTTTACCCACATAATCTGCCCTGACAGGAAGCTCTCTGTGCCCGCGGTCAACCATCACAGCCAGCTGAATGGACTTGGGCCTTCCAAAATCTATTAAAGCATCCAGGGCAGCCCTGACTGTCCTTCCGGTATATAAAACATCGTCTACCAATACCACGTTTTTGTCATTGATATCAAAATCTATCTCTGTTTTATGCACCACAGGCCCTGCGGCAATAGAAGTCAGGTCATCGCGGTAAAGCGTGATATCCAAAATTCCCACAGGCACCTTAACCTCATCAATTTTCTCGATGCAGTCATTCAACCGTTTAGCTAGATACGCCCCGCGATTACGGATACCTATGAGGCACAAGTCCTTCGTCCCTTTATTTTTCTCTAAAATCTCATGCGCAATACGAATAAGCGCACGGCTCAAGGTATCTTTATCTAATATTTTTGCCTTCTCTTTCATGCCATCTCCATATAAAAAAAGACCCTTGGCTCATCTCTTGCCAAGGGTCTTTATGTGCGGGGTTTATTATCTTCATCTTTTTAACCTTGCCAGCTTCACAAGAGCCGGCTTAAAGGTCCTCATTATTTTAATAAATATAACACCCGCCCTTCAAGTTGTCAAGGGAATATTTTAAAAAAGGGGCGCCTGATTTTGTGGGGTACCTTTTTCGGCTGATAAACCTTTAAAAGGCTAGGACGCCCCTTCTTTTTCCCTATCTCTTTATGGCGCTAATAGTTTCAGCTCTCCTGCAGGAACATTAATCCTGCTTAAGGCTAATTGCATCTCATCTGCAGGCTTATCGGATTCCAATAAAACCAAAATCTCCTTAAGCGCTGGTTCGGTTAAAGCAGCCCGCTCTTCCTCTAATCTCAAGATATCCGCCAGGCAAGCCAGCACGCTGTCAATCCTCTGGCTGCAATCCTGGCTCTGGCAGGATACCGCCAAATATTCCCTAATCCGCTCGCAGGATGGAATAATGCCGGCATTCAGCATATTCTCAATCTGCTGCCATTCGTTATTCAGTTCTGATAATGGCATCGGTGCAGAGTGCCTGCCTGCCGGCAAGGCAGGCAGGGTGCTTGATGTAGAAAAACCAATTGGCGCCTGCTGAACAACTGTTTGGCTTGGCAGATTGCGCAGATCGATTCCTCCCTTGCCCTCATCTCGGAAATCGATGCTGAGCGGAGCCGAAGCATCAATGCCGCCCATATCCGCTTGACCTAACTTCTCCTCTTCCAAGGGCGAAGAAGATTTTCGAATAATTTTTTCTACGGCTTGCAGTACTTTTCGAATTTGGTCAAACTCCTGATCTTCCCAGGATATCCCTTTCTCCTCCACTGCTTCTTGAAGTTTCTTTCTTAACCCTACGAGATGCTTGAGCTTATCAACCTCTTCCTTGAACTGATTTCTAAATTCTTGAATGTGGTCTGCTTGGGTATCTTTAGAGAGGCCCATAACTATTTCTTTAAACAAAAGTGCCGGGCCCTTCTTGTTTTCAGGCCCAATATGTTCGGCGAAGCCTAAAGTATCGATTATTTTATCAGCAATCAATTCCGCAAAAAACGGTTTAATTTGTGGTTTGTCATCGCATTCTTTCTTGAGAAGGATTATCTCTTGCACAATTCCGCTTAATGCTGCTTGAGCTTCTTTGCCATCTGTTGCCACTACAACTGCCTGGCCCTTAAGCAGAGGGGAAGCTTCTGCTGTCTCTACAGAATCAAGCGAACCTAAGTAAAATTCATTGAGCAGATCCTGAAGTTTTTGTCTTTTTATGGGGTCTTTTTGGGATTCAGCCACAAACTTGTGCATTTCGAAACCTAAATCAAATTCCTCTTTTTTTGACTGACGCTCTTTCTTTATGGCCTCTATATCAAAACTGATTTTCTTTAATCCATCTACTACTGCAGTTCTCCGTCGTCTTAGTATCGGGACACCGGAGGGACTTTCTATTATTGCTACGAGACTTTCGACAATAGCCATAATATGGATGAGATTTATCTCTTGGTTAGTTTGTACTCCACCGGCAATACTTAGGCAGGCGATAAATTCGTGGTAAAGGGCCTCAAGCATCTGGCCTGAAGACCCAGCACGTATTATGATGTAAAATTTACCATTATTATCCTTGACCACAATTCCATTATCTTCTATCATCCCACCTTCTGTATCGCTGATTTTATCAGTGACTCTAACCTCTATGGTCAAATCCCCAAAGTTTATCTTGCCATCCCTGATTTGGTATCTATCTTTTGGCCCGAATCTGGTATCGGGGAACTTTTGTCCAATCCCCTCAAATTGCTCAATCTTCAACTGGCGACCGATGGAATCTTTTCCTCTAGTGCCAGCTACAATATCGCCGCTTCCCCCTGATCTTGCTTTTGGCAAAGAAGATTCCTCCATCGCCGAGCCGGCGCCTTCTGTCTGCTCCACCGGCGAGCCGGCGGATTGGCCGAGTTTGGCTTTAAGCAGTGCCCTAATATTTTTCTCAGCATTCGCTATGGTGCTGCCGTCTCTAATTAATTCTTCATATTTACCGTACATCTCTTGCCTGATTTTATCTTGACCTTCTTTCGGAAGAGCGCGCATGGCATCTTGGATATTTTTCTCGTGCGCTATGATTGCATCCACATCATCCTTAACCAACCCCTCAAAGGCCCTTTTTCTCTTTTCGGCCTCAGCTGCCTGCAGCCCTGTTTCAATGGCCTGCCAGGTGGCATCTTCCTTGTTTTCACTGTACAGCTTCACCCGGCTACTACGGTCATCATTATATTTTATTTTGACTTCTGGGAGGCGGGCATCATTCAGTTTTTCGATGATTTCAGGCAGGACTTCGGGTTTTGCGGAAGAGATATCTTCACTGTTGATAACGGTGGCCTCTAACTCAACCAAAAATCCTTTCTTGCTCGTAAAAACATTTATTTGCTCTCTGACCTTTGCAAGCTCATCTAATATTTCTTGGGCCCCTAAAAGGCCGCCTTTTCCCAACCCCTGCCTTAATTGCCAACTGTCCAATGCAATCAGCTGATCGCCAAAATAATCAAGAAAGTAGTCATTGATGACTTTGAAGCCGTACCTTCCCTCTTCCCCATCTCCTACTCTGCGAGAGGCTTCTCTAAGCTTCTCAAAGGCCTCCTTCTTGTCTGAGTCTTCGGATAACACAAAAGACTGCTTGACTAAGATAATCTGCCACTTGCCCTGCGATGCCTTAACAAAGAAGAAACTGTCCGGAGGGCCGCGGACGACATAGGTTTTATCTTCTGTCGGTTGCAATTGCATCACATACTTAAGAATCGCATACAGGTTTAGGCGCATAAATGTTGCGTACGCCCCCTCTATCTCAAACCGAACTTTTTCCGATGTCATTGCGTTTTGCAGGACATTCCGCTCTATTTCCATTTGCGCTTTTGCAGACTCCAGCCCTCTCTTGACCTCCCGCTCCTCAGCGCTCTCTAATAACTTTTCTCCGATTCTTTCTTCTTTTCTTAGCTCCATCAAGCCTTGCACCCCGGACAGCAAACTGCGCTCTTTAGCTATCCCCTGGTATTTTCTTGCCTCCCCTAATGCCTGTTGCAGTTTTTCCCAATCAAAATCTTTTGCTCCTTCAACCAGCACCGCGCCAGCCGGAAGGTAAGGGATAAAAACGGATTGCGGAACATTATGTCTCTGATCCATGAGATCATTAGCTAATCCACCATCACTAAAAAGGATACCAAAATTATCAACTCCTTCGCTTACCATCTTTGCTCTTTGGCGAATGCTGATGGGTAGCTCACCAGAGCCTTTTGAATATTCGGCATACCCATAAACGCTATACTCATTCCTAATTTCGCTCTGTATTTTTTGGATGATCTCGTCTACTTTTTCTTTGGACAGTTCTCCCGGAAGAACCATTATGACTTCATCAGACCTGTACCCCTTTCGCGCAACCTTGCCTCCATATTTTCCTACCACCCTCTCCGCTATTGTCAGGACATCACCAATCAAGAAATTCGCTATTTTTTCTCTGTAATACCTGTCTCTTAAGTTTAATTTTTTCATATCCGCAAACACAACCCAAGCTTTCTTGCTTTCCTGCTTTTGAATAAACTTAAGAATCCCGTTGTCATTGCCCGCATTAAAAGTCAGGTCCACGGCGTCTTCCTGTTGCTCCATCGGCGAGGCGGCGCCTTCTGGCTGTTCCATCGGCGAGCCGGCGGCGACCTTAACGGGGACAAAAATCCTTACCGTAGAGTGAATCAAGAATACAACTTCTTCCGGCGTAAGCTCTTTCGCTATTTCTTCCATTTTTAAATAATATTTTGGCTCATTGGTTAATTTATTTGTTTTTTTGCTTCCTGCTAAAGAATTTAATGGCGTATCGTTTTTCTCATTGACCATGGAAACATCACGCGGCTGGACTCCCGGAAAACATTGACAAAGTATCTCAAATAACCAATTAGATTTCCCAAGGATTACTTTTCCTATTATGTTTTGCATTTCACCAAAAATTTTATTGGCCATTTCGTAATCGCCTGCGGTCCTCTCCAAAAACGTTCTTCCATTATCTTTCAATATTTTAATATAAGACCCTGACAATTCGGCCAATCTTGCCTTATCTGAATCTGGCAGGGGCATATTTGTTATCTCGGTTGGCAAAACCTTAAATATAGCTTCTAGCAATCTCTCGGCGGTCATATCTAAGCCACCTTCTTGCAATAATTGTATTTGCGCCCTGCTTGCTATGTGTTGCTCATCAGCCTCATACCCATTTTTCTTGCTTAACTCAAAGTGTTCTTCTATGCGCATAAATTTAAAAAATTCATCTGCTGGCCAATCCATATGGTTGGATAGTTCTTTAGTCATCCAATCAGCAAAGAATTCATCGATAGTGCTATAATCCAGAGCGCTCATCGAATAAAAAAGCCGAAGGAGCAACCTTGCTTCATTTGATTGATAGAAACCGTACAAAACATTATGCCCTATTTCATGAAATAGTACCTCGAAGAGCAATTTTATGTCTTTGGCATCTTTTATTTCTTTGAGAAAATCCTTCCCTGCCTTGTATCCGCTGCTCATTCCTCCTCGATATTGGTCTATTATCTGTCCTTCTTCTCTAGCTAATCGAGCCAAGCCTAACTGAATATCTGTATCAACTCGATTTGCATTAAGGATATCGCCAATGAGTTTTAAATTTTCTGTATTTTTTAGAAACGGATAGTGTTGTATTGTGATTATGCCGGCAGCCCTAACATAGACCTTAAGAACAAACAGAGAAAACTGATTATCGCTCAGCAAGAGGTCTACCAAATCGAGAGAAGTATTATCCAATAGCTCCTTTGCAAGAGGGTATACTATTGCAAGACCTTCCTTCCTGGTTTCTTTAGATTGAATATCAAATTTGTAATAGAAGTGAGTATAGATGAAATCGATAAACCTCTTGTAAGCTTTATTATTTCCCATCTCCGGCAAGACTTTATCTATTATCTGTTCTATCGCTTCTTTTACCAGCTGTTCTTTAGTTTCATCTTTATCTCTTCTGACCTTATTAACTAAATTCGATAGGAGCCGGATGAGAAAGCTTTCATCTTGAGCTTTGAGGGTTTCTGCGGGTAAGCCGTTTAGAACACCCATTACGTACTCTAGCGAGTTATTTCTGTAAAACTGGGAATAGCTCATTTCATCGATATCAAGTTCTTTTGGCTTCTGCTCCATCGGCGAGCCGGCGGCTCCTATCACCTGCAGCCAATTTTTATCCTGCGGCCCTGTAAAATATCCTCCATATTCTTTTTCTAGATTATTAGTAATTCGTCTCACATGAGCTTTCTGGTCATACGAACCACCAAGCTTTCCAGAGAATCTCGCATCTGCTGCTTCCCTATCAAAAGGCACTCCGCTAGAACCATAATAAACAAAATCTCTCTTTCCAAATCTAGTCGAACTTATATCAAATCTTCCGGCGATTTTATCAGTGAATAACCTATCTTCGGAACCGGCATTTGACGGCTCCAAAAGATTATCAATTTTATCCCGGGCTATTCTTTGGATCAAAAGAGTGACGTCATCTCTGCTTCCTACATAAACGGTGAAGTCTTTTTCTCCTGGGTCTCCTCCAGCAAGCAATTTATATTGGCCTTTATGGTTATTCCAAAGCCATTCGTCTATTTTAGGATAACTTTCAGGCTGTACCGTTAAGTGCAATTTCCAGCCACCTTTCTTTATATATTCATCATGTGCTGCTCTATCCGTAACTCTGTAACCGGGTTTGCCAGGCCAAAGTTCATCTTTCTCCTTAACCAAGATTCTTGTTAAAGCATCTATTCCTTCTTGAGCGTCATCTATTGCCTCTTGGATACCTTTAACTTGTCCTGATGCTTTGCTTAGTAAATTCCAAATCTGCTCTGATTTTTCTCCTATCCTGACAAGCTGCATACACATTACAAATAAAGTAACTACTTTTTCTCTTTCTTCGGCAACCGAAGCCGTTGTCCACCATGGAGATGCGTGCTGAATCGCTGCTTGGCGAGAAACTCTCCCCTCCTGAAACGTTATATTCCAACGAGATGGATTTCGGCTTTCTGCAATCTTAAGCGATACGTTTTTCTCTACTATTTTATAAGCATACTCTGTCCCTTTTGCAAGATAGCCACTTATTTGAGAAAGATACATATTGGAATCGAGAGGGGAGGGAATGTGAATCGGCGAGCCGGCGGCGCCTTCTGCCTGCTCCATCGGCGAGCCGGCGGATGCCATAAAATATGTTTCGGTTACTGGGCTGGAAGAGACTGGTTTTACTAATAAATCAAACAAGCCGGTTGTTATCGAAGCATCAGTCTGTCTATATAAACCTGTGTTTATCTTCCCGGGGACAGAATTCCCGTATAGATCAGAGTAATCAAATTCTGACCGCCCCTGGAACAATTCTATTTTGTATTTCTTATTAACCCCTTGCTGAACCTTGGTTGTTTGAACAGGCCTGTATAGCGAAGCCACAACAGGAAGGCCTGTCTTTTGCGACACAATATCCAACACCCCATATAGTTCATCGATGCCCTTTGACCCAAACTGGCTGCTTTCTTCAACGAAGATGGCCGGCTGCCTAATGCCTTGTTCGTCTTCCAGTATTCTTAATCTTACTATCCTTCTGGTGATAACTCTTCTATTAGCGTCCAATAAGGCTACGACCTTATTTGTTCCGTTAACCAAATATCCCGTAAGCCCCCTGTTCAAGTCGTTGCCATATGCGCAGCTCTGGCAGGCTGTTGAGCCGGGGTAATTACCAATATTAAATAAAGTATAAAAGTCCCCGGTAAACTCGGCGGTCAGGCCCTCTTCTAATCGACGCTGAATTGTTTGTTGCCAATTACCTATCTTTTCAATCCTTTCTTTGAGATCCTTAAGACCATCTATGTTTTTTAATTCTTCATACAAAGATGTATTTTCTTTTTTAGCTTTTCCCTTGGCTTCTTTAATTAGGGCTTGCTCTTCCTGAGGAAGGTTTTCGGCTTCAATGTTGATAATCTCATCTATTGTTGCGCCATAGTCGTTACTTGCATATTTCCATTGTTTAAAATCATTGCCTACCTCTGTTCTTAATGCTTCAAATATATTATTGTAGATTTCCCCATTTTCTGCTCCCGAGATTGTACGTAAGTAAATATCAATTAACCTATAAATATTCCTTCCCTGGTGGTCTGTCCACTTGAATCTGGAATTATGCGCGGCATATTGTTTTAGTTTTTCCAGAAACTCACCTTCGTTTTCTATTGTCTTTATTTGAGTCTTGAACCGCGCAAGTAAAACATCCGCTTCAATCAAGGCTAATTTCTCTGCTAATCCATTTATCTTGCTATCGTTATTTTGTCCGGTTGACAGCAGATCATCAATTATTGCTTTGCTAAGCTCTCCAAACTCATTGTTTATGTGTTCTGGAAATAGCTTTGCCTGCGCTTTTAAATATGTGTCAATTGCTTTTGAGTATTGCTCCAGATAAAACATTAACTTATCATAGAACTTATCGGAATTGTCTATCTGGGATGGGTCAAATTCGGCGCTGATAGCTTTCAAAAGTTTAGAGAGCAGCTCGCCTTTTTGGTCGTATGAATATCCCGAGAAAAAAACCAATTGTTCGTACAGTTTATTTTTAAGAGTAGCTAGCTGGTCGCGAAACCCCTTGTTCGCATTCATGGATGCTATCAATTGCCTTATTGTATTTAAGGAGCCCATTTCCGGGCTTATCCTTAGTAATGCTTCAAAGAAAATATGGGGCATTTGCACTGCGGGCTTCGGGAGCTCTATCTGTTTAAATAGTTCGGCTATTGTCCTTGTTATGCTCTCCGGATAATAACTTAATTTAGTTGTTGCATATTGTCTGTCCTGATAAAGGCTCCTTAGCTGCTTCCAGGCTTCTTTTTTCTGTTGATTGTCATCCAATAATGTTTTTATTGCTTCTAAATATTGGAAAATTAATGTATTTGAAACCAATGTGTCACGGCTGTCTGATAGAAATTTATTGGCAAACACCGCCTTTTTGGGCCCTTCTATCTTTCCAGCACCTTTTAAACTATCGATTAATTTTAAGATTACTGAATTGTCTGTGCTCTGGTTGAATAAAATTTTAAGATAGATCCTATTTTTGCTCTCAGAGGGTTGGTACCTATATTGAACTGATAACTCCGTAAATAATTCCTCTTTTTGCTGTTCGTTAATTGACAGCATATCCAATGTAATTATTGCGTCTGTCAGGAAGCTCTCTCTTGCTTCTTGCAATATACTTTCTAACTTGAGCTTTAAAATATCAATCAAATTAAGCTTATTGTCTGAGGCGATATTGTTGAGTTCGGCGAGCTTGTTTGCCTTATCTATTTCCTGGAGCACGCGTCTCAGCTCGTATGTATTCTTACCCTGAAGTTGCATGGCTTGCGAGATTGGCTCAAGCTCGTCTATTTTCTGCTGCAAAACAAAAAGGTTTGACAATATCCATTCGATTCTTCTTAAGACAAATTCAGCGTTTGGGTACCCCTGTAATTTTTGTTTAATGTTTCTAGTCATTTCATCCAAGGAGAGCTTGGGATCATCCCCTATAGTTCTGATAAGCTCCTTGATTTTGTCAATGCTGACATATTCTAGCAATGCATTTAAATCCGGGATCGGAACATAATACTGGTTTGGTTCATTTCTAAAATATTTATCAAATGTCTCCTTTACTATCCCAATTGTATCTTTCGCTGCAAATAAAACATCAAGTAAGCTGGTTTTTTCGTCCTCCCCAAGCCTTTTTTCAGCCGGATGAAGCGTAATCTCTCTATTAAGATTATAGGCAATTTCGTTAATCGCTGATTTAAACGAAGGATTAGATAACCTTTCCAGCGGCTTTTCGCAATTGTTCGCTTTTTCTTTAAGATAGCGCGCAAGTTTAATATTTATCTCAAGCGCCCTTGTAATCATTACACTGGGTGATTGTTTCAAAAGCTGCGCCTTAAGCTTTACGTCAATTTTATTGTCTTCTAAAACATTTCTCAGGAACCGATGAGTCTTACCTTTAGCATTGATAAATGCGGCATTCAAGGAGCCGTTGATCATCCCCGGTATCAGAAGAGTAGCTGGTTTCTCTATCGAAGAATAAATGGCTTTTACTCTCTCTATGTCTGAATAAAGCAGAGGGTTAACCACTTTGAGGATGCTCTCGATTCCATTGAAAAATATCGCTGGCTTTTGATTGAGGTATGAAATAAGCTCGCTAAGCCTGTTGGGTTGAGATTTAACCGCCTCCAAAAGGCTGCCATTTGAGCTGTTAAGGGCATCGTTCAAGCTGCGATTAAGCAGCTTCTCTATCAAAAAAGCAGGATCATCTAAGAGCCCGAATGCTCGCGATATCTCTTCGGTATACGGAGCTATCTCTGGATTAAACACCTCGAGTGTTGTTCTTAACGTATTAGTAAAATGTTCTGGTGACTGCCACCAATAATTAATAAGCGATTTGCTAAGCGTCGGGTCGGATTGTATTGCCGACAGGATGGTTTTGTTAGTGCAAAAATAGCTAAAATATTTTTCAGTAAATCGCTGTTTAAGCTCTAGGCCTATCTCTTTGCTTATGAATACATTTTCAATAAATTTAGATATATCCCCACCGGATTCTTTAAAAGCTTTATTTAAAGTGCCGTTGACTGTTTCTTCAATGAAAAGAGCGGGGTCTCCCATAGAAGAATATATCCTCTTGACAGCCGGTAAATAAGGAATTAGCTCCTTATTGAATGCTTGGAATAATGCTAAATTGGACAGAAATTCAGATTGATTACTGTGTTTTATCAAATATGTTATAAAAATTATGCTAAGCCTGGTATCAAGACGTATTGCGCGCAGCAGACCTTCTTTGAATAAATAAATTGGCATTTCAGCTAAAAGATAACTAAGCAGCTGTTCTTTAATGCCGGGGTCTATTTTTTCATTCTTTAAGACTTCTTCGGAAAACTTATTGATGAATTCTTCTGTCGTGAGTTTGCTTTTGTCCAATTCTGGGCTTCTAAAGATATCATTAAAAACTCCATTAAGAATGGGCTCGATAAGGAAATCGGGATGCGAAAAATAACGGTAAAGAATTGTTATTTCCGCTACATAATAGGCAAGGGCGGGGTTCAGTTGTTTTAAGATTGCTTCTAGATTTTTTACCAAAAACCCCGACTGTTTTGACAAAGATGTTATTATGCCTTTCCGGATATCTTTTTCTTCCTGGGGTGCATTTTCAAAAGCGCCCAGTATCAGTTGGAATAAATCAGGTTTATTTGCAATAAGAGTGCCCAGCGCTTTTTTTACTTGGGAATAGATGTTGTAATATTTAGCTACCGCGGCTTTAGTCACCAGTTGTTCGATAAGCTCCTTTTCTTTACCAGCATAACGCTTAATCAGCCCTTCAGTATTGTTGTCATAGAGAAATAGGTAGAGGGCTACCTCTTCAGAGGCATCGCTAAATTTACGTAATTCCTCTATGGCTGCTCTATGGCTAGAATCTCCGACGTCGTAAAATAATGTTTTAATGAGCATACTTTCCAAGGTTATCGCATTAATATCACTCTTAGAAATAACCTTAACGAACGCCATTGGAAGCAAGTCTTTATTTTCATCACTTAGCTGCTCTTTTAGCGCCTTAAGCGTTTTTTGCTGTTCTTCATTCAGCAAATGCTTTGCAGCCGCATCTCTGATTGTTTCAGAATAACGCTGATAATTTTTTGCATCATCGCCATAGTCTTCATTAATCTCTCCGAGTCTGTCTTTTCCTTTCGTTATTTCAATTTTTGATTCACTTAAATAAAATTTGTAATTATAGGGGAAATTTTTGGGAGAGGTAAGGTAAATATCAGAATCGTACAAGGTCACCTGCTCTACTTTTAATTTACCTTCCAGCAAGTTTTTGGCTCGATTGAAATGATATTTCCTGATAAGCTCTTTCCTGTTTGCTATCGTTAAAGAAAGAGTGACTATAACCGCAATAAGCCCCAGCATGCCGCTTAGCATTTTTGCCATAAGCAGATAATTTTCTTTCTTTTGTGTTTTATGATACTCTGCTTTTTGTAGAAGCGCATCCTCGATGGCTTGTCTATTTCTAATTTCTCTGCCGTCGTAAACATGCTTCGCATCTACAAACATCGCCCTATGCCTTCCCCAGATAAAACTGCCCCTCCAATCGGTTTGAAAACCTGCTTTATCATAGAGGTCTTTAACCGGCACTAGATAGACCTTTTCCGAATGTGCCTCATAGAGCGTATATTTTTCTGCCAGTAGGCTATGGCGTGTTTTTCGCAATGCCTCGTATTCTTTCTCCCCTTCTTCTTTATCCTTCTTGTCTTTGCCTTTGCGCGACTTCTGCCAGGATTGCTCTTGTTTAATGTATATTTCTTTTAAATCTTGGGGAAGGTTTTCAATTACAAAACTCTCGTAAGCTTCGTAATTTTGAAATTTTCCATATGTTTTCTTGGCTTTCGTTGTCTCTTCGGAAGCTTGGACTTTTTGAGGATTTATATTGACGGTGGCTAGTGCTGCAACTGTGCCCAGCCCCCACTTAAGAAAACCCCTGCGGCTGATTTCTTTGTCAACAATACCAGATTGATCTTTGCCTTGCATTGCCGAAGAGGCGGCTTTTTTCTCCATCGGCGAGCCAACAGTTTCTTGTTTTTCCAGAGGTATATGTTCTATAACTATGTCTCCTATCTCTGAGGGGCTGCCTATGTCTCCACCTTTAAACGAAATACCGATTATCCTCTCACTATATAGCGGAGGTTCTGGCCTGGCGGGACTGCCGGCTATAGTTCCGTTCTTGATAGCTCCCATTATCCCCCCTTCGCCTCCAGCTAATGGACTAAACGCAATCCCCCCTGAAAAATAACTCCTTATGGTCTGGCCAAAGGGAGTAGAAACTGGAACCTTCAGGTCGTACTCCCCCTCTTTGAAGGATCTCTGGTACTCTTTAAAATACGTGCTCTTTGACCAAGGCGTCTTTGAAGTCAGGCCGTTGAGGTTACCTTTATCAATAAGATAGGAATAGAGGCCACCCTTGCCATAGAGCCTGGCCTTAAACCACTGGGCTAAGATTAAAGAGTAGTAAACCTGTCTTAGGGGAGCGTACCTTTTGGCGATGTTAACGTCTTTGGTTAATTTGGGGATAATGGATTCGCGAATAAGTTCGGATGCGTATTCATTAAGCTCTTTTAGCCGCGGGTCATCAAAGTTGTAAACAGCTGAGCCCTTCAAATAATCCTGCTCCAGCATGACTTTAAGGGTGGCCTTGTAAATATAGGCATTGTCCTGTGACTCCCGGATAATAATCTCACCCGGCACAATCCAGGGCCTGGTTAAGGTAGGAATCGTGATATTACTTGTGCCAAAAAGCTCCTCTGCCTTTTGATAAAGCTTCTCCCAATAAACCTTGCCTTCGGGTGTTTGCGGCGAAGTGAACTTAGCCGTGTCTTTCTTAAGCTGCAGGTCTGCCTCCAGGAGGATTTTACCCGCATCCGTCCTGGCTAAGGCGTCGTCAATGACCTGGTCTTCTGAGTCAGGCCGAAGATTCACCCAGAAGCTGTCATTGGGAAGATTTATTCCCACAAAGAAATAGTTAAGCAGGGTGCGCGTTGAAACTTCAACATCTTGCTCTTTAATATTTTTTAAGTCTCCCCTGTCCAGGAGGAGCTTGAAATTATTATTGAGATTATCGTAGGAAAGGTAGCGTAAATGCAGGGGCCGAAATTTATCCGGGATGAAGGAACTACGCAGCTGCGCGATATGGCCTGAGATATCCAATTGCCCGGCAACCTGGGCAAAACCCGATTGCTCAAAGACAAAACAGAAACAAAGCAGAAGTGAAAAAAACCTTAGAATCTTCTTCGACATACTTTGATTAGGTGGAGATTGCGGTCTATCAGCCTTATTGCTTTAAGTTTACTATATAGGTAAGGAATTTCAAGGTTTATATGGGGATTTTAGGAAAGCGCTTTCAAGCCTTAAGGATTCTTTAAGGTGGGGTCGTGGTGCTGGGTTGTTTCAGCAAGACCTATTTCTTCACCCATTTCATAAATTCTAACTTCTTCCAGCAGGCTTCACAGAAATCCAGGTCTGCATAGTTAACCCAAGATTCCTTTCTTGTTTCCTTGGTCCTAAAATTCTTGCCTTTATAAACCACTAATCTACTAAAAGAAGCGCCTGGGACAGTGTAGTCAATTTCACCAATTGAATAATAAGGCTCTTTTTCTAATATCTTTTTGCAGCTATCGCATTTTCTAGTAGTCATGATTTTCTCCTTGCTCTTTTAAAAGTATCTGTTTTGCGGCCTTGAGGAACCTCTTTGCGCTTTCGATAACCGCCTGAGCCCCTTCCTGGGAAAATTTTCGTCGGTAATCAGCGTCTTCTCGCAGGATCATAGAATTGTTGAAATCTTCGGCTAACTTAGGGTCTAATTTCTTCTCCCGGACAAAAAAGGCCCTTATCGCAAGGTAAAGACAGTAATGGCCCTTTTCGCGGTAGCCACGAGAATAAAGTAATGCCCTGGCAGAATGAAACATAGAGTAGTAACCTTTGATGGTAGCCCATTTAAAGTTTCCTTGATCATAATCTTCCTCAGCTGATTTAAGGTCTTCTTTAGCATCTTCGAGTTCAAGGCTCACCAATTGCCTTGCTGGTTCAAAAGGAAAGATTTTCTTTTTTTCAATGCACTCTTTAAAGGATAGCTTCATTTATCTCCCTTTCCCAAAGGACCTTGCCCTTTTCTACCTGCTCAAGAAACACCTTGCCTTGCCTATCTCTTTTTAAAAGCTCCTCTGGACTGTTTATGATCGGCTGTATCTTGCGTTTGTAGAGTTTAGTAGAATAGGAGAATTTATTGGCTAGGAACAGCACCTTTTCTTTTTCAGAGCTAACAATAAAGAGGTCAATGTCGCTATCTTCGACATCATTCCCTTGAGCCCAGCTGCCAAAGAGGACTATTTTGTAACTTAACCTTTTGAGCTTCTCTACTAAAGGCTCAATCAAGAGTAGATTAGCAAGAATCTTGAATTCTTTAAGATAAGGATCGGCCTTATTAATAGAATAGAAATACATCCGGCCATTTTGCTTGCGGTTGATAAGGCTAGCTCGATACAGACGAACTAAGGTGTAGTGGGTCGAACTCGGACTTAAGCCTATCTTTCGACTAATCTCTCTCTCATAGAAAGACTGACTCGGATTAAGAACGAAGAATCTTAAAATCTTCTGATAATTAGTGGAAATAAGATATGTGTTAATCATTGCTCAATGGTTTGAACTCATGCTCTTTTTATTGAGCAATGTAACATAATTAAGGTCACTTGTCAACAATTTTCTAAACTCAAATTTTTCTATCCGTTTAAATTATAACTACAAACTCTCCGCGAACTTTTTGATTCTTTAGCTGCGCTAGTATGTCCCTGGCGCTGCCGCGTTTTACCTCTTCAAATTTTTTGGTCAACTCCCTGGCGCAGACGACGGGCTTATCCCCAAAAACCTCCTGGATATCCTCCAGGGTCTTTATAATGCGGTGGCAGGATTCATAAAACACAAGCGTGGATTTGAGGCCGGCTAATGCCTTAAGGCGGTTTTTTCTCGCCAAAGGCCTGTTGGGCAAAAACCCTTCAAAGATAAATTCGTGCGCGGGCTTACCTGAAAGCACCAAAGCATTTACAAAAGCAGTAGCCCCGGGGATCACGGTCATTCCGATATTGTTCTTTATAGCTAAATTAATGAGATTGTAGCCGGGGTCCAGGATCCCGGGAGTGCCGGCATCCGAAACCAGGGCAATGTCTTTGCCTTCCTTTAAAAGGCCAAGCAGATACTCACCCTTGGTAAATCTATTGTGCTGAAAGAAACTGGTGGTAGGGGTTTTTATCCCGTAGTGACCAAGCAGGATCTTCGTGTGGCGCGTATCCTCGCAGGCAATCAAATCAACGGATTCTAACACCTCAATAGCGCGAAAAGTTATATCCTTTAGGTTGCCTATGGGGGTGGAGACGATGTATAACATAATAAATCCAAATATCAAAGCACAAAATTCAAAATAACCACAAAATCCAAAATCCAAAACAGGAAATCTTTTGTTTTGAAATTTGAATTTTATTCCACCGTTACTGACTTAGCCAAATTACGCGGCTGGTCCACATCACAGCCTCGTTTTACGGCGATATGGTAGGCCAAGAGCTGCAGGGGCAGCACAACTGTCAAAGGAGAAAAGAACTCATCTATTTTGGGTATATAGATAACCTCGGGCGTCAATTCTTTTATGGTCTTATCGCCCTCGTTGGCGATAGCGATGATCTTGCCCCGGCGGCTATGAATCTCCTGGATATTAGAAATCATCTTTTCGTAAATCCTGGATTCTACGGCAATGCACACCACGGCCCGGTATTCATCGATAAGGGCGATAGGCCCGTGCTTCATCTCTCCGGCGGCATAACCCTCGGCGGGGATATAGGAAATCTCTTTGAGTTTCAACGCCCCCTCTAACGCCGAGGGGTAATTGACATTCCTTCCTAAGAACAGAAATGAACCGAAGTGCGAATGCCGATGGGCCAGCCTTGCGATAGCGCCTTGCCCCTTTAAGATCTCCTCCTGCAACTTAGGAATCTTTCTTAATTCCCTGATGTATTTGCTTATTTTATCCTGGGGCAAGGCCTTTTTTATGCCGCTTAAATAAAACGCAAAGATGTAAAGCGCAATAAGCTGGGCGGTATAAGCCTTGGTGGAGGCCACGCCGATTTCAGGGCCTGCGTGCGTGTAGATGATACCGTCGGATTCCCTTGTAAGGGTGGAGCCCAGGACATTGCAGATGGAAAGTATGGGCGCCCCGCGCTTCTTGGCCTCCCTAACCCCGGCCAGGGTATCTGCTGTCTCTCCGGACTGGCTGATGGCAATCACCAGGGTGTCTTTATCAATTAAAAGGTCGCGGTATCTAAATTCGCTTGAGACCTCAACCGCTGTTGGTATAGCACAGATGGATTCCAAAATATATTTTCCCACTAATCCTGCGTGATAAGCGGTGCCGCAGGCCACAATAGAGATATTTTTTATATCCTTGAGCCTGCTTTCAGGGATATGCTGCTCTTCAAAGGCTATTGCATGAGTATCTTTTTGTATCCTTTGGCGTAAGAGGTTTTCTATGATGGCGGGCTGCTCATTGATCTCCTTAAGCATAAAGTGCTTGTAGCCCTGTTTCTGGGCTGAGGCAATATCCCAATGAATGCGCGTGCTCTTTTTCTGCAGCTGCTTGCCACCCAGATCGCTGATTTTAACGCCACCGCGCGTTAAAACAACCATTTCGCATTCATCCAAGAATATAATGTCCTTGGTGCATTCTAAAATGGCAGGAACGTCTGAGGCAATGAAATTTTCTCCTTTTCCCAGGCCGACAATGAGAGGGCTGCCTAATCGGGCGCCCACGAGTTTATCCGGTTCTCTTTTGGAGATAACCCCTATAGCAAAGGAGCCTTCTAATTTAGAAACCGCCTTTCTAACTGCTTCTTCTAAACTGCAATTCTTAAAAAACTTCTCAATAAGATGCACAATAACCTCAGTATCAGTTTGACTGACAAATTTATGGCCTTCTTTAATCAGGCCCTCTTTCAACTTAGCGTAATTCTCGATGATTCCGTTGTGCACAACCGCGATTTCGCCTTTACAATCAAGGTGAGGGTGGGCATTTATTTGATTAGGAGCTCCGTGTGTAGCCCATCTATTATGTGAAATCCCTAATCTTCCTACAAGGGGGTTTTTCTCTAAGATATGCTCTAGGTCTTTTATTTTCCCCGGAAGCTTACGGACTGAAAGCGCGTTTTTATTTGCTGACAGAACACACATTCCGCTAGAATCATAACCGCGATACTCCAGGCGCCTGAGCCCATTTAAAAGAATGGGCTGCGCTTCCTTCTCGCCAATATAACCAATTATTCCGCACATAGCTTCATCATGGTAAGGTTTACCCCGGAAAGGACGAGGGCTTACTTTAATCTAAAAATTAATCCCAGGCCGTCTTCCGCCATTACTTCAAATCGAGGATCAGGCCTGATCTGATGAATCAACCCCGAAAAATAATTCTTTCCCACGTAGCCGTAGCGCGTGTCAAACTCATCCCGGAGCGCCGCATAAGGATCAGGACTCCTTCCAAAGGCAATATCCCGATACAGATTATATTTCTTAGAATTCCAGTAATACATGTAAATAGGGTCAAGCGTCACAAAATAGTCGTTTTGAGGATTGACGCCGATTAAGTATTGGGAATCAGACCAGTTGGAATGAAAAATCGTCTCCCCTGCCGGAATATTTTGCGCCATCCATGCCCCTACCGCCTGGAAGTGCCCGTTGTAAACCGCTTCTACCTGGGCAAGCTTAGAAAAAGCGCGATAGGTGCGCGCCCCCATCAAGGCTAACAGCAAGACAACTCCTATCCCTAAACTCCACCTTAACCCCCTGCTTCTCTTCAACGCAGGCAGGCGCCCTTCCCCTTGCCACCAGTCAGACACATAAGAAGCCAGCGCAATTAATATTAGGGGATAGCCGTGGGTAATGTAGCGCTGAGAAAAAAATGAAAACACAAAGAAAAAGGCGGCAACAGACATCCAGATGGCTGTTGAGGGCCTCACCTTACTTTTCTGGCTCGCCCCTAAGGATATGAAAAGAATCACTGCGATGATAATAAAAGGGTGCTCCAGGATATAGTCCCTCGTGCTGATGGGGAAAAACTCTGCTCCCAGCTCCAGGCCCCATTTCAGCGCAAAGACGGGCACCAGAATGCCATTTAAATAAAAGATGAGCAGATTGTTAGGAAAGTTGGGGTGTATTAAAAATCCCAATACAAGACCGAGGGCAACCGCCCGTAAAGAACGCCAGTAAAATTCTTTGCTGTTAGCAAAGCGCGCCGATTCCGCGAGCACCGCAAACACAAGCAGATAAGGGCTGGAAACATGGCTGAGCGCGTAAACAACCGTAATAATAAATAGCGCTACTTGCTTTTTCAGTATTAAAAAATGGATGAAGAGCAGGGTGAGCCCCATGACCAGAACCATGTTTCTGGCCTGGCTTATAGCCTGCACAAATGGAGCCGAACACAAGAACATGAACAAAAAAACAGGAATTAGGTTTTTTGTCGGACAGTAGCGCCTGAGCATCCAAAAATACACCAGATACAAAAAAACAGTCCACAGGCAGGCACTTATCTTGCCTGCCATAATCATATTGGGCAAAAGAGTGAAAGGGATAAGCGCTACGTGATAGAGAAGGTCTTTATCGGCGAAGTTTTTGGCAAAGGTAGAGTAGCGGGCCCAGTGGAAATCGTATCTTAGGCCCTTTTCGCGGATGAACTGGGCCATGCGCATATGCAGATACCCGTCTGCTCCGAAAAGCGTAGCAATCGAAAACTGCGCAACGACCAAAACAGCGATGCTTAACAAAAGAACGGCGGTGAGCGTTATTTTATATGGCATATATTTAATGACCCCGACGGGATTTGAACCCGTGTCGAGAGCTTGAAAAGCTCTTGTCCTAGACCGGGCTAGACGACGGGGTCATATTATTCTTCTTCTATAATGACGGGGGCCACGCAGGAAACCCGGTCTTTAGGCTGCAACCTGATAAGGCGCACCCCCTGCGCAGACCTGCCGGTGGTGCGGATATCTTTTATGGCGCAGCGCAGGAAAATGCCGTTTTGCGTAATGGCCATCAACTCGTCATTATCGCCAACCGACTTAAGGCTGATCGCTTCACCATTTTTCGCGGTCACCTTCATATTAATAACGCCCTTGCCTCCCCTGCTGGTGAGACGGTACTCTTTGATGGGCGAGCGCTTGGCAAAACCTAATTCTGTCACGGTTAAAACGGTAGAGTCTTTTTGGGGGACCACCATACCGATCACTTCATCCTTCTTGGCCAAAGAAATGGCGCGCACGCCGTGCGCCCCCCTTCCCATGTCCCGCACCTTGCTTTCTGAGAATCTCAAGGCCTTGCCCTGACGCGTGCCAATGAGCAGCTCCTGTTTTCCGTCGGTCAACTCGACACCGATCAACTCGTCATTCTTATCCAAAGTGATTCCGATAATGCCGGCCTTGCGCGGGTTGCCGTAGGCGTCCAGTTTCGTCTTTTTGATCTGGCCGAGTTTCGTCACCATCACCAGGTACTTGTCCTCGGAAAATTCCTTTACGGGGATAGTCTTGCTTATTTTAACGCCTGGCTCCATCTGCACCAGATTCACAATGGCCTTTCCTTTAGTGGTGCGGCTAGACTGGGGGATCTCGTAAACCTTAAGCCAGTGCACCTGGCCTTTGTCCGTAAAAATCAAAAGGTAGTCTCGGGTTGAGGCGATAAACAGATGCTCCACGAAATCCTCTTCTTTAACCTCCGCGCCCGTCACGCCTGATCCGCCGCGCCTCTGTTTGCGGTAGGCACTGACCGGCAAACGCTTGATGTAGCCACCGTGGCTGATGGTGACAACCACGTCCTCTTCGGCGATTAAATCTTCTATCTCCAGCTCTTCTACCTCAGCCACGATATCGGTCCTGCGATCATCTGCGTATTGCTTTTTTAGGCCCTCCAGTTCCTCCTTGATGATGCCTTCGATTTTTTTCTCGGAGGCAAGGATCGCCTTGCAGAGCTCTATCTTCTTAAGGAGCTCGGCGTATTCAGCGTCAATCTTGTCCCTCTCAAGGGCGGTTAGGCGCTGCAGCTGCATCTCCAAGATCGCCTGCGCCTGAATCTCGGAAAGGCCAAACTCCTTCATCAAGCGCTCTTTAGCCGCTTCAACGCTCTTAGAGGCTTTAATCACCTTAATGATCCTATCAATAAATTTCAAGGCGATCTTTAAGCCCTCTAAAATATGGGCGCGCTTTAAGGCCTTGTCCAGCTCAAACTGGGTGCGCCTGCGGACAATCACCTTGCGATGCTCAACATAAGCATCCAGCACCTGCTTTAAATTCAAAACCCGCGGCCGGTTTTCCACCAGAGCGAGCATGATCACGCCAAACGTTGTTTTAAGCTGCGTGTGCTTAAAGAGTTGGTTCAAGACAATCTGCGATTCGGCATCCCGCTTAAGCTCGACGACCACGCGCATACCTTCCTTGTCAGACTCATCTCGAATATCAGAAATGCCCTCGATCTTCTTCTCATCCACCAGGCCTGCTATGGCCTCGATGAGGCCTGCCTTTTGAACCTGATAAGGGATCTCTGTAATCACGATAAAGTCCTTGCCGTTTTTCTGATGCTCAACGGTTGCCCGGGCACGCACCGTAAGCTTGCCCTTGCCTGTGGTGTAGGCATCCTTGATGCCGGCTTTCCCGCAGATGACTCCCCCCGTCGGAAAATCAGGGCCCTTGATATAGCGCATCAGGTCTTTGAGTTCTGCCTCAGGATGGTCCAGCAGATAAATGATGGCATCCGCCACTTCCTTCAAGTTGTGCGGCGGGATATTAGTAGCCATGCCTACGGCAATACCGCTTGAGCCGTTCACTAATAAATTGGGAAGAGCCGCAGGCAATAAAAGGGGTTCTTGCAGGGAGGCATCAAAGTTCGGGCCGAAATTTACAGTATCCTTGTCAATATCAGCCAGCATCTCGTCGGAGATTGCAGCGAGCCGCGCCTCCGTGTTATGGCTTATAAAGCCATTTGACACAAAGGAGTGACAAGGACTATCAACTTTTATTGAATAAACCCTCTGCTTGCCAGAATCTTCAACAAAAGCAACTCTATCAAATATGTACTTATTTTCCCTCAAGGTCTCAAATAACCCTAGGTCTTCTTTATCAAGAGCTCTGGTTAGTCTCGGCCAATACTTCTCTATTTTTACATATCTGTCGATATTGTGTTTCTTAAGCCATTCTATGTGTCCACGGTATTTTTTGTTGCACCTACTACTTTTTCTGCGGATATAATCAGCTATAAAGGGTATAAAATCCGTTTTCGACATATTCCATCCATCGCTGTTGCGATTACAGATATTTGTTATCTTCTGGCGGCTTTCCTTTGTGCTAAAATTTATTTCATTTTTGAATAGCCCGAGGTTGACGTGCCCCCTAATATACAATCTAAAATAGCGTTTCTGTTTATGAAACCTGAGCCAAGAATCAATCCCAAATCTTAATAGTAAAATCTGTAATTCTTGGAGCAATTTTTCACTGGTTGATATAAAACTAATATCGGGATTTCTTTTACCAATACAAACGCTGCCATCTCCTTCCGCATATCCTTTTATAAATGAGCTTACCGATTTTCGTGAAGATTTAAAAATGATAGGGGGCACCTTTTTCTTTTGAGCACGAGACTGTAGCAGACCGATATTTTTTAAAAATTCCCTAACTTGGCTTGAATGAATTTCCAAGTAAACACAGTTCTTTTTACCGAAACCAGGCGGCTTCCTCACGAATTCATGCAGTCGGCAATCAGGAAATACTTTTTTAAAGCTTAGCTTAAATTTATCTATAAACTCTTTATCGCCATTGCAGAAATCAATGTGCTTTTTGCTTATAGACCCCTCCGCAATTATTGCCCCCAAAATAAAAGCGAGGTCTTTATTCATGGCACGAGGGAGCCTGTGCTTCTGCGCCCGATTTTTAATCTCTGGATAATATTGTTTTAGCGAAAGCTCTTCTTTAGGAAATAATACACTGCTCCTACTTATCACAGTACAGTCACCAATTTTTACCTGGCTTAATAATTTCCAGACAAATTTTGGCTTGAAACTATTTCTCTCCCATACAAGAATGGGATGATTAAGGCTGCCGCATAAACTAAAACCTCTAAAAGTGGTAATTTTCTTAGTTGGGTGCTCTCCAGAATCAAACCACCTTGATACATGATTTATTTTATTATTTAGAGAGAGCGTGTGAAAATTGGCTTTTGAATGATGGGATATATCATTTATTCTTTGCAGCCCTTGCTCCGTAATAATGAAAGTGTCCCCCGAGACGCAGTAGCGCATCGCGGCAGCGGCGTCCCCGTCGATTGATCCAAAATTTCCTTGGCCCTCTACCAGTGGATAACGCAAAGAAAAATCCTGCGCCATGCGCACTAAGGTATCATAGACTGCTACATCTCCGTGAGGGTGATATCGGCCAAGCGTATCTCCAACGATGCGCGCGCATTTTTTATAAGGCTTATCATGCTCGAGATTCAAATCTTTCATCGCAAATAAGATTCTGCGATGCACCGGCTTTAAGCCGTCGCGCACATCCGGAAGGGCGCGGCCTACAATTACGCTCATGGCGTAATTTAGATATGAGTCCTTTACCTCTTCTTCAATATAAACAGGAATTATTTTTTCGTTGCGGGTATACATTTCTTGCCTCGTAAGTGGTTCTGAAAAATCTAAATACTACCAATACTACCCAACAAATCCCTGCCTTGCCGGCAGGCAGCCAAAATCCCAAATCCAAAAAGTAAGTTTGGGATTTGGAAACTGGGGATTGTTTTTGGTTTTGGATTTTGACATTTGAATTTTAATACTATATATCTAGGTTTTTAACCTGGTGCGCGTAGTTCTCAATAAATTCGCGGCGCGGCTCAACCTGGTCTCCCATGAGAACCGTAAATATCTTATCCGCCTCTACCTCATCCTCCAGGGTCACCTTTAAAATCGTGCGTTTATCAGGGTCCATGGTGGTCTCCCAGAGCTGCTGAGGATTCATCTCTCCCAAGCCCTTGTAGCGCTGGATATGCATGCCTTTTGAGGCGGCTTGCGCCACATAAGCTAAAACGTCCTTTAAAGAGAATAAGTCCTTTTGTTCCTTTTCATTAGAAATGTGATACAATGGCTTCGGCTTCTTCTCTGTGTCTTTTTTGGCCGAGACAGCCGCCTGCACCTCTGAGCCTTCATATGTTGCGATATCTAACCCCGCCTTCTCTATCTTAGTCACAACTTGTTCTACTTCATGGGCTTCAAACAGCTCTAGAACATCAAGCTCGGTCTCCTTATCCTGCCTGCCCGTAAGGCTAGCCAGCTCTTTGTCAGAATAAAGAAAATGGTCATTACCCTCCACTTTGACCCTATAAATAGGCATTTTTTTGGTCTTTTGATGTCTAAAACCCAGATATTTTGAGAAATCTACTCCCCTTTTTTCTAAATTCTTACCCAATTTTTGAAGCTCAACCAATAGATGCAAAAGTTCTTTAAACTGGGTATCTGTAAAGATTTGCTTATCTTTAAGTCTTGTAAACTTATGCCCTTCCCTGCCTAAATCCAAAAGTAGCTCATTCATCTGTTTTTCAGTCTGAATATACTCCTCACGCTGGCCCCTCTTTATCTTGTAGAGAGGCGGCTGGGCAATGTAAACATATCCATCTACGACCAGTTTGGGTATCTGGCGGTAAAGTAAAGTGAGGAGCAAGGTGCGTATGTGGGAACCGTCCGTATCTGCGTCTGCCATGAGTATTAATTTATGATAACGCAGCTTTGAGATGTCAAATTCTTCTCCTACTCCTGTGCCAAGGGCTGTAATAATATTGCGAATTTCTTCGTTGGAAAGAATCTTATCCAGCCGCGCCTTTTCCACGTTCAGAATTTTTCCTTTGATGGGAAGGATTGCCTGAAACCTCCTGTCGCGCCCCTGCTTAGCGCTGTTATGCACAAACACGCCGCCCGCTAAAGCAAAATTATGGGTATGGGGCACTTCAATATCATAAACATCCGTCTTTTCTTCAACCTTTTCTATGCGCTTGATTTTATGGTTGTAATTTACTACCGCTTCTAAAAACGCGTTTTGATTAGCATTAAAAAACCTATTTACTAGAGTATCATATTTTAACAAATTGGTGTCGCGCTGGGGCAAGGCCTGCCTTTCGTCGTCGTATAATTCAAAATTACCATGGCTTTCATATACCATTTTGGCAAAAGCTAAGCTATGGTCTAAATAAGTCTGGTTGTAAGCAGCTTTTCTTTTTTTCCTAAAACCATCCGTCCACTGCTCTTTTGTCTTTTGTCTTCTCCACTGCAAAAGCTTAATATCAGACCATTCTAACGTTGCTTTTTGCAATAAATATTCTTTTGCTTCTGGATGGTTCGCAAAATATTTCTTTACTCTATTAGACTGCTTTAATCTGCTTTCTTTTTGAGACCAATAGTTTTTCTGCGCCAGGTTAAGGGTTTGAGCATTTTGAGTTTGATAGTCCGGGTGGCTATGATAAAAGTCCAAGAACTTCTTAACCATATAAGCCTTATAAGCGGGGTTTTCCCACTGTCTCTTTGCGTTTTTACTAAAAAGGCCTCTTTTTTCTAAAGATTTCTTGCGAGCTTTATTCCTAAACATATCCGTCCGTTTTTGTGCTGCCGATTTTATTTTTACATCTGGACGATGCAAAGTGTATTCCAGATGAACGTAATGAAATTGCATATGCTGTTCATGGGGAATGCGTTGGATGTTGGTTGGGTTATTGTTGAGCTTATTAAAATCGGCGTGGTGACGGTGTTTCCCTGCAGAAGAGGCATAAACTTTATTCCCAAGATTAAACATATCCGCTAAAACATGGGTATACATCCATTTTTTAGACTTGTGATCAAAAACCATCTCATAGCCATCTAAAGAACAATTGCCTTCTCTTTTGGAAACCTTTCGATAAAAAGGCGATAGACTGTGATTAGGAGTCAACTCAGAGGCAGGAACATAGGTACCGTCGACCAATCTAAATAAATGGCCCGGAGTGCATCTTAATTCCTCGTCGTTATCCAAAATAATCTTAATAACCTGCGCATCTTGCTTAGTCATGCGAGCATTAAGTACCGGCGCAATGCCGATATATCCATTATCAAGCATAGTATAACAAAAGTTTTGCTTCCCCTGTTTACTTTCTTCCACTAATTCTTTAAAAGAAATGTTTCTGCCGTCTAGTAGCGCAACTTTTGTTTCTCCAACCCAACAGCCTCCGGCCGAATCGCCCTCCACAATATACAATTCGCACAAAGCCGCATCCTTTTCAGAACAATCCGCAAGCTTGCCCGGCAAACCGGCGCCTTCCAGGGCCCCTTTTCTACGAGTTAACTCCCGAGCCTTACGCGCTGCTTCGCGCGCCCGCGAAGCCACGATAACCTTATCTACGACTTTATTGGCAACTGACGGATTCTCCTCAAAAAATCCCGATAAGGCCTCTAAGCTCACTGAGGCAACCAGGCCTTCGACTTCAGAGTTCCCCAGCTTGGTCTTGGTTTGGCCTTCAAATTGAGGATTGGGCACCTTGACGCTGACAACAGCTGTTAAGCCCTCGCGCGCATCCTCCCCTGCAATGGCTATATCGTCCTTAAGGAGATTTTTGGATTTTGCGTATTGATTAATGGCGCGCGTTAATGCCGACTTAAAACCCGAAAGGTGCGTACCTCCTTCTACCGTGTTGATATTATTGGCAAAAGAGTAGAGCGTTTCCGCATACCCATCATTATACTGCAGGGCCACCTCCAGAATAACCTCATCCTGCTCTTTCTGAAAATAGATGACTTTGTTATGCAGGGGATTTTTGTTCTTGTTCAGGTAGTCCACAAAAGAAACGATCCCGCCGCCAAATTCAAAAACGCTTTCTTTATCTGAGCGCTCATCAACGAGTTTTATTTTTAAACCCTTGTTTAAAAAGGCGAGTTCTCTCAGGCGCTGAGCCAGGGTGTCATAGGAAAATTCGGTTTTGTTGAAAATCGTGCGGTCGGACTTGAAGGTCACCTTGGTGCCGCTGTTTTGACTTTTCCCGATAACCGTTAGCTTTGAAACCGTTTTGCCGCGCTCATAACGCTGGTGGTAAATCTTTCCGTCTCTTTTAATTTCAACCTCCAGCCAATCCGAAAGCGCGTTCACCACGCTGACGCCAACTCCATGCAATCCTCCTGATACCTTATACACCCTATGGTCGAACTTGCCCCCTGCGTGCAACTTGGTAAGGGCCACCTCTACGGCGGGCTTCTTCTCTGTTTTATGTATATCCACAGGGATGCCGCGACCGTTATCTGTAACACTAACGCTGTTATCCGAACGGATAGCGACCTCAATAAAATTGCAGTACCCAGCCAGGCTCTCATCCACACTATTGTCGACAACCTCGTAAACCAAATGGTGCAGGCCGCGCATTGAGGTGTCGCCGATATACATGGCGGGCCGGCGCCTGACTGCCTCTGTGCCCTCTAATACCTGAATATTGGTGGCATCATAGACCTTGTCCTTGGCGGTTTCTTTAGGGGGGGGCGGCATAACTACATTTTCTTTCTTATTTTTTTTATTATTCACTTGGTCTCTCCGATGCGAAAACGAATATCCTTAATACCGCTAGATACATTGCGAAGTTTACCCAATAAATCGGTTTTTTTTAAATTTAAGGCATAAAGCCAGGTAGACGAATCCACCCATATTCCCAGCACGCCTTTTTTAAAATAATTAAACTTTATATGCTCCAACTCTCTTCTTGTCAAGATTTTTTTTAACCAGGCCTGCACAGGGTCTTTACCCCGGCCCTCTTTCTTCGCCACCAAATCCCCTATTACATCATGTAGAATGTCTTTGATATTCTCCACTTAACTGAGCCGCATAGGCAAAACAATATAAACGTAGCCGTCGCTACGTATCACCCCGGGCTGCTCGCTGTCTGTCAACTCAAGACTTATCTTATCGTCGGTGAGATTTTTTAAAACATCTATCAGGTAGTTGGGGTTAAACCCTATAACCATCTCTTTCCCCTGATAATCTACAGGCACTTCTTCCCGTGACTCACCCACATCAGGAGTCGATTTAGAAAGAACAAGCTTGTTTTTAAAAACCTCCAACTTGACAGCTTGGTAGTCTGGCGTGGAAAGCAAGGAGGCTCTTTTGACAGCTAATAAAAACTCGGTTCGCTCCGCTTTTAAAAGATTATCCGACGCCGGGGGAATAACTTGCCGGTAATCCGGAAACTCTCCCTCAATAAGACGCGAAATAATAATAATATCCCCCAGGTCAAACATGGCCTGGTTTGTGCCGAGCACAAGTGATAGCTCTCCTTGATCCTGGAGGTTACGATTTAACTCATGAATGGTTTTAATGGGCACAATAATATAAATATCTTTATCTATATTATGGTTTAGCTTTTTTTCTATAATAGCAAGCCTCTTACCGTCCGTAGCCACTAGAGAAAAAATATTTTTATTAATTTTAAATAGTATTCCATTTAAAATATAGCGTGTTTCATCAAAAGATACCGCGAAAGAAGTGAGATTTAACATTTGCTTGAGTAGGGATTGCTCAAGCTTAATAACCTCTTGATCTTTAAATTCTGGGAGTTTAGGAAACTCCTCTTTTCCTAACCCCATTATTTTAAACTGGCAAGACTTAACATCAATCGTCACTAGGTTGTTCTTTTTTGTGGTAACATCAATATTATCAGAAGGTAACTCCCTGATAATATCTCCAAATCTTTTGGCGGGCACTGTAATGGACCCTGGCTCTTGGATATCCACAGGCACCACACAGCTTATTCCTATATCTAAATCCGTAGCGGTTAACTTTAACCCATTAGATTGAGCTTCTAATAAAACATTAGAAAGTATTGGTAAGGCTGCTTTTGTAGTAATAACGTTTTGCACGGTTTGTATGCCGCTCAATAAAATATCTTTTTGTACTTTGAATTTCATCTTCTTCTCCTTTTAATTATAATATATTAAAATAGTAGTCGTAGTAATGGGTTTTGTTTGTGTTGAAAAGTTTCTAACCCTAAGAGCTTATGAAGAGATAGGGTTAGAATTTCATTGGGATAACCCTTGAATTTATTGTTTAATAATTTGAATAACATGCTCTACTTTTTGTTTTAAGGCCTCATTCGTATTCAAGCCCCCCTTGATTTTATTATAAGAGTGTAAGACGGTCGTGTGATCTTTTCCCCCAAAATGGTCTCCTATCTCAGGCAAAGACAGCTCTGTCAACTCTCTGCTTAAATACATCGCAACCTGGCGCGGGAGAACAATGTTTTTGTGGCGGCGCTTGGTCTTAAGCTCATGCAGTGATACCCCGAATTCTTCAGACACGCAACGCTGTATAAAATCTACCGTGATAAGCCTCTTGGGTTCTTTTAACAAGTCCTTTAAAACCTCTTTGGCCAGGCCCAACGTGATGGGCTCTTCTTCTAGTAAAGAATAGGCGATGGTGCGGATCAGCGCCCCCTCTAACTCCCTAACATTTGTTTTAATGAGTTGGGCGATGAAAAAAATCACTTCATCCGGAACGGTTACAGGCTCTCTTTCAATCTTTTTCTTTAAAATAGCCACGCGCGTTTCTAAATCAGGCGGCTGGATATCTGTGGTGAGCCCCCAACCAAAGCGCGAGACAAGCCTATCTTGCAAATTGGCAATTTCCTTAGGGGGTCGGTCAGAGGAAAAAACAATCTGTTTATGGGAGTCGTAAAGCGTATTAAAGGTATGGAAGAACTCTTCTTGGGTTGACTCTTTCCCTGCGATGAAATGGATATCGTCTATCATCAGGACATCCACATTTCTGTATTTTTGCCGGAAGCGAGAAGTCGAATGATGCTGGATGGCGTCGATGAGTTCATTAGTAAATTTTTCCGACGATAGGTAGCAAATTTTAGGGTTGCCCGTAGATTTGCTGAGTATAAGGTTACAGATAGCCTGGATAAGATGGGTCTTGCCCAGGCCCACCCCCCCGTAAATAAATAAAGGATTGTACGCTTTAGCAGGAGAATCGGCAACCGCTAAAGAGTAAGCGTGAGCATGCCGGTTAGACGAACCCACAACAAAATTTTCGAACGTATAGCGCGCATTCAGGCTGGAGGTGTCGTGATGCCCGGCAGCCTTGATGGTCAGGCCCGCCGGATTTAATGGGTCGCGCACTTCCCGTTTCTCTTTGATGCCGGATTCAAAAGATACGGCGATTTCTTGCTGGGAAGATACATGGCTCAGCGCCTGCTGGATGATGAGGCTATAATGTTTCTCGACCCACTCTCGAAAGAAATCATCCGGGGCCTCTAGAACTAAACCGTTCTTATTTTTTGTGCGCGGCGTTAAGGGCAAAATCCAGGTTTCAAAAACCGTATCCCCTAACCGTTCTTTTAAGAACCCATGTGCCTGCTGCCAGGCTTGGAGAATATCAGCCATCTCAGGTTATGTACAGAATTAACAGCTTATTCACAACTTGTATAAATCTGTGGAAAACCAAAAACCATGCAAAAGCCAGTTTTATTATACCCGCGCTAAGATAACCTGCAAGCCTCCCAAGAAATATACTTTAAAATACCATGGAATTTTAAACGAGGCAAGTAAAAAACATGTGTCCCTTTTTCATGAGACGTTTAGCTATTATACATTAAATTTTTTTCCCGTCAACAAAAAAGGTAAATCATGAAAAAGCCTGGCCTGTTAACAATGCGCGGCCTCTTGTTTATCTTGACCGCGACTTCTTTATTGATATAATAGGGCCTTCTACAACACGCAGCTTGGCCGGCTGGCTTTAACATACGAATGTGTTGACTTCAGGCGGCTTTGTGTTATAATTGGAAAACACATTTAAACCTATTGGGTAAAGCCGATGAAAAAAAATTTAAATACTCCTACAAATATCGTCGGGAAACGTAGACACGGCTTTCGTAAGAAGATGGCCACTTCAGCCGGCCGCCGAACCCTGTCGCGTCGCCGCCGTAAGGGAAGAAAAAGACTTTAGTGTTTTATGTTGAGCAAAATCGCCGCTAAACTTATCCGCGGGTACCAGGTGTCCTTGCGGATCATTTTGCCAATTTCCTGTCGTTTTACGCCCGGCTGTTCCGAGTACGCCTTGCAAGCCATTACAAAATACGGTTTTTTGCGAGGGAGCTTTAAGGCGGGCAAGAGGCTTTTGTCCTGCCACCCTTTTTCAGGACAATCAGGGTATGATCCGGTAGAATAAAAGTATGGAAAAACGCTTAATATTAGCCATGGCTTTGTCTTTATTGTTGTTGTTAGCATGGTCGGCCATGATGCCAAAGCAGCAACATATTGATAATAAAGAGGTTAGGGATGATGACTTACCTTTTGTTGATGCTCCTGAAAAGACCCTCTCCTCTCTCTCTGCTCGGCCAAGCATAAAAGACGCCAAAGTTATAGAGTTTCACCAGGACAGGTACACTATTTCTTTTATAGAATCACTGGCTGCTATTAAAGAGGTTATATTTAATGATTATCAGTCTGCCGCACTCACTTTACAAAACGGACTTTTGCTGGATGACACATCCCTTTCTTTTAGCAAGCAGAATAGTAGCGCGAATGAAATCAGCTTTTTACATCTTGACCAAAGTAGAAAGGTTATAAAAAAATTTATTTTTTCTAAATCTCTCTACGACATACAGTTAGAGATTACCATTGAAAACCTGTCGGATGCTCCCCTTACCTCACTATCCCCCCTTGTATTAGGAACGCTTGATTTCTCTTCCAAAAATCCTGATGCCCGCTATCAGGATGTTACCGTGGCTACTAAAGAAAAAGTTAAACATGAGAGCCCCAAAAAAGACTTAAATTTAAAAGACGTGGATTTCCTGGCTTTACGAGATAGGTATTTTTGCGCGATTATTGAGCCTGAGCTTGGCCCTCTTGAAGGCTATATAAAAAAGGCAGGTAACCACGATTCTGAAATTGGCCTGGGCCCCAGGGCCATTTTCTTGCCACCTGGCCAAGCAGTAAAAGAAATATTTCATATCTATTTGGGGCCACAAGACTTAAAGCTAATTCAAGGCGTAAATTCAAGGTGGGCCGCAGTTGTCCATTATGGCACATTTGATTTTATTTCTCAGATTCTCTTGCAACTATTACAGTTTTTTTATGGCTTAGTCCATAATTGGGGTTGGGCCATTATTATTCTTAGCATTGCTGTATATCTTGCGCTCTTCCCTCTTAGTTTAAAACAAATGCGTTCTATGAAAGAAATGCAAGCCTTACAGCCCCACATTGAGGAGTTAAAGAGGCTTTATAAAGATAACCCTCAGAGAATGCAGAAAGAACAAATGGAGCTATTTCGTAAGCATAAAGTTAATCCTTTCGGAGGATGCCTTCCCCTGCTCCTTCAGATGCCCATATTTTTTGCCTTATATCAAACATTGATGCGCTCCGTATTTTTGCGTGGTGCAACTTTCTTGTGGATAAAAGACTTATCAGGCCCAGACCGATTGTTTAGCCTGCCTTTTCCAAAACCTTTTGATGCCTTTAACCTGCTGCCCATTTTGATGACCATCGGAATGTTTATTCAACAAAAAATTACTACAGCGTCTGCTACCGGCGGTAGTTCAGCAGAGCAACAGAGAATCATGATGATTATGATGCCCCTTTTGTTTGGGTTTATTTTTTATTCTATGCCCGCAGGATTGGTTTTATATTGGTTTATTAATAGCACGCTCATGTTGGCAAATCAATTTTATCAGTTGAACACAGGCCGAATAAAATGAAACCAAAGACGGGCATCGAAGTCGAGGGCACATCAGTTGAAGAAGCAATTAAGAAGGCATTAGCGCAACTAAGACTGGCTCGCGACAAGGTAAAGATAGAAATCCTCTCCGAAGGAGTCAAGGGCCTTTTTGGAATGCCAGGCGCAAAGCCGGCCAAGATTCGAGTTACCATTATTAAAGATAAAGAAAAGGCTTGACAAATCATAAGAATTTGAAGATAATTAATATAGGTTTTATAAAATGTTCCCCGTGAAAATATTCCAGTTGGAACATTTTCACGGGGAACATTTGTATTAATTTCTTCAATCATTATGTTGAATCCTTGGTATATAACTGGGTTTGCAGATGGAGAAGCAGCCTTTACTTACAGTAGGCAGGGAGGTACCTTCTCCATGTATTTTGCCATTAAACAAAGAGAAGACAATCAGCAAATAGTAGAGGAGATTCAAGGTTATTTTGATTATGTAGGGAATATTTATAAAGGAAAAGAATCAAAAAGTTATTTAAAAGGCGGCCTTACTAAACAATCTTCTTATTACCGGGTTACGAGAATTAATGAACTCAAGAGAATTGTAGAGCATTTTGATAGATATCCTTTGCAAAGTGGGAAAAAACAAGAAGTCTATAAGGCCTGGCGCGAGATGGTGATACACAAGCTTGAAAATTATCGAAGCATAGATTATGATAAACTTAGATATTTAGCAGAAAGACTTTCGCGCTTGAATACCCAAAGCCGAGCCTTTAAAGTGCATAAAAAATAATGGGTAAAATTATCGCTATTTGCAATCAGAAGGGCGGGACAGGCAAAACGACCTCTGCTATTAACTTAGCTACCTATTTTGCCATCGGCGGAAAAAAAACGCTGCTTATTGACTTAGATCCCCAGGCAAATGCCACCAGCGGCTTAGGGATAAACAAACATGATATTAAGAAAAGCACATACCACATTCTTCTAGAAGAATGTGGTCTTCAGGAGATTTTACAATCCACAGCTATAGCCAATTTAGTTTTAGCGCCATCCAATTTAGATTTAACTGGAGCTGAAATAGAGCTCGTAGGAGCTTTGGGCAGAGAGTATAGATTGAAGAGAGCGCTCTCAAAAGAAAAAGATAATTTTGATATATTGATTATAGACTCGCCACCCTCATTGGGGTTGTTAACTATAAATGCCTTATGCGCTGCCAATAGTGTTCTCATACCGGTTCAATGCGAATATTATGCGTTAGAAGGATTAACGCAACTATCTAATACTATTAAGCTTGTGAAAGACAATCTTAATCCGGCCCTTGCGATAGAAGGCGTGCTTCTTACCATGGCTGATTTTCGTACTAATTTAACCAAAGAAGTAATTCATGAAGCCAGGACTAATTTTAAAGGAAGGGTTTATGAAACAGTGATTCCCCGCAGCATTAGGCTCACCGAGGCACCGAGCTTTGGGAAGCCAATAGCCTTGTATGATAAAGATTCGATAGGTGCCATAAAATATGAGGAGCTAACGAGAGAGATGCTGGGGATTCCTATCGTCGCTCAATCTATAAAAGAAGGAGACACATGATGGAAAGAAAAGCTCTAGGTAAAGGAATTGGTGCCTTAATACCTGAAAAGGAAACAGGGCGCAAGAATGAGATTGTTTATGTCCAATCTGAAGAAATAAAACCAAATCCTTTCCAACCCAGAGAAGACTTTGATAACCAAAGCATAGAAGAATTGGCACAATCCATAAAAGAAAAAGGAGTGATTCAGCCTTTACTGGTTAGGCGTAAGGCTGACTTTTATGAGTTGATAGCAGGAGAAAGAAGGCTAAGGGCTGCTAAGCTTTTGAACCTTAATGAGTTACCAGTTATTGTCAAGGATGTTGAGGATAAAGACTCATTAGAATTGGCATTGATAGAGAATATTCAAAGGCAAGGACTCAATCCTATTGAAGAAGCACGTGCTTATCAACACTTGATGGATAAATTTCAAGTAACGCAAGAAAAGATCAGCGATGCCATTGGCAAGTCAAGGTCGGGAATTGCTAACACATTGCGTTTATTGAAGTTACCGCAAGAAATACAGGAGGAACTGAAAAAAGGGCGTATTTCTTATGCCCATGGCCGAACCCTGTTAGAAATAGAGGATGCTAATCAGCAGAGAAAACTGGCACAGATGGTTATCGCTAACGGCCTTTCCGTGCGTGAGCTGGAGAATTTAATCAAATCGCGCCGTATCAAAGGGGCAAAAAGAAGGATGGGGCCATCTGTGCATGATCCTCTTGTCGCCGCTCTAGAAGAAGAGTTGCAGCATATTCTGGCGACTAAGGTGAGGATCAGCAAGAGGAAGAAGCGCGGCCATATTCAAATTGAGTTTTATTCTCATGAAGATCTGGAAAGGATCGTGAAAGTATTAAAAGGGAGCGTGAAAAGATGAATCAGGCGGCATTAATTCTTATAAAACCCGATGGGCTGAAAAAATCTTTGACCGGAAACATTTTGACGCGCCTATCCGAAACCAAATTAGAGATTGTGGCCGCAAAGATGGCGCGCGTTCCCAGGGAGCTGGCAGTCAGGCACTATGACCATTTGAAAGATAAGCCCTTTTTTGAAGACATTATACGTTATTTGCGCGGGGAGCTGCACGACAGGCGCAAAGTAATGGCCCTGGTGTATTGGGGAGAGCAGGCTATCAAAAAATGCAGGGAACTGGCAGGCGCCACTAACCCCGAAGAAGCAGACCCGACATCCATACGCGGTTCTTACGGAAGAATCACCACGAGCGGCGTTTACGAAAATGTTATCCACGTCTCATCCAATGAGCTTGAGGCCGAAAGAGAAATAAAGTTGTGGTTCTCGCCCGAGGAGATTATTGTGGATTTATACCCAGCCCAAGAGGCAACGGAAAAAGAACAAAAAAGAATAGTGTGGGCTTAAAAATAAGGCATCCTATAACGGAAAAATAGAGGATGTCTCAAGGTGCATAGCCAGGACAAAAGTTGCCAAGTCAGGAGATTAATGGTTTAATCTCTGTAATTTGTATTAACAATCTGTGTCTTCAGGCATAATCAATGATTATGCCTGATGATTATACCGGGAGCTAGAATGATAAAAAGCATGACGGGCTTTGGGAGCCAAGAGGCGGATGTTTCGCCCCTGGGCAAAGTCAACGTAGAGCTAAAGAGTTCCAACCATAAATTTCTTGAGGTCGTCTTTCACTTGCCAGAGGAACTCTTTTTTTTAGAAGACAAGATTAAAAAAATCATTGAGGCCAAGGTTAAAAGAGGGCGCTTGACGTGCGTCATAACCGTGATGGGCGTTAAATCCTCCAGCGTCTATATCAATAGGGATTTGTTGCAAAGCTACATTTCGAAAATTAGGGGTATCAAAGAGCAATTTAAGATCAGGGATGAGGTTGGCATCAACACATTAATACATCTGCCGGGGGTTTTATCTTTGGGGGCCAGCAAGGTCCCAAGGGGCAATCTTTGGCCGAAGATGAAAACCGTGGTTTCTGGCGCCCTAGATGGTCTCGTCAAGATGCGTCAGAAGGAGGGGCGCTCGACCTTTGGTTTTTTAAAAACAAGAGCCGAGGCCCTCTCGAACAACTTGAATTATATAAAGTCCAGGTTCAGAAAAGTTTTAAAGGAAAAGCTGGCCCAGATTCCAACAGACGAGGAGCGCTCTGCTTTCATAAAAGATACGGATATTGCAGAAGAGATCGAAAGGCTGGCCTTCCATATCCGTAACTTCAAGAGTAAGATTGTAAAAAACGGCTCTGTGGGAAAAGAATTAGATTTCATTGCTCAAGAGATGCAGCGCGAGGCCAATACGCTGGCTGCCAAATCTTTTTTGGCCAGCATCTCATCCAGGGTCGTGCAGATGAAAAGCCAGATCGAAAAGATCCGGGAACAGGTGCAGAACATAGAATAAGTGGCGCTAAAAAAGAATAAAATCAGGGGGCTCGTTTTTGTGGTTTCCGGGCCATCGGGTTCAGGCAAAACCACTCTCCTGAAGCAGCTGCTTCAGGATAAGCCGCTCAGCAAGAAACTGGTAAAGTCCATTTCTTTGACCACCCGGCCTCAAAGGTCAAACGAAAAGAGCGGCCATGACTATTTTTTTGTTTCGCAGGAGGATTTCAGGAGAGCTCGCAAAGCAAAAAAAATCCTTGAATGGACCAAGTATTTGGGCTATTATTACGCCACGCCGAAAGACTTTGTGGATAAGCAGTTAGGCCAAGGTAAACACATAGTTTTGTGTTTGGAGCTAAAGGGGGCCCTTGCCGTCAAAAGGCTTTATCCAGAAAATACGGTTACGGTTTTTGTGACTCCACCTTCCTTAAAGACGTTACAGCACAGGATCGGCAAGCGTTGCTATAAAACCAAAAAAGAAGAGATCAGGGAACGGTTGAAATTGGCCCGGCAGGAGATACTGGATTCTTGCAGGTATGATTATTGCTTGGTGAATAATAATTTGGTCCGGGCTGTTAAGTCGTTTAAAGACATTATTATTAACGAAATAAGCGCAAAGGAGCAAAGGAGCTTATGACTTACGTAGTCTTGGAAAAGCTTTTGGACAAGAGTTGTGATTCCATTTATAAGTTGGTGATCCTGGCCTCTAAGAGGGCCCTTGAGATTGCCGAAGGCCAGCCGAAACTCGTGGAGGCAGCCGCAGCTACCAAGCCCTCGACCATAGCCTTGCAGGAGGTTGCTGAGGAGAAGATCAAGTGCAAAAAAATAAAACCGAAAGATTAGAGACGTGAAACCAGAGAAAAACATTATCTTGGGGGTGACGGCAAGCATTTCTATTTACAAGGCCTGCGAGATCGTGCGTCGGTTAAGAGACCAGCCTTTTTCTGTAACGGTGGTTATGACCGAGGAAGCGAAGGAGTTGATCAAGCCTATTGTGTTTCAGGGCCTTTCGGGTAACCGCGTTTATGACAGCTTATTTGGCGACACGCAGGCCCCGGAGATAGGGCATGTATCCCTGGCAGAAAGGGGAGACTTGATATTAGTGGCGCCGGCAACCGCCAATATTATTGGCAAGATCTCAGGGGGCATCTGCGACGATTTGTTGACATGCGTTATCAGCGCCACGCGGGCTCCGGTCGTGATTTGTCCGGCGATGAATGAGAATATGTATAGGAACAAAATCGTTCAGGAGAACATCAAGAAGCTCAAGAGCCATGGGTATAAATTCGTTGAGCCGATCAAGGGAAGGCTGGCTTGCGGAAAGTTCGGCATCGGCTGCTTGGCCGAGGTGGAGACGATAGTTAAAGAGGTCAAACGAATTATTTGATGCCTCGGCTTCGCATGAGTATTAATGATGAGGGTAATCGAACCATAGATTAATTATGGCGTGGTACCCAAGTGGTCAAGGGAGTTGTCTGCAAAACAACTATTCACCGGTTCGAGTCCGGTCCACGCCTTAAATTTTGCGTAGCAAAATTTACTCCTCGCGATACATCAAGTTTTTATTTAGGTTTGAGCGAGGAGCTAAGAATGCGCAGCACCGCGCAGCGCGCGGTGTAATTCGCTGACAAGAAATAGCGGGCGAATTAGGGCAAGTGGTGGAATGGCTTACACGATGGACTTAAAATCCATTGGCCGCAAGGTCGTGAGGGTTCGACTCCCTCCTTGCCCATGAAATTTTGCAAGGCAAAATTTCATCCCGAGCAGCGACAGGGAAACATATAGGCTGCGAGGGATTACCTTTTTTGCGGGCGCTTAGCTCAGTTGGTTTAGAGCGTTTCCTTGACATGGAAAAGGCCACGGGTTCGAATCCTGTAGCGCCCACCATATTAAAAATGTTAAAGAAAAAGCTACTGCAGAAACTGTATTACGATAAAAAACTTTCTATGTGGGATATCGCAAGAGTTATTTCAGTGACCCCTCCGACTGTTATATATTGGATGAAAAAGCATGGTTTAAAAAGACGCTCAAATAGCGAATGCGCTTATGTAAAGCAAAATCCAAACGGAGACCCATTTAGGATCAAAATTAAATTAACAAAAAATGATAAAGAACTTTTATTATGTGGCTTTATGTTGTATTGGGCAGAAGGAAGCAGGAAAAATAAACATACGATACAAATGGCTAATTTAGACCACAGGCTAATTTCGTTATTTATAAAATTTTTAAAGAGAATCTGCAGAGTTAAAGAAGAAAAGGTTTGCCTTAACATACAACTTTATAGAAGATTTGATAAAGAAATCACTAGGAATTACTGGTCAAGAATCTTAAAAGTTCCAAGGCGGTTTATCTCAGTCAACATACATTCTGATACAAGAAGCAAGCCTAACAGTCAATGGTCGAAATATGGTATTGCCAGAATAGAAATTCGCAATGTGAAATTGAAACGGTGGATCGATAGTGCATTAGAGAACTATTTAGCTAAATGGGTTTAAGAGGTCCGAATCCTCTTGGGCCCACCACCATTTGAATTTTTCTTGTCGAAAAATTCAAATGGCACTCAAGCGAGCGTAGCGAGGCAGTCCTGTGGCTTTCGGCCTTAGGATAATTCGCCGATAAGAAATAGAGGACGAATTAACAAGCCGAGCAGCGAGCGGAGTGCCTAAGAAACAAATTACACGATGGACTTAGATACTTTAAGACATTCCTGTTCACATATTATGGCTCAGGCCGTAAAAGAGTTATGGCCACAAGTCAAATTAGGCATCGGCCCGTCCATCGAAGATGGTTTTTACTACGACTTTGACAAAAAAGAGCCGTTTAGTGACGAGGATCTGGGGTGCATTGAACAGAAGATGCGCGAGATCATTGCGAAGAACGAACCGTTTGTCAGGGAGGAACTGGATAAAGATAAGGCGAGCGTACTTTTTACGAAGCTAGGGGAGAGCTTTAAGTTAGAGTTGCTCCGGGATATCCCCGAAAATAAAGTTTCCATCTATAAAACCGGAGACCCTTTTCTGGATTTGTGCCGCGGCCCGCACGTCAAATCAACGGGCGACATCAAGGCCTTTAAGTTGCTCTCCGTGGCCGGCGCCTATTGGCACGGAATCGAAACCAACCCTATGCTCCAAAGGATTTACGGAACCTGTTTTTCCACCCAAAAAGAATTAGATGAGTATTTAAAGAATTTAGAGGAAGCCAAAAAACGCGACCACAGAAAATTGGGGCCCGGCTTGGAATTCTTTGATATTTATTACGAAGAGGCAGGGGCGGGCCTAGTCTTTTACCATCCTAAAGGAGCGCTGCTGCGCACCCTGATAGAGAATTACGAAAAAGAAGAGCATTTAAAGCGCGGTTATCAGCTTGTCATCACCCCGCATATCATGCAGGCGGACCTTTGGAAAACCTCCGGGCATTATGATTACTACAGAGAGAATATGTACACCCTAAAAATAGAGAACAGGGAATTTGTTCTAAAGCCCATGAACTGTCCGGGCCATATGTTGATTTATAAGTCCAAAACAAGAAGTTACAAAGACCTGCCCATACGTTTTTTTGAGTTAGGCACGGTTTACCGCCACGAGAAAGCGGGGGTTTTGCATGGGTTGTTGCGCGTGCGGGGGTTTACTCAGGATGATGCGCATATATTTTGCCTGCCGGGGCAATTAAAGACAGAGATAAAAGGCATCATAGATTTTGTTTTTGACACGATGAGGGTCTTTGGCTTTAAGGACGTGAGCATTGAATTAAGCACGCGCCCGGAAAAATCCATCGGCTCAGACGAAGACTGGGAGCGTGCCACAGCAGCCCTTGAAGAGGCCCTAAAAGAAAAAGGCCTTCCCTTTGAGATTAATGCCGCAGAAGGCGCTTTCTACGGCCCGAAAATCGATATCAAATTAAAAGACGCCCTCAAAAGAAAATGGCAGTGCGCCACCATCCAATGCGATTTTGCGCTTCCCAAAAGATTTGATCTGGCCTATGTGGATGCCGAAGGCAAAGAGCAGCAGCCGATCATGCTGCATAGGGTTTTATTGGGCAGCCTCGAACGTTTTATCGGCGCCCTGTTAGAGCATTATAACGCCGAATTGCCTTTATGGCTGGCGCCGACGCAGGCGTTAGTGATCCCCATCAAGGATTCAAGTTTTGCCTATGGCCAAAAAATTAAGGAGGCCCTGGAGGCTCATTCCATCCGCGTTGATTTGGACAGCCGTAGCGAGACATTAGACAAAAGGATACGCAGCGCCGAGCTCAAAAAAATCCCTTATTGTTTGGTTGTAGGAGAACGAGAAGCAAAATCGCAGAGTGTTTCCGTAAGGAAAAAAGGGAAAGGCGATCTGGGGAGCATGGCCTTAGATGAGTTTATAAAGAGGATAAAAGAGGAGATAGATAACAAAAAATAAAAAAACGACATGAGAAATCCCAATTTCCAAATAAATTCCAAATCCCAAATCTCAATGTTCGAAACTTGCATGTTTGGAATTTGGAAAATTGGAATTTGATGCTTGCCCCGTTAAAAATCTTCGATTTTTATACGGGGCTTGGAGCTTGGAATTTAAAGGGTCGTAAAACTTATTAGCCAAGGGAGGTGGTTCATATAAAAAAGTTTATTCGTATTAACGAACGTATCCGCGTGCCGCAGGTGCGGCTTATTGGTCCGGACAGCAGCCAGCTGGGTATTATGTCCACGGCAAGGGCCCAGGAGCTAGCCGATCAATACGAATTGGACTTAGTGGAGGTGGCGCCCAGCGCTAACCCCCCTGTTTGCCGCATCATCGATTTTAGTAAATTTAAATATGACCAGGAAAAGAAGGAGCGCGAGGCCAAAAAGCATCAGAAACAGGGAAAATTCAAAGAGATCCGCCTTAAACCCAACATTGACGACCATGACTTTGATACAAAAGTCAAGCAGGTCATTGCCTTCTTGAAGAAAAAAGACAAAGTTAAAATAAACCTTTTTTTTAGGGGCAGGCAAATGGAGCACGTGGACCTGGGAAGAAAGATCCTGGACAAATTTATCATAGACACTCAGAATGACGGTCAGGTAGAAAAAAAGCCGGCCATGGAAGGGCGCGTCATGTCTTTTGTGATTGCTCCTAAATAAAATTCATTGATAGATAAAAAGCCTATTTATTAACAGCGGAGCCCAGATGCCTAAATTAAAAAACAAAAAGGGAGTTTCGAAAAGATTTAAGTTGACGAAAAAAGGCAAGGTCAAGTATTTTACCGGTGGCAAGAGTCATCTTTTGTCCAGCAAGACACGCAAGAGATTAAGGGGCATGAGAAAATCCAAGACGCTTGGCCCGGGGAAGGAGACCAAATACATTAAAAGAATGTTGCCTTACGGTTAAAAGTTTACCCCGCAGCTGTGCACGGGTGCGGGGTTTGCAGCATCATGCGGGTAACGGTAAATAGTCAGCGGTGAACCTCGAACGACGAAGGAGTAAATGTTATGGCAAAGATTAAGCATAGTGTAGCCACGCGTAAAAGAAAGAAAAGGACCCTGAAAAAAGCCAAAGGTTTTTGGGGGGATAGAAGTAAGCAGTACCAACAGGCGCGCCGTGTCCTGATGCACGCCAAGGCGTATGCGTATCGCGATAGGCGCGTGAAAAAAAGAGAGATGCGCCGGCTTTGGATCGCACGCATCAATGCAGCCTGCCGTGCCGAAGGTTTGACTTACAGCGTTTTTATCAAGGGTCTTAAAAAAGCCAAAGTCAGCCTGGACAGAAAGGTGCTGGCGGACCTGGCGGTCAGAGACGCAAAGGCGTTTGGAAAGCTGGTAGAAATAGCCAAAGCTTAATTTCAAATGACAAAATTCAAAGCACAAAATAAATCCAAAATCCCAAACAAAAACTTTTTTGATTTGAATTTTGTGCTTTGAGCTTATTTTAAATTTTGTGCTTTGTCATTTGAATTTTCAGAAAGAGCTAACATGTATATAATCATAGTGGGTTGCGGCAGGGTGGGTTCTGAATTAGCGAAGCTGCTTTCCAACGAAGGGCACAACATCGTCATTATCGATAGAAGCCAGTCCTCCTTTGACCGCTTGGGCCAGACATTCAACGGCCTGACCATGGTGGGCAATGGCTTTGACCTGGAGTTGCTGCGTCAGGTAGGCATTGAAAAAGCGGATGCCTTTTGTGCCGTGACAAACGGAGACAATACCAATCTTATCTCGGCCCAGGTTGCCAAAAAAATATTTAAGGTCCCTAAGGTGCTGGCGCGCGTCTATGATCCCCAGAGGGCCTACATCTATACGTCTTTGGGCCTGGATATTATCAGCGGAACGATCCTTTTTGCGTCGATGCTAAGAGACAAAATCATCGAAAGCCGCTTTTCCAGTTATCTCATTGAAACCAAGGAATTAGGGGTTATCGAGATAGAGGTCAAACACAACCTCGCCGGCAGGACAATTCAAGATATCAATGTTCCTGGAGAATTTTTGGTCGTTGCCATCCGAAGGCCGGATGGCGTGGCTATCCCCGAAGAAAAAACCGCGCTGAAAGAAAAAGACAAATTGATGGCCGTCGTTAAGGTTGCAAGCCTCGAAAAAATAAGGAAAAGATTTCAATTGTAGCGAGGAGTGAAAATGCACATTATCGTCGTAGGCGCTGGCAAGGTGGGTTATTTCTTGGCCAAAAGGCTTTGTCAGAGCAAGCACAGGATAACCATTGTGGAGCGAGATAAGCCTACCTGTGAGCAGATAGCTAAGGAACTGGAAGCCTTGGTGATGAATGGGGATGGATGCGACCCACGCATCTTGGAAGAGGCAGGCATAGCGCAGGCGGATGTGGTTGCGGCTGTCACCGGTGATGACGAAGACAACCTGATCGTCTGCCAATTAGCCAAAGAAAGATTCGGTATCCAGCGCACCGTTGGAAGAGTGAACAACCCGGATAACGAACATACCTTTGCGGAATTAGGGGTGGATGTGCCGGTTGATTCCACCAAAATCATCGCTAAGGTTATCGAAGAAGAGGTGTCTTTCTCGGATTTTGTGAATCTGATGAGTTTTAAGCGCGGCAAGCTTGCCATCGTTCGCGTGGACTTGCCCAAGGATTCCCCTGCGATCAACAAAGAGGTTAAAGACATCCAGTTGCCCCCTGATTCAGTTTTGGTTTCCTTGGTAAGAGGGGAAGAGGTTATCGTGCCAAAAGGCAATACCGTCTTAAAGCCCGGTGACGATGTGATTGCCCTGACGCTTGTTGGCAATGAACCGCAACTACTCAATTTATTAGTCGGCAAGCTTTAAAAACACAAAAGGTAAATGCGATTGAAGACAAAATCTTTTATAGATACCGCCCTGGGCATAACGACGGAAATCCTTTATGCCCTGGCTATCATGACGCTCGCCCTTTTAGCCAGTTTTTTAATCACGCTTAAAAAATGATCTTGAAGCCCCGGCTGGAAGACGTTAAAATTATCGGTTACTATTTAGGAAAGATTATCATGGGCATAGCCATCACTATGCTGATACCGATAGGGGTAGGATTGGGCTTTGGCGAATTAAACCCCGTCCTGGATTTCGTCATAACCCTTGAGATCGCCCTTTTATCGGGTTTCATTTTTACCAAATTGTGCTTTACGCAGAAGGACCTGAATTGGATGCAGGGCATGATTGTTGTGAGCCTTTCATGGCTGGCAGCCATGTTTTTAGGTGCGATACCGTTATATTTAAGCGGGCACTGGAATTCATACCTTGATGCCTGCTTTGACGCTATGTCGGGTTTTGCGACTACAGGTTTAACTTTAATCCAGGATCTCGACCATCTCTCCTACACGCACAATATCTGGCGCCACCTTATGATGTTTATCGGCGGCCAGGGGATCGTTATTGTTGCTCTTTCTCTTTTTATCAAAGGATATTCCGGGGCTTTTAGAATGTATGTCGGAGAAGCGCGCGACGAAAGAATCCTGCCGAATGTTATTTATACGGCCAGGTTCATCTGGCTGGTCAGTATCGTGTACCTAGTCTTAGGCACCCTGGCCTTAGGTATAACCGGCCTCTTGGGCGGCATGAAGCCTATCAATGCTTTTTTCCATGGCGTATGTATTTTTATGGCAGCTTTTGATACGGGAGGCTTTGCCCCTCAATCCCAGAACATTCTTTTTTATCACAGTTTCCCCCTTGAGGTAGTTACAATGGTCATCATGATTTTAGGGGCCATCAATTTTAAATTGCACTACCATATATGGACAGGCAACCGCAGAGAGATCATCAAAAACATAGAAATCCACACCTTTTTAGTCACCGTTATGTTGGCTTTTCTTGTGACCGGGATAGGTTTAGCCCAATCAGGCATTTACCCTAACGCCCTCATGTTCTTCCGCAAGGGTTTCTATCAACTCATTTCTGGCCACACCGGCACCGGATATCAGACTATTTACGCCAGCCAGTTTATGAATGACTGGAACCCCCTGGCCTTGGTGGGTGTTATGGGCGCCATGGCCCTGGGAGGCGCAGTATCTTCAACTACAGGAGCCATCAAGATGCTGCGTATCGGCGTGATCTTTAAGGCGCTTTTAGAAGATATCAAAAGAATCATTTTACCGGAGAGAGCGGTTGTGGTCCAAAAGTTCCACCACATTAAAGACATGTTTTTAGAAGATAAACTCGCCAGGTCCGCCCTGTTGATAACGCTGGCATATCTGGCGCTTTATGGTTTTGGCGCTATCGTGGGCATGTTCTTTGGTTACCCCTTTCTGAATTCTTTATTTGAATCAACCTCAGCAGCAGCCAACGTAGGATTATCGTGCGGCCTGACCCAGGCAACCATGCCCCCTTTGTTAAAAATCACTTACATATTTCAGATGTGGGCCGGCCGCCTGGAATTCATGTCGGTGTTTACCTTAATAGGCGTCTTTGTGGCGGTCTTTAAAGGGAAGTGATGTTTAAACATTGGGATTTGGAAATTGGGATTTATTTGGTATTATGGGTATTATTTGTAGTATTTGGATTTACCTTGAGCGGCTATGCTCAGCCTGTCTCAAGTGAAGAGCTTATCAAGAACGCTAAGGAGTACGACGGTAAAACCGTGGTTTACGAAGGGGAAGTCATAGGAGACATTATGAGGCGCGCAGATTACGCCTGGGCCAATGTTAAAGACGGTTCACGTGCCATCGGCATCTGGATTCATTCCTCCTTGCTTAAGGATGTGGCGTATAGCGGCAGCTATAAATCCAAGGGGGATGCCGTGGAGATTACGGGAATCTTCCGGCGGGCCTGTCCTGAACACGGCGGAGATTTAGATATTCACGCCGAAGCGCTGCGCGTCACAAGCGGCGGAAGAATGATTACGGAAAGACTGAAAACGGATAAAAGAAATATGGCGGCTGTATTGCTAGGAGCCTTGTGTTTCGTATGGATATTGACTCTATTTATTCGCAAATAGAAGCCGAGATTCAAAGGGTTAATACGCCTCTGGCCTGGGAGGAATTTCGCACCAAGCATCTGGGGAGAAAAGGCGTTATTGCACAGCTGACCAGTTCCATATCCAGCCTGCCTCCGCAAGAACGCGCTGGTTTTGGTCAACAGGTCAATGCCTTAAAAACAAAAATCCTCTCTTTGCTTGAAGAGAAAGAAAGAGCCTTAGCGCAAGACAGCCAGCCGCCAGAGGTCGTTTCATGCGATATGGCGATGCCAGGCATGGCCCAGGAAATCGGGCATATCCATCCCGTTACGCAAGTCATGGATGCCATCTGCACGATATTTGACCGCATGGGTTTTTCGGTGGTTGAAGGCCCTGAAATAGAGACGGAGTACAATAATTTTACGGGCTTGAATATCCCCCTGGAGCATCCTTCCCGCGACGCGTTTGATACCTTCTATTTAAAGTTAGCCGGTTCTCCTGTTAGCCAATTAGCCGGTTCAACCGGCAAACCGGCAAATGGTTCGACAGGCTCACCATCTCTCGAACCATCCCGAGCGAAGTCGAGGGACCGGCAAACCGGAAAACTATTGTTGCGCAGCCATACCTCTCCGGTCCAGATCCGGGTCATGAAATCGCGTAAGCCGCCTTTGGCTGTAGTGGTCCCCGGCCGGGTTTATCGGCCTGATGCCGTTGATGCCAGCCACTCTTTTATGTTCCATCAGATCGAGGGATTTATGGTAGACACAGACATTAGGTTCTCGGATTTAAAAGGCGTATTAGAATTATTTGCCAAGGCGGTTTTCGGGAAAGATATAAAGATGCGTTTCAGGCCGCATTTTTTTCCTTTCACCGAGCCATCGGCAGAGGTTGACATCTCCTGTATCATCTGTCAGGGAAAAGGGTGTTCTGTATGCGGCAGGAAAGGGTGGCTTGAGATTTTGGGCTCAGGCATGATTCACCCCAACGTCTTCAAACAGGTGGGCTACGATCCCAAAAAGTATTCGGGTTTTGCCTTCGGCATGGGCGTTGAAAGAATCGCCATGCTTAAATACGGGATTAATGATATTCGTTTATTTTTCGAGAACGATTTAAGATTTTTGAAGCAGTTCTAGAAGGAATATGAAAGTTACCTTTAGTTGGCTTAGGGATTTTGTAGATATCAGGCTATCGCCGGAAGCGCTGGCTGAAAAGCTCACCATGGCAGGCCTCGAGGTGACTTCTTTAGAGAGGAAGGAAGGGGATGTCGTTTTTGAGATTGAGGTAACCTCGAACCGTCCGGATTGGTTAAGCGTAGTCGGTATCGCCAGGGAAGTAGCGGCGATTACTGGAAAAAAGTTAGCCAGTATGCCAGTTATCCAGTTAACCAGTTCTAACCGGCTAACCGGCAAACCGGCTAACCGGCTAACAATAAATATTCAGGACAAAAAGGATTGTCCTTTATATACCGCAAAGATTATAAAAGACGTCAAGGTTGGGCCTTCACCGGAGTGGTTAAGGAAACGGTTAGAAGGGGTGGGTTGCCGCAGCATCAACAATATCGTGGATATCACGAATTATTGTTTATTCGCGTGGGGAGAGCCGCTTCACGCCTTTGATTTAGATAAAGTTGTTGGCCAGTTGGCCAGTACGCCAGTTAGTCAGTTAAATGTGATTATAAGAAGAGCGAAAAAGGGAGAAGAAATAGTAACCATTGACGGAATCAAGAGAATATTGAACGAAGAAATCCTTGTTATTGCTTCGGAGGATAAAGAAAAATCCGGCAAACCGGAAAACCAGCAAATTGGCAAACCAATAGCGATAGCCGGCATCATGGGTGGTAAAGATACACAGGTAACAGAGGGGACAAAAAATATTCTCCTGGAAGCTGCCGTATTCAATCCGATTATCGTCAGGCGCGGCAGGCAGGCTCTCGGCTTGCAGACGGATTCTTCTTATCGTTTTGAGCGGGGCGTGGATTTTGAAACGGCCAAGAGTGCTTCTTGGCAGGCCGTTGAATTGATTCGTGTCCTAGCTAAAGGAAGGTGTCTATCAGCCAAGAACGCAGGCGTGACTAAAACGAGGAACAAGACGGTTGATTTAAGCGTTGCCGCCGCCCATAAGATTTTGAATGTTTCTATTACAGCTTTGCAGATAAAGAGCATTTTGTATCACCTGGGTTTTAGCGTAAAGGTAATATCAAAAGATAGGTTTTGCGTAACCGTTCCCAGCTTCAGGCCTGATGTACATTTGGAAATAGACCTGATAGAAGAGATAGCCAGAATTTTTGGTTTTGAGCAGATCCCCAAGACCTTGCCCCGGGTTATGCCTGAGCCCCTTATAGGTAGACAAAGAGACCTCGTTTCTGTAACAAAGAATTTCTTAACAGGTTTAGGATTGCATGAAGTAGTCACCTACAGTCTTATTGACAAAGATCTGCTGAGCCACCTTGGCTTGTCCCGGCAGCAGGAAGCTATCGGGATTCTTAATCCCTTAAGCAAAGAACAGGAGATCTTAAGGCCGACTCTTTTGGCAAGCCTCGCGCAATGCGTTGCCCATAACCTCAACCAGAAACAGGAGTATGTTGCGATTTTTGAAGTCGCACAAGTTTTTTTGAAACATCGGGAGGAGCCCAAAGAGGAATTGAGGTTAGGTTTAGCCCTGTGCGGCAGTAAATCATTTATGCTGAATGGGGGATTTGTCCAAGACCCGGCGGATTTTCTGCATTTAAAAGGTATCCTCGAGGTGCTTTTTGGGAGGATAGGCGTGGCGGAGTATCATTTTTCTGGTTCCGCCGCTCCTTCTACTATGGATATCCGCGTGGGCAAAGAAAAAATCGGCCTGATGACGATGTTGACAAAAAGAGCCTTAGATAAGTTTGATATAAAGAATAAAGAAGTATTTCTGCTGGAACTTTCTTTAGAAAAGCTTTTGTCACTAGCGTTACCGCAGAAGAAATTTACGGCTCTCCCTAAATATCCCGGCATAGCCAGGGATATAAGTTTTTACCTTAAAGATACGGTTTCCATCAAGGAATTATTGGAAACGCTTAAAGCCCAAGGCCAACCGTGGCTTGGCAGCATCAAAATAGCGGATTGCTATAAAGGTAAACAGATTCCAGTCGGCTATAAAGGGTTAACGATCTCCTGTTTATACCGCAGCGATGAAAGGACCCTGACAGAAACAGAGATAACCCCTTTGCATGCCCTCCTGGTCAGCACCCTGACAGAACGCTTTGGCGGCAAGATTCGCTGACGCCCTGTTAATGTATTAATTTCAATAGTTCCACTAGCTATATGCACAGATGACCGCTGATGAAAAACCACTGATGATCGCAGATATTCTCTTTATGCGGACTTTATCTGTGATCATCTGTGCTTAATGAAACGAATCAGTTTAAATTGTACGATCCCCATTAAACAAATGTTGACTTACGGCGTAATATGTGTTATACTACTTTCGTAATGCGAGTTCTTTTAAAATCCCTGCGGTGCGCGTTGGAATTCTGATAATTGTTGAACCAACAATAATCTAATGGGAGCTTGGAACTTCCTTGGCGCTTTGGCGCTAAGGAGAGAGCACCCACCTGAAACGAAATCGGTTCAGACTGTCACTCCAACGGCACGCTGCGGGGATTTTTTTATTGAGCCCCGCGGCATTCTTGCATTCGTAAGAATGCAAGAAGCGGGGCGAAATAATCCCGAGCCTGCGCAGTCAATTTCGAAGAAATTGACAAGCGTTTAGGCGAGGGGTAATCCATTCTTAGCATGCCCAATCAAGCTGCCGATTTATTCAATCTCGATCAACCCCTCGACTCTAAAACCTTCCCTTTAGCTGTGCGCATGCGGCCCTGTGCCTTAGAGGAGTTTGTAGGACAGGCCCATCTCCTGGGCAAGGGAAAACTTTTACGCCGCGCCATTGAAGCGGATCGTTTAAGCTCTGTCATTTTATACGGCCCGCCGGGCACAGGGAAAACTTCCCTGGCCTGGTGCATTGCCCACGTCACTAAGGCCTACTACGAAGCCATCAATGCCACGACCTCTAACGTCGAAGAATTGAGGCGGCTGATGGCCTCGGCAAAAATAAAATACGCCAACACAGGCCGTAAGACCACGCTTTTTATTGACGAGATCCACCGTTTTAATAAAGCTCAGCAGGATGTGCTTTTGCCTGATGTCGAAGACGGCAATCCCATTTTAATCGGCGCCACTGTCCACAACCCCTTTTTTTCTCTTGTCTCGCCCCTTTTGTCGCGCTCCCTGGTTTGCGAATTAAAGGCTTTAAAAGTAAACGAACTCATGTCGATCCTCCAGTCCGCCTTAAAGGATAAAACCCGGGGACTGGGGAATCAAAAGATAAAGATGGACAAAAAGGCGCTTGTCTTTTTAGCCAAGACGTGTGAAGGGGATGCCAGGCGCTGTCTGAGCGCCCTTGAGATAGGTTCTCTTACCACCTCCAAGTCTAAAGACGGTACCATCCATTTCACTTTAGAGGTTGCCAGCGAATCCATCCAGAAAAAAGCCCTGCTTTACGATAGGGATGAAGACGGTCATTATGACACGGCCTCAGCCTTTATAAAAGCCATGCGTGGCTCTGATCCCGATGCGGCTTTGTACTGGATGGCCAAGATGCTTTATGCCGGAGAAGACCCGCGCTTCATTGCTCGTCGGATTTGCATCCTGGCTGCAGAGGACGTGGGTAACGCTGACCCCCTGGCCCTTGTTTTAGCCAACGCCTCCCTGCAGATATCGGAGTTTGTGGGGATGCCTGAGGCAAGAATCCCTCTGGCCCAGGCAGTGATCTATGTCTCCTGTGCGCCTAAATCCAATGCCAGCTACCTGGCGATAGAGAAGGCGGCCCAGGATATCGAACAAAAAAAGGTCCAGGAGGTGCCGGACCATCTCAAAGAGGCCTCTTATTCAGGAGCTGAAAAGCTTGGCCATGGCAAGGATTATAAATACGCGCACGACTATCCCGAACATTTTGTAGGCCAGAAATATACACGTAAGCGCGTGCGTTATTATGAGCCTACCGAGATGGGATTTGAAGCCAAGATCAAGCAGCGTCTTGAAAAGCTGCGCGCCAGCCAGAACCCCAAGAAATAACCTGCCACACATATCATTTCAAGATCGGGTCTTGAAACAATCCCCCAGACCGTTTCTAAATAACCTCTTGTAAAATAAGGCCTTTTGGCAGAAGTGTCCCGTACCACAAATCTCCCGTTAGATTTTAGTTTACTAACGGAGAAATTGATGGTTCGGCTTCGCTCACCATCAATTTCAAACGGCTTCTATCGGTAGAAATTGATTGCATGCCTTCATGTTTCGCTGTAGAATAATGAATCGTAATTAAAAAGGCGAACTATTTGCTGTGCAGCGGTGCCTCACGGCACCTGCTTGAGTAACCTATTGCAGTTAAGATGCTCACGATACTTTATATAGCTTTGTTGGCAGCTATCAGCATGATAGCTTACGCTATCTACGGGATGGCAACGGCAGATTCTGCGGCCCGACCCAGGCCAAGAAGAGTGCCGGAAGGGAAAAATCAAAATTACGGGAAAGAAAAGACCGAAAAACTACAGATGCAAGTGTCAGCCCTGCAGGGAGAACTGGAAAAGGTAAAAACGGATTATGCCCATAGCCGGCAAGAAGTTGAGGTTTCCGGAAAATCCCAGGCGCAGTTAGAGGAGGAGCTCGTCCGTAGGCAGGATTGGGTGGTTAAAGCGGAAGAGGCATTGAATAAAACCAAGGAAGAGCATGGTGGCCTGCAGAAGAAATTTGCGGAAAAAGAAAAAGAGCTGGAAAAGGAGTTTGCCAAGAATGTCAATAGCAGCAAGGAAATTCGGGAATTAAACGAGAGGCTGGCCTTGCAAGAAGCAGCTATCAAGGACAGCTCGGATAAGATTGAGGCCCAGAAACATAAAATCGAGAAAGTTAATAAAGAACTTAAAAGCCAGCAGGAAACAATTGAGGAATTCAAAAAGAAAGAACAGATAAGCGAATGGATTCCTAAGCAGGAATTCAATAAGCTTAATGAAGAATACACGGAACTGGAAAAGGAATTAGAGACTAAGGAAGAGCGGTCAAGGATTTTGATGCAGGAGTTAGGCCATCTGAAGAGCCAGGTGGCCCAGAAGGAGAAAGCCGTCCCAGTCCTCCAGGAACAGAAAGAGGTGCCTGAAGAAGAGGAGCCCATCAAAGAAGAAGAACCTCCTAAAGAGCAGTTACCGCAAGAGCCCTCTAAGGAAGAGCCCCCTACTAAGCCCGAAGCACCCTTTGCGCCAGAAGAACCCTCCAAGCCCGAAGAGCCCCTAAAGCCCGAGGAGCCCCTAAAGCCCGAGGAGCCCCCTAAGTCCGAAGAAATGCAGCTCGGAGAAATGCAGAAGAAGGCTCCTGAGGTTAAGCCAGAGGAGATCCCTCGTGAAGCAGCCAAGAGAGCAAAGAAAAAAGAGCCAACGCCAGTTCCCCGCACAGAGTTAAAGATGGTCAGAAACATCGGGATTATGGCGCACATCGATGCCGGAAAGACGACTCTGACGGAGAGGATTTTGTTTTATACGGGCAAGTCTTATAAAATCGGGGAGGTCCACGAAGGCGCTACACAGATGGATTGGATGAAGCAGGAGCGGGAACGAGGCATTACTATTACATCGGCAGCAACGACATGCTTCTGGAAGGACCACAGGATCAATCTTATTGACACCCCTGGCCACGTTGATTTTACGGTTGAGGTGGAAAGGAGCCTTAGGGTTCTTGATGGCGCGGTGGCTGTTTTTTGCGCGGTAGGAGGGGTTGAGCCTCAATCGGAAACAGTGTGGCATCAATCCGATAAATACAACGTTCCCAAGATTGCCTTCGTGAACAAGATGGACCGGACAGGTGCTGACTTTCTTAGTGTGTTGAAGGGGATTGAAGAGATCCTGGGTGCCAATGTTGTTGCGCTAGTCATTCCGATTGGCAGCGAAGACAGCTTTCGCGGGGTGGTGGATTTGATGGAGATGAAGTCCTATCTCTATCAGGAAGAGTCTCAGGGCAAGGATTTTCTTATTGAGGATATCCCCGAAGAGCTTAAGGAAGATGCGCTCAAGTATCGCCATCTCTTAGTGGAGAAAATCTCAGCGCTTGACGAAACTTTAACCAAAAAGTACCTGGAGGCTCCGGAGCAAATAACCCGGGAAGAACTCGCGCAGGTTTTGCGTAAGGGCACCATTTCTAATAAAATCGTGCCTCTTCTTTGCGGATCCGCTTTTAAAAACAAAGGGGTCCAGAAGCTCCTTGATGCGATAACGCTTTACCTGCCTTCTCCGTCGGATACCCCTGAGGTCAAGGGGCACAGCCTTCTTGATGCCGAAAAAACCGTCCTAAGAAAACCTGATTATCAAGAGCCATTAACGGGCCTTGCCTTTAAGATTCAGGCTGATCCGCATATGGGCAAGCTTGTGTATGTGAGGATTTATTCCGGCATCTTAGAGACGGGTTCCTATGTGCTTAATGCCACCAAGAACAAAAAGGAAAGAATCGGAAGGATTGTGCAGATGCATGCCAACCAGCGGGAGAATGTCGAGTGCGCCTTTGCCGGCGATATCGTAGCCGTGGTAGGCCTTTCGCATACAACCACAGGAGATACCCTGTGCGATAAAGAAGAGCCCGTGGTCTTGGAGACAATAGAGTTTCCTGTGCCTGTGGTGTCGTTGAGCATCGCCCCAAAGAGCCGCTCGGATCAGGATAAGCTTGGAAAGGGTCTGTCCAAACTTATGGAGGAGGACCCCACCTTTTTAGTGCAAAGCGACGAAGAAACGAAAGAAACGGTCCTCACGGGCATGGGAGAGCTGCACCTTGAGATCATCGTGGATAGGCTTAAGGAGGAGTTTGACGTAGAGGCTGTGGTCGGTCAGCCAAAAGTCGCTTACAGGGAAACGATTCTGAAATCATCACACGCCGAAGGAAAATACATTAAGCAGTCCGGCGGCAGGGGTCAGTATGGCCATGTGGTCATGGAGATTTCGCCGGCTGCGGCTGGAGAGGGCTTCGAGTTTATTGACAGCATTAAGGGAGGCGCTATCCCTAAATCCTTTATCCCTGCCGTAGAAAAGGGCGTGATAGAAGCTATGAAGAAAGGGGTCTATGCAGGATTTCCTGTCGTGGATGTCAAGGTCAATCTTGTGGATGGATCTTTTCACGAGGTCGATTCGTCTGAACTGGCCTTTAGAATAGCGGCCATTCTGGGATTTAAACAGGCCTTTATGCAGGCAGAGCCGGCCCTGCTTGAACCCTATATGTCCCTTGAGGCCACCACGCCCGAAGAGTATGTGAATGCCGTCGTGGGATATTTAGGCTCCCGTCGGGGGAAAATCTTAAACATGGACAGCAAGGGAAAACAGAAAATAATCTCTGCGGAAGTTCCTCTCTCTGAAATGTTTGGTTATGCGACGGCCCTGCGCTCTTTAAGCAGCGGCCGTTGCAATGCCTCTATGGAGTTCCTCAGATACGCACATGTCCCCGGTGAAATCGCGCAAAAAGTCAAAGAGGAGCAGAAAAAGAAGGAAGGGGAGAAGGCGAAAGCGAAATCCTAAAATAAGCCAATAGAAAAGAGACAAAAGACAGGAAAGGAAAGGATAGGGCCATGAAGAGACTGCCTATTTACTTATTATCGGCGATTTTTATGAGCAGCGTTTATACGGGAGGGTTTGCGATGGAGGCGACAGTCGTGGTCTTAGAGACCAATCAAGGAGTCATAGAAGTTAAGTTGATGCCGGAGGTGGCGCCCAAGGCCTGCGAGAATTTTACAAAACTCGTGGAAAAAGGTTATTACAATGGGATAACCTTTCACAGGGTGATTAAAGGTTTTATGATTCAGGGAGGGGATCCCACGGGCACAGGCATGGGGGGCGAGTCCATCTGGGGTGAGCCTTTTGAAGATGAGGTTACGCCGCAAGTTACATTTGATAGGCCGGGCCTGCTGGCCATGGCCAATGCCGGGCCTAACACCAACGGCAGCCAGTTCTTTATCGCTACGGCTAAGACGCCCTGGCTCCATATGCGCCACACCATATTCGGGGAAGTTATTTCCGGGCACGATGCGTTGCAAAAAATAGAAAACACGCCAACCGGGCCCTCGGATAAGCCTGTCGAGGAACAAAAGATTATCAGGGCGTATTTAAAGACAGGCTCTCAATAGAATTTCCCTTGAGCCTCCCCTTAAAATGTGTTAAAATTTTGTATTGAGCATTTAATCTTTTAAGCCATAAGGAATAACGGAAATGATCATCACAGAACAGAAGCCATTAGAGAAAATATTAGAATGCCTCAAGGAGTATAAGAAAGTATTCCTTGTAGGGTGCGGAGAGTGCGCCACGACTTGTAAGACCGGCGGAAAAGATGAGGCCGCCAAGATGCAGCAGGATCTGGAAAATCAGGGGAAGGTTGTTTTAGGCTCCTGCATCCCGGGCGCACCCTGCGTGGCCAGCCAAATAAAGGCCGAATTAGCAAAAAACATAAAGGCCCTCAGAGAAGCTGAAGCGATTCTGGTTCTGGCGTGCGGGTTAGGGGTGCAATCCGTCAAGGACAATGATCGCTTAGAGTTGACGGTATTGCCTGCGTGTAACACCTTATTTGGAGCCGTGATGGACGGCCGGGGAAACTTCTATGAAAAATGTTCTATGTGCGCCGAGTGCGTTTTAGATATAACAGGGGGGATCTGTCCGATCACCCTCTGTGCCAAAGGGCTTTTAAACGGTCCTTGCGGCGGGATGGATAAAGGTAAATGCGAGGTAGATAAGGATCAGGATTGCGCCTGGGTTCTAATCTACAAAGAATTAGAGAAGACAAAAAAACTGCAGCGCCTTAAGGAGATTCGGCAGCCCAAGGATTTTAAAAAGACGAACAAGCCCCATAAATTGGTAGTTACAAAACCCTAGACAAGCAGGATGACAGAGCAACCTTATTCAGATAAAGTCATGGATCATTTCATGAATCCGCGCAACGTCGGCGAGATTCCGGATGCCAGCGGCATTGGCAGCGTCGGTAACCCGATATGTGGCGACGTAATGAGAATGTACCTGAAGATAGAAAAAAACGTTATTACAGACGCGAAGTTTAAGACGTTCGGATGTGGCGCGGCTATAAGTACCAGCTCCATGGTGACCGAGATGGTCAAGGGCAAACCCATTGAGGAGGCCTTAAAGATTACGAATAAAGCCGTAGCCGAAGCGCTGGGAGGATTACCTCCCATCAAGATGCACTGTTCTGTATTAGCCGAGGAGGCTTTGCGCTCTGCTTTAAAAGACTACTATAGAAAACAAGGCAAGGAGCCCCCTTTTAAAGACAGAGAACATGCTTCCCACGAACATTGATCAGGTGATGTTGACAAAACGCCAGATACGTAGTAGAATCATCTGCAGACTAAAAACACAGAAGGAGGCAGATCGGGACCGAAAAAGCAAAATCATTAGAAATAAGCTTTTGAGGACACAGATTTTCAGGAAAGCAAAGATTGTGATGTTTTATATAGCGTTTGGCGATGAAGTAGAGACGCAAGACATGATAAAGGCAGCTATTAAATTAGGCAAGATTGTAACTGTGCCGGTGTGCATTCACAGAAAAGTGGCTTTGAGGCCAGGTATATTAGATGAAAGTATCAAGTTGCAAAGAGGGCCTTATGGAGTATGCGAGCCCTCGACCAAACGGTTCATCCCGCTTAAAGATCTGGATATCGTCATTGTGCCGGGTTTGGCCTTTGATAAAAAAGGCAATCGTTTGGGCCGGGGCAAGGGTTATTACGACCGATTCTTAAAGATGCTCCCTAAGAAAATCCCCACTATTGGCCTGGCCTTCGACTTCCAAATCTTACCTAAAGTCCCCGCCAAAACGCACGATATCAACGTCAACAGAATCATCTTTGCATAACCGCAAAAGCGCAAAGGCATCTTAAGAATATTCACCAATAAATACAGCAAAGCCGCAAAAGGTATTATTGCGGTTTAGCGGTGAAGATATTGCTGCGGGGGTTGAGTTTTGCGTTTTTGCGATAAAAGGAGGCTGGTTATACTTATGCTAAACATTATCCTATTTGCGGGGATTGCGATAGGGGCAATAATCCTTGGATATTCCGTAAGAAAATATGTAGCTGAAAAAAAGATTCAGAACGCAGAAGCAAGGGCACAGCACATTTTAGAACAGGTAAAGAAAGAGGCCCAGGACAGGCGTCGAGAAGTGGAGTTAGAAGCCAAAGACCTTCTCTACAGAATGCGGCAGGATTTTGAACGTGAGACCAAAGATCGGCGTCAGGAAATATTCAGCTTAGAAAAAAGGCTGACCCAGAAAGAGGAAAACATTGACCGCAGGCTTGATTTGTTAGAAAAGAAAGAGAGGGAAATCGAGGCCAGAAGCGAAAGCTTCAAAAGACAGGAAGAGGCGATCAGGACGAAAGATGCTCAATTGCATTCGCTCATCGCGGAAGAGAAGGAACGATTGCAGAAGATTTCTTCCTTGTCGGCCGAAGAGGCAAAGCAGATACTGCTGAGCAGGCTCAATGAAGAGCTGAATAATGAAAAGGCGGTACTTATTAAAAGACAAGAAGAAGAATTACGCGGCATCGCGGATAAAAAGGCCCGCGAGATCGTAAGTCTGGCTATACAAAGATGTGCGGCCGAGCACACGGTGGAGTCCACGGTCAGCGTCGTGACATTGCCTAATGATGAAATGAAAGGGCGGGTGATCGGGAGGGAAGGCCGTAACATCCGCGCTTTAGAAATGGCGACGGGCGTCGATGTTATCATCGACGATACGCCGGAGGCCGTAACCTTATCGGCCTTTGATACGGTGCGTCGAGAAATCGCGCGCCTGAGCCTCGAGAAACTTATCGCCGATGGCAGGATTCACCCGGGGCGAATCGAAGAGATCGTGGAGAAAACAAAAAAAGAAATGGAAGACAAGATTCGCGAAGAGGGGGAGAAGGCGGCTTTTGAGGCCGGGGTCAACGGCCTGCATCCGGAGCTTATCAAGCTGTTAGGCCGCTTAAAATATAGAACCAGTTTTGGTCAAAACGCCCTCCAGCATTCTAAGGAAGTATCTTTTCTTTTAGGGATCATGGCCTCGGAGTTGGGCCTGGATTTTAAATTAGCCAAGAGAGTGGGCCTTCTGCACGACATAGGAAAAGCGGTAGATCATCAAGTGGAAGGCACGCACGCAAAGCTTGGCGCTGAATTATGCAAGAAGTACAATGAATCCGTTGAGCTTATTTCCGCCGTGGAGGCGCACCACGAAGAAACTGCAGCTTCGAGTCTTTATGGGGTTCTGGCGATAGCTGCCGATGCGATTAGCGCAGCCAGGCCAGGCGCAAGACGAGAGACCCTGGAGACCTATATCAAGCGGCTGGAAAAATTGGAATCCATCGCGAATCTCTTTAAAGGCGTTGAAAAGTCTTTTGCGATTCAGGCAGGGCGGGAGATCCGCGTCATTGTGCAACCAGAAAAAATTTCGGATGGAGAGGCTATAAACTTGTCACGCGAAATCCGGAAAAAGATTGAAGAGGGGATGGAGTATCCCGGCCAGATCAAGGTCACCGTGATTCGCGAGACCAGGGCGATCGAATACGCGAAGTAATGTTCGTTGCGCGTCGCGTACAGCGCATTGCGCGCAATACGCAATACGCAATACGCGGTACGCATGACGTAAAAATAGCGCTATGAAAATATTGTTTATCGGAGACATCGTGGGCAGTCCCGGCCGAGAGGCGATAGCCAGGAGCCTAGCGGAATTAAAGAAAGAATACAAATTGCAGTTTATCATCGCCAATGCCGAGAACGCCGCCGGCGGTTCCGGCATTACGCTTAAAGTTGCGGATGAACTGTTTGGGCATGGAATCGATTGCTTGACCTCCGGAGACCATATCTGGAAAAAAAGGGATATTTTTGGGCTTATTAATCAAGAGGAGCGAATCTTGAGGCCTTTGAATTTTCCTTTCGGAGCACCCGGCAAAGGCGCAAGCTTATTTAAAACAAAGGAAGGGCTCTCTGTCGGGGTCATCAATGTTTGTGGTAGAGTGTTCATGGAGCCCTTGGAATGTCCTTTTAGGACAAGCCGGCAAGCGGTAGAAGAGTTATCTAAGCAGACGAGCGTCATTGTGGTGGATGTGCACGCAGAGGCCACCTCAGAAAAGATAGCCCTGGGGTGGTATCTCGACGGAAAGGTCTCTGCGGTTTTGGGAACGCATACACACATACAAACGGCAGACGAGAGGATTTTGCCCCAAGGAACAGCCTATGTAACGGATGTGGGCATGACCGGGCCTTATGATTCTGTGATCGGCAGAAGAATCGAAGATGTGTTGGAAAGATTTGTCACGTCAATCCCCACCCGGCTCGAAGTCGCTAGCGATAATATCCAACTGCATGCGGTGGTTTTAGATATCGATGAAAACACAGGGAAGGCTAGATCCATAGAGAGGATTCAGAAAAAGCTCCTAGGTTAATGTCAAATGTCAAAATCCAAAATTCAAAATAAATCCCAAATCCAAAATCCAAAAAGAAGAATTCTCCATTTTGCATGCTGCGTTTTGTGTTTATCTTGGATTTTGTGCTTTGTGCTTTGTCATCCAACTTTTGCCCAGCAGGATGAAGAGTTGGAATTTAATTTGGATGTGACGGCAAGCACAACTCCCCTCCCGAAGATATTTCAGCCTAATATAGACTTAAGCGGCCGCGGATTCCATCGTGACCCCACCTGGCCGCAGACAGTAGCCGCTAAAGAGTCATTAGGCATTTGGCGCAGGGATTTGGGTTTTGGGGGCATGTATCGGTTGCAGTATAATCTTTGGGAGATCGGTCAGCTTTCCGAAGAGAAAGAGCTGCAGGAATCACTCCTGGCTCATTATGAAGAGATTATTAAGAATATCAGCGACGCCGGGGGCACTGTGATGCTGAATCTGTTTGGTACACCGGCCAACTTTGGCAGGGTTCTGGACAAGAAAAGCCCTCCGCGGGACTTAAAGGCCTTTAAGGCTCTGGTCAAAAGCATCATCCGAGATTTAAGTTGCAATAAAAGATACAATATTTGGTATGAGGTTTGGACGGCGCCGGACTTGGACGACTTCTATATCGGCAGGGAACAGGAATACCTGAATTTATATCGGGTGGTTGCAGAAAGCGCCAGGGAATTACGACAGGAAACCAAGATCCATATCCCCGTGGGAGCCCCAAGCGTCAGCTGGTGGTTTCAGAATCTTAAAGGTAACACGATTGTCACCCCGGAAAGAAGCCTCATCTACACCCTCATTAAATTCTGCTACCGCTATCGCCTGCCTTTGGATTTTATCAGCTGGCATGGTTTCTCTACGGATCCCGGCGTAGAAAAAGAAAGCACCGTTTATAAAAAGACGGCGGTCACCCTTATAAGGGACTGGCTCTCTTATTTTGATTTTGACAAAAACACGCCCCTGATCGTTGACGAATGGAATTTTGACAGTGACGCCAATGTGTTGGCGGCACGGGGGGAAAAATCTTTTATCGCCGCCAGCTACATCCCCAGCCGCATAAAGAACATGCAGGCCGCCGGCATCGATTATCAAATCTACTATTGCCTTGAAGATTTTCGGCGCAACAAAGAAGGAGTGGTAAGAAACATTGGCATTTTTTCTTTTGATCCGGAAGAATCCGAATACAAAGGCGCGCGTAAGGCCACCTACAATGTGCTGAGAATGCTCTCGGCCCTTGGCCGTGATGAGTTTTTGCACAAAAATAACGATGATTTTGCAGGGGCGATAGCCACGAAAACCAGTGACGGCTATGCCCTGCTTTTTTATAATTATATTGATCCGCAGGTGGTCACCAACTACTTCACCAAAAACATCGCCGGGCTTAGAGCCAAGGAAAGAAAAATTATTTTAACTCTCATAAGCTCCGAAAAGCTAGAAAAAATCATGCTGCATCAATTGGAGGTTTCTAAGTTACGCGCGAGTAACAGGATCAAGAATTTCTTAAAGAAAGCGCAGGAATTAAATGATAAAGCCAAAAAATATGAATATAATGCGCGCCGCATCAAAATAAACATTAAGAACCTAAAGCCTTCCAAGCCCGCCGACCGTAAAAACGGCAATGCGCAAAGGCCCAAAGATACACAAACGTATTATCTCTATGAAAAATACACGGTGGACGCTTCCTGCAGCTTCAACTGTGAATTTGTGCCCGTGGAAACAAAAGAGATTGAACCCGCAACCGAACCTTACCAGGAGACACTCGCCCTGAATCCTTATTCTGTGCACTTGATTCTGTTGAAGAAGAAGGTCAGAGAAATTAAGGAACCTGAAAAAGAACCTGAAAGCATACTTCCTTCACCTGATACCGCGCAAATTCCGATAGAGAAAGAAGAAGCTCCCAAAGAGACCCCTAAGGAAGCTCCCAAAGAGACCCCTAGACAAGAAGACTCAAAGTGATGTTAAAAGATACGGCTGATAGGCACATTTACACCGTTTCGGAAATCACTCACAATATAAAAGCCATACTGCAGAATGCCTTTGGCGATAACGTCTGGGTGGAAGGGGAGATTTCTAATTTCAATCATCATTCCTCAGGACATTTCTACTTTTCTTTAAAGGATCCCTCAAGCGTGGTTGCTGCCGTCATGTTTGCTTGGGCCAATAAGGGCGTTAAATTTAAGATGGAAGACGGATTAAAGGTCATCTGTTTTGGCAGAATTGATTGCTACATACCGCGCAGTCAATATCAAATCATCGTAGAGAAGATCGAACCAAAGGGTATCGGGAGCCTCCAGTTGGCCCTGGAACAACTGAAAGTCAAACTGGAGAAAGAAGGCCTTTTTAGGCCGGAACGAAAAAAACCCATACCTTATTTACCGTCTCGCATTGGAGTGGTGACTTCTTTGTCAGGGGCGGCCATTCGGGATATGCTAAAAGTATTGGACAGGCGTTTCCGGGATGTGCATATTATTATTAGTCCGGCCCAGGTGCAGGGGGAAGCGGCTAAAGAAGAGATTGCCCTGGCCATCAAAGAGCTCAATGCCTTTAACGAAAGCTCGCCCAGCGATGAGAGAATAGAGGTTATGATTGTCGGCCGCGGAGGAGGCAGCATCGAAGACCTTTGGGCCTTCAATGAAGAAATCGTGGCTAAAGCCATTTATAACTCTAAAATACCGGTGATTTCTGCTGTGGGCCATGAGCGGGATTGGACGATTGCGGATCTGGTGGCGGATTTGCGCGCGCCAACGCCGTCTGTGGCCGCAGAACTGGTTATCCCTAAGAAAGAAGATTTGAAAAAGCAGGTCAAAGATGTATCCGAAGACCTAAAGGCGGCCTTTCAAGCGACGTTATCGCATTTGCAGGACACCGTAGAAGATTGTGCCTATCGCCTCAATTTAAGCATGCAAAACGTATTAAAATTAAGCACGTCTGAACTTGAGAATGCCAGGAAAAAGCTTGATCTCTTGAGTCCGCTGGCAGCTATCCAGCAGGCCAGGACCAGGATAGCCGATTTAACCAAGCAGTTCCATGTGTTCCTGCAGCACCTTTTGGAGTTAAAGCAGGCAGATTTTAACAAGGCGGCAGAAAAGCTCTCAAACCTTAGCCCTCTTAATATTTTAGCCAGAGGATACAGCATTACGTTCAAGATGCCGCAAGAGGCGGTTGTTAAAGACGCTTCACTCATGAAGGCAGGCGACATGATAAAAACCAAAGTTCATCGGGGTGAGATTTTAAGCACCATTACGGAGGTCGAATAAAATGGCAGAGATAAAGTTTGAAGAGGCATTAAAAAAACTTGAGAAAATCGTAGAGGATCTAGAAAAAGGGGATTTGTCTCTGGATGAGGCCTTAAAAAAATACCAGGAGGGCATTGAATTGTCCCGGCTGTGTAATCAGCGATTGGAGAGCGCCAAGAAAAAAATAGATATCCTGGTAAAGAATAAAAAAGGGGATTTTGAATTAAAGCCCCTGGATCAGGATAAAGAGAAATAATGTTATTAGAGAAAATCCATTCTCCGCAGGATTTAAAGAAACTTTCTCCTGATAAGCTGCCGAGGCTTGCGCAGGAAATAAGGCAGAGGATTATTGAGGTTGTTGCATCTTGCGGCGGGCACCTCGCTTCGAGCCTGGGTGCTGTCGAGCTCATTTTAGCCTTACACTATTGTCTGGATGCCAGGCGTGACAAAATCATCTTTGATGTTGGGCATCAGGCCTATGCCCACAAGATACTGACCGGCAGAAACAAGGATTTTCATACGCTGCGTCAATATCAGGGCCTCAGCGGTTTTCCTTCCAAAGAGGAATCCGTTTGCGATATATTTACGACAGGCCACAGTTCCAGCGCCGTATCGCTGGCACTAGGTTTAGCCTGCGCAAGGGATTTCTTACCCCAAGAGCCATCTTTTAAAGTGGTAGCCGTTATCGGTGACGGTTCATTAAGCGGGGGGCTGTGTTTTGAGGGGCTGAATAATGCCGGCCACCTCAAAAAAGATATTTTAGTTATTTTAAATACCAATGAATTAAGCATTGCGCCGAATACGGGCGCCATAAGCACTTACCTTAATAAGATTATATCGTTGCCTATATACAATCGCTTCAAAGGCTCTTTAGAAAGTTTTGTAAAATCGCGCATGCCCAAGGGGAGCCGTATCATCAAAATAGCCAATAAGTTCGAAGAGGGGCTTAAAGGGTTATTCATTCCCGGCATGCTTTTTGAAGAGTTGGGATTTCGGTATTTTGGCCCTTTCGACGGACACGATGTAAGCCTTCTGATTAAGACATTGAAAAACATAAACAACCTAAGGGGCCCGCTCTTGCTGCATGTGGTTACCAAAAAAGGGAAAGGTTATGTTCCTGCAGAGCTCGATCCCGTCCGTTTTCACGGCACAGGGCCTTTTGATATCCTGTCAGGACAAAGGCAAGGCACAGCGTTTAAAACCTATACGGAGGTTTTCAGCGAAAAGCTATTAGATTTAGCCGCTCGCGATAAAAGAATCGTCGCTATCACAGCTGCCATGCCGGAAGGCACAGGTTTGGATAAATTTCGCGATCGTTTCCCGCAGAGGTTTTTTGACGTAGGCATTGCAGAAACTCATGCCGTCTGCTTTTCCGCAGGCCTTGCTAAAGCAGGACTCAAACCGGTCGTGGCCATATATTCCACTTTTTTGCAAAGGGCTTATGATCAGATTATTGAAGATATCGCGTTGCAGAATTTACCCGTCGTCTTTATGCTTGACCGCTCAGGCATCGTGGGAGAGGATGGAGTAACCCACCAGGGCATTTTTGACATCGGATACTTAAGAAATATTCCTCATTTAGTGGTGATGGCACCCAAGGATGGGGGGGAGTTAGAAGCGATGCTTGAATTCGCTATTGGCTTAGATAGGCCTTGCGTTATCAGGTACCCCAGGGATAAAATCCCAAATCCAATGGTTCGACTCCGTTCTCCATTGGCACCGAGCGAATCCGAGGTGCCCAAATCCCAAATTCCAAATGAGAAAATAGAACTAGGAAAGGCCGAGGTATTAATGGAAGGAAAAGACTTTATGCTTTTAACGCTGGGAAGCATGGTTTGCCCGGGTTTTGAGGCCATGGAATTGTTGCGCAAGGAGGGCCTATCCGGAACTTTGATAAATGCCCGCTTTGTAAAACCCTTGGACACTGAGCTATTTAAACAGATAGCTTCAAAGGCCAAATTTATTTTTTCGGTTGAAGAGGGAATCGTAGAAGGAGGTTTTGGCAGCGCGGTAGCCGAGGCTCTGGATGGCGTTGTGACCAAGATAGGGTTGCCTTGCGCCTTTATCCCGCACGGAAAAAGAGCTTTAATGTTGGATAAATACAGATTAACGGCCCAAGGGATTGCTGATAAAATCAAATCCGTATTGCGTTAAGCTTTTTATAGAATGGCCAGGATTAAGATCGATCAAGACAAATGCAAAGGATGCCTCTTGTGTATAAAGTTTTGTCCCAAAGGCTCCCTGAGCCTAGACAATAAATTAAACCGATGGGGGGTAAAGCCGGTTAAATCTCAGAAGAGCAAGGCTTGCATAGGCTGTAGTATCTGTGCGATTGTTTGTCCGGATTGCTGTATCGAAGTGTATAAATAAAATTCAAATGACAAAATCCAAAATTCAAAACAAAACCTTTTTAGTTTTGGATTTTGTGCTTTGTGCTTTGTCATTTGAATTTATGCCTTTTGGATTATGTCTCAAAAAAAAGTCTTGATGACAGGTAATGAGGCCATGGCCGAAGGCGCCATACAGGCAGGATGTTCGTTTTATGCGGGTTACCCGATTACTCCGCAGAATGAGATACCTGCTTATATGGCACGCCGCATGCCTGAAGCAGGAGGCGTATTTATTCAGGCGGAATCAGAACTGGCAGCCGTCAATATGGTGTTTGGAGCAGCAGCCGCAGGGGCTCGCGCTTTGACCAGTTCCTCCAGCCCCGGGATCAGCCTTAAGCAGGAGGGAATTTCTTATTTGGCTGGGGCCCAATTGCCGGCTGTGATTATTAATGTGATGCGCGGCGGCCCGGGATTGGGCAACATCTGGCCAGCGCAATCAGATTATTTTCAGGCCACGCGTAGCGGCGGCCACGGAGATTACCATTCTATAGTGCTTGCGCCTTCCTCTGTTCAGGAGTCTTATGATCTGGCGGGCCGTGCGTTTGACCTTGCCGAGAGGTATCGTACCCCGGTTATCATTCTGGGGGACGGAACACTCGGGCAGATGATGGAACCCCTCGTTATCAAATCCAAAATTCCTTCCTGCCCCGAGGGCAGGAAGGATCCAAAATCCAAAATAAAGAAACCCTGGGCGCTGACGGGCTGTCAAAGAAGAAAGCCGAATGTCGTAAAATCTTTTTATCTGAAGGAAGGAGATTTAGAAAAGTTTAACCTCACTTTACAAAAGAAATACAATTCCATTAAACAAAAAGTTCAGTGTTATGAGGGGTCATTTTTAGATAAGGCCCGGGTGGTTGTTGTGGCTTATGGAACGATGAGCCGGATTGCCAAAAGCGCGGTCAGTCAACTGCGCAAAAACGGCAAAAGAATCGGCTTGATACGGCCCGTCACCCTTTGGCCGTTTCCTCAACAGGCCTTCCAGAGATTCAGCCGACCGGAGAGAAAAGTTAAGTTTCTGGTTGTGGAGATGTCTTACGGCCAGATGTTAGAAGATGTGAAATTGGCGCTGGATGGCCGATGCCCCGTTGGCTTTCTGGGCCGTTCCGGCGGAGGAGTACCGACGGAGGAAGAGATTATATCCAAGATAAGTGAACTATAGTGTTAAATTCCAATTTCCAAATCCCAATATACAAACAAATCACAATACACAAATGTCTTTGTGATTTGTGTATTCGGTATTGTGGCTTGTTTGTAATTTGTGTATTGCGATTTGTGATTTAAAATATCATTATGGATAAATTATTTAGTCACCCTAAATCTTTACGCGATGTTTCTACGCACTACTGCCCGGGTTGCGGTCACGGTATCGCGCACAGGCTCATTGCCGAAGTCGTGGATGAATTAGGGATTAGGCAACGGGTTATTGGCGTGGCTCCGGTGGGTTGCGCCGTGGTTGCCTACGATTACTGGGATTTTGATTGCAGTGAGGCTGCGCACGGCAGGGCCTTGGCTGTGGCAACCGGAATAAAAAGGGTGAGGCCGCAAAATATTGTTTTTACATATCAGGGGGATGGAGACCTGGCAGCCATTGGAACAAGCGAAACGCTGCATGCGGCGAATCGCGGAGAAAACCTCACCGTGATATTTATCAATAATGCCGTTTACGGGATGACGGGCGGCCAGATGGCGCCCACGACTCTTTTGGGGCAGAAAACCGCCACCACCCCCCGAGGAAGGAAAGCCCGCTCAGAAGGCTATCCCTTAAAGGTCTCTGAAATGTTGAGCTTGTTATCTGGAGTCCAATATATAGAAAGGACAGCGCTCTATTCTCCGCAAGAGATTATAAAAACCAAAAAAGCCATCAAGCTGGCATTTCAAAACCAGATGGGCCATATAGGTTTTTCGTTAGTTGAAATACTTTCTCCTTGTCCAACCTACCTGGGGCTTTCTCCCGGCCAGGCCTTGGATTGGATAAGGGATGTGATGCAAAAAGAGTTTCCCTTGGGGAGAATCAAATGACAGAGCGTATTATTATAGCCGGCTCAGGCGGGCAGGGCGTGATGTTATTAGGCAAGATGCTGGCAGAGGCAGGGATGCGGGAAGACAGGTTTGTTACGTGGCTGCCTTCTTACGGAGCCGAGGTGCGCGGCGGAACGAGCCACTGCATGGTGATTATCTCCGATAAAGAAATCGGTTCTCCCTATATTGAGAAAGCAGATACCTTGATTGTCATGAACCAGCCGTCCCTGAAGAAATTTAAAGAAAGATTGGCAGCTAAAGGCTTGCTCATCATCAATAGCTCTTTGGTCCCCTCTTATGCCGGGAAAAATGCAGAGATATTGCAGCGCCCCTTTACGGACATAGCCATAAAAATCGGAAATATCAAGGTGGCTAATACGGTGGCGCTGGGCTGTTATCTTGCCAAGAAAAAAACAGTAAGCCTCAAAACGGCCAGACGCATCATTGCGGACAGGGGCTCAATGGTCAATGCGGACTTGGCCCGTATCAACCAAGAGGCCTTGCAGGCAGGAGTAAAAGTTTAAGGAGGCAGTTATGGTTAGAGTTCGCTTCGCCCCTTCTCCGACGGGGAATCTCCATATAGGGGGCGCACGTACCGCATTGTTTAATTGGCTTTACGCCAGAGCCAGGCAGGGAAAATTTATCTTAAGGATAGAGGACACGGATCAGGCCCGTTCACAAAAAGAGTATCTGGACGAAATATTGTTTAGCCTCAAGTGGCTGGGGCTTGTCTGGGATGAGCTTTATCACCAGAGCCAGAGGCTTGAGATTTATAGAGACTATGCCGATAAATTGCTAAAACAAGGTAAGGCATATTCTGTTAGCCCGTTAGCCAATTCGCCAGTTCGCCAGTTCGAACCGGAAAACCGGAAAACCGGAAAACCGGCAAACCAAGAAGCCATTATCTTCAAGGTGACCCCTCAAAAGATAAAGATCCATGATTTGGTCCGCGGCCCGATTGAATTCGATGCCGAGGATCTCAAGAATCAGGTCTTGATAAAATCCGACGGTACGCCTACCTACAATTTTGCCTGCGTCGTGGATGACGCTTTGATGGATATAACCCACGTGATCAGAGGCGATGATCACATCTCCAATACGCCCAAGCAGGTTCTTCTTTACCATGCCTTGGGATTGAGGATTCCTGAGTTTGCCCACCTGCCTTTGATTTTGGGCAAGGAGGGGGGCCGGCTTTCTAAAAGAACGGGCGCCACCGCCATCAGCGAATATCGCAGCCTGGGATATTTGCCGCAGGCCCTCATTAACTACCTGTTGCTTTTGAGCTGGTCACCGGGTGAAAACCGGGAGGTCATCGATTTAACAGAAGCGATTTCCTTATTTGATATCAAAGACGTGAATAAGACGGCAGCCACCTTTGACAGGGATAAGCTTAACTGGATGAATAATCAGTATCTAAAGTCCGCAGACACGCAAGGCTTAACCGATAGGCTTATCCCTATGCTGATCGAAAAGAAATTACTCCCGGAAGATAATTTTGATAGAAATGCCATCGTTTCTTTAGTGAAATTATTTCAAGCCAGGCTCACCACGCTTAATGATTTTGTTAATTGGGCTGACTTCTTCTTCGTCAAAGATATTCAAATAGATCCCGCGGCCCAAGAGAAGCATTTAAGCAAAGATCTTTCGGAGCCCTTCCTTCTTTTTATTCAAAGGCTGGAGGCCCTGGAGACATTTGATATCGCCTCCATCGAGAAAAGCTTTCGCGATTTAGTCAAGGAACTGGGCACAGAATCCAAATCGCTTATCCATCCTATCAGGGTGGCTTTAACAGGCAAGACCGTTGGGCCCGGGTTGTTTGAGGTGATATATTATTTGGGTAAGGAGCGCACCAAAGAGAGACTCATGAAATGGGCGAAAGAAAGGAGTCAGAAATGATTTTACGCAACAGGCAGATTCTGCTGGGGGTATTATTGTTAAGCCTCGTCTTAGGGGCTGGCTGTGAGACAACCAAAGGATTCGCCACGGGAGTCGCCACGGGAGTCGCCTCTACCGCTACTGGGGCAGCTAAGGATGCGACAGAGATTTGGCAAGGTTTTTTGCGAATCGATAGCTGGATGCGGGAAAATCTCTGGTAGGGCTTCAAGGAAAGGCCCATCATGAAACTTAAACTAGCCACTTTCGTTTTGGTTTTAATCTTGGCGTGCGGTTCTGTGGCTTTTGCCGAAGAAAGCCAAAGATTATATGTATCAGGCGTTAAGGCCGCTAAAAGAGGCGATTTGGCTTATGCCTTTATGTTTTTTCGTTCGCTGTCTGAGAATTTCCCCGAATCTAGAGTCGCGCAGGAAGCCCTATTTGCCAGCGCAGAGTATTATTTTTTGATAGGGGCCTTTACGGATGCGCGGCCGGCGTTTATCCGGTTCATAACAGAATATCCTGATTCCAAAGCAAGGCCATTCGCGCTTCTCTATCTTTCCAAGATCGCCGAGGCGCAAGGGCAAGAGGCCTTAGCCGAAAGCCTGCAAAAGGAAATCATCACGTCTCAACAATTGGTGCTTCTGTTCAGGGATTTTAAAAAATTTCAATACCTTTCCCCGTTGAATAAAAATCATAGGGCCGTTCATTTTATCGACCGGATAGAATTTTATATCGATGGCGAGCTATTTGCGCAGATTTCTTACTAGTCTCAAAAGGCTGCTCTTGATCGGCCTTATCTTGACGGCCCTCTCTACCGTTATCTGTAATTTCATTTTTGCCCCGGGAAAACAGGCCTTAACACAGGCCACCCGCGGCTACTTGACTCAAGAGTTGTCCGTTTCCCGGCCATTCTATTTGCCCCCTCACTTCATCATCTTAAGGAACCTGGCCTTCGCAGAAGCTAAGCATCCCGAAGAAAATCAAATCCTAAAGGCTCCTTTAATTCTTATTAGATTCTCCCTGAAAGAGTTTTTTGTAAACAAGCGGCTCGTCATTTCCCATATAACCTGCTATCGCCTTAAGGGAGACAGCGTTAAGCTAGCAAAGTTTGTAAGTGATAATTTTTCGGCCATCATCGATTTTCTACGCAGCCTTCCCTGGAAAGACATCAGATTTTCTTTAAAAGGAGGCTGCTTGGATTTGGTTGAAGAAGCCGGCATCCCCAGCTTCCTTGCTGTCCATTGTGACTTCAAGATCCAAGGCGAATCTTTATCGGCACAAGGCTACATCCGCAAGGATAGGGGCATAGGCCGTAAGGCCAGGGGGGCCCCTCTGCAATATAGCCTTCAAGGGATGCTTTCGGGTGAGGGCCTTGTGTTCAACAAAGTCAGATTTGAAAGAGAGAATTTCCGCTCACAGTTCTGGGGCAACACGGACGGAAAAAATTTGCAATTGAACGGCTTTGCTTTTGCCAATACCCTTTTCAAGGAAACGTACACGTCAGAATCCGCATGGAATAAGATCGTTCATTTGGTAAAGAAGATCGAGCTCTTCAAGCGTAAGCCCAAGAAATCAGCCGAGCTCACTAAACTTCCCAAGGCCAACTTTTATTTGTTGGACTTGGACTGCCGGCTGCGCGCGGATTTTCCCAAAGTGCGCCTGGAACACATGAGTTTCTCCTTGAACAACATACCTTTTAGCCTGAAGGGGGATATCTCGCTCGATACGCCTTTAGGGCTGGACCTGGCGATTTCCAGTTATCTAGGGAATTTAAAGGATGCCAAAAAAGAGAATTTTAAAAAAATAGATTTAAAAATAACGGGTATCTTAAAGGGCGGGCTGTTATCGGGAAACGTGCTGCTTAACTTCGATTTTCTAAAAAAGGGCAAAGACGCTATGCCTCTGGAGCAATTGCAGGGTAAATTTAAGGGCTTGAGTTTAAGCTTTGATAAATATCCGCTGCTGGAACTGAACGTTAAAGATAGCGATTTATTCTGTAAGACGGATACCAATGAGTACAGGGTGGCGTTACGCGATTTCCACGCCTTGGTTAATTTCAGGAATAAACGCCTGAAGCTGGCGAAATTCAAGGCGTTGCTTTATGACGGTTTTTTATACGGCCAGGGGCGCATCGATACGCAAAATTTCTTTCCGAAAATCACGGGAGTCGTGCGGGTCAGAGACGTCAGCGCCCAGAAGCTGGACGGTTTATTGATTCATTTTTCTAAGGTTTTCGGAAATTTAAGCAGTACCATGGTTTTCAGGAATGACCCGGATTTAGATTTAAGGGGCAGAGTCAGCGTCCAAAAAGGGTACTTAAATAATTTTGAGTTTTTTAAGTGGCTGGCCCAGCTGTTTAATATCCCGAGGCTTAAACGGATAGATTTCGATAAGGCCTCGTCGCATTTTTCGGTAAACAAAAAAGGCGCTGGGCTGCAAAGGATAAACTTGAAATCCCAGGATGTGGGGTTAAAGGGTTATTTCGGTTTAGGCCAGCACGATTTAGTCTCAAGTCAACTCGCTCTTACATTTACAAGAGGGCTGCTTGAGTTATCCCCCAAATTTACGCCCCTGCTAAGGCTCGTAGGCAAAGACTTAGCGGCGTTCTGCTTTGAGTTTCAGCTTTCAGGGATTCTGCACAAAATGAATTTCAGGTGGCTGCAATCTGACTTCAAGAATAGACTTCAAAATGCCATCCCTAACTTTATCGAGCGAAGAATCGATAAAAATATTGAGGAGGCCACTAAGGCTATTTCTGTAGAGCCCTAAGCCTTCGCAATGAATACTCCACGGGCTAAAGCCCGTAGAGTATTCATTGCATCATTTCATATTGTTCGTGAGCGTTATAATTTCTATTGCATGAATAATAAGACGGTTATATAATTTATGCGCTATTTGCCCCGTCGTCTCATTAAATAAGGGCACGCGTTATGGAAAGGAAGCAATAGATTTCAGAAACTATAATTAAATTGCCCTCTCGGCTAATGGTAGGCCTCCAGGCTCTGGACCTGGCTGTTGTGGTTCGAATCCACAGGGGGCAGTTAATTTATAACTTATTTGTTTACAATATGTTATAAATAATAATTAGTCTTGAATTATGCAGTTTTTTATGGTATACTTATTTTGTAAGAAAATGCTTGACAAGGCAATATTTATGAGTTAGCATTAAGCATCATCCCAATGAGATATAAAGTCTCATTGGCCCCGAACTCTTCATGGGTTCGGGTTTTTTGTTATAAGGAATAGACAATGCGTAGAATTGTTGTTTTTGTTGATGGATTTAATATCTACCACGCCTTAAACGAACATCCTGCCTATTTCAAATACAAATGGTTAAATATTGATAAATTATCAAAACTTTTTATTACTTCAAGCGATACCGTCATTGAGGTATTTTATTTTACAGCATATGTTACGTGGGATTCGCAGAAGTTGGCAAGACACCAGATTTATGTTAAAGCATTACAGTCGGTTGGCGTAAAGCCAATCTTTGGAGCCTTTAGAATGAAAGATATGGTTTGTAGAATATGCCATAGGCCATATAAGATTCCAGAAGAAAAGCAAACAGATGTCAATATTGCTGTAAAACTCTTCGAAACAGCCGTGTTGGACATTTGGGACACAGCTTTAATTATTTCTGGCGATAGCGATTTAATTCCAGCGATTGAAGCCGTTAAAAGAGCTTTTCCTGTAAAACAAATAGGTATTATTATACCTATAGGAAGAAGGGCTGAAGAATTAAAGCAAACAACAGATTTTCATATAAAGGTGAAGCAAAAACATCTTAAGTCCTGCCAGTTTGATGATGTTATAACTATAGATGCAAATAATATATTGAGACGTCCTGCTACATGGATTTAAATGAATCAATAGAATTTATTAGTTGATAATCTTTATATAAAGTATTGTTTTCTTCTGAATAAATCCAGTTGCAGATTTCGTCCAGTAGAGCAGTTAAAAAAGTTCTGATGCTATAGCGCGCATCAGGGCTTTTTTGCTCTGCGGGAAGTAATCGCTGCCTTTTTCTCTGTAATCGCAATATAATAATGTCCTAATCTAGCAAAGTAAGAATGTCCTATTATTAAACTGCTATAATGCCTTCTTTAAGGAAGGGGGTAAAAGCAGTGGAGGATATTCTTACGATGAGTCAAAAGGAATTAAAGCGGTTACATGTTATACGCAAGGCGATTGATAAATGTATTAAGCAGCGAGAAGCAGCGGAGATACTGGCGCTAAGCCAGCGGCAAATTCGCAGGCTGGTACGCCGCGTACGAGAAGAATCCGATAAAGGCATTATTCATCGTTCTCGAGGTAAGCAATCGCATCGGGCAACAGCCGAGGCGATAAAAAATAAAGCACTTGCTTTATGCAGAGGCAAATACTTAGGATTTAATCCTACGTTTGCCTCTGAGAAGCTCTTTGAGAGGAATAAAATAAAGATAAGCCGGGAGACATTACGGCAGTGGTTTATTGCGCAGGGTATAGCCTATGAGAAGCGTAAAGCCCGTCCCCACCGTAGATGGCGAGAACGCAAAGCCCATTGTGGCGAGATGGTGCAGATGGATGGTTCTCATCATGATTGGTTCGAGGGCAGGAGCCCTGAGTGTGTGCTGATGGGCTACATAGATGATGCCTCAAGCCGTGTATATGCGCGCTTCCATGAATATGAAGGCACGTTGCCTGCCATGGACAGCTTCAAGCGCTATGCCCAAAAGCATGGCCTGCCTCAAAATATCTACCTGGATAGACATTCGACGTATAAAGGCAGGAGGCAGCCGACGGTAGAAGATGAGCTCCTTAACCGCTCATCCTTAAGCCAGTTCGGCAGGGCATTGGAAGAATTAGGCATACATTTAATTCATGCGCAATCAGCTCCGGCTAAAGGCAGGATTGAGCGGCTCTTTAAGACATTTCAGGACCGGCTGATTAAGGAGATGCGCCTTAGGGGTCTTAAGTCTATTGCCGAAGGTAATGAATTCCTGAGTCGTTATCTGCCGGTATTCAACAAACGTTTCAATGTAGAGCCATTAAGCCCTGAAGATTTACACCGTCCTTTGCCGGTGGGCCTTGAGCTTGATGCAATTCTTTCGGTAAAAACACCACATGTTTTGCGCAATGACTTCACTGTAGTGCATAAAGGCAAACTTTACCAGGTCGAAGATAACATACGCGCCAAAGAAGTTATCATAGAAGAACGCATCAACGGCTCTTTGCTTATTACTTATAAGGGCAGGGCATTACGGTACCGTGAGATTGCGCAGCGGCCGGCAAAGGTGAGGCAGCCGCGTAAACACAGGACGTATCTTCCTGTACCCAAGGATCATCCTTGGAGGAGTTTTCAGCTGCCGGGCTCACGGCCAGTGCGTAAGGAAGAAGAAGTTTTTGCGGGTGCTCTTTAAAAAACCAAAAATAGGACATTTTAAAATTGCTAAAAATAGGACATTTTTATCTTGCTAGTGCAAGAGAGTTGATTTATATTGACTTTTTATCGCTCTATAATACAATAAGTTCTAATTTAGAGAAAACATGAAGGAATAGAGAAAAATGATTGGAGGAGAAATGCAAGCTTTTGATTTGTTATGGTTGGCGCCTGTAGGTTCCATTATCGCCCTGACCTTCGCGGCGTATCTTTTCTTTTTTATCCTGCGACAGGACCAGGGCAATGAAAAGATGAAAGAGATCGCAGCTGCAGTGAGGATCGGAGCAAAGGCATACCTGCGCAGGCAGTATATAGGGGTGTTTTTATTCTTTGCTGTGGTGTTTACTCTGCTTTTGATCATGGCGTTGAACAAATATTTGGTAATTTTTGTGCCTTTTGCTTTCTTGACCGGGGGGCTATTTTCCGGCCTTTCCGGTTTCATTGGTATGAATACGGCTACCTTGGCTTCAAACCGCACCGCTGCGGCCGCGATGAAAAGCCTGAATTCAGGCTTACGGGTCGCTTTTTCAAGCGGGGCGGTAATGGGGATGA
>JBDRKE010000006.1:0-59968 GCA_043814315.1 Candidatus Omnitrophota bacterium
AGCCTCGGGTTGATAGCCTGCTCAATGGACGCGAAAAAGGCATCCATGTCAATGTGAAGAATCATTGGATTAAAATATTTCTGTTAGATTTTGCTCCCTCTTGCGTCTATTAATCTAAAGGATCACAAGTGCACAAGAAAGGAGAAAAAACATGGAAAAACTGGTTACAATCGATGCTATCGAACAACGGATTTTTCTGATCCGCGGACAAAAAGTAATGCTTAGCCCTCACCTTGCCGATTTATATGGAGTAGCACCGAAAGTTTTAATACAGGCAGTAAAACGCAATATTGAACGATTCCCTGAAGATTTTATGTTCCAGCTTACGAAAGAAGAGGCAAAATTTCTAAGGTCACAAATTGTGACCTTACAGAGCTCTGGTCATTTCAAGTACTTACCTTATGCTTTCACAGAACAAGGCATCGCTATGCTCTCAAGCGCCTTAAACAGCAAGCGTGCCATCCAGGTTAATATTGCCATCATGCGGGCATTTGTAAGATTACGCCGGATTATCGCTTCTCACAAAGAACTTGCCGAGAAGCTCAAAGAACTTGAGCATAAAGTAAATATGCACGATAAAGACATCATCATGATCTTCCAGGCCATCAACAAGCTTATGCAGCCGGAAGAGCCGAAACGGGCTATCGGATTTCAGAAGTAGTTGCACGGGTACAAGCGACTAGTCACTAGCAACTTTATTCTATTATTTTATCCAATTGCCAGGAATAGCTTGTATTATTAAATGAGATTTGGTAGAGGTCAAAGCCGGTGGAGACAGAAAATAAACTGATGAGTTCGTGGCCGCGGCGCTCCTGCCAGTTGTAGGTGATATTTCTTATCCTGTATTTTTTATCCTTCCAAAGGAATAAGCGCGGCTGGATTTTACCGTTTCGAAACCAGGCCAGGACCTCAATCCTTTCATTCAGTTCTTGGGGATGGGCGTAGTCTTCGGTTTCCGGGATATGCCTGTCCCATCTGGCTTTTGGATTAAAACCCTGTTTCATAATAGCGTAAAGCGTGGAGCGCAAGGCGCAAAGTTAAAGCTTAAAACTAAAAAACGTTTTGAGTTTTACGCTTTAGTTTTGCACTTTGCGCTTTGAATTTTACGCTTCAAATATATTTCCTTATTATGGTAATTAACTTTCCAATAACACTGAATTCCTGATAGATGGGCTGGTAGTCTTTATTAGCCGGCTCAAGAAAAAACCTGTCTCCTCTGTGCCTTAACCTCTTTAAAGTCACTTCATTACTATCCAGGAGCGCGGCCACGATATCGCCGTTATGGGCTGTGGCCTGTTTTTTCATCACCGCAAAATCGCCATCCATAATGCCTGCCTCAACCATACTATCCCCTTTGACCTTCAAGGCAAAAACATCCCTCTGGCTGAGCCGGCCCAGAAACAGGTCATCCGGATCAATGTACCCCTGAGCGTCTTCATAGGCCAGATCCGGCCTGCCTGCCGTGATACTGGCGATGATGGGAATCGAAAAAGTATTCTTTAATAATTCTATGCCGCGGGATTTATTTTGCCTGCGTTTCAAATATCCTTTACGCTCAAGCGCGGCAAAATAATCTCTGACGGTGCCTGTGGATGAGAATCCTAACTCTTTAGCTATCTCTCTTATAGTTGGCGGGATATTCCGGCGGACCCTCTCTCGGATAAAATCCAGCACCCTCTCTTGCTTTTTCGTCAGTTCTTTATCCATAGAATTTACTCCGAACTAACCATACCACACATCTGTGTGGGTGTCAAGAAGAAAATGGGCTGATTGATAATTCTTTGCAGTTACGAGGGTTATCAAAAAGAGAAAAGGCAAGATTTTCAAGAAATCAGGGGGCAACAGCAGGAGTTCTTCTCAGGCTGTATTCTACATAACCGCAGAGGATCTCTTGGACCTTGACAGGCGGCGGAACCACGAAATAAAGCGAAACAATGGCATGCCCCATCTCATGGCCCAGAACACCAGCCGTCAAATCTGCAAAAGATATGTAAATGGTGTTATCCTTATGGAAATAATAGGAGCGTTCGGAAAGATTAAGGCCGTAGGATTGTCTTAAATATTCATTTAAAGAAGCCCTGTCAGGAAAAATCATTAACTTGCCGTGATAATTGTAGATATGGATATCCAGTATGTCAGAGACGGCCATATACAAACCGTCTATACTTTTTGCCAGCATATTTCCTAAATCGTCCTTGTCTGTTAGGAGATTCTCTGCGTAGATCAGGTATTCAAAATTTAGCTTCTTAAGCACCGCGTACATGTTGATACTGCGCTCGCCATATACGGAGAAATACTTGCTTTTCACAATAAGCGGCCTATCGAGGCCTTGCGCACAAGCCAAGCCACCATAAAAAAGGACAAACGTAAAACAAGATAAGCCCAAAAAGAATCTTTTCATTACACCTGGAAGTAATCCAAGAGGCCCTCTATTTCCTTCATCTGGCTTAAAAAGGCTTCTTTATCCTGGCCTGAAACGCTGTAATTTCTTTCCTGTAAGAAACTCTCCAAACCTTTCATCTTGCCTTTTAATTCACTGCAATGCCCCCTTAAAATTTTGCTCATCTCGTTAAGATTTCTAGCCAACTCTTGGAATTCATCCTTGCTTCTGATCTTAAAAGACCCGGTCAGGTCCCCTTCTTTTAACCTCTCGATTTCCTTGCTAAGCCTGTAGATGGGGCCGGCAATACGGTTTGAGGAGAACAGGGCCGATAAAAAAACGGCCAGGGAAGCGAAAAAGGCTACGGATAAAACGGTGGCCAAAATCACGGGCAGGATAAAATCCTGGGTCCCTTTCACCACCACCTTTGTATTTTCTATGGCCACAGTGGTAGAACCCCTGGTAAAGTGGAAAACCAATAAACCTATAGCCAGCGAAGCCAAAATGACCATCAAGCAAAACCTGAGGATGAATTTTATCTGGAATTCTTTGTTAACGATATATTGTCTTCTTCTATTCGTGCGATTCATCGCTGCCTCCTGTCTTTTTATTCAAGACCGGGTCTTGCTTACCCGCGCCCGATCTTGCTTACCTGCGCATCTTATCTATTGTATTCCTAGCAATTGATAATCTATAACGATTCTTTTCTTGTTATGCAGGTTATCCGTCCATTCCCGAAGGGCCTGCTGCTGCTTTTTTCTAAAGAGCACCAGCTTAATTTCATTGCGGATATCGGAAAATTCCTTTCCCGCAAAATCTTCGTCTTTATTCTCCTCGTAGAAGGCGATGATTTCCTCATCCGTGATGTTGATGGGGACGGTTATCTCGTTAATCTTCCTGGCCAGGGCTAATTTTAAAAGTGTCTGCTCCCAAAAAATCTGCAAGGATTTAAGGACTTGCGGATCGCTATCCAGCCCCAAGTCTTCCGCTTCCTTCAAAATCAATTTTCGCACAATAGTGGCGTCGAGGAAATCCTTACGGGACAATTCCATCCCGGACTGAAACCGTCCCTCTTCAAAGGCATCATTGAACTCTGAGGCGGTTATGGAGATATCTCCTATTCTTATCGCCACCTTCTCTTTCTTTGAACAGCCCCAGCAGGCGCATAAAATTATACTTAATGCGAACATAGTAAATTTTTTCATACATCCTCCCTCTTGTTAAATCCAAATCTCAAAATCCTAAACAATTCTGGATTTGGGTATATTTGGATTTTGGATTTACGTTATATATTATACACTTTTACTGCGGGAACTCAAAACAAAAATTAGGCAGGAATTAAAGCTGGATGCCGCGAGTTTCAACACCCTTACTTTTGAGGTAGGCGATGGCCTTTTTAAGATCATATTCCTCCCCCTCAAAGATAAGAATAGCCCAGCCTGTGTTAGTAGAAAACGAGGCTTCAACGATTTTTAAGACAATGTTGAAATCTTTACAGATGTTGCAGATAAGAGGTTCATCTTTGAGCCTTTCGGGGAAAACGAATTCTCCTCTGATAATCATAGGGCCTTCTTTCTTTTAAGCTTCAGCTGGATGGCCGCTAGTGTTATTATGTAGGCAAGTAAACCCAGGGATACGGAAATCACAAAATAACCGGTTAAAACCGGTAACGCAATTTTTAGAACCGACAGCTTAAAAAGGTTCACCCAGCGAAATTCTTTTAAAAAGGACTCCCAATCATGAATCACCTTCTGCCAATCAGTACCCAGTATACCAGACCCCAACTTGATTGCCAATAGAAAAGTTAAGAAACTAAGCCACGTGTTGGTCAGCAGGCACCCGATTAAAGCAGCGGCGCGGTTGATGCGAAAAATAAAAGCCAGGAACAAAGCAACCAGAGGCCCTGTGCCGGGCAAGATACCGGAAGCCACCCCCACCCCAAAACCTAAGGCCACTTTCTGCGCACTATCGTTAATCCTGAAGAGTTGGCTATAAAGTAATTTTAAAAATCGCTTGATTCTATTTTCTTTGTTCTTCATCCTGCAGCAGGCGCTTTAATATTTTTCCGGTCGTATTCTTGGGTAAAGACGTTCTGAATTCAATGGTTTTGGGTATTTTATAAGGAGCCAGCCTCTCCCTTAAATACTGGATAAGCTCATGGGCGCTTGCAGTCTCGCCTTCCTTAATCACCGCAAAAGCCTTGGGCACTTCTCCCTCATGCTCATCGGCTATGCCGATGACAGCGGCTTCTTTTATTTTGGGATTTTGATAAAGCGCCTCTTCAATCTCGCGCGGATAAACATTAAGGCCGCGCACATTCACCATCTCTTTTTTTCTTCCTGCGATAGTAACGTAGCCTTCTTCATCAAACTTAGCCATATCTCCGGTATAAAGCCAACCGTCTTTTAGAGCTTCTGCTGTCGCCTCTTCATTTTTAAAATAACCCAGCATCACATTCGGGCCCCTCACCAGGAGTTCGCCGATCTTTCCGCAAGCGGCCGGTTTGTTTTTCTCATCCACGATCATCAATTCAATATGTTTGGCTAATGGGAGCCCTATGGAGCCGGGCTTGCGCGTGGCTTTTAAAGGATTCAAGGTGACAACGGGAGATGCCTCCGTTAAGCCATAACCTTCTAATAGAGGGATACGGAATCTTTTTTCAAAACTCTTGAATGTCTCTACAGGAAGAGCAGCGGCTCCTGAAATGCAGACTTTAAGCGGGTTAAAAAATTTAATCAGGGGCGAGCCGAATATTTTGGGTAGTTTTATATCTTTAAGAATATTGTAAATGGAGGGAATGCCCACAAAGACGCTAACCCTATTTTTTCTGATGGCCCGCACAATACGCTTAAACGGCCTGACAGACTTCATAATCACGATCTTAGCGCCTGCCAGTAACGGAAGATGCATGCAAACAGTGGCTGCAAAGGAATGGAATAACGGTAAGATACAGATAAATGTATCTTTGCGGGATATTTGTATAGCCGCTAGAGAATCCAGGGCATTAGAAATAAGATTATAGTGGGACAACATCGCGCCTTTAGGAAATCCGGTGGTGCCTGAGGTGTATAAAATAACGGCCAGGTCATCAGGGCCGCTGGAAATCTTATCCAGCACTGACGTATCAGATTTCTTTATGGCGTTAAAACTTAAGACATCTTTCTTTGTTACCTGGGTGCTGATAATGGTTTTCAGGTTGTCAACGCGCAACCTCAGCTCCTCGGCCATATCTACGTAGCTACGCGAGGTCATCATGCATACGGCTTCGCTGTTTTGTAAAATGAATTTGGCTTCCTCCATCTTGAACATATAGTTAATCGGCACGACCACAGCTCCTGCTTTTAGAATCGCATAGTAACCGATGATAAATTCCGGGCAGTTATCTAGAAAAATCGCTACCTTATCCTGTTTATTTATCCCGATATCAATAAGGCCTGCGGCAAGTTGGCTGGTGAGTTCATCGAGAGCCTTGTAATGGATTTTTTTCTGGCCGAAAACAATGGCAATGCGGCGCGGGTATCTTTGGGCGCTGAAGCTTAAAAGTTCACCTAAATTCTTAGGCATCATGAAGGTAAATCCCAAATCCCAATAATACCAAATCCCAAATAAATCCCAAATTCAAAATCCCAAACAAACATTTAGATTTGGGGTTTTGCCTGTCTGCCGCAGGCAGGGATTTGTTTTGGATTTTGACATTTGAATTTATTCTTGTCTTAATGTAGGTTTTATATGAACTCCAGCGAATCTTTCAAGGCCATAGGACTCCTGAATCCAGCCGTTGTGCAAACCCCATTTTTCCATGATCTGCCTGGCTTCCCCGTATTCCTGCTGTGTCAACCTGCGGGAGATATCTTTAAAGCCCGAGGCCTTGTAATAAGGCATGTACTGGCTCATAAGGCTTACATAGGTTTTCTTTGACAGCTCCTCAGCGATAAATTTCATAACCTTGCCTGTGCCTGAGATATTATGGGGAAGCACCAGATGCCTAATCACCATTCCCCTTTTTATGACACCATCTTCGTCAAGCTCTGCTACATCCACCTGTCGGTGCATCTCTTTTAAGGATTCCTGATTATATCTGGGGTAGTCAGGCGCCTGTGAATAAATTTCAGCCATTTCAGAATCTGCGTAGCGCATATCCGCAAGGTAAATATCTACAATGCCATCCAGTAGTTTTAAAATCTCAGGCAGTTCATATCCGCCCGTATTATAAACAATAGGAATCTTTAAGCCTTTTTCTACTGCAAGTTCCAGTGATTTTAAAATCTGCGGCATGACATGGGTCGGAGTCACAAAATTTATATTATGACAGCTCATCTCCTGTAATTCCAGCATAAAACCAGCTAAATCTTTAGAATCCACTTCCCTGCCCTGGCCCAGCTGGCTGAATTCGTAATTCTGGCAATAAACACAACCCATATTACAGTTGGTAAAGAATAGGGTTCCTGAACCCCGGCTACCTGAAATAGGCGGTTCTTCTCCGTGATGCGACATAAAGCTGCATACCTTGGCGTTAAGCCCGGTCTTGCAGAAGCCTGTTTCATTCTTCAGGCGGTTGGCCTTGCACTTACGCGGACAGATACAGCAGGACCCAAGCATCCTCCAGGCCTGTTCTGCGGCTTTCTTCAGTGTGCCGTTATTGTAAGAATCTAGGTAGGATGGGTACATTCTGAGAAATCCAAATGTCAAAATCCAAAATTCAAAACAAATCAATCTCCAAATCTAAAACAAACATTTGGATTTTGGATTTCATGGAGTTGTTTCTATTTCTTTCTTCACCTGTTTAATCCTCTCCTCCATGGCCGGGTGCGAACTAAGAAAAACAGGCACACGGCCAGAGCCTTCTTCTTCTGCCTCTTTCTTCAATTTCTCAAAAAAAGTAACTACTCCGTTAGGATTAAAACCCGCTTTTTTCGAATACTTTACCGCTAGTTTATCAGCCAGAAGTTCATCCTTCCTACCGTAGCCTAACGCCGTCAAATTAAAGACTACATCCAGGGCCTGCCCCATATCCTGCTGGCCGCTTAAACCTAAAGCGATTCCTATAACAATCTGATACCCTAAAGCTGCCTGCAGTCTTTTTACGCTGTGCCTGGCAGCCACATGGCCTATTTCATGGGCCAAAACTCCGGCCAGTTCATCATCCGTGGCCATATCCATCAGGGCGGAATGGACATAAACGAATCCTGCGGGTATGGCAAAGGCATTCATCTCTTTATCCTGGACGATTTTAAACGTGTACGCTACATCCTGTCGGTCGGATACGGACGCAATTCTATTGCCAATCCGGTTTAATCGCGCCTGCATCAAAGGATCATTCAATATCCTAAATTTTTTTTGTAGCGCGTCATCCATTCTCTGGCCCATGGCCACTTCCTGCTTCGTGTCAATCAGGTAGTATTCTTTTCTCTGGGTCGCAGGATTATAGATGGTGGTGCAGCCGCTGACAAAAACAACCCACAAAAGAATCAAAGCAAAATTAAGCGTTCTTGATCTGCCTCGCATAGATTTCTCTTATTTTATTGAAAATGTTTATGTACTCCTGTGACCTGTAATCCGGATACGTCCACTCCCAGGCTTTGAAACTCTTATTATCATAAAAAAGCGTGACCTCGGCGAATATCCCATGGCTTAAATAGATACGGTGCTTAAAATCCTTGGTTGTGGCAAATACGAGCTTCGAGAGCTCCAGATAACCAGGGTCAATATTGATTGTGCGCTTTTTACCAAACGATAATCTATTTTCAATTTTTATGGTTCTTATTTTGATCTTGGCAAGGTCCTGAGGCGAGATAGGTTTTTTGAAACTGATAAAGACTTTCTTTAAATCTTCTCCCATTTCTTTTTCGTAATAATCGGTATGAATAAAATCAAGAAGCGTGCTCTCGAAATCAATCTCTCCAAAACGTTTTTCTAAAGCCTTTTTGGCCTTATTCCACAGGCCTGGCTTTTTAAAAATGAACCCAATGATAAGTTTGACCGGAAGATGTTTTTTACTCTTCCCCATGGCAATTCCCCAAGATGACCTAATATACGTAACGCTTGCCCCTCTCCATAGCGCCTGGTCGTGCGCTCGATTTGCGGCTCCCGCAGAGGGAATGGTTCGAGTGGCACCGGCCAGGAATGGCCAGGTTGCGCTTTAAAGTAACCCGCATGTACGAAGGAAATTAGTGCCTTTGGACTTGGAGGCCGGAGATGTTCTGGGGTAAGAATTGGTTGATGTACTCAGATATTTTCTGGCGTTCGCTTTCTCTGATTTCGTTAAAGAATATGGCTATGTTAAAACCCCCCCTGTTTTCGTCCTGCGTCCTTACCACGACACCCCTGCATTCCACGCTATAGTTCTTAGTGCCGTTAGCCGTTGCCACGGGCAAATTTAATTTCACCATAACCTTGGTAAACGGTGGCATATATTTATGAATATGACAGTAAGCGCCTACACAGCTTACGTTTTGGGTAGTGGTGGCAAAATCGTATCCGTTTGCCACGACGCTCAAGGGCAGGCTTTGCTCTATTCTGGGGTATTGCCTTTTTTCGGCCTTTTGATTCTTGCTCATTTTTTCTCTTCTTTGGATTTGGCTATAAAATTACGCCAACACTTTTTATTACAGTAAAATTTGCCGTCCCGGTAGTATTTTTTCAATTTACTGATAGGCTTATTGCACGCCAGACAGTTGGCCTGAATTTCAACGGGAGGCTTCTCGGGACCTTGCGCTGCCTTGGGTTGTTCGTCTGCCATGTCTTAAATCACCTTTCTTTATAGTTTGTACGTGTGCATGTTAATAAAATCCTTCAAATAATTCTTTTCCATGAGGTCCAGTTCAATGAACTTGACGCCTAAGCGGTTTCTGTCAGAATGAGGCAGTGGCTGGCTCCAAACGATCCTTCCGATGGGCCTCAAGACTTTGGATAACACATTGATTTCAAGCATTACGGGTGTCGAGGGGGCAATAAATCTATCGGCGACGAAACTCACGCCGTTAGTGCTTAAGTTATCGCTGATAGCGTTTCTAAAACGCGATTCTCCTCTCACCTGGCAACGTAGAGCTGTCCGCAGGTTTATGCGCAAGAATTGCCTTTTATCCTCTGGCCTTAAAACCACGCGTCTGCTCCTTTAAATAAATGAGTTAGCCGTGGCTTTTCTCCTACTTCGCGATTAATTAATATATCATATTCAAACGCGCGTGTCAATACTGTAATCGTAATAGTCCATTCAAGATCGGGTCTTGTAACTTTCTACCTATCAAGGTATTTCAAGACCCGATCTTGGATTTCTGTTACTTAAGCTGGATGCTAAATATATTTTACAAAAACTTCTTTTTTGTTATAATAAGTAGAAACATAAGTTAAAAAGCGATAGCAGCGGGGCTCATTGAATGTACTGCAAATTCTACGGATTAAAGGAACGGCCTTTCAACGTTACCTCTGACCCGGGATTCTTTTTCCTAAGCCGCAAGCACAAAGAAGCCCTCTCCCATTTGCTTTACGGCGTCTCTCAACGAAAAGGGATCATTGCGGTAACGGGTGAGATCGGAACGGGAAAAACAACCCTTTGTCGTTTCTTCCTCAATCAAGTCAACCCTAACGTGCGAACCGCTTTTATCCTGAATCCCCATTTTTCAGAGCTTCAGCTACTGGAAGCTATTGTCAGGGATTTTGGAATCACGCCCAAAAATAAATCAAAACTAGGGATAGTCTCGGACCTGAATAGGTTTCTCCTGAGCGAATCTCAACTCGGAAACAATATCGTCCTCATTGTTGATGAAGCCCAGAATCTAAAGCCCGGCCAGCTGGAGCAGATCCGGTTACTCTCCAATTTAGAAACCGAAAAAGATAAACTGCTGCAGGTTGTCTTGGTCGGACAACCGGAATTAAACCAAAGGCTGAACCTCTATGACCTCAGGCAATTGCGCCAGAGGATCATGGTCAGGTTTCATATCACGCCCCTGGAACGTGATGAGGTCAAAAGCTACATCAACCACCGCTTAAAAATTGCGGCGTGCGACAAAAGGCTGGAATTTACGGATGAGGCTATTATTCAAATCTCCCATTTTACCTCGGGTGTCCCCCGCGTCATCAATATGCTTTGCGACCGGGCATTATTGGCCGGATTCGTGGCAGGCACCTATTGCATTGACCTCAATATCGTGAGAAAGTGTGTGGAGGAGTTGAGCAATTATTATGTAGGTGAAAGACAATGAGCATAATCCATGATGCCTTAAAGAAAACCAAAGATACTATCCAGCCTCCCCAAGACAACCCTCCCGAAACCCTCTCCCCTGAAGTAGCGGCTGTCCTCAAGAAGAAACGTACAGCCAACAGGATTAAGTGGGCCATTTTCTATCTGTTGGCCGTGGCTATCGGTCTTTATATAGGCAATATTCCTTTTAACCTGGCAGGTAAGGCAAAGAATTTACTGAAAAGTCCTACCCCGGTGTGGCCCGCGGCCAAAAAACAGGTTAAAACTAAAACTTCTCAAGAGAAAAACGCATCCTTCTTGAAAAAATCCACTCTGGTGCCCGATGCAAAAAAAGAAGCCGACTCCTTGGTTCTTAACGGAATCTTTTTTTCTGGAGAAGAAGGCTATGCTTTAATTAATAACCAGATCGTAAAAGCGGGGGAAGTGGTGAATGGAGCAACTGTCCATGAGATTAACATGGAAGATGTGACGCTTGAGGCTAAAGGCGAGACGTTCAAACTCTCTACAAGATAAAAAACCTACTTTCTTTTTTGGAGTGCCTTCCTGATTATTGCGAGTGGTAAATTCTCAACGATTTTTGTCTTTCCGATACCGCAGGTGAGCACAAATCTATTTTTCTTACCTATAAACTTTTTATCGTGATAATGGGCCAGGATGATTCGCGTGAAAGAGACTCCCATTATTTTAAAAGGTAATCCCACCGCCCGAATCAAATTCTCGATTCTTGCGCATGTCCTATCGTCAATCAGGCAAAGGCTTCGGCTTATATTCGAGGCAACGAGCATTCCCAAAGCCACGGCCTCCCCATGATTATAAGCCTTGAATCCGCCGGCTGCCTCAATGGCATGGCCGATGGTGTGGCCGAAATTAAGAATCGTGCGGATCCCCTTTTCCTCTTTTTCGTCCTTTCCCACAATATCGGCTTTAATCCGGCTGCAGCGGCTCACGATAAACGCTAAGGCAGAGGGTTTCAGAGCCAATATTTCTTTGAAATTTTTCTCAAGGTAAACAAACAGTTCCTTATCTTTGATAATTCCGTATTTGATAGCTTCGGCTAAGCCCGTAATGAGCTGCCTTTGGCTTAAGGTACTTAAGAACCTCACGTCGCTAAGGACCAGCCGCGGCTGATAAAACGCACCCACCAGATTCTTGCCTTGCGCTAAATCCACCCCCGTTTTTCCTCCGATACTGGAATCGATCTGCGCCAGGAGGCTAGTGGGGACTTGGATATAGGCAACCCCGCGCTTGTAGACAGAAGCCACAAAACCAGCCAGATCGCCGATAACCCCTCCTCCTAACGCGACGATGAAAAACCGTTTTTTCTTATCGTGGCTGGCTATGTCTTTTAAGATATCCGTCGCCATGCGCATGGACTTGCTGGCTTCGGTATCCGCCACAATTTTATGCCGGTAACTAAAATGTGAACCTTTAAGGGTTTTTACAAGAGATGCGCCGTATTTCTTTTTTAAGAGCGCATTGGTAATGATGTAGGCGTCTGTCCCGATGCCCAGTTGTTTTAGGAACTCGCCCAGCTTGGGAAGGATATTATAACCAACAAGAATATCGTAAGAACGATTCTTAAGTTTGACTTTTATGACGTTAATCAAGGACCTCCAGAATCTTGACTTCTACGGTAGGGTATTTTTGGTCAAACTTACCCAGCAATCTACCTGTAACTTTGGCCTTACGATGGTTGAGCGCTTTAAGGCCGGCCCTGTCACCTTTTAACAAAAATATTCTCTTGTCTTCAGTGATGAGTTTATGGGTCGCCGGGCCTTTAAAGATGAAGCCGCGAGGGCTTAGGATTCCTTCGATCACAAGCGGATCCCCCTCAGCCTCTTCTTTTGGTTTCAGCGCTACCTTAACCGTTTCTTCTGCAGGTGCCTTGCTGATAAATTTCTTGTGTATCCAGCCAAAACTGTTCTGAATGGGTAGGATTTTATACCAATCCTGGGTTTCCGAGGCTATGGTGACTATCTCATTCTGGTCCGCCTTGCCGAGAATCTGCGAGGATAAATCGGGTTCCAGTCTTATATTGACTCTATCTTTCAGTATTTTACCGCTCTGGCAGCGCTGGGGCGCCTTAGCGGCAAAATCCGTGCCTTGAGATTGAACGGTCTTGGAATCAAGGCATTCTACTAACTCTTTACTGACATAAGAAGGCGCCTGAGGCGGAAGCCTGATTTCGTACCAGTCGTAGTTCTCGCCCACAACCTCCAGGCGCGTCCCTTTCTTCCCCACGCAAATAATCGAAGCCCCCGTGGTAGAATCAGAACGGATATTAATATCATCTTCATTGATCAGGCCTTGAAAGGGGAATGCCTCTTGTGCTAATCCCGGGGCAGGAACAAAAAAGACCCCTGTCAGGGATAGCAAAACGCATAAATTGATAACGCAGATTTTTAAACGCATAGATTATTTCTTATCTTGTGCCTTACCGGCAGGACCTTTGGCAGCAGAAGCCTGTTCTTTGGTTTCGGCTGGGGCGGCAGCAGCAGTTTCCGCTTTTTCTGCCTTCTCTTTCTTAATCCTGATTCTCACGGTCTTTATCTTAGGAAGCCCGTAGACAGGATCTCCTTCTTTCCAATTTCCTTTTTCATGCATCATGCGGATTCTTTCGATGCGTTTCAGGACGGACCTTTGTTTTTTATCTTTATCGGATATAGCCAATGACGGATGGATAGACATAAACTTACAACCTCCTTACGTAACAATCTCCGTAACGCTTCCTCAATTCTGATAACATGGACGATGCCGATTCCTTACTGGCAAAATGACCTACATATAAAACCGTAAAACTTCCTTTTTTTAAGATGAGCGCGGAGAACCCTTTTTTCTTTAATGCCTCGGCTTCTTTATCCGCAAGGTTGCGTTGTTTATAACTGGCCAACTGTATGACATAGCCCTGCTGCTTGAGGAGCTTAGGAGCGCTTTGTTCTTCGGCCTTTACGGATTCCCCCCCAGGCGCAGCAGAACCACTTGGCGCTGATTTCTCGGCCGTAGCAGTGACAACAGGAGCGGCTCGCGAAGAAACCCCGGTAGCCATATCAAGACGCAAACCAGGTTTTGCTATGGTAATTTTCTTGCCCTTCTCCACACCCAGCCCGAAAGAGATGATGCTGGCCGTAACGATCCCGATAATGACGAGAATCGTCTTTTCGTAATTTCTAACAAAGTTAAAAAACAGGTTATCCAACCGCTGATCCTTCAGACAGGAAGATTCTTTTGAAGAAGAAAACAGCTCTAATTGATAAGGAGACTCTTTTTCCATATGTTATTTATTATATACAGGGCGTCACAAAAGTGCCGCCCTTGATTACAGCGATTAAAAACAGTAATTCCTAAGATTATTTACCCATGAGAAAATCTGTGTAATCTTATTAGAAATCTCTGTAATCATAGGCTGGCACGGGTTTCGTGACAGCCTGTTATTTATTATATACCTTATGAGGGGCCGGTTTCAAGTAATTTTTTGCGTTGATCTTCTTGGCTATTTTTAAAAATGCCTCCACCACTTTGGGGTCAAATTGCGTTCCTGATTTCTTTTTGATCTCCCTTATCGCAGACTTGATATCCATTCTTTCCCTATAAGGCCTGCCGTACACCATGGCCTCAAAGGCATCGGCCACTGCCATGATGCGTGCGCCCTGGGGAATCTGCCCTTTTTTCAGCCTTGAGGGATATCCACTGCCATCGTATTTTTCATGATGGTGCATGATAATGGGAATCACGGGACGCAGTATTTGTAGCGGCCGTAGAATCTGAGCCCCTTTGACGGGGTGCTTTTTGATAATGTTGAATTCTTTGATCGTGAGTTTCGATGTTTTCTTGAGTATTTCTAAAGGGATATCCACTTTCCCGGTATCGTGAAGAAGGCTTGCAAATTTGAGGCTCTCAATTTTCTTTTGATCAAGGCCCATCTGTTGGCCTATCATAGTCACCAGTTTGCTAAAATAAGGAGAATGCGTATATTCCTGCGGGACCCGGGTATCCAGTAACGTGACCAGGGATTTAATACTGCCCAATACAATCCTCTGGTGCTCTTCGTAAAGCTGCAGGTTCTTAATACCGATAACCGCTTGTTCCAGCAGGGTCATAAGCATCTCCAGGTCAAAGCTGTCGAAAGAATGGTGGTTTTTCGTGCGTTTTACGATGATGGCCCCGATGATATCTTCGCTGATAAGAGGCACTCCTAGCATATTCTGCTGATTTATGCAGAAGAGTTTTTTCACTATTCTTTTTTCCAGCCGGCTAGTGATTTTGAGCCTTTTGTCTAGAGTAAACTTTTTTGTATCGCTGACCAGGCATTTCAGGATTGAATATTTTTTGGAAGGGTCCAAGAGAAAGATGAGGCAATATTCCGCATCAAAGATCTGGCAGATGAGCCTGGTCAAACGGCTGATGAGGTCCTTAAGCTCATACGTCGAATTGATCAAGCGATAGACGCTGTGGATGGAAGAAATAAGCGTTTTATACTTTTTTGTAGGGGTTGAATAATTTTTCGTATTCATCTAAAGCGTACCTGTCCGTCATCCCGGCGATATAATCGCAAACCGCGCGCTTCGAGCCGTCTTTAAGGATTCGTTTTTGCGTATCCTGGGGGAGCTGTTCGGGCCTCATCACATAAACATGAAACAATTCTTCAATGAATCTTTTTGCCTTGATACTCATCCGCATCACGCGATAATGATGATACAGCCTCTCCATAAGAAAGCTGCGCAAAGGCTTTCTTAAGTGTAACATACTCTTGCTAAAAGTAACAATCTTTTTATCAATTTTTTTAACATCCTGACTGGCCTTTAGTTTCAGCTGACGGATATTACGTTCTGTCTCCTGAATCAAATCCGTGACTTGCCTATTGATCAAGAACCTGATGATTTGATACTTTCTTTTATCGGGATGCAGTGAAGCGTGTTTTTTTAAGATGTCCTTATTGATTTCATGCCAGATCGGCAGCTCCTGAAGGTCCGACTCATTAATCAGGCCGGAGGTGATTCCGTCATCCAGGTCGTGATTATCGTAAGCGATTTCGTCTGCTATGTCAACGACTTGAGTCTCTAAGGTAGGCATTTCAGAGGAAGAGAATTCTTTGATTTTGACGGGGATATCAAACGCGGAAGAATGCTTCACGATTCCCTCCCTCACCTCCCATGTAAGATTTAATCCGGGGAAATCCGGGTACCTTTCTTCCAAATAATCGACAACTCTTAATCCCTGCAGATTATGGTTAAACCCCCCGGATTTACGCATCAGTTCATTAAGGGCCTCTTCCCCCGAGTGGCCGAAAGGCGTATGCCCCAGGTCGTGCGCCAAGGCGATAGCCTCCGTAAGATCGACGTTTAACCTTAAGGAGCAAGCGATGGTCCTGGCGATCTGAGCCACTTCAATCGTATGAGTCAATCTTGTACGGTAGTAGTCTCCTTCATGATTCACAAAGACCTGAGTCTTATATTCTAATCTTCGAAAAGCAGCGGAATGGATGATTCTGTCACGGTCCCTCTGGTAAACAGACCTATAGGGATGCTCTTTTTCTTTGTAGCGCCTTCCTCTTGTGTCAAAGCTCTTCATGGCAAAAGGCGCTAAAAGAAGATCTTCGGATTGCTTAATCTTTATCTGTTTGAGCATGTTTTAATCTTTTATACAGTTCACCCAAAGACTGTGAGACGATCTTTGTATTGTAAAGAACCGGCATAAAGTTTGTATCACCGACCCAGCGGGGGACAATGTGGATATGCAAATGCCCCGTGATTCCGGCCCCCGCTGCTCTTGACATATTAATCCCGATATTATACCCATCCGGTCTTAACACCTTATCCAGCAATTTCTTTGCCTCACTTAACGTACGCATAAGATCCACAATTTCGATGTCCTTTAACTGGGCCATGTCCCGGATGTGCTTTAGGGGAGCCACCATAAGATGGCCGTTATTATAGGGGAAAATATTCAGGATCATGAGCGCATGAGCGGTCTTGAGTATCAGGCTGTGATGCTCCTGGCCTTTCGCGCTTTGGCAAAAGATGCACTTTTTCGACTTCTTCCCTGTAATGTATTTGACCCTCCACGGAGCCCATAATTTATCCATGTCCATAGACCGTTAAACTACAAATCACAAATACCAATATACAAACAAATCCCAATTTTCAAATCCCAATGTCTAAAACTTCTAAGTTTGTGATTTGGAATTTGGTATTTGGAATTTTTTTGTGATTTTGTGCTTGTGATTTGTGATTTATTCATATTATATTTTAATAATACGCGCCTCTATCTTATCATTGATCTCTATGATACCATAGGAATTACACTCGGCGAATACCTTATCGGTAGCGCTTCCGGGGTTGAAAAACAGAATATCCCCGACTTTTTTATTAACGCTGTTGTGGGAGTGGCCAAACATGATGACATCCACGTTATCATGTTTAAAAACAGAACTCAAAAGTTCAATCAGGTTGGCCGGCGCTCCATGCCCGTGCATGATGCCAATCCTGTATTTGCCGATTTTTATGACTTCTTTTTCGGGCAACTGGCTTCTGACCTCATCGGGGTCCATATTGCCCCACACGGCTTTTGTATTCGCGCAAATGCTCTTTAGCTTCTTGAGCACGTTTAAATTCACCAGGTCCCCGACATGAATAATCATATCCACGCCTGCGAAATCCTCTAAAATTTTTTTCGGTATATCTTCGGCTCTATCCGGGATATGGGTATCTGATATAACACCTATCTTCATCCCGCACTTCCTTTCTAAACCCTAACCTTTGCGGCTTTCTCCTGTTTTAAATTGGCTCATGTAACCACCCACGGCTTAGAAAACAAATCCAGAATCTGATTCAGGCTATGGATGTCCCAGGTCCAGATTCTTTCTTCTAAAGCCCTTAACTTGGTATTGGCATCGATTTCATCCTGTAAAGTGACCATAATCTTTCTTTGCGTCTTTTGGCGGTATTTTTTGCATTCTTTGGCAAAATCCGCTATATCGTCTTCGCAGAGCCTATCCCGCTTGAAAGCCATAATCCAAAGGCTGTCGTGCGAACGCCCGATCAAGCCTTCTTTCAATCTCCTGTTATTGAATTCCAAGCTTTTTATCTCTCTAAAATGATTCAACCGGATCTTTTTCCTCTCCACCTGTATCAGCTCGTCCCCAAAGAGGCCAAGCACCTCCAGGCATCTCTCCATAAGAGACTGTTGAGATGCCTGATAGAAATTATGAATACTTTTTTCAATATTTTTCCGGAACTTTTCTTTCTGATTCTTGGCATCAAAGGTAAGAGAACACAGTTTCTCCTGATAGACGAACCTCAGCCAGAAAGCAAGGACACGGTCGTTTAATTTTAGAAAATCTCCGCTGCGCGTCAAGGTATCGATCTCCAGAAGATGATTAATTCTCGAAGCCAGATCCTTGCGAGTCTTGCGCAGGATATGCGCGATATCCTTGATTTTGTTCCGGCCGCTTGAAATCAGGTAAAGGATGGAAAGATAATCATTGCTGTAATGGGTATCCAGAAAACGCTTGATATAGTTTGAGAAGCGCTGATGGAGAATACCGGTAGAGTCAAAAATCAGGTTTTCCAAAACAAAGACAAGATTATCCGGGCCCGATTTTAATAAGGCATCCGAAATAACTTCAAGATACAAAGGATACCCTCCGGTAAAATGCACTAAGAAATCAAGCAGGAACTTTTTGGAATTTAACGCCTGCAATCGGCTCGCCAGATACTGCTCACTGCTCCTGATGTCAAAAGGCAAGACGCTAAGTACTTCGAAATTGCCGAACAACAAAGACAGGTTTTTAGAAAGGATGCACTTTGCCTTAAATTTCATGGAGCTGACGATAATGTACATCGTCTTCTTCTGGACAATCAACAGCTTAGACCAATCCCGATATAGATTTTTAAAACCCAGATTTTCCAGGTTCAGAAATTCATCAAAAATAACCACGCAGAATTTTCCCGTCTCCTGATTCAAGGCCTCGGTCAAAGATAGCAGCTCCGTAAACGCGTTATCGGCCTTTCTTTTCGATGAGACGCTGAGGATCCCTTTAATTTTTTCAACCGTACGGGGAATATATTTCTCTGATTCTTTAATTAACAGGCCCAGATCCTCCTGCAAAGGCATTCCGCTGTTGATTAAAAAATTATAAAGCAGGACACCGATGAATCTTTTTACAAAAGCCGCTTGGGCCTCGGGCCTCACCTCCAAATAGACGGGGATAATATAGTTGTCTTGAAATTTATTCAGAAATTTAAAAATAATGGAAGTTTTACCGACCCATTCATCCCCGATGATGGCGATATTCTGACGATAACTCTCTTTGAGGCCGAGGATGCGTTTTCTCAAAATCTCAAGGTAAGCATCCCTGTCGAAGAATTTTTCTATAGTCATAAAAATTTCCTAATCTCTGATCTTGCCATCGTCATACGTCAAACGCGGGCTTAACGCGAATCGTTTTGCGTCTTTCCTCTTGCGGTGCGCATATGCATTACGCATAACGCTTCGCCCTACGCTTCCGATCAACGAATAACGAGATTTTAGCGGGGCAGGTAAAAATAAGGGTTCTGCGGAATATGCCCCTTCCTTATCTCAAAATGCAGATATTCGCTTTTGTCCCTTCCCGCTGAACCGGCTTTGGCGATGAAAAACCCTCTTGGCACCGTATCCCCTGGTTTTACGAAAATCTCCGCATTGCGGGCATACACCGTAGAAAAACCATCCCCGTGTTCAATGATGAGCGTTTTTCCATAAGACCCGAAACTTTCCGAATAAAAAACAACCCTGCCGCTACGCGAGGCAACGACATTAAGGCTGGCATACGGCTCTATATTAATTCCTTTGTTAACGATATTATTGAAAGCCCGGCCAAAAAAAGAGATAACTCTCCCTTTTAACGGCCAGATGAAGTCATCTGAAAAATAGTTGGCGGGAAAGCTTTGAGGTTTCTGGCGGTTAGGAATAAATATCTGCTGCCCCGCTTCTATATTTGCCGTATCCGTGATTCTGTTGATACGGGCCATTTCATCCAAATCAACGTTATACATCCTGGATATTCTCCAAAGCGTCTGGCCCTTTTCCACTCGATGATAAACACCCGTCATGCCGGCGGGAACTGCCGCGACAGGAGGCTTAACATAAGGAGCCGAGGCACAACCCACAAAATCCAAAATCCAAAATCCAAATATCAAAACCACGTAACAGAATCTAATATTTTTGAGTCTTTTCATTTAAGAAAAAGCGGGTGAGCGGAATCGAACCGCCATATACAGCTTGGGAAGCTGCCATTCTGCCATTGAATTACACCCGCAAGACAGATTGTCCCGATGGTGTTGCTTGTTAAAAGCTTCCATCGGGAGCCCGCATACAATCCTCCATCAATCTTATGGAACAATATTTTCCGCACATCGTACACGCATCGCGCAAGGCCGGCTTTGAGGACATGCGATAACGTCTTGCTTTATCCGGATCGATGGAAAGCCTGATCTGTTTTCTCCAATCCCTCTTCTTGCGGGCGATGGACATTTCTTTATCCCAATCCAGGGCTCCCCTGATTCCCTTAGCGATATCTGCGGCATGAGCGGCAATCTTGAAAGCCACCATCCCCTCCTTGACATCTTCAACAGTAGGATGCCTCAGATGCTCAGAAGGTGTTACATAACACAAGAAGTCTGCTCCGGCACCGGCTGCAATGGCTGCGCCGATGCTGGAAGAAATATGGTCCCAGCCACTGGCCACATCCGTCACCAAAGGCCCCAAAACGTAAAAAGGAGCGTTATTACAAAGCCTTTTTTGCAACAAAACATTTTCTTGAATCTGGTGCAACGGCACATGGCCCGGGCCTTCAATCATCACCTGGATATTCCTTTTAGTGCACCGCCTCGCTAACTCACCCAATATTTTCAATTCACAAATCTGAGGTTTATCCGTGGCATCCAGAACAGAACCGGGCCTTAAGCCGTCTCCGAGGCTTAAGCAGATATCATAACGATAGGCAATATCTAAAACTTTATCGAAATATTCGAAAAAAGGGTTTTCGCGCTTATGCCGGGCCATCCAATTAGCTAAAATAGCCCCACCCCGGGAAACGATATCCAGCATCCTCCTGTGCTTTTTTAAAACACTCAGGCTTTTTCTCGTCACGCCGGCATGAATGGTGAAAAAATCCACCCCGTCGCGGCCTTGAGATTCCAGAACCTCCAGAACCTCATTAATACCAAAATCCAGGAAATCTTTTTTTTTCTGGGCTGCCTGGATGGCAATTTCATAAATCGGCACCGTACCTATCGGCACAGAAGATTTTTTTAGGATCTGAAGCCTAGTATTCCTGATATCCCCCCCCATGCTTAAATCCATAACCGTATCCGCACCGTAGCGGATAGCGACAGAAAGCTTAAGGAGTTCGTCTTTGATCCGTGATTTATCGGTTGAGGTTCCGATATTGGCATTGACCTTGGTCCTCAAGCCCAAACCAATACCACAGGGAGATTTGATACGACGGGTTTTATTTAAAGGGATGACGGCCTTGCCTTCTTTGATGAGCCTTAAGAGATGCTTTGGCTTGAGGCCTTCGTTTTGGGCGATTCTTTTAATGCAAGGCGTAACAATATTGTCCTTTGCGTATTCGAGTTGCGTCATGATTAAATTATGAGGCCTTTATGACATTAACCTTGAAATCCTCTGAGTCGCCTTCTTCTCGATTTCATAGGTATCGTATCGTATTTTCTTGAATTTTAGGGAGCACTTTTTAGAGATGAGCTTACTGAATTCCTCTAAAACTCTCGTGGATTCCTTGACCCGCTGGATATTGGCACAGAAGATATCCCGCACGTCTTTTCTTCTTAACTCATGGACAATAATGGTGCTGCCGACATCCTTTAAGCTTTTTCTTTCTCGCAATAAATCGCAAACTCTAAGCGGCAGCTGCTTCACCACGCCATCGATGTCATGGCGTATTTTTTTAAAACCGCTCGTAAGAGCGCGGCTGTTAAGTATGAACCTGGTAATTTCTTCGCAAACACGCAGGCCCTCTTTTGTCCGGTTGATATTAACGTCTATGATCCTGTGAATACTCTTAAAGCCGGGATGCCTTGACAATCTTCTTTATCAAACTGGTAGTAGAACGACCTCTTAGTAATTTACCTGTCTGTACTTTTCCGCCGTAAGACCTTACAAAGCCGGCTCCGACGATTTCTTTATCTTTCCAATCCGCTCCCTTGATAAGAACATCCGGCCTTGTTTCCCGGATGGCCTTTATCGGCGTATCCTGGCCAAATAAACAAACGTAATCTACGCTCGCCAGGGCCGCTACGATAAACAACCGGTCCCCTTGAGGCACAAGAGGCCGGAAAACTCCCTTAATTCTCCTTACCGAAGCATCGCTGTTAAGCGCCACAATCAAAACATCTCCTCGCCTTTTTGCCTCTTCGAGGTATTTGATGTGGCCTGCGTGGAGTAAATCAAAGCAGCCGTTTGTGAAAACGATTGTTTTACCATGTTTTCGCAGTTTTCGGACAATGCGCTTTAAAGACCTTATGGTTTTGATCTTAGATGTCAACAAAGCGCGTCCTCGATTAATTCGCATAGGATATGTCCTATTGTAATATGCGCCTCCTGAATCCTGGCCGTGACCGATGAATCGACCACAAGAAACACGTCTGCACATTTTGCCAGCTCTAAACCGTTGGTGCCTGTAAGCACCACGGTTTTAATGTCCATTTTTTTGGCCTGTTTTATGCCGTTGATAACGTTTTTAGCCTTGCCGCTGGTCGAAATTCCAACAGCAACGTCATTCTTCTGGCCTAAGGCCTCTATTTGTTTGGCAAAAACGATATCGTATCCATAGTCATTCGCCAAAGAGGTCAAGACAGAGGTATTGACCGTCAGAGACACTGCTGCCAGCGCCTTCCTGTCTTTTTTGAACCGGCCGACCAACTCCGCAGCGATATGCTGGCTGTCACTGGCTGAACCGCCGTTACCGAAGAGAATCACCTTGCCGTTTTTCTTAAGGGCCTCAATCATCAGATTGGCAATATCCAGGATGTCTCCGATTTTGCTGCGCAATATATCTTCCTTTACCGCTATGCTTTCCAATAACAGGTCTTTGACTTTGTCTCTCATGGCCGCCCCCCTCGCCTTTCCTTAACCAAAAAATACTTTGGCAATTTCATAGAGTTCCATATCCACGGTCTTTAATTCCCGCACAGCCTCCTCTATGGGCACATCGACGATTTTGTTACCTGCTAAGGCCACCATCCTGCCAAATTTCTTGCTTTTCACTAACTCCACCGCCTTCACCCCGAATCGGGTACCCAGAATCCTGTCAAAAGCTGTAGGAGAGCCTCCTCTTTGAATGTGGCCAAGGACCGTCACCCTGGTCTCGAAGCCGGTTTTTTTCTCGATCTCCTCACCCAGTATCTCTCCGATCCCCCCTAATCTGACGTGACCGAATTCATCCAGTTTCTGTTCCTGTAAAACCATGGTGCCTTCTTTAAATTTGGCTCCTTCGGCCACTACGACAATGCTAAATGTTTTACCCCTGGCGTGTCTCTTTCCTATAAGAGCACAGACTTCTTCGATATCTATGGGTAACTCCGGAATCAAAATAATATCCGCGCCTCCTGCCATACCGGATTCTATGGCAATCCAGCCGGCGTGCCGGCCCATAACCTCTACGACCATGATACGATGATGGCTTTCGGCAGTGGAATGCAATTTATCGATGCACTCCATCGCCGTATTAAGGGCCGTATCGAATCCAAAGGTGTAGTCTGTGGCCGAAAGGTCATTATCGATAGTCTTGGGTACGCCGACAATATTCTTGATTCCATCTTTGGCCAGGCTTGCCGCAACGCCAAGCGTATCCTCCCCTCCCACGACAATCAAAGCGTAGAGGCCTAATTTCTTAAAGTTTTCCTGAACCTTCTGGAGTCCCCCTTCTTGCTTATAAGGATTAGTGCGGCTTGTGCCAAGGATGGTGCCTCCTTTGGGCAAAATTCCTGATACAGATGACAAACTTAACATAATCGTGTCATTTTCAATAAGGCCTTTCCAGCCATTTTTAATCCCGGTAATCTCATACGCCTCATGGATGCCTTTTCGTACAACAGCCCTAATAACCGGGTTTAATCCCGGACAATCCCCTCCACCTGTCAGTATGCCAATCTTCTCCATGTCTGTGCATCCTCCTAAATAAATTCGTTAAATCACAAATCACAAATTCCAATGTTTTTTGTAATTTGTATATTGTGATTTGTGTATTGTTTGTAATTTGGTGCTTGTGATTTGTAATTTATACTCTACCGTATCCATGAAAAGGTATTGCCGGTTCTTCTTTTTCGGCTTCCCTTTTTCTCCTGTCCCTGTCTTCACTGCCGATAATCTTCGCCACGTGAATCCTGATAATGATCTGCTCTTCTATTCCTAGAACCTCCTGTATTTTAGATCGGGTGATTTCCTGCAAACGGGACGTGAGTTCCGGGATATTGGCCTCTGACTTTAACACGACCCTTAAATCAACCACAATGCTGCCTTTTTTCGTTGCCCGGACATCCGGCCGCAACTCTTTTATCTCAGGCAGGATCCCGGCGAGCCTGCGCACCAGATCCTCGACAGCTGAAAGCGCAATCGTCACCTGCCCTGTAGGCGTGGGGAAAGCAATGGTCTTCTCGCGCTGGAAGCGGCCCAAGATCAATTTGGCAAAAGAAAAACTGATCAGTATCAGCAAGGCACCGGATAGACCGACAATCAATCTCGAGCTGGTATTACTCTGTATAGAAATGAGCACGTCGCTTATGGCCCGGGGCTCTAATTGATTCACCGAAAAAAACATCAAGACTGAACCTATCAAAGTAAGGACGCTGGCATAAAATAGGATTCCTAAAATTCTCATTCGTTACCCCCTTTCAAAACTTGAAAACTCTTCTTTGCGTTTATTCTCTTTCTATGCCCTGCACGCTCACGTTAATATCCTTAATCAACAGATTGGTCATTTTTTCCAGGCTGTTACGCACATTCTCCTGGACCTTGCTTGAGACATCCGGAATATTGTAACCGTACTTTATGACTAACGGGATATCTAATCTGACTTCCTCGTTCTTATTAATTTCAACGTCAATGACCCCAAGGTTCTTCTTTCCGATGAACTCAAGAAACCCGCTCTTAAAGTTTCCGCCCACACGCTTCATGCCTTCGATCTCGACAGCGGCGAGAGCTGCAATAGAGGCTATGACGTTTTTATGGATTTTTATAATCCCTAAGTCCGTGCGCGTCTCTTCACTGTGCATTAAGCCTCCTCCTCTTTTTGTTCCTCTTTCAGAAACTCCTGGACAAAATGAGTCGATATTTCATTCTTTAAAAACAACGGGTTCTCCAAAAGCCTCTGGTGAAAAGGAATGGTGGTTTTAACGGGAGAGATTTCAAATTCCGCCAGTGCTCTCTGCATGACCTTGATGGCCTCGGCCCTATTGCTGCCGCGCGTGATAACCTTAGCCACTAAAGAATCGTAGTAAGGCGGAATTTCGTAGCCCGGATAAATGTGCGTATCCAGTCTTACGCCGGGACCGCCGGGGAGAATCAAAGTTTCAATCTTGCCGGGACAAGGCATAAAATTATTTTCAAAATCCTCCGCATTGATACGACATTCTATGGCCGCTCCTTTTAGATTGATCTGGTCCTGCTGAATTCTTAATTTTTCCCCGGCAGCCACTTTGATCTGCTCCTTAATTAAATCAATACCCGTAACCATTTCCGTCACCGGGTGCTCCACCTGGATTCGGGTATTCATTTCCATAAAATAGCAATTATTGTTCCGGTCAAGCAAGAACTCAATGGTCCCGGCGCTAGTGTATCCGACAGCCTTAGCGCCCCTTAGCGCCATATCGCCTAAGCGCCTGCGCAGTTTACGGTCAACGACCGGAGAAGGTGATTCTTCGAGTAATTTCTGATGCCTTCTTTGGATACTGCAATCTCTCTCGCCCAGATGTATGATATGGTTGTATCTATCCGCTAAAATCTGTATCTCTATATGGCGGGGTTTTTCAATGTATTTTTCTATATAGACGTCGGACTTGCCGAAATTAGACTCTGCCTCTGCCTGGGCAGTCATGAGGCTGGATATTAATTTCAAATCGTTATGGCATACCCTCATGCCTCTGCCTCCCCCTCCGGCAGCAGCCTTGATAATAACGGGGTAGCCTATGGCCATGGAGATCTTAAGGGCCTCTTCTTTATTTTTTACTATGGATGTGCTGCCGGGAACAATAGGCAGGCCCGATTTTTGCATAGTCGAACGTGCCACCATCTTATCCCCCATAAGTCTTATGTTATCCGGGGTGGGACCGATAAAGGTGATCTTGCAGGATTCGCAGATTTCCGCGAAATGAGGATTCTCCGCCAAGAAACCGTAGCCCGGATGTATAGCCTCGACATCGGTTATCTCTGCGGCACTAATGATGGCAGGGATATTAAGATAGCTATTGGAACTGGAGGCCTGGCCGATGCAGATCGCTTCGTCAGCCAGGCGTACGTGCAAAGAGCTTATGTCGGCCTGCGAATAGACGGCAACCGTCCTAATCCCCATCTCTTTACAGGCGCGGATTATCCTAAGGGCGATCTCGCCCCGATTGGCAATGAGAATTTTTGAGAACATAAATGAACGCTAAAGTTACGTCATGCTTTGCATGACGGTACTTTATGCGTGAATTTACTTGCCGCGCCGGCCTCGATTCATTCGCTGCGCGGCAAGGACGAAGTATCTACAGCGGTTCTATCAGCAGCATGGGCTGCCCGAATTCTACGGGCTCGGCGTTATCAACGAGAATTTCCAAAATCTTACCTTTTATTTCTGACTTGATTTCGTTCATCAGTTTCATGGCTTCTATAATACAAATCACCTGGCCGGTTTCAATCATCTGGCCGACTTCAACGTACGGCGGAACCTCAGGAGTGGGCGCCCGGTAAAAGGTGCCGACCATCGGAGACCTGATCTCCACGGTTTTATCTGCCAGCTTATCTAAGGAACCCGCGTGGGCTTCTTTCTTGCGATCAGCTTCAGGGGCCCTTTCTCTCTCAACGACAATCGGGCCGGTCAGGCCTTCCATTCCCGAAGATGTCTTTCTTAGCCTGATACGCATGCCCTCCTTTTCTATTTCCAATTCAACCAAACCATTCTCATTCATCAGATTGATCATCTCTTTGATCTCTTTAAGATTCATATAAGACCTCTTACTTAATTGTTGATTGACATTAAATCCAAATTTCAAATATTACCAATACTGCCAAATAAATCCCTGCCTTGCCGGCAGGCAGGCAAATGTCAAAATCCAAAACTATTTTGGATTTGGGATTTGGGATTTGGAAATTGGGATTTCATTTTATATTAATTGGCTCGTTCCAGGTATTCTCCGGTGCGCGTATCAATCTTGATAACATCTCCGACATCCACAAACAAAGGAACCTGGACCACAGCGCCCGTTTCTATGTTAGCGAGTTTTGTGCCACTTTTGGCCGTATCCCCTTTGATGCCTGGTTCGGTATGAGTTACCTTAAACTGTATATGATTAGGAAGGTTGATATTGAGTGTCTCATTTTTATAGAAATAACCGCTTGCTTCCTGATTATCTTTCAAAAATTTCTTTTTATCGCCGATATTTTCTTCGGAAATGACGATCTCCTCAAAGCTGTCCTGATCCATAAAATGAAACATATTGCCCGCCTTGTAGAGATACTGGAGTTTGCGTTCCTCAACAAACGCCTCTTCAATTTTTTCGTCTCCCCTGAATGTCTTTTCCTGGATACTGCCGTTTCTAAGATTCCTCATCTTAGCCCTGACAAAAGCCGCACCCTTGCCCGGCTTAACGTGCTGGGTATCTACGACCACATAGACCTGGCCATCCACTAGGAGGGTGACGCTTGATTTGATTTCATTTATGGATAGAGCCACTTAAAACCTCACTCCCTTCTTGGGTCACTAAAATCATATCTTCGATTCTTATTCCGAATTTATTTGGCAGATATATGCCGGGTTCGACTGTAAAAACCATCCCCGTCTCCAAAGCGACATCCTCGCCGCTGGAAATCTGGGGAGCCTCATGCACATCTAACCCTATGCCATGGCCTAAATTGTGGCCGAAGCGCTCTGCGTATCCTTTTTCGGCGATGTATTGCCGGCTCGCTTTATCAATTTCGGATATCTTACAACCGGGCCCTATCTTCCTGATCGCCCTGTCTTGAGCTTCGCGCACGATATCGTAAATCTTTAAATTCAGACCTTTAATTCTATCCAAAAAGAATATTCTTGTCAAGTCGCATTTATAGCCCTGGTAATCCACTCCCATATCAATCAAAACAGGTTCATTTTTCTTAAGTTTCCTTTGTGATGGAATGTGGTGCGGAAAGCTGGAATTCGGGCCCGAGGCCACAATAATATCAAAGGCCTTATCGGAAGCACCGTGGTATCTGATAAAACGCTCAATCTCCCCAACCACCTCTACTTCCTTAATGCCCGGCCTGATAAAATCTTCAATAAAGCTCAGGGCCTGTGCCGTTATCCGTATGGCCTTTCGCATCTTTTCAACTTCTTGAGGCTCTTTGAGCTGCCTCAGGGTTTCAATGAGGCTGTGAAGACCGATAATCTGCGCTTGGCCCTTCAAAAATTCTTTTATCTTTTTAAACTCCGCGCATGCAAGATGACGCTCCTCAAAACCTACCCGCTTTAAGCCAAGAGATAAACAATTCTCGGCGATAAACTTAAATACCGAACCGTTAACTTCCCTAATGGTGGCTACGCCCTTTAAGCCGAGCCTTGCCTCTTCAGTGTATCTGGAATCGGTAAAATAAACATTCTCTTTCGGAGAGATCAATAGATAGGAGTCACGGCTGGCATACTCGGTGAGGTAAGAGATATTGGAAGCAAGAGAAAGGAGAAGGCCATCCAGTTTTTGTTCGCGAAGCTTTCGAAAAACGTTCTTTATTCTCGGGTTCACCCTGCACTTCCTTCAAAATTTATACTTTCGCTGCCAGAATTTTTCGGCAAGCTCAGGACACTTCGCCGCAGGGCACTCCAACAATGGCTAAGTGAACCTCACCCTTCAGACTGAGGATGAATAATGGCCGCTTGAGTATTTCACTCCAGGAAACCGCGGGCTTTAACCCGCAAAACTTCATTTTTCCCACTCTTCTTTAAATCCGTTATTATGATGGCGTGTCAAGGAAGCGCGGGGTTCATTGAACATTAAATCAGATCTACCAGTGCCTGCAGTCCTAAAAAGTAACTTTGAGGGCCAAAACCCAATAAGGTGCCTTTGACTACAGGGCTTATTAAAGACTTTTGCCTGAATTCTTCGCGGGAGTAAATATTGGAAAGGTGCACTTCAACCGTAACGAGGCCGCTGGCGGCAATGGCATCTCGGATGGCAACGCTGGTATGCGTATAGGCTGCCGGGTTGATCAGCAACCCCTGATACGTATCCTTAGCCCGGCCGATTAAATCCACAATCTCTCCTTCCACATTGGATTGTACGATTTTAAGGCCGACTCTGGATTTACTGGCAAGCTTCTTTAATCCATCATTAATCTGTTTGAGGGTGGCCCGGCCGTAAACCTGAGGATCCCTCTGCCCTAACAGATCCAAGTTAGGACCGTGTATTACGAGTATCCTTTTCATAGCATCTTAAATTCCAAATTCCAAGCACCCTGCCTACCGGCAGGCAGACAAACCCCAAACAAATTCCAAAATCCAAATTTCAAATTCCAAACGAACCTTTTGTTTCGGTCATTGGAATCTTGGTCATTGGAGCTTATTTGTAATTTGGAATTTGTGATTTGTAATTTTCTCACTCCGCCTCATCTATCAACATGATAGGGATATCGTCTCTGATGGGATATTTCTTCCCGCATTTCTTACAAACGATTTTATTTTCTTTTAGCTCTACATCTCCTTTGCAGGCAGGGCATGCTAAAATATCCAAAAGTTCCTTATCAATCATAATTTACCCCCGTTTAGTTATCCGTAAATTACCCCGAGCCTACATCAAAATTCTTTTTTCAAGAATTTTGATAAGTTTATGCGAGGGGCTTCATGCCGCACTCTTCGTCTTGGAAATATAACCCATCCTCAATTCGTAAAGCAGATTTTCTAAAAAAGCGGATTCCTCTTGGCTTAAATTCCCCTTTGTCTTTTCTTTAAGCATATTCAGGGTATCAATGAGAAACTTCGCCTGCGTCAAATCCTCTTCGGTCTTATTGGTGGCGGGATTGGGAATATATCCCAAAGCAATGGATGCCTGTAGCGACAGGGTGCTGATAAAGAATTTGAAATCCGGTTCCGGAGGAATGAATTTTCCGCCCTTCTCCAAGTTTTCTTTTTCTTTCTCTACGGCTTCCTTCCATCTCTCGTCAATATTCTTATTATTCTCATCCATTGTCATGAACTGATGATGATGCCGGCATACCCCACGACACTGTCCGAATCGCCAGTTACGTCCGCGCTCGTCTGATACTTAACCAAAGAGGCAGATTGAGCTCCTAAATGTTTAGCTATCGTCAGCATCACGATCACCGGGGCCACACCGCACATGGAAATACCTAAGCGCCTCGTCTTCTCCATCAGCCTGTCTTCGTCAAGCGCCAAAATCGCTTCTATAGCCTCTTTGTCTTTTTGCTCGGCTTGATCTTTAGGCTCGTAATGCGTCATATCTGAACTGGCTACGATAAGAACGGAATCCTTATCACCGTATTTCTGTATCTCAGCGGCAATCTCCTGCCCTATCTCCTTAAGGACCTGCAGGTCATCGGACAAAAAAAGCATGGGGACGATTTTAAAATCCGGCTTAAAGTATTGAAAAATAGGCAGCTGGACTTCCAGAGAATGCTCATGCGCGTGGGCGAGACTATCGCTTTCTAAATATTTTGAATTTTTTACGATTCTGCCGGCTAATCCAGAATCTATTTTTACCTCTCCCATGGGGGTCTGCCAGGCGCCTTGCGTCATGATGCTAAACGCCGCGCCAAAGCCGGTATGATTCGGGCCTAAGAGCAGAATACTTTCTTTGTTTCGGATTCTGGAAACGGTTTGGCAGGCCACGTTTCCTGAATACATGTAGCCTGCATGAGGAAGCATGCAAGCTATGGCGTTACTCTTTTCGGCATTACGGTCACAAAAAGACTCTATCTGCTCTTTTATCGCTTGGGCCGTGGCAGGATAAAACTGCCCTGCTACAGAAGCCTTGCGTATCCTAACAAGCCCCATGAAACACCTTTTCGAGAAACTCCCCGCTTTTCTTCAAATCTTGGGCGGTTGCAGGATGATGCGCCTCAATAACCTTTAATGTTTCTTTCTTTAGATAAGGCCTTAACCAGGCAAAATTAAAATCTCCCTTAGAAGGAGCTATATGGTCTTGGCATTTCAGAATATCGTGCAGATGGATTCCTATCATTCTGTCTGCGTAGAGGTCCAGGAATTCTTGATGACGAAAAAACCCCAGGCGTTCCATAACCTCGGCATGACCTGTATCATGCCAATAATAAATATGGGAATTCTTAAATCTATCCAGAATATCCCCAAACTCATGAAGAAGAGGAATCTCACTATAGTAAAAACGTGTTTCAATTCCTAAAAAAACGCCTCTGGAAGTTGCATAATCATTTAGTTCTTCCAGGCTTCTGAGCGTGTTATCTAGAAATGGTTTTTTGAATCTCTCTCTTTCCGCAACCATTGCGGTTTTCAACTCTCTGTATTGAGGCGTGTCCTTTGCCCCCTGCTGATAGAGTTCGATCAAGTCTTTTGTCCTGTCCGGAATCTCTACCTTCCCGCAATGCAAAACCACAGCTCTAGCACCCAGCCGGCTGGCTGTGTCTATCGTCTTCTTTGTGTAGTGAACGGCTCGTTGCCTCTCTTTTTCGCTAAGAGAAGACATAGAGTAACGATCGGGAAGCGCCTCTTCCCTTTTTAAACCCTCAGGAATAGGGCAATAATTATGCAGGCTCACGACTCTTATCTGCATAGGGCATAGATGTGTCTCGATATCCTGAACCATGCGGCTTGTCAGATTAAAACTCAATTCAACTTTCTCGAACCCTAATTCCTTTATTTCAAAGAGCAAATCTCTGGCCCGAGGATGACGCAATGCATTCCAAGATACAGAAAGAGCCAGGTTCATAACTATCTTCTTGCCTTGGCCCTCTTCCTTTTGCGCTCGCTGGGCTTCTCGTAATGCTTGCGATCCCTGACTTCCCTTAAAATACCTTCTTGTTCAATCTTTTTCTTAAATCGACGCAGCGCCGCTTCAAATGACTCGTCTTTTCTGATTTCCACTTCCGGCAATCTAATCAGCTCCTTTCGTTATAGGATTTTTTGTATCCGAATTTACGCAGAATCTTATTATATCATTGATTTACATACAGTCAAGGTAAAGCTATCCCCTCACAATTACAGTAACAGTCTAGGGGTTATGGTTGCGATTATCTGTGTAATGTTGAATGTGTCATGTGTAATGCGGGTGGAATGCATCTATGTGGAATGGAAAAAGGATTTACCATTACACAATAAAACATTACACCAACATTACACTTTACACATTGCACATTACACAGAAGAACTACATTCGTATTGAAGACCTTTATTCGACTTCAAAAGTAATGGCGAGATTAAAAGAAAGTTGCGGATAATCTAACTCTTTGGGAAAACCCGGAAAGGCAGAGGCGTCTTTGATGCTGCGTAAGGCCGTCTCTCTCAAATAAGGGCTTGGAACAGATTTCTCTTCTATAAACCTCAGGCCCTGAAGATTTCCGTTCCTTAAAATGGCGAAAGAAACCCTGACCTCCCCGACCTCTTTCCCTGTGTAATTCTGGTAAGCTGCGCGCTTGATCTTTTCGCGCACGATCTGATAATAGCTTAGATAGATAGGATTATTGATTTTGTCTAACTCCGGGGAGGGGGATGGAAGCGTTATCTTCTTTTTTACGGCTATGATATCCGGCTTTAAGAAAGCCGGTTTAGAAATTGAGACCCGTGACGGCGCAACGCTCCTGGCCTTCTTAAGGATATCCTGCTTATCGACAAAGGGAGGCGGCAATTTTCTCTCAACCGCGATCCTTTGCGGCAATTTCAAAAAAGGATCTTTTTCTGCCGCAACTTGCTTTGTTTCCTTCTTGGGCTCCTGGGGTGATTTCACGTAGTTGACGATAAGTTTCTTGCCTTCCTTAAGGTGCGGAAAAAAATTGAGGCTGGGGTTTTGCAGAAAAATAACACCATGGACGCACAAAGAAATGACTAAAGTTATTTGGAATATTCGTTCGGAAAACATGTTTTAAATCCTAGATAGCCAGGGTCAGCCGTTCCTCACCCAGCAGATTCTCTATATCCTCAATCAGTTTTTCCGAGGGGGTCACATAGAGGCCTTCTCCGACGACGATATGGGCCTTGGTCCTGGTGGGTGTGTCAATATGCAAATAAATAGGCACGCGGCCGTGAGCCTGGGCTAAAAGTTCTTTGAGGCTTTCGAAGATATTCTCCCTTACCCCTGAGAGGTTAATACTCATACCCGTAATCAGCTTATAAATCTCATCAAAAGGGAACAGGTCGTTGACGATGAGCTTAGGCGTATCCTCCTTGAGATTGACGATGCCTTTAATCATGACGACGGTATTAGGCTGGATATAGCGGCAGACCCTTTGATAGGCGCGGGGAAACACCAGGGCTTCCACAACCCCCTCCAAATCTTCCAGCTTCAGGATGGCCATCTTTTCCTGTTTGGCGCGGGTCGTTGTCTGTTTGATCTTGGCAATAAAACCGACTAATTTTATTTCTTCTTCATCCCTGTGATCGTTGAGCCTGCTTATCTGGGAGGAAGAAAAACGCTTCAGCTGCTTGGCATAGCGCGCCAGAGGATGACCGCTGATATAAAAACCCAGCATCTCTTTCTCAAAAGCCAAAAGCTGCGGCTCAGGCCATTCCTTGATCGAAGGTAAATTGTCTACGGCGCTCTTAAAGCCGTTTTGAGAAAACCTTTTATCAAAAAACGAAAGCTGGCCCTTTGCCTTTTCCTTTTGTTGGCGGCTGGCTGATTCTAAAATAATATCCAGGCCCGCAAACATCTGTGCCCGCGTCATATTAAACTTATCCATGGCTCCACATTTAATCATACTCTCCAAAACTTTACGGTTGACCAGGCGTAAATCCACCCTCTTACATAAATCATCCAAGGAAACAAAGTGCCCGTTGTTAGCCCTTGCTTTTACCAGCGACTCGGCAGCTCCTGCGCCGACATTTTTTATGGCCAATAAGCCAAAGCTGATCGTTTCTTTGCCTCTGACCTTAAATAACTCATCGCTTTCATTGATATCGGGAGGCAAAACCTTAATCCCCATGCGGGTGGCCTCGTTAACGTATTCTACGATCTTATCCTTGTTGTCGCGCTCAGAAGTCAAAAGCGCCGTCATGAACTCTATGGGAAAATTGGCTTTTAAATAAGCGGTGCGGTAAGAAATCAAGGCATAGGCCGTGCTATGAGATTTATTGAAACCGTATCCAGAAAAATATTCAATAAGATCAAAAATCTTGTTGGCGACCGACGAGCTCACGCCAATCTTAGCACATCCCGAGACAAAATGATTCCTTTCCTTCTCCATAACCTCGGGAATCTTCTTGCTCATGGCCCGGCGCAACAAATCCGCTTGGGCCAGGGTAAAACCTGCCATGATAGAAGCTATCTGCATAATCTGTTCCTGATAAACGATGATCCCGTAGGTCTCCTTTAAAATCGATTCCAGCTTTTTATGATCGTATTTTATGGGGATACGTCCGTGTTTGCGCTGGATAAAATCATCAAGCATGCCAGAACCGATCGGGCCCGGCCTATAGAGGGCTAGCAATGCCACGAGATCCTCGAAACGGCTGGGCTCCAGTTTCTTCAATAAATCCCGCATGCCTGTACTCTCTACCTGAAACACGCCGATCGTTTGGGCAGAAGCCAAGAGCTTAAAAGTTCGCAAATCATCTAAAGGCAATATTTCAATATCAATCTCTACCTTCCTTGTTTCCTTGACAATTTTAAGTGTCTGGTCAATAACGGTAAGGGTCCTTAAGCCGAGAAAATCCACTTTTAATAACCCGATTTTCTCTAATATGCCCATACTGTAACCCGTAGTGATCTGCTCATCGCTTGTCTTAAATAAAGGCATGTAATTATTTAAAGGCTTATCCGCAATCACGACGCCCGCCGCATGAATGGAGGCATGACGGTTCAGGCCTTCCAACACTAAAGCCGTATTCATTAATTTTGTCACCTGGGTGTCGTTTTTATAAAGATTTTTTAATTCTATTTCGCTTTCCAGCGCCTCCTTTAAATTCATTGAGGGGTCAGGCGGAATCATCTTGGCAATACGGTCGACCTGTGCATAACTCATCCCCATGACCCTTCCGACGTCTCTGACGACAGCGCGTGCCTGCATGGTTCCGAAGGTGATAATCTGGGCTACGTTCTCCTGGCCGTATTTTTTTGTAACATAATCAATAACTTCCTGCCTTCTCTCGTAGCAAAAATCTATATCTATATCCGGCAGGCTCAGGCGCTCTGGATTTAAGAACCTCTCAAATAAAAGCACGTACTTTAAAGGATCTACATCCGTGATACCTAAAAGATAGCTGACGAGGCTGCCTGCGGCTGAGCCGCGGCCAGGTCCCACAGGGACCCCATGGGTCTTGGCATAATGTATAAAATCCCATACGATTAAAAAGTAACTCACAAAACCCATGTCTTTGATAATCTTTAATTCATGCTCCAAGCGCTCTTTTATAGCAGGCGTCACCTCTTTAAATCTCACGGACAATCCTTCCTTGCAAAGTTGTTTTAAGAAATCATCATTATTCAAGCCCCGTGGCGCCTCATATTTGGGTAAATGCACTTTGGAAAAATCGAGCTCCAGATTGCAGCGACCTGCGATTTCCAAAGTATTAAAGATCGCATCTGGAATGTCGGAAAAGATTTTCTTCATTTCTTCGGGTGAACGAAAATAGAATTCATCCGTCTGGAATCGCATCCTGTTGGGATCATCCAGAGTTGTCTGTGTCTGGATGCACAAAAGGGCTTCATGACTAGATGCTCTTTCACGCGTCAGATAGTGCACGTCATTCGTGGCGACCAGTGGCAGATGAAGCTCCTTGGATAACTTAAGAAGGCCGTCGTTCACAATCTTTTGTTCGGGGATAGAATTGGCCTGGACCTCTAAGTAAAAATTATCTCTACCCAGGATAGTCGCATATTCGTCGGCAACCTTAAGGGCATCGTTGAACCGCTTCTGTTGCAATAAAACCGGGATCTCTCCTTTCAGGCAAGCGGATAATCCTATAAGGCCTAAGGCGTGGCTGCTAAGAATCTCTTTATCAATACGCGGACGGTAATAAAATCCTTCCAGATAACCGATGGACACCAGCTTCATCAAATTCTGATAACCTGATTCATCACGAGCTAACAAGATTAAATGGTAACAGGCATCATCAATACCCCTTGAATTTCTATCGAAACGGCTTGCCGGTGCCACATAGATCTCGCAGCCGATGATAGGTTTGATGCCGGCCTTCTGGGCTTCCAAATAAAACTCAACGGCACCAAACATATTGCCGTGGTCGGTAATAGCCAGGCAGTCCATCTTATATTGATGAGCTAGGCAAAGAGTTTCCTGGATGCGGCAGGCGCCATCTAAGAGGCTGTTTTGGGTGTGGAGATGGAGGTGAATGAATTCGGAACGAGGCATATATATTAACTGTTAGCCGATTTGCCGGTTAGCCTATTTGCCGGTTTTCAACTGGCTAACTGGCTAATTGGCTAACTGGATTATTCCCACTCTATCGTTGCAGGGGGTTTAGACGAGATGTCGTAAACCACGCGGTTTACGCCTTTGACTTCGTTGATGATTCGGTTGGACATTTTCTCAAGGACTTCATAAGGAAGCCGTTCCCAATCCGCCGTCATTCCATCAATACTGGAAACGCAGCGCAACGCACACACATTTTCATACGTTCTCTCATCTCCCATAATACCTACGCTTTTGATGGGAAGTAATATGGCAAAGGACTGCCAGATCTGTTCGTAAAGATTGGCTTTCCTGATTTCTTCAATGACGCGCGCGTCTACTTCCCTCAAGATATTCAATCTTTGAGGCGATATCTCTCCGATAATACGTATGGCTAAACCCGGGCCCGGAAAAGGCTGACGATAGATAATAGATTCCGGCAATCCAAGCTCTCTGCCGATCTGACGCACCTCGTCTTTAAATAATTCGCGTAATGGCTCAATCAGTTTCAATTTCATATGCTGCGGCAGCCCGCCGACATTGTGGTGACTTTTGATCCGGCTGCTGGGCGCCCCGCTCGGAGAAATCGATTCGATAACATCAGGGTAAAGAGTCCCCTGGGCGAGATATTTAACGCCCTTGACCTTAGCCGCCTCCTCTTCAAAGACCTTAACGAACTCATCTCCGATAATTTTGCGTTTCTGTTCCGGGTCGATGACGCCTTTTAAGCGGGTTAAAAACCTCTTGCTTCTATCCACATAATCGAGGTTCAGATGATACATGTTACGGAATATTTTCTTTATCTGCTGCGGCTCGTCTTTACGTAATAATCCGTTGTCTATAAAAATACTTCTCAGATTTTTACCTAGTGCTTTATGGATCAACAGGGCGGCCACCGAAGAATCTACCCCGCCGCTTAACCCTAAAACCACCTTGTCTTTACCTACGGTCTTTTTAATGTTTTCTATGGAGTCCTTAATGAAAAACTCCATAGTCCAGCGGCCCAGACACCCGCAAATCTTAAATAAGAAATTACCCAGGATCTGGCTGCCTTTCTCCGTATGCGTCACTTCCGGATGAAACTGCACGCCGAAAATCCGGCGCTTTGAATTGGAAATAGCGGCGGTAGGGGCATTCATGGTGTGGGCGCTGATTGAAAAACCCTGGGGCAACTTCGTGACATAATCGCCGTGGCTGGCCCAACAGGTAAAATTTCCCGGCATGTGGCTAAAAATGTTGCGATTATTATCGATGAACAGTTCTACTTTTCCGAATTCCCGCTCTTTGGTATGCTTGACCCTGCCTCCCAGCATCTTGGTCACGACCTGCATTCCGTAACAGATACCCAGAATAGGGACTCCCAGTTTAAATATCCCTTTATCGGGACAGGGGCTTTTTTTGTCTGAGACCGAAGCAGGGCCGCCGGAAAGAATCAAACCCTTCGGCGTCATCTTGGCGATCTCTTTGGCAGGCGTATTATAAGGGATAATCTTGGAGAACACCTTGTTTTCCCGTACTCTCCTGGCGATCAACTGCGTGTACTGCGAACCAAAATCAAGAATTAAAATTATCTGCTTTGTCATGTAGCGAACTCCTCAATTCTTTGAACGCGGATATTCGCAAATTGCACGCAGATAAACCTGCGCTTGATCTGCGTAAATCTGCGTTAAGTTAATCACTTGACCTCGCATCTATTTGCCCATCCCTACCCTTTGGTCTACCTGAAAAATCTTTCCCTCCGTTTGAATGGAAGGAGCAATGATAATCTCCACATCATGCATCTCTTTTAAATTCTGTGCGCCTAAAGAACCCATGGAGGTCTTCAGGGCGCCCATGAGATTTTGGGAACCATCATCCACCTTGGCCGGCCCGAATACAATCTCCTCTAAGCTTCCCGTTGACCCCACGTAGATCCTCGTGCCGCGGGGTAGATTCACGTGAGATGTCGCCATCCCCCAATGATAACCTCTTCCGGGGGCCTCTTTGGCACGGGCAAAACTGGAGCCAATCATCACGGCATCCGCGCCGCAGGCAAACGCCTTGCAGATATCACCGCCTCGGTTCATACCTCCGTCCGTAATAATCGGTATGTACTTTCCAGATCTTTTGTAATAAAAATCTCTTGCGCTTGCCGCATCAACCGTCGCCGTAACCTGAGGCACGCCTATCCCCAATACCCCTCTTGTCGTACAGGCAGCCCCTGGGCCAACCCCGATCAAAAGACCTGCAGCCCCTGTTTCCATTAGCTCCACGGTCGTATCATAAGTCACGCAATTACCCAGAATCACCGGTACTTTGGCAGACTTGCAGAATTTATATAGATCTAAACTTTTATAAGCCCTGGAGAGATGCCGAGTAGTCGTAACCGTGGACTGCACGATAAAGATATCTGCGCCGCTGGAAACCGCTATTTTTACAAACGACTCGGCATGAGCAGGTATGCAGCTGACTACCGCCGTTGCGTTTTTTCTCTTGATCTCGGCAACGCGTTTTGCGATTAATTTTTCTTTAATGGGTTTTGTATATAGGGACTGAATTAATTCGGTGGCTTTTTGAGGAGTGGCCTTGGCAATCTTTTCCAGGACCTCATCCGGATGCTCATAGCGGGTTTGGACACCGTCAAGATTCAATACAGCAATACCCCCGATTTTTGACATCTCAACCGCAAATCTGACATCTACCACCCCATCCATAGCCGCAGCCAGTATAGGAACCTTAAATTTTTTTCCAGCAATCTGAAAATTTGTGCTTACGTCATTAGGGTCAACAGTCCTTGAACCCGGCACCAGCGCGATTTCATCAAACCCATAACACCTGCGGCCGCGCCTGCCTATGCCAATCCATTCTGCCATAGTTTTCTCCTCAATTTCCCCGCTATCTCGGAGTCCGGAAATTGATCCCGAGCGCAGCGAGGGACTAAATTGATTTTCCCCGCTATCTCGGAGTCCGGAAATTGATCCCGAGCGCAGCGAGGGACTAAATTGATTCTCCCCGCTATCTCGGAGTCCGGAAATTGATCCCGAGCGCAGCGATGGATTATAACTTTAATTATCTCAATGTGTTACAGCTTATCCGTTAAGCGTTAAAGTAGTTGAAATTTTACCTCATTTGACGCTCTTTGTCAATATTTATTTTTTCAAGATCGGGTCTTGATATCGCTTGGCTAACAATGAGTTACAAGACCCGATCTTGACATTAAAAAAAGGCGCAAGCTTTTTTAGCCTTGCGCCTTTTTCTACTGCGAACTTCGCACTACGAACTTCGCACTACGAACTTCGCACTGATTAATACATCCCTCCGCCCATTCCTCCCATTCCACCTCCGGGTGGCATAGGCATAGAAGAAGCTTCTTTTTCAGGCTTATCCGTGATTATGCACTCCGTTGTCAATAATAAAGCGGCAATGCTGGCTGCATTCTGTAAAGCGGAACGCGCCACCTTTGTCGGGTCAATGACGCCGGCATCAATCATATTGACGTAGGCATCCTGAGTCACATCATAACCGACGTTGGTCTTCTCCTGCTTAACGCGCTGCACCACCACAGAACCCTCTAGCCCGGCATTTTGTGCCAATTGCCTGATAGGCTCCTCAAGGGAGCGCTTGACAATCTCAACACCTATCTTTTCATCCTCATCCAGTTTTAATTTGTCTAATGAGGGTACTGTGCGCAACAACCCCACTCCTCCGCCGGGAATAATCCCTTCCTCGACAGCAGCACGGGTAGCATGTAAAGCGTCTTCCACGCGGGCCTTTTTCTCTTTCATTTCCGTTTCCGTCGCTGCGCCCACATTGATGACCGCAACACCGCCGGCGAGTTTCGCCAGGCGTTCCTGGAGCTTCTCTTTATCATAGTCAGAATCCGTGTCTTCAACCTGCTTTTTGATCTGTGCAATCCTGCCGTTGATATTCTGGGTTTTTCCTGCACCCTCAACGATCGTGGTATTCTCTTTGTCAACTTTGACTCTTTTGGCCCGTCCTAAATCATCAAGGTCAACATTTTCCAACTTAATGCCTAAATCTTCGGTTATCGCCTGCGGAGACGTAGAAGACACGGTCAGTACGGCGATATCCTCTAACATAGCTTTACGCCTATCACCGTAACCCGGCGCCTTAACAGCGCAGACCGCAATCGTACCGCGGATCTTATTGACAACCAGCGTGGCCAAAGCTTCCCCTTCGACGTCTTCGGCTATAATCAAAAGAGGCTTGCTCACACGGGCGACCTTTTCCAATAAAGGCAGCATGTCTTTCAGGGAAGATATTTTTTTCTCGTAGATAAGAATGTAAGGCTCTTCCAAGACGCACTCCATTCTTTCCGCATCCGTGACAAAATAAGGGGACAGATACCCCTGGTCAAACTGCATACCCTCTACAACTTCCAAGGTCGTGGCGGTTGATTTTGCTTCTTCCACCGTAATCACGCCGTCTTTGCCGACCTTTTCCATAGCTTCAGCAATTAAATCACCGATGGCTGTATCGCAGTTGGCCGCAATAGAAGCCACTTGCGCGACTTCTTTTTTATCTTTTATAGGCGTAGAAAACTTTTTTAATTCTTCGATGACTTTTTCCACGGCCTTTTCAATACCGCGCTTTAAGGCCATGGGGTTGACACCGGCCGTAACATTCTTTAAGCCTTCCCGATAAATAGCTTCAGCTAAGATGGTGGCTGTCGTGGTACCGTCACCTGCCGTATCCGAAGTCTTCTCAGCAACCTCTTTGACCATCTGTGCGCCCATATTCTCAAAGGCGTCTTCCAGTTCGATCTCTTTGGCTACAGTAACACCGTCTTTGGTGATGGTAGGTGAGCCAAATTTCTTATCAAGGACCACATTGCGCCCCTTGGGCCCCAGCGTCACCTTCACGGCCCTACTCAATTGTTCCACGCCGCTTAAAATTTTCCGGCGCGCATCATCCTGAAACAATAATTGCTTTGCCATAACTCCTCACTCCTTTCGTCGTTCTTAGTAAATTCCAATCTCAAATACTCTCAAATCCAAAAACACCTTTTTTAGAAATGCCTTTTAGTATTACTTGGTGCTTATTTGGATTTGCGATTTAACCATTCTACTTTATAATCGCTAGAATATCCTCTTCGCGCATGATCAGTAACTCTTCGCCCTCTTTGGTCGTGATCTCATTGCCGGAATATTTTCCATATAAAACTTTATCGCCGACTTTGACCTCTAGCGCAGCTACGTTTCCGTTTTCCAAGACCTTGCCTTTACCCACAGCAATAATTTTACCCTCTTGAGGTTTTTCCTTGGCCGTGTCAGGCAACACAATACCTCCCCTTGTCTTTGCTTCTGCTTCCAAAGCTTTAACGACAACCCTGTCTCCTAATGGTTTGATATCCATCTCCACCTCCTCAATTTGTCCGCTATAACAGATTCAACAAATTGATCCCGAGTATCCAGCTATTGCTTCTGTGATACGAGGGACTAATTTGTCCCCTATAACAGATTCAGAAAATTCCCGCTTTACAATCTTAATTGCAAGCGGGATCTCGCCCGCTATTCCAGAGTTTGGCGGGAAATCCCGAACTTCCCGCTCTTTCTAATCAGAAACGAGGGGCATATTCACTTGTTCGCTCGATTAGCACTCATTGACTCAGAGTGCTAATTATAAAATAAAAAAAACTTTTGTCAAGTATTTTTTTGGAGATTGCTGAAAAAAACCTAAACAATGCAGCAATCTCTGATTAGAAGATTAAAAGCCGATTACACACCTGCCTGCCGCCAGGCAGGGATTAAATCTCCAATGTGATAATCTATGTAATCTTAAATAATCTGTGTAATCAGAGAGCGCTGATATAGTTTTTAGGGTTTTTCAGCGCTCTCTTTTGTGCCTGCGCGAATACCAAACTCAAACCTTTAAGCGACAGGTATCTATCAACTTTATCAATCTCCTTACAGTATCTTGCCATCAAACCTATGTCTCCTCCGGTTCCGATGGCCACGGTTCCTTTACCTATCTTTTTCTTTATTTTAAGGATGAGTCTATCGGTCAACGATGCAAATCCGTAAACCACGCCGCTGTGCATGCTGCTTTTTGTATCTCTACCTATAAATTCACGGGGCGCACTTAATGTTAATTCCGGCAATAACGCCGTACCCTTCGCCAATGCCCCTAAAGACATCTTTAATCCCGGCAGGATCAAGCCCCCCAGGTATTCTCTGTCTTTTGAAATAACGTCAAAGGTAATGGCTGTGCCGAAATCAACAATAACGGCCGCAGTTCCATAAAGCCTCCAAGCGGCGTAGGCATTGACTAAACGGTCCTGACCGACTTGTTGCGGGTTACGGTAGAGATTCTTTATAGGGGCGGCTATATCCTTGCCTATTATTATAGGACGTATACCCACCTGGCTTAGTGATCTTTTTAGCTGTCGCGTGGCCCAAGGCACAACGCTACAGACAATAGCGTCGCGGGGTTCAAAACGGCCTGATTTCTTCTTGAGGGAGGCGTAACTGAACTTATCCGTGGGGACGTCGAATTTCCTGACCAGCCTCTTGCCCCTAAAGATCCCGAAGGTTATATTGGTATTGCCTATGTCGATGGCTAATAACATATGTAAAATTCAAATGTCAAAACACAAAGCACAAAATAAGCTCAAAGTACAAAATTCAAAACTAAAGATTCTTCGTTTTGAAATTTGAATTTTGTCATTTGTGCTTAGAGTCTGACCTTATCATTTCTTTTGCTGCCTTTATCTTATCTCGCAGAATCGCGGCCTGTTCAAACTGAAGATTACGGGCTGCCAACTCCATCTCATATTGTAACTCGGAAATATATTTATTCAACTCAAACTCATCTTGGGTTTGTCCGGTGAGATCCTGCACGAATGTTTCTACCCCCTCTAAGTCTTCAATCCCCTGTTTGATGGCTTTTTGAATGGAGCGCGGGGTGATCTTATTCATGACATTAAACTCCAGCTGTATCTTTCTGCGGCGGTGGCTCTCAGTTATAGCTTTCTTCATAGAACCGGTCATGGTATCCGCATACATGATGACGGCGCCGTTGATGTTTCTGGCCGCACGGCCAGCCAACTGGATCAAAGATGTGGCAGAACGTAAAAACCCCTCCTTATCCGCATCTAAAATGGCTACCAGCGAGACTTCCGGCAAATCCAGGCCCTCCCTCAAAAGATTGATTCCCACCAGACAATCAAATTCCTTTTGCCTGAGTTCCCTTAAGATCCTGGAGCGCTCAATGGTTTCAATCTCGGAGTGCAAATATTTCACCTTTAAGCCGTTTTCCTGAAAATAATTCGTTAGGTCCTCTGCCATCCTTTTGGTGAGCGTCGTCACCAGCACCCTTTCATTCTTTTTAGCCCTGGAGCGGATCTCTTCCATCAGGTCTTCTATCTGGTTCTCCGTCGGCTTTAAAATAACTTCAGGGTCAAGCAGGCCGGTCGGCCTGATAATCTGCTCTATCGCCCTTCCAGCGCTTAATTTCATTTCATACTCATTCGGGGTGGCTGAAACAAATACAATCCTTTGGGCTAACTGATCAAACTCTTCAAATTTTAAAGGCCGGTTATCCAGGCAGGAAGGAAGCCTGAATCCGTATTCCACTAAGATTTGCTTTCTGGCACGGTCTCCTTCATACATCCCTCTTATCTGGGGAACCGTCACGTGCGATTCGTCAATAATAGTAAGAAAATCCCCCGGAAAATAATCTATCATGCAAAAGGGACGGGAACCTGTGGGCCGGCCCGAGAGGTGCCTGGAATAGTTTTCAATACCGTAGCAATAGCCGATCTCCCGCAGCATTTCCATGTCGTAATGCGTACGCGATTCCAGGCGCTGGGCCTCCAATAATTTGTTCTTGCTTCTTAAAAACCTCAACTGGTCCTGAAGTTCCCATTGGATAGTCTTGATGGCAGCTTCAATCTTGTCCTGCGAGACGATAAAATGTTTTGCCGGGTAAACGGCGGCCTTTGTCAGGGTATTCAAAACTTCACCGGTTACCGGATGAATTTCAGAGATTTTTTCAATGGTATCGCCGAAGAATTCTATGCGTAAGACCTTCTCCAGATACGAAGGGTAAATCTCAACGCAATCCCCTCTTACGCGCAACCGGCCGCGGATAAATTCATAGTCATTCCTCTCGTATTGTATCTGGATGAATCGAGAAATCAAATCATCCCTGGAAAGGATCTGGCCCTTTTCAATAAAAATGAGCAACCCCTGGGTATCCTCGGGGCTGCCCAGATTATAGATGCAGGATACGCTGGCTACGATCAAGACGTCCTGACGGGACATAAGACTCGTAGTCGTTGATAACCGCAGGCGGTCCAACCTATCATTGATGGAAGCATCCTTTTCAATGTAGGAGTCCGTGGATGGGACGTAAGCCTCGGGCTGGTAATAGTCGTAATAACTCACAAAGTACTCTACCGCGTTTTGAGGAAAAAATTCTTTGAATTCAGAATAAAGTTGAGCCGCAAGGGTTTTGTTATGAGAAAAGACCAGAGTCGGCATATTGATATCGGCAATCACATTAGCCAGGGTAAAGGTTTTGCCGGACCCCGTTACGCCCAGAAGGGTCTGATGCCTTTTTCCGGACAGGATGGATTCGGTAAGTTCCTTAATGGCTTTAGGCTGGTCCCCGCAGGGCTTATAGGATGAAACAAGTCTGAATTTATCCATATATTAAGGTTATCAGGAGATCGGGATATCGGGATTCGGAGATTGGGATATCCGGGAATTGGGAAATTCTTTTCCTAATACCCTAATCTCCTTATTTCCAAATCCTAATAACCTAATATCCTAATACCCGCATTAAAGTAGTTTTTACAGAATTTCTAAACTAATGTCGACAGAATTAACGGAATGGGTCAGGCTGCCTATGGAGATCGTGTCAACGCCGGTGGCAGCGATTCTCTGGATATTCTGGAGGGTGATGCCGCCTGAGGCCTCGATCAAAGGACGGCGTATTGCGTATTGCGTATTGCGTATTGCGACTGCTTTTTTCATAGCGCTGATATTCATATTATCCAACATAATGACATCCGGATTTAAATCCAGGGCGTCCTGGAATTCGCCAAGATTATTCACTTCGATTTCAATAAGCTTGCCCTTAGATTTTAACCCTGGCCACTGACTCCTCAATCCTGTGGGGCCCCCGAGGACTTTCAGATGATTATCCTTGACTACAATCATCTCATCCAGTTTAAATCTGTGGTTATATCCTCCCCCGATTCTCACCGCGTATTTTTGCAGGATTCTTAAGCCCGGAATGGTTTTACGCGTGTCTATAATCCTGGCCTTATAAGGCTTGACAGCCTCAACGAACTGACGCGTCTTTGTCGCCACCCCGGAAAGCAGGCTTAAGAAATTCAAAGCCACTCTTTCTGCGGAAAGTATGCCTTGAGCCGGGCCCCGGACAAAAGCCAGAACCTTGCCTTTTTTCACCTTTTTTCCATCAGAGGCTTCGGGTTTGAAGGTAATCCTCTTATCCCTCAATTTGAATGCCATGCCAGCGATGCTCAAGCCGCAAACCACACACGGCTCTTTAGCGACAAGGGCTGCCCTGGCGTTTTTTTTGGATATAAGAGCCTGGGTAGTGATATCCCTTTTGCCTATATCCTCTCTTAAGGCTTCTCTTACGATAGCTTGCATAAAGATAACCTCTAACGTAATTCCTGGCTCATGCGCTCAAGGCGTTTCAGGGTGCTTTGAATCTCTACAATGCTTTCTTTTTCTTTCTGCACGATCTCCTGAGGCGCTTTCTTGACGAATTCGCTGTTTTTAATCCTTGCCTCTTTGGCCTTTCTTACCTGCTCCAGATTCTTTATTTTTTCTTTTATCTTATGCTGTTCTTTGGCAATATCAAGCAACCCTGTAAAATGCAGGTAGATATCTACGTCTTCTAAACAAGCGCTTATCGTAGCTGACGGCCGCTTGCTTGAATCCAGCAAATCCAATCCTTCTAATCTCGCGAGATTGATAATGAAGCCCTGATTTTCCTTCATCAGGCTCTGTTTGGCCTTGGAGTGCGCAAAACAAGAGACTTTGACTTTTTGCTCGGGCTTGATCTCAATAGAGCTGCCTAGGTTCCTGATTTGAGTAATCACATTGAATAAGAACTGCGCCTCTTTCTCTAAGGCCTTATCGATCATCTGTTCCTGCACGTGGGGCAAAGGTTGAGTCATGATGCTCGTTGTCTCGCTTGCCCCGAGCAAAGTCGAGGGGTTGTCTCGTTGACTCGTTGACTCGTTAAATTTTTGCCATATCTCTTCGGTTACAAAAGGCATGAAAGGATGCAGGATCCTTAAAAATTTTTCCAGGACTTTAAACATCACCGCTTGATTGTGCTTGTTTTTAATGTCGGGCTTGATCAGCTCCAGATACCAGTCGCAGAATTCATGCCAGAAAAATCCGTAAAGGGTGTTGGCCGCCTCGTTGAACTGAAAATGTTCTAGATTCTTGTTAACCTGCTTTAAGGCCGAATAAAAGCGGCTGAGGATCCACCGGTTGATGAGGCTTAACTCCTCTTTTTTAAAAAATTCACATAAATCCGGCCTTGCGCCTCCTTCCTCCAGGTTCATTAAAATAAACCTGGAGGCATTCCATATCTTATTGGCAAAATTCCTTCCCTGTTCAAATTTTTCTTTGGATAAAAAGACGTCCTGGCCGACGGCAGTGATGGATATCAGGCTGAAACGCAAAGCATCGGTTCCATATTCGCTGATGACATCCAAAGGGTCGATAATATTGCCTAAGGATTTAGACATTTTTTTACCTTCAATATCTCTTACCGTTCCGTGGATGTAAACATCTTTAAAAGGAATATCCTTCATAAACTCTAATCCGGCCATAATCATGCGCGCCACCCAGAAGAAAATGATTTCGGGTGCCGTTACTAAGGCTGAAGTGGGATAGAAGTATTTACATTCATTTTCGTATTGCGTATTGCGTATTGCGTTGGGCGTTTCAAAGGGCCAATAGAAGGTGGCAAACGGCCACAGCCACGACGAAAACCACGTATCCAGCACATCCTCATCCTGATAAATCTCATATCCCCCACAAGCCGGGCACTTTTCCGGCTTCACTCTGGATACAATGATCCCTCTTGTTTTCTGCCTGCCTGCCGGTGAGGCAGGGATTTTGGATTTGGGATTTGGAATTTCCCTGTGTCCTGGCATTTTCTACAATAATACACGGGGATACGATGCCCCCACCATATTTGCCTTGAGATGCACCAATCCTGGATATTCTCCATCCAGTTCAAATACACCTTCATCCATCGTTTGGGATGAAAATTTATTTTCCCTTTTTTGACCGCTTCCATGGCAGGCTGGCTCAAAGGCTTCATCCTCACAAACCATTGCTTGGATAAATACGGCTCGATGATCGTGTGGCAGCGATAGCAATGGCCAGCGGAAAGCTTATGCGGCTGGACTTTCTCCAATAAACCCTTTGTCTTCAAATCCTCCAAGACCACTTCTCTCGCTTCAAATCTGTCCATCTCTTGATATGCGCCGGCATTTTCGTTCAGACGGCCGTCCGGATGCATGATATTAAGAAAACCCAACTTATGCTTTTTGCCCAACGCGTAATCATTCGGGTCATGGGCAGGCGTCACCTTGACAGCGCCAGTGCCGAATTTCATATCCACCATGCTGTCGGCAATAATTTTGATTTCTCTGCCCACCAGAGGCAAAATCAGGGTTTTTCCGATAAGATGCTTGTATCGTTTGTCCTTGGGGTTTACGGCTACGGCCGTATCTCCCAGCATGGTCTCGGGCCTTGTCGTCGCCACAACAATATAGTTTGCCGGTTTGCCGGTTTGCCGGTTTCAACCGGCTAACTGGCGAACTGGCTAATTGGCTAACATCCTTGAGCGGGTATCTCAAGTAATAAAGATTCCCCTGCATTTCATGATGCGGCGCCTCTTCGTCGGAAAGAGCGGTTTGGCAGCGCGGACACCAGTTGATAATATAATCTCCCTGATAAATCAAATCTTTTTCATAAAGCCTGACAAAAACCTCGATAACGGCTTTAGAATACTCCTCATCCATCGTAAAACGGGTGCGCTGCCAGTCACAACTTGCACCTAATTTCTTAAGCTGCCGGATGATGGTGGAACCGTACTGCTCTTTCCACTGCCACACCCTTTCGATGAATTTCTCACGGCCCAGATCCTGGCGCTTCAGGCCTTCTTTTGCGAGAGTCTTTTCCACGACATTCTGCGTGGCAATACCGGCATGGTCTGTCCCCGGCATCCATAAAGACTCATCCTGCTTCATGCGATGATAGCGAATCAGAATATCCTGGATGGTGTTATTGAGGGCATGGCCCATATGCAATATGCCGGTGACGTTCGGAGGCGGCATGACTATACAGAAAGGTTTTTTGCCTACCTCACCGGCAGGCAGGGCGGGATGGGGTTTCGCCTCAAAGAATCGGCGTTCTTCCCAAAACTGATACCATTTTTCCTCGGCTTCTTTAGGATTATACCGCGTAGGGATCTCATTCATCACTTGGCCTTGTCTTTAAGCAGCTTATATTCCACGCTATCAACAAAAACGTGGCCGAATCTTATGATTTACTTCTTTTAGTTGAGGCTCGAGACGGCGCCTTCTGATCTTTCAACAGTTTGTATTCTACGCTATCAACCAAGGCTTGGCCGAGTCTTATGATCTTATTCTTTTAGTTGAGACTCGGCACGGCGCCTTACCATCTTTCAAAAGTTTATATTCTACACTGTCCACAAGGGCTTGCCAGCTGGCCTCGATGATATTTTCCGATACGCCGATCGTACTCCAGGTATCCAGCTCATCCTGCGATTGGATAAGCACGCGCACCCTGGCAGCCGTGCCTGCCTTTTCATCCAGAACACGCACTTTAAAATCGGAAAGATGCATTTTGGATAGCATGGGATAAAAATCTTTGAGCGCTTTTCGCAGGGCATTATCCAGGGCATTAATCGGGCCATCCCCTTCGGCAGCGGTATGCTCCTTGATTCCCTTCACCTTCAATTTGATGATGGCCTCTGAAGTAATTTTCTTATCCGAAGACTTCTCGATGACAACCCGAAAACCCTCCAACTCAAAAAACTTTTTGTATTTCTTCAGGGCCCTTTTCATCAGCAATTCAAACGAAGCCTCAGCAGCCTCAAAATGGAACCCCTTGTGCTCCAGGCTCTGGATGAGTTTTAAAATCTTCTTGGCCTTAGGGTCCTCCTTGTTTAAATTCAGCTCCAAATCTTTCGCGCGAATCAGAATCCCTGTCTTGCCCGCCAATTCTGAAACCAGGATCCTGCGCCTGTTGCCTACAAGGCTGGGTTCAATATGTTCGTAGGTCTTGGGGTTTTTCATCACCGCATTGATATGCACCCCCCCCTTGTGAGCAAAGGCAGACAACCCCGCATAAGGCTGATCGTTTCTCTGTCTCAGATTGCTGATTTCACTTACAAAATGAGAAATATGCGTGAGTTCTTTTAATCGTTCATCCGTAATGCAAGAAATACCTAATTTTAACTTTAAATTGGCGATGAGTGGAATTAAATCCGCATTGCCACAGCGTTCGCCGTAACCATTCATCGTGCCCTGGACCATATCCGCTCCTGCTTCAACAGCCGCAATAGAGTTGGCCACGGCCAAATCAGCGTCGTTATGGCAGTGGATACCTAAATGCACCTTGATTTCAGGCCGAATCTCTACAATAACCTTAAGAATCTGAGAGGTCAAAGCCCCTCCGTTCGTATCGCAGAGAACCACGGCTTTGGCTCCTGAGCTTTGAGCCGTCAACAAGCACTTGAGGCTATATTCTTTATTGGCTTTATAGGCATCGAAAAAATGCTCGGCGTCATAAAAAACGACAAGTCCGCGAGAGGCCAAAAAACTGACCGTATCTTTAATCATATTCAGATTTTCATCAAGCGTAGTCTTTAAGACATCACTGATATGCAAATCCCAGGTCTTTCCGAAAATAGTTACTACCTTAACCTTGGATTTAATAAGGGCCTTAAGATTGCCATCCTGGGATGCTTTTGTGTGGGGTTTACGCGTCGAACCAAAAGCCACCAATTGACTATTATTAAGGCGGGTCTTGGCCATTTTGAGATAAAATTCCATATCCTTGGGGTTGGAACCGGGCCAGCCGCCTTCGATGTAATGGATCCCCAGTTTATCCAATTCCTTGGCGATAAGAATCTTATCCATCACGGAATAAGAGATCCCTTCCCCTTGAGACCCATCGCGCAATGTCGTATCGTATAATTTAATCTCTGTCATTTTAATCTCCCGCTCATTCTACATTTTTCCTAAACCAAACTTCTCGTGCAAAGCCCTCACCGCCGCCTCCGCAAATCTCTTTTGAATAATACAAGAAATGCTGATATCGGAAGTCGAAATCATCTCGATATTGATTTTGTTTTCCGCCAAAACTTCGAACATCTTGGCCGCCACACCCGGATGAGACTTCATGCCTACCCCGACAATGGAAACTCTGGAGATGTCCTGATCTGCCAATACATCACCGGCTCCAATGCTTCCGGCCACTCTCTTAGTGACCTTCATGGTCTTATGCACCTCGGGCTTATTCACGGTAAAAGAGATGTCGGTCTTGCGTGTGTGGCTGACATTCTGCACGATCATATCGACATTAACTCCCTTTTTCGACAGCTCCGTGAAGATTTTTGCCGCTACCCCAAGCCGGTCCGGAACATCGCATATCGTGATCTTGGCTTCCTTCTTATTGATGGTCACGCCGCTGACGACTACATCTTCCATTCTCTTGGCCTCCTTAATGATCATAGTTCCTGTTTTATTGAGAAACGAGGAGCGCACGTGTATAGGCACATTGAATTTCTTGGCGACTTCAATGGAGCGGGCCTGCATGACCTGTGCTCCGAGGGATGCCATTTCCAGCATTTCATCAAACGTGATCACCTTTATTTTTTTAGCCCTGGGTTCAATGCGCGGGTCCGTGGTATAGATACCATCCACATCCGTGTAGATTTCGCATTCCCGGGCACCCAATTCTTTAGCCAAAGCCACGGCCGTTAAATCCGAGCCCCCTCTTCCCAAAGTCGTAATATCCTGGTTTAGGGTGACACCCTGAAATCCGGCCACAATGACAATCTTGCCCCGCCTTAATTCCTCTTTTATCTTATCGGTATTTATCTTTATAATCCTGGCGCGTGTGTGGCTGGTATCGGTGATAATGCCGACCTGGGCGCCGGTAAAGGATATGGCTTCCTCTCCAAGCTTGTGGATCGCCATGGCTAAGAGCGCAACCGATATTTGCTCTCCGGTGGATAAAAGCATATCCATTTCCCTCTCCGAAGGCTCGGCATGTATCTTATTGGCCAAGGCAATCAACTCATCCGTTGTATCCCCCAATGCCGAAACCACCACTACCAAATCATAACCCTTTTTTCTGGTACTCACCACTCGTTTGGCGACATTCTGGATTTTCTCCACGTTCGCCACGGAAGAACCGCCGAATTTCTGGACAATCAAACATCTAGGCATGCTTTTATCTCCTCAACCATACAATTTATCTACGCTTCACTCTATAAAATTTGGCCTTGATTACTTCGGAAACCATAAATCCAGCCAATAAAATCAAAAGGAGCGATATCGCAAAAAGCAAGATTTCTTTCATGGATTATTTTTGATAAAATAATCCATGAGCTCATGCCCTTTATCAAAATAAAGATCAGACTTCTGTGCTTCTTTTTCACTGTAATTCAAGAAACCTTTTGCCTCTATGCCTGTTCCGTACATACAAAAAGGGACGATATCCCGGGTATGGGTCTTAACGGAAATGGGGGTGGCATGGTCCGGCATCACCAGAATCCTGAAATCCTTTTTGTTCTCGAACGCCTCTAAAACAGTGCCGACCACTAACTGGTCAAACCTTTCGATAGCCGTTATCTTCTCTCTTAAATCTCCGTTATGGCCTGCTTCATCAGGAGCTTCCACATGCACAAAAACAAAATCATTTTTTTTCAAGCTCTTAACGGCAGCGCGCGCCTTTCCTGCGTAATCGGTATCATAGTAACCGGTTGCGCCCGCTACGTTGATCACCTCAAGCCCTAAAACCTTACCCAGTCCTTTTATCAAATCCACGGCAGAAATAACGCTTCCCTTAAGGCCGTACTTGTCCGCAAACTTCGGCATGGCCGGTTTCCTGCCCTGGCCCCAGAGCCAGATCATATTAGCCGGGTTTTCTTTCAGGTCGAGCCTTACCAGATTGATCTCTTGACGATCTAAAATTTTTCGCGACTCCTCCATTAACCGAATAAGGATATCCGCATTCTCTCCTCGGGGGAAATTCTTGGATAGGGATTGGCCCGTGATGTCGTGCGGCGGCCTGCACACTAATTTCTCTAACTGCTCCCGCGAACCTTTTTTGACCAAAAGAAGATGGCGATAACTGACCCCCGCGTAAAATTTAAATTGTTCGTTTCCTAAGCTCATGTCTATAGACCTGAGTACAATCTCTGCCTCTTTTGAACTTATGTGCCCGGCACTGTAATCAATCAGCGTATCACCCGAAGTCGTAATCAGATTGCAGCGAAAAACTACATCCTCATCTTCCAGTTCAATGCCTAGATTAGCAGCCTCAAGAGGGCCCCTGCCCGTATAATACGTATCGGGGTCATAGCCGAAGATAGCTATATTAGCGACATCGGAACCCGGAGTCGCCTTATCAGGTATAGTCTTGACTTTACCAAGAAAACCCTTCTGGGCCATAAAATCCATATGGGGCGTGCGGGCCACTTCAAGGGGTGTACGCTGCCCTAATTCTGCAATGGGATAATCCGCCATGCCATCTGCGACTAAAACAATGTATTTCATGCCTTGATCCTGTGTTTAGAAATGGCCCTGATCAAATGGCCAATGAGCTCACTGCGGGAATGATAACCTCCTGAAACATCCTCTTCCTTTACGATCCAGGCGCGATAATCATTTGAGACGAGAGTATTAGCGACCACGCAATCGCAATCAGATTCTTTCATCAACATCCTGGCCTGTTGGATTAAGTGCGCCTTGGAAGCCTGAGGCAGAAATTTAAAACCGACTAAAAAAATATCCCTATCCAGCCGTTTAATAGATTTTATTATTTTGCTTGTAGGAACGAGCTCCAGTTGCCAGCGGCAGAGGCCCGACTTTACTTTTTTTCGATAACGGCCTTGAGGCCTGTAATCCGAAACTGCTGCTGCATGAAAGACATAGTCAAAATGTCTTTTTTTCAACTCTTCTTTAATTCTATCGCAGAGCTCATCAAAAAAGCGAAAGCGCAAGACCCTGATCTTGTCATGAACGACATTAAATTCTACGGGCCCTAAAAGTAAATTGACTTCTGCCCCGAGTCGTTGCAACTTTCTAGCCAGCAAGATTCCCGTTTTTCCTGTAGCTCTATTGCTTATGACCCTAACGCTGTCTATGGGAACCCATGTAGGCCCGGCGGTAATCAAAATTCGTTTGTTTTTTACGGACATTGATTTAAAATTCCAAGCACCCTGCCTACCGGCAGGCAGGCAAATTCCAAATAAGCTCCAAATTTCAATTTCCAATTCCAAACCCATAAGTTTCGGTCATTGGGATTTGGGATTTGTTTGTAATTTGGAATTTGTGATTTGGAATTTACATTAATATCCTATTTCATTCAAAACGGCCTTGAGGTTCGCTTTGACGACTTTAGGTTCCTTGAGTGTCTTGATCGCCCTGTCAGGATCTTTAAGGCCGTGTCCAGTTAGAATGCAGACAATACTGTTTTTGTTCCTATCGTTTTGAAAGTTAGTTTTGAAATAACCGGATTTCAGCAGCTTCAAGAATCCTGCCACAGAGGCAGCCGAGGCCGGCTCAACAAAAACACCTTCTTTTTCCGCTAATAATTTATACGCTTGCAGGATCTCGTTATCCGAAACCATATCTATAAGACCCCCTGATTCCTCGCGCGCCTCTACGGCCGTTTTCCAGCTGGCAGGGTTACCGATACGGATAGCCGTAGCCAGGGTTTCCGGTTTTTCTATCGGATGACCTCTGACTATAGGAGCCGCGCCCTCCGCCTGAAACCCAAGCATTTTAGGCAGCTTCCTGATTTTGTTCACCCGCCTGTATTCCTTATACCCTTTCCAATAAGCTGAAATATTTCCTGCATTGCCCACAGGCATCACCTGAAAATCCGGGGCATCCTGCAACGTATCGCAGATTTCGAAACTGGCGGTCTTTTGGCCTTCAATGCGGTAAGGATTTAAAGAATTGACCAGCTCTATAGGGAATTTAGCGGTAATCTCCCTGGCTAATTGAAATGCATCATCGAAATTTCCGTCGACAGCAAGGACTTGGGCACCGTGAATGAGAGCCTGGCTTAGTTTTCCTAAAGCAATGGCTCCGCTGGGAATCAACACAATGCATTTTAGTCCCGCCTTGGCTGCATAGGCAGCCGCAGAGGCAGAGGTATTGCCGGTAGAAGCGCACATAACGGCAGAAACACTCTCTTCGCATGCCTTAGAGATCGCTACGGTCATACCTCTATCTTTAAAAGAACCCGTGGGATTTAAGCCCTCATATTTAAGATACACTTCAAAATTTTCTCCCGCCAACTCACTTAAGGTACGGGCGTACAAAAGAGGCGTATTGCCTTCTTTAAGGCTCACTACAGGAGTCTTCTGGGTCACCGGAAGATACTCTCTGTATCTGTCTATAACCCCGTTATAATTTTGGATTTTGAATTTTGAATTTTGAATTTCCATTTATGGCTCCTCTATCCTTATCGCCATTGACTTTTCCTTTATCACGTCTAAACGATCGATCATGGCCAGGGCCGTGCGCAGATTCCTTTCCTTTGCCTCGTGGATCACCATGACGATAGGAACGACCTGAGTTTTTCTTCTTGCTTTCTGGGTAACGCTAGCGATGCTGATGCCAAATTTCGCCAGGATCCCAGAAATTTTAGCTAATACGCCTGGCTTATCAAGTGCCATAAAACGGATATAGTAGCGGCTCTCAAATTCATCGTGCCTGCGTAGTCTCTTTATAGATTTATCGGCCAGGGTGCTTAAGGTCGGCCGAAAAAGGCCCGCTCGTATATCTTGGATCAAATCCACGACGTCTGCAACCACGGCGCTAGCTGCGGATAACTGACCTGCGCCCGGGCCATAAAAAAGGAGGTTTCCGGCTAAATCGCTAGATACATAAATCGCATTGTTAACCCCCTCCACAGAAGCAAGCAGGTGCCTAGATTCTATCAATGTGGGGTGGACCCTGACTTCTAAGTCATCGCTCTCTTTTTTAGCGATAGCCAATAATTTTATCTCAAACCCTAATTCACTTGCGTAATCCACATCCGCTAAAGAAATTCGCAAGATGCCTTCTATAAATATATCCTTTAAAGGGACGAATCTTCCGAAACAAAGATACACCAATAGTATCAATTTATGCGCCGAATCAATGCCTTCGACATCCAGAGCGGGGTCTTTTTCTGCGAAACCCTTTGCCTTCGCCTCTTTCAAGGCCTCAGCGAAAGGTACATGGCGGCCGGACATCTGGGATAAAATATAGTTAGAAGTGCCGTTGAGGATGCCAAAAATACTGTTAAACCGGTTAGCCACCAAGCCTTCCCGCAGGGCCTTAATAAGGGGTATGCCGGCTCCTACGGAAGCCTCGAAATAAATATTCTTGCCCTTGTCTTGAGCCAGGGCAAATAATTCCTGGCCGTCCTGGGCGAGCAATGCCTTATTGGCGGTAACAACATTCTTGCCTTTTTTCAATGCCTCCGTGATATACTCTTTGGCCGGATGCCTGCCGCCCATAAGTTCAATAATGATATCGATTTGAGGATCCCGGATGAGTTCGTACGCATTCTTGGTCAGCAATTGTTTATCCACCGAAACATTTCTTTTGGAAACAATATCCTTATCGCAGATCTTCTTGACATGGATCTCCATGCCGATCTTGTCCGTTAGAAATGATTTCTTCTCGCGCAGAATCTTTACCACGCCGCAGCCAACATGGCCAAAACCGATGAGCCCCAAATTGACTCTTCTCATAACTCATCCTTTCTTTATATAATATTCGACGGTCTCGTTGATGATCTTGATATGTTTTTCGTCGATAGTTAAAAACATTAATCTTGTATCGTAGATTAAATTCTTGGTAATCTCCTTCGATTCTAACACCTTGGCGATGATCCTGATAGGATCGGGATCAAACGGAAGCCTGATTTCCAAGGACAGGTTTATACCGGAATTAAATTTTTTATTGGTCGTAAGAAGCATGCCTCCCAGGCTTAGATTTTTTGTCTGGGTGATATCCACGTTATCGGCCTCATCGATCATCCGATAGGATACGATAAATCTCCCCGTGATGCGGGCATACTTCCGCCTCTCTGGTCCTGAATAAGCCATTGCCTGCCTCCTTTTTTCCCTGAATATCTTATAAGTAACTTATTTTTTAACTTTCTTTTTAGTTTTTGTTCAAGGCCCAGGCGAAATATTCCCTAATTGCCTTTTTTTGCTCCTTTTGAAGATCTTCAAATTCCAGACGGATAAAATAAATACCAATCGACAAACCTTTTATGCCCACGCATCGGCCTTTCAATTCTATCCATTGAAAGGGGTTAAACGGAAATCTTATCCTTAACCTTATGACTTCGTGAACCGAAAAGCTCTTGTCCGACGAAAAGTTTAAACCCGTTTCACTAATGTCACGTAACAATCCCGCCACCCAAACCTGATGCTCACCTTCCCCCTCAGACAAATATTGCAGGTCAAGGGCTTTCTTTAAGCGGATTGATTTTCTCTTTTCCGGCTCCATTTTGAATTAAGTCGGGGAGGTGGGACTTGAACCCACGACCTTTTGAACCCCATTCAAACGCGCTAGCCAAACTGCGCTACTCCCCGAATTTCAAGCTATTCCTTATCGAAAAATCGTACTTCCGCACTATCCGTAGCCGGAGTACGTTCCAAGTCAAAATGTCTTCCTGCGGCAGATGATGTTTTCTCTCTGCGGGAAATTTTATTCCTCTTTTTTCCTGCGAGCCATTAAATCCATAAACGCCTTTAGAGGAGACCTATGCCTATAAAGAACATTGTAGACTTCTCTAGTTATGGGCAAATCAACCTTATATTTTAAACTCAATGCATAGGCGGATTTGGCCGTTGGAACGCCTTCCGCGATCATCTGCATTTTGTCTTGAATTTGGCGTAAAGATTTGCCTTTACCGATCTCTACCCCTACAAATCTGTTGCGGCTATAAGGGCTGACGCAGGTGGTGACCAAATCCCCTAAGCCGCTTATTCCGCTAAAAGTATTGACGTTGGCGCCCATGGCATGGCCTAATCTTGAAATTTCGGCTAATCCCCTGGATAGCAACGCGGCTTTGGTATTGGCGCCAAAGCCTAACCCGTCGGAAATACCGCAGGCAATCGCAATAATGTTTTTGAGGCTGCCCCCCAGCTCAATTCCCGTAACATCCTCATTCGTATAAACCCTGAATCGCTCCGTCATAAAGATACCTTGCAGATATTTTCTTAATTTCTCATCCCGGCTGGCTATGACGGCAACGGTGGGTATGCCCCTGGCCACTTCATGGGCAATCGTAGGGCCGGAAAGAACAGCCAGCTTCACTTGGCCTAATTCGTCATGGATGACCTGAGACATTCTTTTCAGCGTCCCCATTTCAATGCCTTTTACGACGCTTACAAAGATTGTTTTACGGATGGGAAAGAGCGATTTCATCTTTTTTAAAACTCCGCGCAAATACTGCGAAGGAACAGCCAAAATGATGATCTGCTTTGCAGAAACAGCCTCGTGTAAATCCGCAGTCATGATTATCTTCTTCGGTATCGGGATTCCGGCCAGAAATTGGGGATTCTGCCTCTTCTTATTCATGTAAAAGATATAATCAGGAAAGGCACCCCAGATAGTGATGTCAAACCCTTTCTTAAACAGGAGTATCGCCAAGGTTGTGCCCCAGCCGCCGTCGCCTAAAACTGTAATATTAATTTTCCTCATCCCGGCTTTCCGCTAATTCTTCCGCAAAATGAATCTTCGGATATATATGCGTTAAATTCTTCTCTTCGCGCGTGAGAAAACGTACACCCACGTCAAAGGATTCCCTCGCTTTACGCACGACCCTGACGACCTTTCCGATAATGCCGCTTTGATAGATCAAGGCCCTTTTTTCCAGATCCCCACAGATGATTAATGTGGCGCGGTCAAAACATAACCACACAAGGTCTCCGGAACTGACTTTCTCTTTCATGTTGCACAGCAGTCCCGCCTCACTGATATCCGATGTATAACCTTTAAGCAACATGGAAATGGTTTTCTTCTTACACACCTTAAACTGAAGCGGCGTCTTAAAATCCAACCTCAAAAACTGCCTGCGGTTCGCTCCTTTATAAACCTTTTTCACTCCGCTTTTCCTTTCCAGTTATAACCCCTCCTGACTCAATTCCTGCCAGCGCCAAAGGATGACTTTTATTTGTCCTCATCTTAGCCAGATCCCAGGCGTAATCATAAAGATGCAAGCCCTTGCTCACCGCGATAATCTCCCCGTCTTCTACGCCGATCTCTGCAGCCATATATTGCTTCACTAATTGCAGGCCTCCGCAATTGGAAGGAAAACCACCCCATAAATCCCAGGAACGAAAATACAAAATAAAATGCAATTTACCGTAACGCACCCTCGTATCGATGAGCCTCAGGCATGGCGGATCATCCAGCTTGATATCCGACGGCATCCCGATCTCCATGACCGCCTGATTGGTGCCAAAACCTTTTTCTTTATAGATTTTTATCACCTCTTCTACCTGATTCACATTAAAAGGCATTTCCTGGATTAAATCCTTCCCATTCACCTTTTGCCTGAATCTCGCCTTGGGTTCCACCAGCCTTTCTCCGTAAGTGTAATCCTCTGTCTCGGTCTTCTGCCCCGTCAGCAGATAGCTGAGATACCCCCGGATGTATTCCATGTCCGTAGGAGCGGGAATACTCATACCTTCAGGAATCATAGGGATTATCTGGTGGCTGGGCTTACGCACGCGCATAGTGACAAAATCAAACTCAAGGCGCTTCTGCCCCTCATAACTTCCGCGGGTGATGGTATACACGTGCCCTTTATCCAGGATTTCCGACAGGCACTGAAACCAGGCATCATCTAGGTCAAAGGCATCGATAAAAACAGGTTGGAGAAACTCTTTTTCCATGGACATTTAATCCCTCGCCCTCTCCTCGGGACCATTTTCGCTAATGATTTATTTAAAGCGAAAATGGAGCGGGAGAGGGGAATCGAACCCGTCGCTCACTACGTTCGCTCCTTAGGAGGTGGCAAGCCCCCTCCTAACGTCCCGCTTTCGGCGGGACTGTTCTCCCCCAATCGTGGGGGACATCTCTTTTCCCCCACACCCCCTTGGGGTTCGATTACGATAAGCGGGAGAGGGGAATCGAACCCCCATATATAGCTTGGAAGGCTATTGTTCTGCCATTGAACTACTCCCGCGGAAGAACCAACGTAAACCTCAAAGCGCAAAGTGCAAATCTAAAGCGTAAAACTCAAAAACGTTTTGAGTTTTGAACTTAAACTTTGCGCTCCTCAAGACAATTTTGCAGAAAATTTTCCTTGTTAATTCGCCCGCTATTCCTT
>JBDRKE010000007.1:0-2752 GCA_043814315.1 Candidatus Omnitrophota bacterium
CATGCGGGAAATGGCCGAGATGAATATGGCAATACTCCTCGTGATTGTAAATACTCAGGATATGCTTGCAGTGCAGAAACCTGCACTTCCTGCCCTTATGTGAAGTCTTTACCTTTTGCATAGTTAATCCTTTCTAAAAAACGTAGAACAAAAAAGCCGGAAAGGTTAGCAATCTCGCCCTTTTCCGGCCTGCGATCTTCTAATCTTTTTCTTCTTATGCGCGTTGCTTTATTATACCTCTTTATTGGGTTTTGTCAACCAGAAGCTCATAAATTAATTTTCCCGGCGTATAGGCATTTGATTTTAGTTCCCTCTTACATAGCCGCCCGGCTTTCTGCGGCTTTCAATCTGGGATTGGCGCGGGCGCGAACGCCTCTTATTTCTACTCCACGAATTAGGTTTGCCCCCTACACTCTTCCTCCAAGGCTTAAATTCACCCTCTTTTCTCTTCAATGGCTTAGGCTCTACCGTACTTTTTCCCAAAGGCTTAGCTCCACCATCAGTTTTCTTCCAGGGTTTAGGTTCCCCCTGTCTTTTTTTCCAGGGTTTAGGCTGCTCATATTTTTTGCGCCAACGCATAGGATTTTCCCGGCTCTCCCGCTTAAGGCTTGCCTCCTCGGCGATTCCGGATGCAGCGCTCCGTTTCATAAAGCTCTGCGAACGCCTCCCTCTTTTATACCTACCCATTTTCTTATTAAAATCCTGGTTATACCATGCATCTTTCTTATCACCTTTTTCTTTGGGGCGCTCTTGATGGCTCTTTTTTGCTTCGCCCTTATCCCGTTCTGCTTCAGGCTTGGGACGTACCGGGCTGACATTAAGAGGCCGGCCCATAAACTCCCTTCCGCTCAAGGCGCCTATCGCAGCGAGCGCCTGCTGCTCATCGGACATTTCGACAAACCCAAACCCCCTGGATTTATCCCCCTTCTTTTCCATCACAATCCTAACAGAAACAACGCTACCAAAACCTTCAAATAGATTCTTTACATCCGCCTCGCTGGCTTTAAACGATAAATTACCCACAAAAATATTCATATTAATCTCACGATAATTTAGCCCTGGTCAGGTCGCGCAGGCGCGCGAAATCTTGCGGGAGAAAACCAGAGGTATCTATAGGGGCGAGCACTCTGATGACACAGGAGATTCTGGTCGTGAAGCGCCAGCTTCCTTTGGGAAGGGCATCCTTGGTCCCCTCTATTGCAATGGGTAAAATAGGCACCTTCTCCTTGATGGCCAGCTTAAATGCACCATTCTGGAATTCGCCGATTTCATGATTATCGCTTCTGGTGCCTTCCGGAAAGAATACAACCGACACGCCTTTACGCAACCATTCGCCGGCCTCTCTATAAACCCTTTTGATGCTTGAGAAATCTCCCCGCCGAAGCCTTATATGCCTGGCAAGCATCATATTCCATCCGAGGACCGGGATCTGAAAAAGGCTGTCTTTTGCGACCCACTTAAACTGCATCTTCGTCTTATACATCAATACGATATCAGCCAGGCTCTGGTGATTTGACACGGCAACATACGCTCTTTTAGGGTCTATATTCTCAAGGCCCGTGACTTTTACATCCCAATAAGGATTTAAAGCCGTTACCGCATCAGCCCACCAGAAACACTGGGCGTGCACAATCTTACGCTTTCTGTCAAAAGGATAGAGGACTATTGAAAGAAAGGCCATGGCCAGGAATAATATTACTATCAGGAGAATACCGACAACCCATATAAACACCGACTGTATCGATTGTTTCATATTTGCTTCCTATCGATAGATTGAAAAGGCTACGACCGATGCTGCTGATCATAGCCTTAAACCTCTCGCCCTATTAGCCTAGGGAGGAACTTCTCTAGTTAACGGCCTTCGTTCTTACGCTTGGAATAGCAATCCCTGCAGTATATCGGACGATCTTCTCTGGGTTTAAACGGGACTTCGCATTCTTTCTTGCATTCTGCGCAAATCGCCTTGTGCATCTCTCGCGGCCCGCCGCCGTATCCACCGCCACCACCTTGCTGATACGCCATGTTACCTCCCATAGTTATGGGCACCAAATACTCCGATATATTTGGGTGCCTTTTTTATTTCTGCCAAAGACTTAACATTAAATTATGATTATAGGGCTTTCCCGAAGGAAATTCAAGTTTTTATTTATACTGCGGTGGGGTCACCGCCCGCCGTCTGTTCCGGGTTCGTTTCGGCCTTCAACTTTTCTTTATCCAGTTTCCTCTGTTTCTTTTCTTCGTTTTTCTTCTTCCTGGCTAATTCTTTCTGATATTTTTTAAATGAATAATTTTCTCTTGCCAACATATCCTCCTTAGCATCTTAGCCCACCCCTTAATTTTCATCTGCCTGTCATTATACCATAAAATTTTAACACTGTAAGTTTTTATTTAACAGAACGGCACGGTGCGGCATGCCCCTACCGTCCTCTCTAAAGATGTGGACAACTACTGCCTTACTGGAGAAAAAATCTTACTGATAGCATCCTCCTTGGCGTAACATATTAATTCATCGTCTACCTTAAGAACAACATCGCCATGCGGTGCACCAATGAATTCTGTTTTTCTGCCGGCCTTGCGATAAATAGCCAAAATAAGCACTTCTTTCAATTGAGGCTTTAGGTCTTTTATTGGCTTCTCACTGTAAGGATTGTCCTTCTTTACAGTAATCTTTGCTATTGCATAGCCTTCCCCTAAGCCAAATAGCTGCTCGTAATCATAAATACGCAAGGTCGTCCATTTTTTAAGGGCTTTG
>JBDRKE010000008.1:0-26244 GCA_043814315.1 Candidatus Omnitrophota bacterium
GCTGGGTAAGGTTTCCATGACCGAGTGTATCTTGGTTACTTCCAGAGCTTCTTCTAAAGTTAAATCAGGCATAATGGTGGGGATTCTTTTGGCCAGCATGGTCTTGCCGCTTCCCGGCGGGCCGATCATCAGGATGTTGTGTCCGCCAGCCACAGCTACTTCCAAGGCCCTTTTAGCCATGTATTGGCCCTTGACCTCTGAGAAATCAATAGGGTAGATTGAATTCTGCTTCAGCAGTTTGTCTGATTCTAATAGGACGGGCTTTACAGAATTCGGGTTATGGAGGAATTCTACTGTTTCTCTCAGCGTTTTGAGGGCGAAAACGCAAACCTCTGAGACAATGGCTGCTTCTTTGGCATTTTGAATTGAGGTAATCACATTCTTGATTTTAGATCTGTTGACAGCCATACTTATAGGCAAGCTACCTCGAATGGGCCGAAGAGAACCGTCTAACGACAGCTCTCCTAATAAGTAATAGTCTTTTAGCGTTTCTGGGTTTACCTGGCCTGTGGCCGAGAGAATCCCCAGGGCTATGGCCAGGTCCAGGCAAGCACCCTCTTTTTTTACATTGGCCGGTGCAAGGCTTACGGTGATGCGCTCTCCGGGCCATTGGAATCCTGAGTTTTTTATGGCAGACTTAACCCTTTCTTTGCTTTCTCTTATGGCCGTATCTGCCAGGCCCACCAGGGCTATGGCCGGCAGGCCCCTGGAAACATCCACTTCTATTTCAATAGGATAGGCCTCAATACCCAAAACCACAAAACTAAGAACTTTGGCTAACATATTTTCCTCCTCAATGAGCGCATAACTTATGGAGCATTAATTTTAATACTCTGCGACATAAGTTATTGCGCGAATTAACCCCCCACCACTTTTTGTAACAAGCGTGCGATTTACTGAATAGGGTTGAGGGGTAGCAATGCCGAAGATTTTATCTCAAGCATATTCTCAAAAAGTGGTGGGGGGTAAGTTCGCACATTAAGTTATGTCGCTTAAACTATCCATAATAGCTGGCTCCATAACTTAAGTGCTCACTTAATAGACGCTTTAAAACGCTAAATCTAACATCTTTTTTTGTCAGAGGCCTTGCGATTTCAAGAAAAAACTTGCCCCGTTACAAATTCTATGATAGACTATAGAAAATTTATAGCAGGGTTTGCTTTTTTACACGTGGATTATACTGATTATATAATAAAAGCCGATGAATAAACCGTCCCTCAGGAATGTGTTTATTGCCCTCTTAGTGGTCACAACCGCCTTTAGCGCTTTCAAGTACGGCACGTCCCTTAAGGAGAAGTACGATACCTTCGTCATCATGAACCAGCTCAAGGAGCAGCTGGATATTTTAGAACAAGAGAAACAAAACTTATTGGCACAGTTGCAGAAAGGAAAAGAGCTCGAGGAGCAGCTTACAGAGGAAAATGCAGACCTGAAAGATAATATCAAAGCCACCCGCAGAAGATTAACCAAGCTTTTTATGGAAAACAGTGAAAAAGAAAAAACGCATGAAGAGCTAAGTTATCGCTTTTCCATTCTACAGGCAGAGAATATAGCCCTGTTAGAAGAAAAAGACCAATTGAAGTTGAGACTTTCCCAGGCCCATTCGGAAAATGAAACCCTCAAAGTAAAGCTGAGCTCTATTCAAGAACTTAAAAAAGCCATCAGGGAATTAAAGACCAGAATACTCCCCTCAAGAATGGAGACTAAGAAGCCAAAAAGGCGCATGGAAGGCAACCTCGGCTTTTTGATGAAAGATGGTAAGAGCACCTATCTTGGCAAGATCCGAGTAGAAGTAAAGCCCGCCCCTGCCGCAGAATAATGAATGAAATATTCGCTGATATCATAAAGAATAAAGTTTTCATGACCACTCTTTCTGCGTGGTTTATCGCGCAGACGATCAAAGTCATCTTGGGGATCGTCCGTGAAAGGAAATTCGATTTTCGTTGGTTTATAGGCACAGGAGGCATGCCCTCTAGCCACGTCACTGGCGCCTCCTGTTTAGCGACAAGTGTCGGCCTTAAATACGGCTTCAGCAGCGTCTACTTTGCCTTGGCTGCGTCTTTCGCTCTGGTAGTCATGTTTGATGCGCAGGGGGTCAGGCGCGCCACAGGCCGGCAGGCCCGCATATTGAATAAAATAACAGAAGACATTTATTGGCAGGGAAGAATCGACGAAGAGAAGCTACGTGAACTCGTTGGGCATACGCCGGTTGAGGTTATTGCGGGGTTTTTCCTAGGCGTGATCATTGCCATGCTTGCTTCATAGCCATTAAGATTCTTATGGAAAGAAAGGAAGACAATCAAATACTATTTAAAGGAGGGCGGGGCGGGGAACAAACAGAAAGGAAGGTTGCGTGAATAAGAAACTCTTGATGGGCCTGGCAGCATTCTTCGTATTATGGGTCATTGTTCTTGTTATATGGACATTCGGAAGAGGTAAAGTCTTTTCGCAGGCCTCCCAAGATACGGGTTCTGTGTCGGCTTTAATGATGCAGGCCAAGGCGTTTGAAGCCAAGGATAAATGGTTTGATGCAAAAAAGACATACCAGAAATTAATCAGAGATTTTCCCAACTCAAACGCAGTGATGAATTGGCAGAAGCGCCTTGAAGAGATAAATCTCACTCTATTATTTTCTCCCGCCGTTACCGCGGGAAGCCTGCTTTATGAAATAAGGCCCGGCGATACCTTGACAAAAATTGCCAAGGAATTCAAAACGACCCCGGATTTGATCATGAGAAGCAATCAAATGTCCAGCGACAGATTGATGCCGGAGAGAAAAATCAAGGTATGGACAGTGCCCTTTACGATCGTGGTGGATAAGTCTGGGAATCTATTATTCTTAAAGACTAACGAGGAGGTCTTTAAAACTTATGTTGTTGCCACTGGTCTTAATAATTCCACTCCCGTAGGCAATTTCAAGATCACCAACAAGCTTCTTAACCCCACCTGGTTTAAGGCAGGTACGGTTGTGCCTCCTGGCAGTCCTGAGAATATCCTGGGAACACGCTGGATGGGTTTTGACATATCCGGCTATGGGATCCATGGTACGACGGAACCTCAAAGCTTAGGCAGGCAAGTGACCCAGGGGTGCGTGCGCATGCTCAATGCCGAGGTCGAAGAGCTGTATACGATTGTGCCCGTAGGCACAGAAGTCACTATTGTAGATTGAGTGAGGCCTAAATTTACGCCTGCCGGCAGGCAGGCGTAAATTTATGGCCGAACTTACTCCCCACCACTTTCGCAATAACCTATGCTATATTGAAAGTGGTGGGGAGTTAATTCGCACATAAACTTACGTTGCACTTCGTGCTGCCGTAAGTTTAGTGCTCATTAAATGGCCGGACTCGATTTTGAAAAACCGATTGTAGAACTCCAGAAGAAGATTGACGATCTCAGGAAGTATCAAGAATTAAAGCATATTGATGTTTCCTCGGAGATAAAGCGCCTGGAAGAAAAGCGCGACAGCCTCAAGAAGAGCATTTATGCCAATTTAACCGCCTGGCAAAAGATCCAGTTGGCCAGACATCCTGACAGGCCTTATACACTGGATTACATCCAAATGGTTATGTCGGATTTTCTTGAGTTGCACGGAGACAGAAGCTTTGGGGATGACAAGGCGTTCGTATGCGGTTTTGCCAAAGTGGGTACCGAGAGAATCGTCGTTGTGGGGCATCAGAAAGGCAGGGATACTAAAGAGAACCTTAAACGTAATTTCGGATGTGCGCATCCGGAAGGATATCGCAAAGCCTTCAGGGTCATGCAGCTGGCAGAGTCTTTTGGGCTGCCCATTATCGTGTTTATTGATACGCCGGGGGCGTATCCGGGAATAGGCGCAGAGGAACGCGGCCAATCTCAGGCTATCGCTTTCAATCTAAGAGAGATGGTCTGTATCGCTGTGCCCATCATAGCCATTGTGATAGGGGAAGGCGGTTCGGGCGGAGCTTTAGGCGTGGGTATCGCGGATAGAGTTGGTGTCTTAGAAAATGCCTACTATTCCGTGATTTCTCCGGAAGGGTGTGCTGCTATCTTGTGGAAAGACGCCGCTATGGCGCCTGAAGCCGCAGAGGCATTGAAGTTAACGGCTCAGGATCTGTTAAAAATGGGGATTATTGATGAAGTGGTGCCTGAGCCATTAGGAGGAGCGCATCGCGATCCCCAAAAGACAGCCCAGAACATAAAAGAAACTATTCTTAGCAATCTTAAGGAGCTAAAGGCGCAAGACACAGACGCGCTCCTTAAGTCAAGGTACAAGAAGTTCAGAAGCATGGGGATCATAGAATGATTCAACATGAGCTGATCTTGCTGGGCTTGCTCAAGGAGAGCCCGAAGCACGGTTATGAGATCAAGCAAAGGATTGGAAAGATCCTGGGGCTTTTTGCCGGAATTGACCCTAAGTCCATTTATTATCCGTTAAAGGTATTAGAAAAACAGGGGTTAATCCTCAAGCAGGTGGTTCAATCGGGAAAACGGCCCAAGCGCATGGTTTATGGCCTCACGCCCAAAGGAGAAGCCCGTTTTGATGAAATGCTCTCCAAAAGTTTTCTTAATTTCAAGCGTCCGCAGTTCAGTCTGGATTTAAGCCTCTTCTTTTTAGATTATATTAAACCGGATATTGCCAGGCGCCGGTTACGCGGCCGTATGAGGGTTTTGAGCCAGCTCTCCAAAGGGTTACGACAAACCGCCCGTTCTTTAAGAAATGAAAGGCCGCGGTCGTTAGCCTATATCTTGGAACATAACCTGCAGATGGTAGATACGGAATTGAATTTTCTTTCCCGCCTTACAAAAACACTTTAATGAATTCTTTTGAACGCATGGTTTATGGGCTGATGGCTGTTCCCCGCTTACCGGTCATTATTTACTTTTCTCTGTCCGGGATTGCCGTCGGTTTATTCTCAATTTTCAAGCCGGCTTCTTGTATCGAGATACAGAAGAGATTTTATGCCCGTATCAACTGGCGCATGGAGCCTATCTCGATGGAGAAGGAGCTTACGCATACCCGTATCCTGGGATGGTTTCTGACCGCGCTTTCACTAGCTGCTTTATGTCTGGTTATCTGCAAGCCCGATCTTCTCTAACCCCCCTTTAAAAACAACCCTTTTGAAGAGATTGCTGAGAAAATCCTAAACAATGCAGCACTCTCTTGTATTTTTCTTGACAGATCCCCCTTTTTGTTATATACTTAATATAGTTAATATTTAATATGGTTAAATATTAAGAGGGTAAAATATGACGATTCCCCTTTTTGATTTTACAGATAAAATGAATGAGATCCTGCCCCTTTTTCAAAGAGAATTCGCCAGGCAACTTGCGAAAGGGCTTTTTAAATCCAGAATCACCTTGCCGCAATTTTTAATCCTCATGATTTTAGATAAGGAGGGGCCCTCAAGCATGAGCTCTCTAGCGCGCCTGATGAACATCTCTACCGCTGCCATGACAGGCCTGGTGGATAGGCTTGTTGAGTCCGGGTATGCCTTAAGATTCGATGACCCCAGCGACAGGCGCATCATCAGGGTTAAATTCACCCCGAAAGGAAGCCGTTTGGTGGACAAACTCAAAGAGCAGAGGAGGCAGATGATTCTGAATCTCTTTAAAGATATCTCTGAGGCGGATCGTCAAAGTTATCTAAGAATACTTACGAAGATAAAAGATAAATTAATTGTGCAGGAAAAGAAGGTTTAATGGGAAGATGAGAGGCTTCGTGTTTAAAAAAATTACCTTTTCGCTTTACTTATTGATGATAAGCCTATTAACAGTAAGGGGGGTTTGTGCCCAGCCGCCCGAAGAAGAAGAAAAGAAAATAGAGCTTTCTCTTGAGGGCGCCACCCGCCTTGCCCTTGTCAACTCCCTTGATATCCAGATAGCCAAGTTCGATGCCTATATAAAAAGGACGTCTTTAGAAAAAGCTGAATCCCTCTTTGATACATTTTTAAATGCGCAAGTCAGCTTTAACCACAACAAGAAAATGCAGCCAAGCTCGCTTTTGGGTTCCGACGAAAAGGAGGTTGGTTTTTCGGCAGGCCTGGAAAAGAAGCTGCCTACAGGGACTGTCCTGGCTTTAGATGCGATCGGCACGAAGTCAAGGAGTGATAGCACCTTCGCGACACTGAATCCTTATAGCGAAGCAGAAGCAGAGTTTTCTCTCAGCCAATCTTTGGGAAGAAATTTCTTTGGCTTAGCTGACCGCGCCTCCATAAAAATTACCAAGCTGGATATTGAAAATTCGGATTATACTTGCTTGGACGATATCGAGAACAACATTTCCGATGTGCAAAAGGCCTACTGGGATTTTGTGTTAAAGGATACCCAGCTGGTTATTGCCGAAGAGATTTTCAAGACTGCCCAGACGCTTTATAAAGTTTATCAGGAAAAATTTGAGCGCGGCATGGTTGAAGAAAGCGAGCTTTTAGCCATGGAGGCCCTTGTTTCTACAAGATACGCCCAGATCATTATAGCGGAATTAGAAAAAGAGACAGCGAAGAATAACCTGCTTTTTTTGATGAACTCAGGCGATTTTGAAGATACGCTTGTGCCGAAAGATAATTTGATGTGCGAGGTGCATTCCGTAAGCCTCTATGATGAAATCAAAGGAGCCATAGCCAACCGCAGGGATTACAAGCGCATACAGAATGAGGTCAAGAGGAAAAGAATCGAAATCGTGGTCAATGAAAATGCCCTGTGGCCGGAAATAGATTTAGAAGCCAGCCTCTCCCGTAATCATCTTGATGACGATAGGCTAAGGGCGTGGGAAGGTTTGGGAAAGAACGCGAACAATGAAGTTTCGGTTACGCTGAAGTTCAAAGTGCCTCTTGAGAATAGAGAGGCGCGGGCCGGCCTGAATAAGACAAGCCTTGAGAAAGAAAGACTGCTGCTCAATCTAAAAAAGGCCGAACGGCTCATTTTAAGAGAACTCAATGACGCCGTCAATCAGGTCAATACCATGCAGAATCAAGTGAAGCTGTATGAGGTAGCCGTAAAGATCCATGAGAAAAAGCTGGATAAAGAAATAGAGCGGCTGAATTACGGACGGTCTAATGCAGATACCCTTATTCGTTATGAAGAAGATCTATTGGAGGCCAGGCGCGCTTTATCGGACTACTTGTACCGATACAGGAGGAGCCTCATAGAACTAGGCCTGGCCAAGAATTCGCTGCTTGATCAATATTGGAAGGAGCCTTTATAAAAGGCCTATTATGAAACTCTCAGAATTCTCAGTCAAAAATTCACTTTTTGTAAATCTAATTTCTGTTTTTATCCTCATCGCGGGCTTTTATACCCTTTATATTTACCAGATCAGGAGAGAGGCGTTTCCTGAAGTCTCTTTTGATATGGTCGTGGTCACCACTCCTTATCCGGGTTCACCTCCCGAGGAAGTCGAAAAGCTGATCACTGTGCCCATTGAGAAAGAAATCAAAGGGGTTGACGGCATAGAGGAGATGCAATCCGCATCCCTCGAAAATGTATCCAATATACTGGTTAAGATAAGCCAGGATGCAAAAGACAAAAAGAAGGTAGTGGATGATATCCAGCAGGCGGTGGATCGGGCGACGAGCCTTCCCAAAGAGGCGGAAAAGCCGCAGGTGGTCGAGATCACTTCCGGTGAGATTCCTGTCATAGAAGTGTCCTTGAGCGGCAACCTCAACGAGGTAAAGCTTCAGGAATATGCGGAACAACTGGAGGATATCCTGCAAGATATTCCGGGAGTTTCCTCCATTGCGCGTCGAGGCTGGAGGGACAAAGAGGTATGGGTGGAGGTGGATCCGGACAAGATAAAGGACGCCTACCTGAGTTTAGAAGAGATTATGGAGGCGCTGCGTTTAAGAAACGAAAGCATCCCGGGAGGCAAGGTCCGCGGGGATAAAGAGTTTAACATTCGGACAACGGGTGAGTTTACTACGCAGGAGGAGATTGAAAACGTCGTTATCAGGGCTAATGAATTGGGGAACTGGTTAAGAATCAAGGATGTGGCGCAGGTGCGCTTTTCCTTTGAGGACGAGGATGTTATCAATAAAAGCTTTGGCAGCCGGTCCGTCAATCTGACGGTGATCAAAAGGGCCACAGGAGACACGATCAAGATCGTGGATCAGGTGAAAAAAGACACCGAAAATTTTTTGAAACGCGCCGAGCCCGAACTTAAGGCCTCTTACATTAATGATATTTCCTATTATATCAAGAGAAGGCTGGGGGTCTTAAAAAATAACGGGATCGTGGGCTTGATTCTCGTATGCGCCACGCTTATGCTCTTTTTGAATTTTCGCATTGCGTTTTTGACGGCGCTAGGTATTCCAATTGCGTTTTGCGCAACGCTGGCCGTTATGGGTTTTATGGGCTTAAGCGTAAATCTGATCACCATGTTCGGCTTGATCATTGTCTTAGGCATGCTGGTGGATGACGGTATTATCGTAGCTGAAAACTGCTCTCGGTACCTGGAGAGCGGTATGAATTCAAGGCAGGCGGCTATTATAGGAAGCCAGGAAGTGGCAAAGCCGGTTGTGGCTACCGTTATCACGACTATTGCCGCGTTCGGCCCGCTTTTGTTTATGGAGGGGATGCTCGGTAAATTCATCTGGGGGATACCTGTGGTTGTCATCATCGCCTTGAGCGCGTCTTTATTTGAGGCCCTGATTATCTTGCCTTCTCATTTTGCCGATTTTGTCCATCCGTCGACGAGCTTCAAATCAAGCAAAGAACTGCCTTGGTTTAAAAAAATAGTAAATACCTATACAGCTATTCTCAATAAGGCGCTTGACCGAAGGTACCTGGTTTTCTTAGGGTTGATCGGGGTATTCGCTCTTACGATTTTCATTGCCAGCCGTATGCCTTTTGTGCTCTTTGGTTCGGAAGAAGGCATTGAGCAATTCTATATCCGCGCCGAGGCTCCCGTGGGCACGAATCTTTATAAAACCAATGAGCTGATCAGCCAGATCGAGGAGAAGGTGGGAGAACTGCCTAAAGGGGAGCTTGAGGCCTATACCACAGAAGTCGGTTCCCTTGGAGAGACCTGGATGTTTGATCCGTACGGAAAATCCGGCAGCCACGTGGCCCAGATCACCGTGTTTGTCACGCCTTATACCCAGCGCTCAAGAAAGGTCAATGAGATTATGGAGGATTTAAGACTCAAAACTAAAGAGGTGGTTGGTTTTGAAAAGATTTACTTAGAGAAAGAACATGAAGGCCCTCCCGTAGGAAAGCCCATCGCTGTCAAAGTGCGCGGAGAGGATTTTCCTGTTTTAGAAAAGGTCTCCAATGAGATCCTCGCGGCCTTAAATAAGATGAAGGGCGTATTAGATGCAACCACGGATTACGAGGTCGGCCGAGGCGAGATCAGGGTCATTGTCAACGAAGACGAGGCCAAGCGCGCGTATCTGTCTGTGGGGAATATCGCCTCTTCCATCCGCAACGCGTTTAGAGGAGGAGTCGCTACGTCCATAAAACCGGTGAAGGCAGAGGAAGAGATAGACGTGCTGGTGCGTTTTCCGGAAGATGACCGCAAGACAAAAGAGGCCTTTGAGAAGATTTTTATCCCTAACAAGTTCGGCAACCTCATTCCTCTATCAAAAGTAGCGCGCCTGGAAGAGAGATCATCTGTCAGCCGCATACGTCACCTGGATGGCAAAAGGGTGATCACGGTCAAGGCCGATGTCGACAATAAAAATATCACCTCTTTAAAGGCCAATTCTTTATTAGAGAGACAATTCAAAGATAAGCCGAAACAATACCCGGGCTATGTTATAGAATACGCAGGAGAACAGGAGGAGAACGTCAAATCCATGCAAAGCTTTGCCAAGGCCTTTGCCCTTGCCTTCATCCTTATCTTTTTTATTCTGGCCGCCAATTTTAACTCCCTGGTTCAGCCCCTGGTGGTCATGCTGGCTATACCTTTTGGCCTGATCGGCGTTATCTGGGCTTTTTACTTCCACGGCCTGGCTTTAAGCTTTTTTATGATGCTGGGGGTCATTGGGCTAGCCGGCATTGTGGTCAACGACTCCATTGTTCTAGTCGAATTTATCAACAACGCCCGCAGAAAAGGTGTTGAGAGGAGAGCCTCTATCGTCCGAAGCGGCCAGGTGAGGCTGAGGCCGGTATTGCTGACGACGATCACTACGGCCTTGGGGTTAACGCCTACGGCTTACGGTATCGGCGGAGGGGATCCCTTCTTAAGGCCGATGGCGCTGACCATTGTCTGGGGTATTGTCTGCGCCACCCTCCTGACTTTAGTGGCGCTTCCCTGCATTTACGCTATTGTCGACGATACGGTCATGAAGATCGCAGGCCACGCGACAGTCAGGAAGAATAACAATTCAAATCATTAGTTTTTGTAGTATAATAAAGTAGCGGTTTATCAAGAAAAGTGAGGTAGTAACATGCTCTAAAAGCGGATATCAGGTTATCAGGGGATCAGGATTTGGGGTTAAGGAAATCAGGGTATCAGGGACAAAAAGAAAAACCCGATATCCCTGCCTGCCGGCAGGCAGGCAAACCCCGATAACCCGATACCCTGATAACCGTATTTAACGTGTCTAATAATACATATTATACGAGGAGGAAGATTATGAAGACTCTGTACATTGCTCTGATTTTATGTCTGAGTTTGGCAGGGCTTTGCTGTGCCCAGAATCAGAGCCAAGGCCTCTTACTGGAAGATTTTGAGGGGCTTGTTTCCGCGGGCCCAGAAGGAACCGTGGATTTTGGTGCAGGGAACGGTTCTTCTGTGGATGCTACAGCAGCCCAGGATATCAAATATTCAGGGAACCAGTCCTTAAAGGTCACCTATGATGCCGTTTCCGACGGTTATATGTATGTCGCCAAAGGTTTTGGCCTGGATGCCAAGAATACGGCCTGGTTAGTGAAACCCGAAGATATTGACTGGGCAAAATACGAGGCGTTTAGTTTCTGCGTTTATGGCAGCGACTCCAAAACGCAGGTTGCCTTTGATATCAAAGATAGCGGTAATGAGATGTGGCGTTTCATGTTTGAAGATAATTTTACGGGATGGAAAAAAATCGTTTGTCCTTTCAATGCGTTCTTGGTGAGGGATGACTGGCAGCCGGATAATGCCGATAACAATATGACCCTGGATTTTCCCATCAAGGTCTTTCAATTTGAACCCAGGCCGCAAGCCCAAGGAACCCTCTATTTTGACCGCGTCGAATTGGAATAAAAGGATAGATGCGAGCCGCTGTTTACTATAGCAACCGTGACCTCAGGGGGCAGGAGGTGCCTGTGCCTAAAATAGGGCCAGGAGAACTCCTGATACGCGTTGAGGCCAGCGGCATCTGCGGCAGCGATGTGATGGAGTGGTACCGCAAGGACCGCGTGCCCTTGATCTTAGGCCACGAGGTCAGCGGCGTGATCGAACAGTTAGGAGAGGGTGTTTCCGGCTTAAAAAAAGGCCAGCGTGTGGCGCTTAGCCATCATGTTCCTTGCGGAAAGTGTCATTACTGCTTAAGCGGCCATGAAACAACCTGCGATACGCTGCGTAAGACCCATTTTGACCCAGGGGGGTTCTGCGAATTCCTGCGCTTACCTAAGATAAATGTCGATTACGGTGTTTTTCCTCTGCCGGATCCTGTAACATTTGAGGAAGCCACTTTTGTTGAGCCCCTGGCTTGCGTTTTAAGGGGCCAGCGCCAGGCTGGTTTCAAGAAAGGCAAGACCGTCCTGGTGATAGGCTCTGGCATAGCAGGGCTTTTGCATATCCATTTAGCCAGTGCCATTGGCGCCGGGCTTGTTCTTGCCACGGATATTGTCAATTATCGGCTCAGCCAGGCCAAAAGATTTGGCGCTCATGAGGCCTTTCTTGCCCAGGAGTATTCACCTGAAGCATTACGTAAGCTCAATAATGGCCAACTAGCTGATATTGTTATTGTTACAACCGGCGCTTTAATAGCGCTTCAGCAGGCTATGTCTTCTGTTGAGCGGGGAGGGAGTATTTTATTTTTTGCACCTACCGAAGAAAGGCTTAAGGTTCCTATACCTTTTAACGACCTGTTCTGGAGAACAGAGATAACCCTGACCAGCTCTTACGCGGGCAGCCCCCAGGATTACAGGGAAGCGCTGAATTTTATCGTAGAAAAAAAGGTAAACGTTGCGGATATGATTACGCACGGGCTGAAACTGGATGAGATTGGGGAAGGTTTTAGGCTGGTCCAGGAGGCCAAAGAGTCGATAAAGGTAATAATATATCCACAAAGATAGAAGTTGTAAGATAAAGTTAAATCCAAATGGCAAAGCGCAAAATCCAAAATAAGTACAAAGCACAAATATCAAAACATATGATTTTTTGTTTTGGAATTTGAATTTACCGACGAGTAAAACGAGGAGGTTAATATGGATTGGGGAATGAAAAACCGTTTAAGCCAAGTGATAAAGGCTGATGGCCGCTGTTTTTTTATGCCCATTGACCACGGTTATTTCCAGGGGCCGACCTCCTGCTTAGAAAAGCCGGGTGAGACAATCAAGCCGCTGTTAGCTTATTGCGATGCCCTTTTTGTGACGCGGGGAGTCTTACGCCACTGCGTGGATGCAGCCCATACTAAGCCGGTTATTTTGCGGGTCTCTGGAGGAACCAGCATGGCAGGTGAAGACTTAGCTAATGAGGGCATTACAACTTCCATTGAGGAGATTATTCGTTTAAATGCTTGTGCTGTAGGTATTTCCGTATTTATAGGAAGTAAATACGAGCATCAGACCCTGTTAAACCTGTCCAGGCTCGTAAACGAATGCGAAAATTACGGGATACCTGTTATGGCTGTAACTGCCGTGGGTAAGGAGCTAAAGAAGCGCGATGCCCGCTATCTGGCTTTGAGTTGCCGCATTTGTGCAGAGTTGGGGGCACGGGTGGTCAAAACCTACTGGTGCGAGAATTTTGAGAAGGTGGTAGAAGGCTGTCCGGTGCCTGTGGTGATAGCAGGCGGCCCAAAATGCGAGACCGAAAAAGAGGTTTTTGAATTTGTCTATGACGGCCTGCAAAAGGGTGCTATTGGTATCAATTTGGGCCGCAATGTCTGGCAGAGTGAGTATCCTGTAGCTATGGCCAGGGCCCTTGAGGCGCTTATTCATGAGAATGCAACTGTTAGAAGGGCGCAAGATTTATTTAATGATTTGAAATCCTCCCATCAAAAGATGTAACTCTTTATCAAGCCTACAGTTTTATCTCTGAAAAAAAATCTTGACACGGTTTATTTTTTTTGTCATAATATAAAAAAATTTAAATAATAAAATTTTACTATTGTTTTTAATTTTTTTATGAATATACCCCTGCAATTAGAGACTCAGTGTAAAAAATTCTCTTCAAAGCCAGCTTTTATTTACAAAGACCAAAACATATCCTTTTGTCATCTTAGAGACACGGTTTTTCAATTGGCCAACGCCCTAAGTCAGCTGGGCCTGAAGAAAGGTGATTGCGTAGCTGTTTATCTGCCCAACAGTCCGGAATGCATTTATAGCTATCTGGCTACGTGGTGCCTGGGGGCAACCTGCGTTCCCTTTGATTTTATGCTCACCGAGGAAGAGTTGATTCCCTGTATCACGCATGCCGAGGCCAAAATCTTAATCGCCCGCTCCAAGCCCAATGTGTCTTTAGGCCTTATTAAAGAAAAGTGCCCGGCCCTGGAACACATTATTATGGTCGGGGAGGGAAAAGAAGGTTTTTTGAATTTTGAGTCTGTGTTGAAAAAGGGTTCCACGGCTTTTGCGCCCCGCGAAATCGCGGATAAGGATTACGCCTGCATCTTTTATACTTCAGGGACTACGGGAAGGCCCAAAGGGGTTTTATGCAATTATCGTCAGATAGGCGCACCGGCTGAGTCTATGTCCTATTTCTCGGGGCTCAACGACAAAGATATCGCTTTATGCGCGGGGTTGCCTTTTTCGCATTTGGGAGGGTTGGTGTTTATCCAGTCCGCGATTTTTTTGGGGACAACCGTTGTAGCGATGGACCGGTTCATCCCTTTAGAGGTTTTAAAAAATATACCTAAATATAAGGCCACCGTGATGTGGTTGGTTCCTTCCATGTTTTATGCCATGCTGCAGTTAAAAGAATTTGAGAGTTTTGACCTTTCGAGTTTGCGCTGGATCACTTCCTTCGGCGCCCCCAGCTCTGCAGACCAGCTGCGCCGGTTTCACGCCTATTGCCCGAATGCCGAGCTTTTGCACGGATGGGGGATGACGGAGACTCAAGGCCCTACCATCGTCATTCCTCTGGGCTCAAAAAAAATTGAAAGCATAGGCCTGCCTGCGCCCTGGGTAGAAGTAAAAGTTTTTGATGATAATGACCGGGAATTAGCGGCAGGAGAAATCGGAGAAATCGTGGTGCGCAGCTGGATCGTCACCGACGGTTATTACAAAGATTCCGAGGCCACGGAAATGGCCAAGCGCAACGGCTGGTTCCATACAGGAGACCTGGGCCGGTTTGATGACGAAGGGTACCTTTATATCTCGGGCAGAAAGAAAGAAATGATTAAAGTGGCCGGAGAGATTGTGTTTGAGCCGGAAATAGAGTCCGCCCTTCACAAGCACCCTGAGATTGCCGAGGCAGCTGTCATAGGAGTTGCGGATAAGTTAAGGGGTGAAGTCCCTAAGGCGATTGTGGTATTAAAAGAAGGCAGCCAGGCAATCGAAGAAGATTTACGTTATTTCTTGCGGCAGCATCTGGCCCATTTTAAGATTCCCCATTATTTCGAATTCAGAACCTCACTTCCCAAAAACAGGGCAGGAAAAGTTGATAAAGAAGGCTTAAGGAAGGAAGGGGTCAGCGCGTGAGAAAGTTTCTTCACTGGTTTAGCCACGGTCTCATCAGGTACAGGTTAGGTTTTCTTTCCTTATGTCTTATCATGAGCTTATTCTTCTTTTACCATTTAAAAGACCTGTCCTTTAACACCTACCTGGGTGATTTTTATCCCTTGAAACACCCCTACCTTAAGATTCAAAATAGATTGAATGAAATATTCGGCGGCCTGAATCAGGTTTCTATTGCCATTGAAGCCAAGGATGGGACGATTATTAATCCCGTCACTTTAGATAAAACCTGGCAGATCACCAACGACCTTTATCTGACCGAAGGCATCAATGCAGGAAGAGTGGTTTCTTTATCGGCAAGAAAAGTAAAGCATGTGGAGGCTGATGAGGAGGGTTTTAAAACCACATGGCTGATGCATGACCCGCCCAAGAGCCTGAAGGAACTCGAGGCCCTTAAGCAAAGGATTATGAGAAACCCCATGGTTTACGGCCCTATAGTGTCAGAAGATTTTAAGGCCACGCTGATTCAGGCGGATTTTGAGTCCAATGTGTCTTCAAGAAACATATTTAATATGTTGCAAGACATAAAAACAAAGTACGAAGACGACAACCACTCTATTTATATTGCCGGCCAGCCCGTGTTACAGGGTTGGCTGGATTTTTATCTGCGCAAGATGGGTGCACTTTTCATTATGACGCTCCTGGCGATGTCATGGGTATTATTCAATGCCTTTAAGTCCAAGCGCGGAATGTTTCTGCCTCTCGCGTCCGCCTTTATGGCCACCCTTTGGGGCTTAGGCATGAGTGCCCTCTTCGGTTATAAGCTGACTCCTGCCACAGTCCTGGCGCCCTTTCTCGTCTTTGCCTTAGGTGTCAGCCACTCCGTGCAGTTTATCAAGCGTTATTATGAGTATATGAGTAAACACAAGCGCAATTCCAAAATGGCAGCCATTAAAATCACTCGCAACTTATTTGTGCCGGCGTTTACGGGATTGCTTACCGACGGCATTGCACCCTTTACTTTATTTTTTGTGCCTTTAGGCATGGTCAAGAGCCTGGCTGTGGCCATCGGCTTTGGCATATTGAGCATATTTTTTAGCACCATTATTTTAGTGCCGAACCTTCTTTCTTTTATGAAGTCGCCCAAGCGCCTTGAGGTGATCAAAGAAGAGAGAACCACGCTGACCAATAGAATCTTAGGCTATTTTGCAAAATGCGCGGTCCATAAGCGTTCGCGCTGGACGGTGATTGTATTGTTTTGCGCTCTTACCTTTATTTCTCTCTGGGGAGCCACCCGCTTAGAGGTGGGGGATAAACAGCCAGGCACATCTTTGCTTTACTCCAAAAGCCCCTATAACAAGGCAGAAAAATTTATCAGCGAAAAATTTGCCACGTCTGACCCCTACTATATCTTTGTGGAAGGCCGGCACGAAGATGCGCTTTACAGCAGTGAAGTCCTGAAAGAAATGGACAGCCTCCAGCGTTATCTGGAAAAAGAAGTCAAGGGCGTGGGCAGGACCCTTTCTCTGGTGGAATACGTCAAGGGGATGAATATGACGATGTTTAACGGCAAGCGCGAGGCCTTTACAATCCCTGAAACAGACCAGACGATTGCAGAGTACATATTTTTATATTCTTTAACCGGATTTCCCGGAGATTTCGACCCGGTGGTAAATCCCAATTATCAATACGCCAACATCAAGGTGGACCTTCGTGACCACAAGGCCTCAACCATCCGCGAAGCTTTGGACAAGACAGGGGCCTGGATTCAAGAGCACCACAAAGCCAAAGATGTAGAATTTTCCTATGCCGGCGGAACCATTGGGATGCTGGCGGCCGTGAATGATACGGTCCGGCCCATGTTAAGCATTAACTCGCTGGGCACGGCAAGCTTGGTGCTGATATGTTTGGTAGCCGCCTATGGGTGGGTTTTGGGAACAGGAATTCTGTTCTTGCCTTTGATATTCAGGACCGTGCTGCTCTTTGGGATATTGGGGTTTTTAAGGATAGGCCTTACCGCAGAAATCATCCCGGTGGTGGCCTTAGGCATAGGATTCGGCGATGATTTCGGTATCTATATCGTTTCGCGGGTGATGGATGAGTTAAAGGAGGGAGGCGGGACATTAGCCCATGCCCTTACCGAGGCCATGTCAACTTCAGGCAAAGCCGTATTCTTTACGGGCTTAAGCCTTGCCATAGGAATCGCCACTTGGATGTTCTCTCCTATTCTTATGCAGGCCAGGCTTGGCGCGCTTTTGAGTTTTTTAATTTTATTCAATGCTATCGGCACCTTGATAGTGCTGCCTTCGATGTTGATGACCCTTAAGCCGAAGCTTTTAAGACGATAGGAAGGAAAGTGTCCCTCGCATCCAATAAGAAATAGCTGGGTGCTAGGGATCGCTGACCCGTTTATAGCGGGGAAATTAGTCCCTCGTATCACAGAAGCAATAGCTGGATACTCGGGATCAATTTTCTCACTCCGTAGAACACGGGAAAATTGAAGGAGGGAAGAAGAATGAAGAAGCTGATTTTGTGTTTGGTTGCAACGACTTTGTTTTTCAGTTATGCCGCTGCAGCTGACCTTGAATATTTTAAGGTGTATAAGCCCAAAGAAGGCATGACAGCGGATGAGATTATGGCGATTAAGTATTTCAATAAATACTCTCTCTTTGCCCATGATTACGAATCCATAGGGGATGTTGTATTTATTGAAAAGGACGGCTCAAAAAGGAACCGCAGGTTCCTGCGTCAAAGGATTATCTTAGGAAGGGCTTCTGATGGGGTATCTTACAAAGACCTGGTTATGTTTACGGAACCGACGTCCGTTAAGGGGTTAGCCACGATGACCTGGAACTATATCAAGCCTACAAGAGACCAGGATGTCTGGCTGTGGCTGCCTTCATTAAGAAAAATACGCAAGGTCTCAGCGGGCCAAGCCGACGATTCTTTTATGGGTGGCGATTTTACGGTCGAGGAGATCACTACCCGTCGATTCACCGATGAAACTTATAAGCTATTGGGAGAGGAGAATTTTAAGGGTTACACCTCCTTTTTTGACGGGGAGGTGTTTCATAAAGACGAACCCTGTTATGTTATAGAGTGCACTCCGGTAAGAAGCCCCTGGTATTACTCCAAAAGAATCACTTATGTTTCGAAAAACTTTGGCGGCAACATACTGGATGAGATTTATGACCCTAACGGAAAAATGGTCCGGACTCTTTTTCGAGGTTGGATCATTGTGGATGTTAAAGGTAAGGAGTATCCGGCACAAAATCGAGTGGAAGGCGACGACCTGCGCACAGGGCACAGGACGGCTATCCTTTTTGATGATATAAAATTTGACCAAGGCATGGCTGAGGATATCTTCACGCAAAAGACGCTGATGCGCCAGAGATGGTGATTGTGAAAATTCAAAATCCAAAATCCAAATTTCAAAAGAAGGAGGTCAAAAATATGCATTTTAAGCAAAGGACAGGTATTTTATTAATTTTCCTGCTGTTAGGTCTGGTTTCGACGTCGCAGGCGGCGCTGGAGATTGAAAGGGGCCCTATCTACGGATTGTTAAGGAAGGCCCTGCCTTTTGAGAACCTGGAGTTAGCAGGTTACTTAAAGAATGAGACAGCCCTGCGTACAGCTCACGGATTGGATGAGTTCATGAAGGAATCCAATATCGCGCAGTTGGAGGCAGAATATACGTTTAATGAGCACGTGCAGTTTTTTACTATTCTAAGATGGTTTTACGATGCGGTGTATGAATTAGAAAATAAATACGCGAATGACCCTCAATGGGAATCCAAGACCAACCAGAAACTCAAGCACCCTGAAAAACTGCAGTGGTTAAGAGAATGCTACTTAGATGTCCTGACGGACAGCCTTGATTTAAGATTAGGAAAACAGCAGGTGGTCTGGGGCACGGCGGATGGAGTGAGAATCTTGGATATCGTGAATCCCCTGGATTACCGCGACTGGACCTTAAAGGATTATATCGATTCGCGCCTACCTCTTTGGATGATCAATGCCGAAGGAAAGATTCTTTTGAACGGTCATTTGCAACTTTTGTTGATCCCTGATTATGAAGCTAACTATTATCCTCCGGCAGGCGCTCCGTTTACCCTAAGGACCGTAAGGTTGGGTGCGCTACCCCCATCTAATCCTATGATAACAACAAGTACCATCAGCGAAAAACCAGCGCATACGTTTAAAAATACAAAGGTTGGTCTACGCTGGCGCCAGATTATTGAAGGCCAGGCCTTTGAATACACCTTAAATTATCTGCATGCCTATGATTTTGCTTCTTCCGCGTACACATCTTTCGTGTTTCCGAATGTTTTCGTTACTCGCCGCGCAGAAGGAATCGATGTTCTTGGCGGGACATTCTCTAAGACCATTACGGAGGGCATATTTTTTCCGGGCGTTGCTAAAGGATGGACCTTAAGAGGAGAACTTGCCTATATTAAAGGCGGAGCCATGAATTTCGGAACGGATGCCAGTATCGTAGGGACCGTAGATGTTGACCAATGCAATTATGTTTTGGGTTTTGACAAGACGTTCTTTACAAACCTGATGTTTAGTTTTCAGTTTATCCAGATGTGGGCCCTGCAGAGGGAAAAACCCACGAACTTTGTTAAGCCCACGCAAACCTTGCTTAACGGCGCTACCCGCGGCCCTCTGGATGAATGCGAAACAATTTTAACCTTACTGCTGGCTACGGATTTTATGCACGAGCGGTTAAAGCCTCAGGTGCTCATCCTTTACGGCGACGATAATGATTGGCGCATCAGCCCCAAAGTCAGCTACGAGATTAATGACCAGTGGTTGGCCACCATGGGCCTGCATTTCTTTGAGGGTAAGGAGCAACATTTAAGCGGCCAGTTCGACAAGAACGACCAGCTCTTCTTTGAACTGAAATACACCTTCTAATTTAGGCCGTTCCATTATCCAGGGCAGGGACACCTTTAGAGTCATAAGCTAAAAGGGTGTCCCTTGCTGTTTGTGGTATAATATGTTAGTTTATAGTTCGAAGTTCGTAGTTAAGAGTAAAAGCTTTAAGTCAACTTTGAATTATGAACCTTGAACTATGAACCAAGGGAGGAGATGGATATGGATGAAAAGGAATGGCAGAAGTACTCTTCGGTTTTCAAGGAACTTCTCAGCTTGGAATACAGCCCTGTGGCGGTGAGTTGCTTGAAGGAGCCTGTCGTAGAAAGTGACGAAAAAAAGCTACGCATATGCAGGGGTATTTTAGATGCCGGCAAGGGAGCCACTCTACAAATCCACAGAAAAAATAACGCCTGTTTCGGTGCTTCCTGGCACATGGGGTTTCAGGAGATGAAAGACCCCAAGGTCGAAGGGATGGTAAAAAAGTTCGTTGTGGAAGGGGAAAAACTTTTCTGTTCGTATCCTGCGCTGGATAAGCTCATTTCCCAAATGGAGCCGCCTCCCGATAATGCCGATTCTTATTTTTTGCTTTCTCCTATGGAAAAGGCCGATATCCAGCCCCAGTTGGTTATTTTTGTGGTTAACGCTGAAGCCGCCTGCCGCCTACTTACCTTCGTTACTTTTCTTGACGGCGTGATGCCAAAGATTAAAATCGGAGGCCCCACCTGCAGGATGAGCATTATCTATCCTTTAGTTACGGGAGAGGTCAACCTATCTTTCTACGACTACACGGCAAGAAAGATGTGCAATGTGGAGAAGGATAAGTTAATTATTTCTATTCCTTATGAAAAGATACCTAGGATCATTGAGAGCATAGACAGATGCTCCGCCGGAAGGGCCAAGATAGAGTTTCCCGCAGAATTCCGCGAATTTTTACAAAAGAGGCTTTCCCCGCAGAAGGCGGGGCACCGGCCTATCCGATAAGGCCGGGCGCACCCCGCAGGAGGCGGGGGACGTCTGATGAAAGATTTAAAAGACTTCAACCTGATAGAGTTAGAAGCGGTTTTGCGAGATTGGAATATTCCTTCTTTTCATGCCCGTCAGATTTTTGTTTGGGTGTATCAAAAGGATGCTTTCCATTTTGACTCCATGAGCAATCTGCCTTTGGAGTTGAGGAGGAAACTAAAGGAAAACTTCTCTATCCCGGGCTTGAAGGTAGCCCAAAGAAGGATTTCCAGGGATGGGACGGAAAAATTCCTTTTTGAGTTAAAGGATAAGCAATATATAGAGGCGGCCTTGATTCCTGCTAAGAATAGAGTGACGGCTTGCCTCTCGAGCCAGGCGGGCTGCAAGTTCTCCTGTAGTTTTTGCGCCAGCGGCCTTTCGGGCTTTAAAAAGGATTTATCCGTTGCAGAGATTATGGAGCAGGTTTTATCCTTAAGGAATCATTCGCCCGATAAAAAACTTACTCATATTGTATTTATGGGCACGGGAGAGCCGTTGGATAATTATGAGGCCGTATTAAAAAGCATCAGAATCATAAATTCTGACTATAGTCTTAACATTGGAGCCAGGCGTATCACGATCTCAACGTGCGGGATTATTCCCGGAATCAACAGATTGGCCGGGGAAGGCCTGCAGGTGGAACTGTCCGTATCGCTGCATGCGGCAGAGGAAAAATTGCGCACGGCTTTAATGCCCATCAACAAGAAATACCCTTTGAAGGAACTCATTGCGGCATGTAAAGGATACATTAAAAAAACAAACCGCCAGATAACCTTTGAATATATCCTTATGAAAGGGATAAATTCGGATTTGCAAAATGCGCGAGAGTTAGGTAAAATGTTAAAGGGATTGAAGCTGTGTAAAGTAAATCTGATTGCCGCCAACCCCATCGCAGAGCTTAAGATTCAGCCTCCGGAAAAGAAAGAGATCCTATCATTCAGGAACAGCCTGATTAAAAATGGAATACCCGCGACTCTACGCGTCTCTCGAGGAGAGGATGTTCAGGCGGCTTGTGGGCAGTTGAGGTTAAGACATGAGAAAAATATTAGTCAGCCGTAAGCTGTATGCTGTAAGCTGTAAGATAACATTCCTTTTGCTTATAGCTTATAGCTTATCGCTTACAGCTTTTTTAACGGGGTGCGCGAAGAGGGAGATTAAGAACCTTGATTCTAAGGGTGCGAATATTATCTGTTTCGGCGATAGTATCACTTTTGGTTACGGAGTTAATCCCGGCCAGGATTACCCCACAGAGTTAGCCAAATATATTGATATACCTGTCATCAATGCCGGAGTAGATGGAGATACGACAACAACGGCGCTCAAGCGAATCCAAACAGACGTATTAAGCAGGAGTCCGCGGCTGGTCATCGTTGAGTTTGGCGGAAACGACTTTCTAAAGAAGGTCCCTAAAGAAGAGACCGTTAAGAATTTAAGAGAGATGGTTGAGCAGATTCAGGCAAAGGGCGCGATGGTAGCTGTCGTGGATATCAGCGCAGGCATGTTTTTTGCGGAGTACAGAAGCCTGTATAAAAAACTAGTTAAGGAAACAGGGGCTATATTTATCCCCCGAATCTTAAGTGGCATCATCACTAACCCTTCCATGAAGAGCGATTTTTTGCATCCTAATGCCGAAGGCTACAAGATTGTTGCCCAGCGCATCTTTAACGCCATCCGTACCTATATAAAATAAAACGGCTTAAAAATCAAAATCCTCAAGAAAAAAAGCTCTTGAGAAGGTCTGGTTTAGGGCCTCGCGGTAGAGCGCGAAGCAGTTTCTCCCCGCGATTCTTGCGCGGTGAGTAAAACCCAAAATCCGCAAAAATGAAAGCTTTTGCGGATTTGGATTTTATGCCGAAGAAGGGAGTTCCCGCCAAGAGTTCTCAAGACGAAGGCGGGACTCCCAAGCGTCTTCTTCCTTGTGCTCTAGCACAAGTAAGTAAAACCAAAAATCCACAAGAATAAATTCTCTTGTGGATTTTTTCTTTTATGCCGAAGAAGGGAGTTGAGTTCCTTATGGCTTAGGATTCAAAAACCTCTCAGCGATTCTTCTTTTGCGATGTAAACAGGGCAGGTTGTTTTTGTAATAAATCCAAGATAAAAGTTTTAGAGACTCATTTTTTGCAAACCTAAGTTGACAAACAGGCAACTTTCTATCTTTTTTCAAGTAAAAACTTAGCGCGCCATCAATATTTAGTTTATTTTTTATTTTGGAACGTATCCACTTAATTTGGCTCGAGATAGTAGAAATAAAATTTGTATATAATCTATAATAAGTATATCTTTTATCTTTATAAGTCATGTATTTATCCGTATAGGTAAAAATAGAACCATCCCCATCAAGATACCCCCGCAAGAAATCAACGAAATATCTATTTGGTATATTTAATTTTCCTGCCGAATAATGCTTTTTAGTCTTTAGCCCAATTTCTTGTAACCACCGGTAAAAATTTACATTTCCAAAGTTTATTCTATAAGCGCGTTTTTTACCAAAGCCGCTAGGAGGCGTAACTATAATTTTATTTTTTAGACCCAAGCAATCCCTAAATGTAGTTGCTAATTGCCTATCGGTAGTAGTAAATAAGATATGCCTTTTATCTTTAGACAAGTGGCCATCGGTAGTTATCAACCCAATCGCATAAGCTAAGTTGGAATTCCATTTTATATTCATTACAGGTTACTAGGTTATTAATGCCGGAGAAGGGACTTGAACCCCCATGAGGTTACCCTCAATAGCTTTTGAGGCTACCGCGTCTGCCATTCCGCCACTCCGGCAATAATCTGTTGACCCCATTAGAAATTATGATATTATTAGTGAGGTATTTCTAACGGGGCTGACGCAACCTATTTTATATTCTAAAATACTAAAAATCAATAGGAATATTATTTCCTCGCCACTTATAGATAAATGATTGTGGTTCGGGATTCATTTTTAGTTCGTAAAAATTCGGGGCCGTAGTGAAGCGGGATCACACGACAATGGCATTGTTGGGTTAGGGGTTCAACTCCCCTCGGCTCCACTTTTTATTATTGTTTCTCCGATTGTTTGCAATTCAAATTGGAGAGAAGTATCGTAATAGATTATTCGACAAACTCCTTTATAACCCTCTTTTAAAGTAGGCTTACCTTTAGTACGTATATCTGGTTTGCTATTTAAACAGTTCGAAATTGGTATTCCGGTTAAACTTGACCAGTAGTTTTTTAATGCTTTATAATCTTGATCACAACGATAACCAATACTAAAACGTAATTTCCTTCGTTGATACTATAAGTCTTTCTTAATAAGTTAATAAAGAAATAAATTACTTTAGAGTCAGAGTTCCCGAAATATAAATATCTGGAAGCTGGATATTTTGCCCCTTCACATAGGTAGAGTAAAGCACACACAAGCTTTCCGATATCTGAGTTTCTTAACGGGAGTTTTTCAAAATACCTAACTTTCCTCCGAATATCATTTTTCCATTCTTCTATCTTTCTTCGCATCAACATAGCAGCCAAGGGCCTGCCAATGGCTCCGGAGTCAAGTATCTTTTGTTCAATTCGTTTCTTCTGTGCACTAGTGAGCTTTATATCTTTGACCCAGCTAGAAATAGTATGTTTAGGAATTCGTGTTTTTAAGCTTATCTCCCCCAATGTCCAGCCTTGTCTTCTTAAAGCGCATACTTTTTGCTTTACATTATCTGAGTAAACACTACCCATTTATCCTCCTTTTGATTTATTTTGCCCCCTATAATAATGGACGTAAGATGCGCGCTTTTCTCACAAAAAAGTTATAGATTTTTTGCAATAGTATTGTATAATGTTTACAATAGTTAGCCAGTCATACTTATACATACATATTAATACGAACATATAAGAAGGTCAAGTGAAATGCTATCTCAAAATATTAGAAAGCTTAGGTTGAAAAAAGGTCTGTCGCAAGAAAAACTCGCACGTTTAGCGGATATTTCAAACGCGACACTTATAAAAATAGAGGCTGGTTTAGCGAAAGAACCGACTATAACTACGGTTTCAAAAATTGCTAGTGCTTTGAAAATTTCTATTGATCAATTAGTAAACGGACAGAATAAAAGATAGTCTTTCTTTAATATAGATTATGATGCTTTTAGGCGTACATATTTCCAAAGATGGTGAAATCTATGAGGCTTTTGACACTGCGAAGCTCTTAGGTTGTAACACCATGCAGATATTCGCGCGCAGCCCACAAAAGTGGCGCAATGATTATCTAGCGCCTCAGGTGATAGAGGAATTCAAGCGCAGGCAGACAGCAACTCACGTAAAGCCTGTTTTTGTACACATATCTTATCTGATAAACCTTGCATCGCCGAACCCCAGATTATACCGGGCTTCTATCGAAGCGTATATCGAAGATATGCTCGAGGCGCATGTTTTAGGCGTTGATTATATAGTAACGCATATGGGCAGCCACAAGAACACTTCTGAAGATGCGGGTTTGAAGAGGTTGATTAGCGCCTTAAATACAATTTTAGACAAAACTAAGAATACCAAAGTAGGTATATTGCTGGAAAATACCGCGGGCTCCGGATCCTGGTTGGGCTATACCTTCAGCCACCAGAAGAGGATTATTGCCGGCCTAAAAAATAAAGAACGCGTGGGTCTTTGTTTTGATACCGCTCATGCTTATCTGGCGGGTTATGATATTGCCACAAAAGCCGGGCTTGATTCAACTGTGAATGAGATAGAGCGTCTTGTGGGTACAGATTTAATTAAACTTATCCATCTTAATGACGCCAAGGGTAAGTTGGGCTCTAATCACGATAGGCATGATCACATTGGTAAAGGCAGCATTGGCCTTGAGGGAATGAAGAGGATTGTTAATCATCCAAAATTCAGGAATATCCCGTTAATTTTAGAGACACCCAAAGATACCGAGGGTGCTGATAAGAAAAATTTAGAGTTAGTAAGAAGTTTTAGGAAATAATTAGGGAGGCTAATTATGGCATATAAGTTATTGGTTGTGGATGATGATAAAGCGATTGTCGAGATGATCGAGAAAAGGCTTACTCAGGAAGAGTATGACGTAGTGGTTGCTTATGACGGGGAAGAGGCTCTTAGCAAAATACGAGAAGATAACCCCGACGTTATCCTTTTGGACCTGATGATGCCAAAAAAGAATGGTTTTGAGGTAATCAAAGAGGTAAGAACGAACATCAAAGACAAATGGAGGCCGATTATTATCGTCAGTGCTAAAAACGATCTGGATTCAATAAAAATGGGCTATAGTATGGAAGCAGACCACTATCTTACCAAACCTTGCAGTATGGACAATCTATTGCGAGGGATAAGGACGATGATTTCTTTAATTCCGGCACGAAAAGAAGGGTAGTATTTTAAGATGGCTTATCCTTTTAAACAAATCGAAGAAAAATGGCAGGCAGAATGGGAAAAGAGGAAGATTTTTTGCGTAGAGCCTGAGAGCAAAAAGAAAAAATACTATTGCCTGGAGATGTTTCCCTATCCTTCAGGCAAAATCCACATGGGGCATGTGAGGAATTATACGATTGCCGACGTTGCCGCCCGCTATAAGATGATACAAGGTTTTAATGTTTTGCACCCTATGGGATTCGATGCTTTTGGGCAACCCGCCGAGAACGCAGCGATAAAAAA
>JBDRKE010000009.1:0-23820 GCA_043814315.1 Candidatus Omnitrophota bacterium
TTACCTGTAAGAGTGCCTGTAGAGCCGATACCTATAGCACCTAGGGTCTTTAAGTCAAGGCCTGATGCATTGCCTCTGGTTAGGACTGCATTCAGGGTGTCAGATTCACTGGCTAACTTAGAGTTAAAGGTGCTCCAGTCAGTTGATGAGAGATAGCCATCCTGTCCGGAGGTGGATTGTTTGACTTGTATGGAGGTGCCGCTGCCGATGACAGCACTGCTGCCTCCTGTGATGGTGAGCACTGAAGAAGGCCCGGTCTCTGTGAGGTTACCTTTGGTAAGGGTGGGCTCAGCGCCTATGTCTGTGGCAGCGAGGTTGGCCCCTGCAATCTTGTAGTTTTGCCCTGAGGCGATGTTGATGGAGCCGGCCACATCCAGCTTTTGAGTGGGCAGAGTGGTGCCGACTCCCACATTCCCTGCAAAAGTAGAGCTGCCAGAGCCACTGACGGTAAGCAGGCCTGCTGTGGAAGTGATGTTGCCGCTGCCAGAGTAGGTGGTGCCTCCGGAGATAGCGCCGGAGAGGGTGAGGTTGCCGATGTTAGCTAAGTTGCCTGAGGAATCAAGCCTTTGAGTGCCGGCGTCAGCTCCTGTGTTAATGCCGGTGGTTGCATTTAGAGTAGTGCCAGTGATGGTGTTGGCTGTTGCGATAGTGCCAAAGCCTGAGGCAATGGAGCCGGAGCTTAAGGCCCCTACTGTAGTGAGGCTTGAGGTGGTTACGCCTGAGCCTAAGGTTGTGCCGGAGAGGACATCAGTGCCGGCAATCTTATAGGTGTTACCGGTTAAGAGATTGAGATTACCTGAGACTTCTAATTTTTGGGAAGGGCCTGTGGTACCGATGCCGACATTACCTCCTATCACAGCTAACTTGGCTGTTCCGGGAGCGCTTGTGCCAATACCGACGAGCCTGCCCGCACTGGTCAGATACACCTTGTTGTTGCCTGTATCCTCAAACCAGCCTCCTGCTGCATAACCTGATGCAAGATTCCCGTAGATGGTGCCTGAAGCAAAGATGCTTCCATCCACTTCAAGTGCGTATCCCGGGTTGGTCATGCCAATACCCACGTTGCCGTTATCAAGAATGGCGAACTTATCTACACCGGCTGCACTCTGTACCTTTAGAGCAATTCCTGTGCCTGTGCCAGCTCCTTTAACATCCAGGCGAGCCGCAGGCAAAGAAATCCCCACGCCGACATTACCTGCACTATCTACCACCAGGCGCGGAAGTAAATTTGTCCAAATTTGCACGGCATTCTGATTGTAACCAAATACATAAGTATTCCCTGAGTCTGCGGTGGATAAAGCGGTTGCGCCGGCAAACCGGTAAGCATTCTGCGCCGGAATGCTGATATCGCCGACAACATCTAATTTGTAACTGGGGCTGGTCGTGCCGATGCCCACATTCCCTGTGCCCTGAAGCCCGAAATCAAACCCCGCCTGATTGATGCTGGTTAAGCTATCAAGAGAAAGATTATCAACGAATTCCGTAAAATCCAAAGAATCCGGCGTTATACCGCCTGCTGCTATGGTAGTAGTGCCGGCTGCCGTAAGACGGCCATCCTCATCTACGGTAAAAGTAGGAACAGCCGTGGATGAACCATAGCTGTTCGCCGTAACCGCAGTCGATGCTAATTCCGTCCCCCCTACGCCCCCTGTGGCAATAGAAACAGCTCCGCTAGCCACGGCAAAGTTAGAGGATGTGAAACTGGCTAAGCCTTTGGCTGCGGTTGTAGCATCCTGCAACTCATACGCGCCATTACCTGTATCTAAATTCGTAAATAAACCGGTGCCGACGACATTAAGGGCATAGCTTCCCGGATTACTGGTGCCGATGCCGACGTTGCCCGTATCGTAATAAATACCGCTGCCGACAGCTGTCCACTGGCTCTCAGTAAACGATGCTCCCTCCTTATAAATATCCGTGGCATTAATTATGCCTGCCACATCCAGTTTATAACCGGGATCCGTTGTCCCAATACCGATGTTGCCACTTGATTCACTGATGATGGAATCAGAAATGGTTGTTTCCGTTTCGGCTTTTGAAAGGGTTCCCGGCGTTAATCCGCTGATAGTGCCGGTGACTCCGCTTAAGCCGCCTCCATCACCGCTAAAAGTTGTTGCCTGGATGGTTCCCACTACATCCAGTTTGCTAGAGGGGGCGGTCGTGCCAATACCGATGTTACCGTTATCCAGAAATACGACTCTGCCGGTTCCCAAGCTGTCCTGAAGGCGAAAAGCCGTACCCGTAGAGCTGCCCGCGGCTTTTATGTCTAATCTCGCAGACGGAGTGGTCCTGCCAAGGCCCAAATTGCCGGTGATAGACAGGTCTGCCTCCATCGTATCCGTTATATCCGAACGCAGGAACTGTAAAGAATTTATATTATCTACGGTATCCGTATTGAGCGCATAAGCCGTAGCGGCAATCTTGATACGTGGGGACATCTCTCCATCCGAATCCACCTCTATGGACAAATAGAGGAGGGCGTTAAAATCCACGCTGGACGTAAAACTCGTGGCGCTGCCAAGGTAACAGGAAATTACGCCTTGAGAATCTGCCGTGAGGGTCTGTTGCTCGCTCCAGACAGAAGTGCCTTCCGTAAGAGCCGAATACAGGCGGAAGGTAAACTCGTGCGTGCCTGTGACAACCGTGCCACCCGTCCTGTTCGTAACCCTGCCTTGAAAAAATATCTGACGGGGGACTTCTCCAAACACGCTGTCCCAGAAAAACATGGCGCTGATAATAATAATAAAAAAGACAATGGGATTGGCTCTCTTAATTATTTTCTTAAACATTTTGGCCTCCATTTTTTCTGAGATTTTTCCTATTAATATTTTTACATTCCTTACCAGTAATTTATTAAAATTAAGACATGGCCTTGCGAACAAATTCCAAACCCCAAACAAACATTTGGATTTTATCTTCATCTTCTCCAGAACAATATCTTCTCTTTTAACTTCTTGATTTCCTGTTTCGTCATGACGGTCCAGACCCGGGAGGCCGGCGTTTCGTCCTCCTCATCAATACTTATAGAGTTGTCGCCGTTTAAGTCATAGGCGCTCTTAACATAGAAATAATGATTGCCGAGTGACAACCCGCTGAAGCTGGCTTCTTTGGAACTCCCCCAGGCAGACCACTCCTGGTTATCCAATTTAGTACTGAACCGGCAGCCCAGCTTGGATGCTTCATATAAAAAGGCAGCGCTTGTCTCATCGGTGGTGGCAGAAGGCCCTGAAATAATATTGGTGTCGGGAGTCAAGCGCTTTAAAATAATGCTGGCCCTGTAAGCCTGCGAGACATTGCCAACGCCATCCGCGAATTTCACATAGACAAATTTCAGGCCGTCTGTATCGGGTTGCGAAAGCAGCCAGTTGGAGATCAACGTATTAAAGGCACGAGGCTGCGTCATCTCCGCGTCAAACACCCCGTCATTGGACAGATATATGGTTTTGACCCCGCTTAAGGCATCCTGCGCTTCGATATTTAAGAAGACATAGGCGGAATGCGTGAGTTCTTCCGCGTTATTTATCTTAAGGCTTCCCGCCGGAGGCAGAGTGTCCACAAGAAAATTCCATCCGTTCACCACATAATTGCCCGCATAATCAAAGGCCTTTAACAAAATCGTGTTTTCGCCTTCTACGTGAGGCGTCTGAGGGATATGCTCCAGCCATTTTGAATTTGCATCGTACGTAAAGGCCACAAGGCTGCCGTTCAGGGTTAAAGTGGTGGCGTCCGGGTCCGCTCCTGAATGCGCATCACTTAAAGTGCAACTTATAGGGGCCAGGCTGTTTGCCGTGATTTCACCCGGTACCGGCCTGGACTGGTTTACGAAAGGCGCCTCAACATCCACCCAGATTTCAAACGAAAGCTGGTTATCCTTACGCCATCCCTCACCCGAAGTGTAGGGCAACACATAGAAGGTATGCTTGCCGCCGGTTATGCTGCTGTCGGGGTATTGATAATAAAAATTCGTTGTATCCATAGCCTCATCCGGCTCTTCATCCAGGGAAATGGAAAAACCGTTCACCAGGCTCTCTGGTTTTGCCACGATGAGCCAATAAAAATAAGGGTCGGTATCTCTCTGCCAGGTGGCCACAGGGATAAAATTTCCAAAAACGTCCGTACGACAGGTTAAATCGGTGATTAATGTTGCTTCCGACGGGCGCGTGACTAAGGATAACAGGTGAATAAAGCCGCTCAAGAGGTAAAAATTACCGCTCTGCGATTGCTCCAGGGATATCAGGCCGCCTCCGACAGCTGTATATTGGGCATACAGGCTGGAGGAAGCGGTGTATCCTCCTCCCTGCATGAATTCAACCAATTGCGCGGTGTAATTGCTGCTGCTGACTTCTAAAGCCAAAGCCTCTGTGATAAGAAAATAAAAAGGGATCAAAAAAATACAAATGCATATTTTCCAATAAGTTTTGTTCCTGATATAATTAACCAATAAAAAACCCGCTATCCTCTTACCGCGGATAGCGGGTTGTTTAACAAAGGGTGGCATCTTCATGGGCTTATAGGTATATGAACTACAAATTCTCTTTCCCGCTCTTCGTCAAGATACTTAAAACTCATTTTCATTGCCTTAGGGATCTCCTCCCTGCTTTCTTCCCAGCGTTCCTGCCAAGCGGAGCCATCATAGTAAGTAAAATTGCATGCGCTTATGCCCTCTAAGCATATATTTTTTGTCTGATAGGTATCCCTGCTGTAATCTGAGGGCTCCTCATAATAACGCTGCAGAATAAGAACATCAGGGTTATACTCATATCTGACTTCAGCTAAGCTGTCTACTTTGGCATAGATAAAAAAAAACTCACACTTTCGCCTTCAAAACGCATCCGGGGGAAATCAGTCCTGATAAAAGAAGACAACTCCCGGCCCAGATGATAAAGGCACAAGCGCTGCTTCTGTTCCTTAAGCATGAAGATTTCCGCCTGGTGCAAAGACTTAAATGTGCCGGTTACAGTCACGAGCACCAGAGTCATGATGATGGTGAATATCGCAAAACCGAGCAAGACTTCTAGTAATGTAAAGCCAGTTCGTAGTTCATAGTTCGTAGCTCGTAGTAAGACCGAACTCCGAACACTGAACACCGAACTCCGAACTAATTTATTTTTTTTCATTCTTTCTCTGCATGGCAATCGCCACGGCATCCTGCGCATCCGGGTCATCCGGCCGTAAATCGGCGGCTTTCTTAAAATGCTCGACAGCTAAGTCAAGCTCATTTTGGCCCAGATAAATAACCCCTAAATTGAAATAAGATTCAAACAGCAGAGGATTAAAAGTAACCGCCAACTTGTAATATTTCTCCGCTTCCATAAGATTGTTTATACGATGATAGATGTTAGCCAGATTATGATACCCGTCTGCATAATCCGACTTGAGCTCTACGGCTTTCTTAAACTCCTGAATAGCTCCCTGAACATTACCCTCCGCCCCATAAACATCCCCCATATTATTATGGGCCTTGGGGCTGTAAGGAGAAGCCAAAACCGTTTGCCTCCATAGCCTTTCAGGAGTTTTCCAGTCCTGATTCCTTGCCACGGCACGGGCGGCATTGGCAGCAATAATAAGCAAAAATAAAGCCAACGCACCCTCTTTTATCCTTTTGCTTTTTCCGGCGTATTTTTCATAAAAATAGGCGCCAAATATGCACAAGGCCACAGAAGGAAAATAAAGGTACCTCTCCGCCAGCAACCAGCTGACCATAGCCGGGCTGAACGTCGGCAAAAGGAAAATAATAAACAAAAGGATAGCAAAAAACAATTCCCTTGATTTCTTGAAGATAAATACTAGCCCGGCAATAAGAAAACACAGGGCAATGATCCCTAATCTTAACTGATAGAGCGAAATAACAGGCGGTTCATGGTAAAGGGTGAGATTCGCCGGCCACAGAAGCAGGCCTAAATGCCTGGATAATGAGTAGACCATATTATAAAGGAACCCTTGAAGGGGGTTGCTCCAATTCGCTCCCGCTGCTCCCGCATCAGTAGCCAGGGAAGATATGCGTGCATGGATAATGCTTCTTGCCGTAAACAATCTCACAGCTGTAATCGCAAAAAAAGGAAGCCAGTACAACGGAAGGCGCCAACTCCATTTTTTACGCGTAGCCTTAAAGGCCAGATCAGAAAGCACAAGAAGGCCGCAAAATAAAGAATAGAATGGAAAATTATTCCATAAGTAATAGAGAAAGACCAGCAGGCAGAATAAATACGCAGCGTATTTAAATCCCGACCCTCGGCGCAGGGACGGGGCTTTACCGGGCCATGAGAAGGCAGCCGGCGACTTTTCGTCGTGAGCGAGAGCCAACGGATTAATAGAATCCGTTGCGTAATAGTACAGAAAATAAGTGGTTAGCAAAAATATCGCGGTCATGATGTAAGGCCTTCCGGAAATCCAGGTCACGGCCTCCGTATGGATGGCAAGAGCCGCAAACAACGCACTCGCCAAGAAGCTGGCCTCAAACTTAAAGAAGAAACGCAAAAACAGGAATACCAACACGGTTGCTATCCAATGCAAAATAATATTGGTCAGGTGATAAACAAAGGGATTCAGTTTGCCTATAAAGTAACTCATACAATTAAGTATCAGGGAAGGAAACAACCAGTAATGCATAGGCTGGGTAATAAATTCGTTATTGATGATGGAATCAATATCATCGGAAACAAATTGATTATTAAGTGAGTTGGCGTATGTCAAGAAACATACACAGGCCAGGATAAAACAGATCTTTTTCAGGCTCATAAGATTCCCGTCCCCAATACGCGCACCAGCTCCTGCGGGCTGGTTATACCGTCAATAACCTTTTGCCAGCCGTCATCTTTTAAGAACTTCATCCCCTTGGAACGGCAGTAGTTGACGACTTCTTCGGAGCTGGCCTTCTCTACAACCAGGCGGCCTATCTGAGAATTCATTTCCATAATCTCAAAGATTGCAATACGGCCCGAATAGCCGGTATTCAAGCAATGCTGGCAACCTACCGCCTCGTACACCTTGAGGTCCCGGCCATGATCAGGAATATTCTCAAATAGGGCCTTTTCTACTAATATCTCCTTTTCTATCAGTTTCTTGCATTTCGGGCATAAGATCCTCAGAAGGCGCTGGGCCACGCTCCCATTCAGACATGAGGCGATTAAATAGGGCTCAATCCCCATATCCACCAGGCGGGTGACGGCTGAAGCCGCGTCATTCGTATGTAAAGTTGATAGCACCAGGTGGCCGGTCAGCGCTGCCTGAATGGCAATGGTGGCCGCTTCTAAATCACGTATCTCCCCGACCATAATAATATCGGGGTCATGCCGAAGAATTGACCTTAACCCTGTTCCAAATGTGAGGTTGACCTTCGGATTAACCTGAATCTGACGGCAGAAATCCAGCTGGTATTCCGCAGGGTCCTCAATCGTAATGATATTTCTCTCAACCGATTTTAACATTTCCAGAGAGGCATACAGCGTCGTGGTTTTGCCGCTGCCCGTTGGCCCGGTGACTAAAAGAATTCCTGATGGCTTATGAATCAATTTCAAATAGGTCTTCAGCTGCTCCCTGACCATCCCTAACTCCTCTAAAGTCAACAACTTTTCATTGTGGCGCAGCAGCCTTAACACGATACTTTCTCCTTGTGTCGTAGGGATAACCGAAACGCGCACATCCAATGCCCCTTCATCAAAATTAAAATTAAACCTGCCGTCATGGGGTGTGCGTTTCTCCGCGATATCCAGATTAGACATGATCTTGATGCTGGAAACAAACGCGTTATAAGGCACATTCGCGGGAGGGCTTATCTCTTTTAACACCCCGTCAATCCGTAAGCGCAGGCGCATTCTTCCGTCATGGGCCTCAATGTGGACATCCGAGGCATTAATCTTATAGGCCTGATAAAGCAGAAGCCTAACCCCCTCAACCACCGAAGGATTGCTGCCTTCTTCGATGACCTTTTGCTCCACGGCCGCACCCCGCCTCTTTTCCTTTCTTCTGTCAAAATGCTGGGTTAAAGCCTGATTCAACTCTTCTTCCCTGATGATGTAAGGCTTGATAAATAGGCCTGTGCGCAGGCGCAATTCATCCAGAATAGCCACTTCCAGCGGGTCTAGAAGCCCCACCGCTAATTCATCTTGCGTCTTAAAAAGCGGCATAACTTTTTCTTTCCATAAGAAATCAAAGGGTAGGAGTTCCACCAATTCCTGGGATGGCACAAAATCCGCCAAACTGTAGCTGGCAATCTTGAGCTTCCGGCTCAGGAAGTCATTGAGAATATTTTCCGGGACGAATTTGAGCCTGTGAATAACCTTAACCAGGGAAAGAGAACTGCGCTGCTGCTCCAGCTTTATGGATTGAAGCTGTTCCTGGGAAACGATATTTTCTTCCAGCAGGCTTTTTTCTATATTTAAGTATTCCATATTGTTAACGTCTTACGGTTACGATGCCCGATATATCACCTGTGTAATGTTGAATGTGTAACGTGTAATGCAAGTGGAATGCAGCTATGTGGAATGGAAAAGATTTACCATTGCACAATAATACATTACACCAACATTACACATTACACTTTACACAGAAAACTGCATCTATTTATCCTAAGCTTTAACCGATACGGACTTCGTTACCCTACCCGTTACCGCATTCTATTGTGCATTAGCGACAATCACCTCTTCCCCTGCCGGCGTCAGCAGCTTGGCGGTAACAAAGATGATTAGGTTTTTGCGTGTAATGGAGTCGGTGTCCTTTTTAAAGAAAGACCCGATAAACGGCACGTCAGCAAGCAAAGGAACCTTGGTGGTGATCTTCGTGCGGTTCTCTTTTATCAGCCCGCCTAAAACTACAGTGTCTCCGCTATTGACCACTACGGTAGTAGAGAGGTTACGCGACGTAAATTTTGGCAGTTTGACATCTCCCGTATAAGTGAAATAATCAGCGGTTGCCTCGCTGACTTCGGGGATGAGCGAAAGGCTTATCGTCTTTTTGTCCGCACCGATGGAAGGAATCACCTTCAACAGGATTCCCACATCGCGCCGGACAAAATCCTTAGGGACATTCTTATAGGTGGTCTCTCCGGCGTCATTGAAATCTCCGTCGCCATTCAGGTCAAACTGCACGATTTCATAATCGTAGCGCGTAGGATAGATCCATTCATCCACCACCTTGATGCTGGCCAGCTGGTTGTTAAGGGTGGTGATACGCGGAGAAGATAAAGTTTTGATCTTTTTATTTTCATCCAGCGCATGAAGAATAACCTCAAACTGCGGCGTGGTCAATACGCCTTTATAGGTCAGATTCAGGCCTTCGGTGGCGCGTGAAAAGGAAGAGAAATCTACGCCGCTATTCTGCGCAAGGCCGTGGGCGAAGCTGCCGTTTTTTTGTTCGACGGCAAAATCCTCATTGGCAAATTTCCATTCCAGGCCCAGTTCTTTCGTATCCGTCACATCCACCTCCAGGAATTTGGCTTCAATGAGGATCTGAAAAGGCGCAATGTCCAGGCTATAAAGCATGTCTTCAAGCATCTGCAGGTTCTGAGGGGTATTGCGCACGATCAGCGCATTGATGCGTTTATCAAAGGTCATCTTGGCGTCCTGCGGCCAAGGGACAACCTCTTTAAGCGTATCCTCAATCGTATAAATCTTGCTGATCTGTGCGGAGCTAGAGCCTAATCCGCCTTCCGTCGTTCCCCCCGAGCTGCCGGAGAATTCGGTAAACAAACCGCCCCCTTTATTCAGATAATAGACACGGGACTCCAGGGACTCCTGGGCAATCTCTTCGGGGTGCGCAATCCAAACTACATCCTTGTCAATACGGTAAAGCAGCCCTAAGCTTTTGGTTACGTATTTCACAACCTCATAAATCGGGGTTTGCTCAAAACGCGCCGTCACCTTCAGGACCATTTCTAAAACTTTCTGAGAAGCTATAAAATTTATTCCCGATTCGTCAGAAAGAAAGGTGATAACCGATTTTAAATCCACTTGATTAAAATCCATGGAGATCTTTTTCTCCGCTAACTGTTTTCTTATGAGGGGTGTTTCAAAAAATGCAGCTTTCTTGCTCTCTGCTGTTGTAGTAGGCGGCTCCACGTAAGGAGGCAACTGTCTTTCAATAACCTCCTGCATCATCTCTTTATCTTTTTCAAGGACTTCTTTTTCAAATTCCTTTTTTTCGCGCTTTTTTAGTTTTGCGTTGGCCTTGTTGATATAATCTTTTGCCGCAGGCGTATATTTGATGCGCGGGTTGCCTTCTATTTCGATGATCTCTTCAAAATCCCTGATAGCTTCACGATACCTGCCTATACTGTAAAGCCGCCTGGCCCTCACCCAGAGCTCATCAGCCCTCTTGATTTTTTTGGCATCGTCAATATGCTTGGTTGAATTTGCCTGACTGAGCGCCTTCTCCTGGATGCTGGACCTTTTGAGGTCACTGGCTGTTACAGGTGGCATTTTACTGGCTTTTGCTAATGAAGATTGTTTAGGTATCTGCTCCTGTTGTAGCTTTGCCTTTTCTACGATCTGCTGCCTCTGGCGCCAAACCTCTTTCTGGCCGAGCTGCCCCTGTTTAATCCTCAACTTCTTTTCGCGTTGCGCCTTACGTTCGGCCCGCTCTCTAAGCCGCCTTTCTTTTTCCAGCATCGTTAACAACTGTTTAGCCTGCAGGTCATTTTTCGCTTGAGCATTTAGTTCCTTTTGAAATTTTGCTTTTTGGGCCGCCAGCTTCCTTTCCCATCTTGCTTTCTCGCGGGCTAACTCTTTTTCCCTCTTGCGGGTATCTGTTAAGATCTGCTTTTCTCGCCGTGCTTTTTCAGCCGCAAGCTGCTTCTGTCTCACTTTAAGCTCTTCTTCATGCCTGGATTTTTCCATAACCAGCTGTTTTTTCTTTGCCTCTTTTTCTTCGGCCAGCCTTTGCTGCCTGGCCTTCTCTTCCTGTTCTTTCTGAGCCTGCGCCTCTTCCTGTTTTTTCCGGGCCTCAGCCAACCTCTGGCGCTTCTCTTCCTGGCGGCGGGCGATTTCCTCCTGGCGCTGCTGCTCTTTTATCGCTACTACATCTTTCTCCTTTGCCTCTTTTCCTTCGGCTAGCCTTTGCTGCCTGGCCTTCTCTTCTTGTTCTTTCTGAGCCTGCGCCTCTTCCCGTTTCTTCTGGGCCTCAGCTAGCCTTTGACGCTTCTCTTCCTGGCGGCGGGCGATTTCCTCCTGGCGCTGCTGCTCTTTTATCCTGGCCTCCTCTTTTAGCTTTAACTGTTTTTCCTTCTTGGCCTGCAATTTCTGCTGGAGCACGACTTCTCTGGCCTCGCGTTCCTGCTCAAGTTTCTCCAGCTTCATCTGCTTCCTGGCCTTTTTTTCGGCTAGTCTTTTAAGGTTCTCTTCCCGCAGGTAAGCAATCTGTTCCTCTTTTTCTTTAAGTCCAGCAAGGCGCCTGGCTTTTTCCATAACCAGCTGTTTTTCCTTCTTGGCCTGCAATTTCTGCCGGAGCACGACTTCTCTGACCTCGCGTTCCTGCTCAAGTTTCTCCAGCTTCATCTGCTTCCCGGCCTTTTCTTCGGCTAGTCTTTTAAGGTTTTCTTCTCTCGCGCGGGCCCGTCGAGCTTCCTTTTCTTTAAGTTCAGCAAGGCGCCTGGCCTCCCTTTCCACAATCTTTTCTCGGCGTTCTTCGATCTGGCGGGACAACTCTTCCTGCTTCAATTTAATCTCCTGTAGGCGGCGCGCTTCTTCTTCGACAATTTGCCTTCTTTTTTCTTCTATCTCGCGGCCTAACTGTTTTTTCCTAGCTTCCAGCTCCTGCAGGCGCTTCAACTCCTCAGCAGCCAGAATCTTTTGACGCTCCTTGTTTTCCATAGAGACCTTTTTCTGCTGGAAGATAAACGCCTGTTCTTCTTTTATCGTTTGCTCTACAAGCATTCTCAGGCGTTTCTTTTCCTGCTCCGTAAGCTGCCTTTGCTTCTGTTGGGTCTCTTTAGTAATTTTGGCGGCCTCAAGCCTTAAACCCTCTTCCTCTCTCAGATGCATCTCCAGGAGCTGTCTCTCCATGGCCGAGCTCTTGGCACTTGCCTGTTCCCCTTGGCCGGGACTATCCTGAGCCAATATTTGCTGACGGCTGCAACATATTATTAAAAATAATAATGGCAACAGCACGGTCTTTCTTAAGAAGATGGCTTTTCTCATTTTATTTTTCCTCCTGCTTTATAATAATTATTTTTCCTTCCTGCGTGTTTTCCAATACCGCTTGATCACCGGAGAATTCTTTAAGGATAAAATTACCGATACGATCTCCTAGGCTTAAGAAGGTTGTTTCTTTTTTTAGCGTATCTTCTATCACCAGCACTTCTTTTGACTTGAGACGCGCCTTGCCGCGGAATAAAAATCTGGGCCCGGGCGCAGGCTCTGTCTTAACCGCAGGGGAATTTTCTGTGACAGGCTCGACTACCTGCGGTATGAAGAAGGGGTTACTATTTCTCAAGGTACGGATGGAATCCTGGTCTTGCGGTGACAAATCACCTTTTGCATCAGAACCCGTAATTTTAAATTCCTCTTGATCCTTCCAGGGTAAGTCTATAACGATATTACTTATGGTGACATTAACGTCGAAAATGGAATCCTCTGATTTCAAAGAAACGGCCTCAATGAACGGTTTAGGCAGGATGTCGTTTAACTCAATGATGAATTCGATTAATCCTGTGGCAGGACAAGCCAATTCTACATTGCTCTTGGTCACTTTCAAACCTGATACGCCCTTAACATCTTCTATGCCTAAGGGAGTTATGGATTTAATAGTTATATTGTAATCTATAGCAAGGCTCACCACTTCTTTGATTCCATAAAGCTGGCTCAAGAGATAAAAGGCCTCCCGTTCCGAAGGCAATTTCTCTTTGAAGACGATATCCGGAAAATTCGTCTTTTTCTCGATGGCCTTACTCCTTAAGAAAGCATTGATAGAACCCAGCTCTTCTACAAAATGGATTGTCAGGTCGTAATCCTTTTTAAGCCACCTGTCCTTGGGGTCAAGGACAGCTGCAAGGCGCACCAGGCGCATCTTTAAACTCTGGATCTGGCGCTTGAATTGCTCCAGGCTTTGTTCATTAAAACCGGGCAAAACCTCTTCCAGCATGGCGATGTTTTTTGAGCTCTTGCCTTTAAGAATCTTAAGCCTTGCCAACATGAACAGAAAGGCCAATAACAGACAGATAATAACGAGCGAAACCACAATAAAGTGATACTTATTGAGCCTATATTTCATCTTAATCATTCTTTGAAAATTCCAAGCACCAATCACCAAATTCCAAACTTACAAGTTTCGGACATTGAGATTTGGGATTTGGATTTATTTGGTATTTGGTATTTGTGATTTGTGATTTAATCATTTTTCAGCTTTCTCTTTAGGACTTGGCATTTCAAAACGCAATTTGAAATCAATATCCTTGGCCTCGGAGCCGAAGGACGGAAAAGTCGAAGCCACCACCTTGACATCTTTTATATTATCTTTTTTCTTCAGGTCGCCTAAAAATATATTGATGTCTTCGTAATTTGCCGCCGAAGCGGATATCACGGCCAGAAGCTTATTGTCCTTTGCCTCGGCATCCACCTCTTTTATCGTCACACCGGAAGGCTTGCTTTCAGAAAGTACGGCCAGAGATTTTAAGTAAAGGGCTTGCTGATTCAAACTTTTAGCCAGAAATTTTTCTTTTTTTTCCAGATCTTCGTTTTCCTCTGTCAGGACTTTCATCTCGGGCAGGATAGAAGAAACCTGATATTCGCTTTTCTTGAAGAGCGCGGCCTGCTCCCTGAGCTGCTTTATCAGCTTCACATCAAGGAGAAAAACGCAGGAAACTAATAATAAGGCAGAAAAGAATAGCGCCCTCTTTGACAGGTTCACCCAGGAAGCCCGCTTTGCTTTTTTTATTTTTCCTTCGATAAGATTGACTCTTAGGCCAAGCGGTATATCCAGATACGTCAGGCCCAAACCGAGGCTTAAACACATCGCCTGCTGGTTGAAGGGATAATCTTTGTTTTTAACGGCGCTCTCTATGGCCTTAAGAGGCTCTAAGGTCATGATTTGAAAATCAGCCAATATCTTTTTAAGCGAAGGGACTAACGGCTCTAAAAAGCCTTTGCCCGTGACGTAAAAATAATTGGCCACATTTTGCAAGGTCGGGGGATTCGAAAGGTTATGGGAATTTAAGATTCTCTGAATTTCTATAGAAAAATTCTCCAGGGCGTCTTTAGGCTCCTGCAAATTCCTGCTCCCCATAGGCAAAGAATAAATCCACAATCTCTTAGCCTCATAAATCACTAAATCGCTGGAGGATGTTTTAATATTCAGAAGCGAAAATCTTTCTTTGGACCTTTCAGGATAAGTATGTATAAGGACGTTATATAAAGCAATTATGGGCGCGCAAACGCCAGACACTTGGAACCCCGCGGCTTCTACCTGATGTATGATTCTGTCCACGGCCTCTTTTCTTGCGGCAACGAAATTCAGATTGCTGTCCATGGCAAAGGAATGCCAGTAGCAATCCTCTAAGCGAAAAGGTAAATTCTGCCGCTGCAAAAAGGCCAGAATATCTTTTTGCATATTCCTTCCTTTAAAGAAACTGGATGCCAGATGAAAGCTTCTAAAGAGCACGACCTGAGAAGGAATCTGAATGATTACGTCAGCGGACCTGAAAAATAAATCCGCGGCCAGCTCCCTAAGCTCTGCAACAACGGCATACCGCTCTAAATGAACCTGTTGCCTTCTTTTGCTCAAAGCCGTTGCCACGACGCTTGTCTCGTCAATATCCAAACTTATGATTTTCTTTTGTTTTTGCATCTCTCTCCACTTAAATAGTATTTTGTTTTTTATCAGCTTCTGCCTAAAATTCTTTTTAGCTTCTCAATATCGGTGGGAGAGTACTCTCTTCGTTTGTTGATAGGATTTCTCGCCACGCGAGGAAAGATTTTTTTCCTTTCGTAACGCAACAGGGTTTGCTTGGATATGCCAAGTATCCGCGCAACCTCCTGTGTACCGTAGTAGTTTTTTTGCATCTTGTCCTCCTTTTAATCTGCGCAATCCCTGCAGGTTTTATAACACGACTCCCTTAGTTTCCCTTTGTCTTTGATAGGCTTTGAAAGCATCTGGATATGTTTGGACATATTTGAGGATGATTTAAGGTATTCTAAATTGTTTTTTAGTCTTTGTCAATATTTATTTTGATTTTTTACTACCTAACCTTTATTGATCATTATAAAGGCTATTTGAAAGAGAAAATTTTTTGATTACAGACAATTAAAAAGGTTAAAGTGTGCTAAAAAGACGATTAAAGAGGTTAAAAAAAGAGGTTAAACTATGTAAACGGAGGTTAAAAAGAAGGGGTTAAAGTGGGGGTAGTTTACGTGAGGCTTATATTTTAATAGGATTGTAACTCTCTTGTATATCAATTAGTTACAATCCTATTAAAAACTGACTACTCTCCCCTTTCAACTACTGTCCGGATGTTTTGGAAGGCTAATGTTTTTCCTTGCGGATTATATTCACCTATGCAACTTATCCCGTACACATCAGATCTTACGCTAAGCTGGTTTGAAATTGGGATAAAATTTTCATTCAAAAGAAACAACGCCCCCACACCTAACTTTAAATTGTCCTTTGTCCCGAGGGGACGATTCTGCAAAACTGCCTGGACTAGAACTTCGGAATCCAGGACGCTTCGTAAAACTTTTTCTTTGGCCGTATTAATATTAATCCTCCCTTGTATATGGGCCACGGGTTCCAAAATAATACTTTTTAATAATAAATTTTTATTTGAGTCGTTGATGACCTTTACCTGCAAAGTCCCCCCTTCCTTTTCACATTCAACTGTTCCGAAAAGTGCCGTGCCTTGAGAAAATAAAAGCAGCGCTTCATTTTTGAATTCCTTATCACTATCCGTTTTGATGGAAACAAAGACCTGGTTTCCATCGGCTTTCAAATTTTCACTGACGATGCTTAATAAATAGAGGCCGGCCTGTATGCCGCTAAATTCCCAGATACCGCTCTCGCCTTTTTTTGATGATTCAAAAACGCCCTCTGTTTCTTTGAATGTTCCCCGCACATAGTGTCCGGCTAGCCCTAAAAAAACGGCTTCCAGAGAAATTTTATCTGCCATACGGATACAATCCTGTGCCGTAAATTGAGCCCAACTTATTCCAGTTGATAATTTTCGGGCTTGCGAAAGGTCTGTGAGCGGCCTGTTGAATACGGTTATTTCGCCGGGGCTGTGCTTAACCAATCTATTGTAAGCATCACGGGTATACATCCCCTCATTCTCATTGGCCAATGCGGGTGTCGCTTTATCTCTTGCCTGGCAAATATACCACCCATCAAAAACACCATCGCCATCAGAATCTTTTTTTTCGCTCGGGTCCCCTCTTTCCAAACTCACAAAGTCCAAGACCTTGTGTTCCGTATACTCCGCCGCGTCTACCTGCCTGCCTGAATCATCTTTAAGAATAACCGTAGCCCCTGTATCCGGCAATAAATCGTAACTTTTGTTGATGGTTTCTGAATGCTCGTCAAAAACCAAACTGACGCTATTTGAGCGCCAGGCCCCTTGAAAAGATATATTGTTATTTCTAAGCGCTCTGGGCCCCTGAGAATCATTGCTATCCACAGCCAAGACCAGATATTGATAAGGCCTGATCACGACACCTTCGGGTATACTGGCGGGCCAACCCGGGACAGGTTCATTATTGGATGAGTAAACCTCGATAGAAAAATGACTCAAGGATATCTCCTGGCCGCATAGGTTGTAAATCTCTATGTACTCCGCATCCGGCTGCTGGCTCACCTGAACACCTTTAAAAGAGGTGCTGGTGGAACCGTTGTTCTTTATCTCTACGGTTAGCTCTCCGGGGCAATTCAGCGTATAAGGGAAATATTGTTTATCGTAAAGGCGGGGGGCGGTATTTCCGTGAATCGTGACGTCCCCGACACATCCGCCGGCGCTTGCGGCCAAAACCATAACGTGATAGTACCCGGACTTAATCCCCGTAAATTTCTGAATGACGCTCTGGCCCGGCTCAAGCTGAACACTAGCCGAGGAAAGCTCCTGCCAGGGTTTAACCATCAATTCATTGATAACTAAAGCCTCCGTACCTGTGATGGGCTCGTGGCTCATCCCTTCTTTAGGAGATAGGCTGACCAGTTTCACATGGGAAAAACGGCTGACATCTTCTTTGGCCGGTTTGATATTTAACGTGAAGGTGCCTGAGGCAACTTTCACTTTCTTTGACAGGGATTCTCCGGAAAATAAAAGTTCTGCGGAATTTTCATCGTCTGAATAAACGACGCCTACCACATCAAAAGTTTGAGGGCCGTAAACATAACAAAAATATTCGCCCTCCTCCAAAGATAAATTAGACCAGCTGAATTTCCCGGCTTCTGAGCCGGCAGGAGCCTCGTAATAATTCCCCTTTTTTACCCAGGAGCCGCTTGTCGTAAGCTGCGTCGGCACCATGCCTGCCCTGACGAACCGGTCAAAACGCGTTTGAGCCACATCTTCATCAGAGGCATCCTTTAAATTGGCGCATTTCTGATGCGCTTCGGCAACACCCGCCCTTAAGAATGCCTGCAGCATGGCCAGCGGCGCGTAAGTGTTCAGATAAACCTTCCTCTGCCTTTCTAAGTCCGTTTCCTGGTCCTTCGAGTAAATGGTCACAAAATCTTTACAAAGCGCGAAATCTTTTTTTTCTAGGCTCGAGCCTATTTGCTCAACGGCATTGAATGGCCGTTGGGAGAATAAGGTGCCCGCGCCTGATGAACCGATTCCCAATTGCGAAAAAAGCTTTTCAAGTAAATCTTCCGAACAGGTATTAATGTTGATTTTGGAAGCCTCATCAGAAATCCTGATACTAAAACGGCCAAAAGGCTCGTTGTTACCGTCCGTTATTTGGATCCAGCGTGATTCCTTTTCTCCGTCATTATCTAAATCTGCCTCGTTTCCCGCGAAGTGCGTGAATGTCCTATCCGTAAGCCCATCAATCAGATTCGACTGTCTATCTAATTTTAAGACTTCACGCGCATAGGCAATGCCGGCCTCTGCGATATAGTGAGTTCGTAAAACATCCAGATTCCGGATGCTGGCCGTACGCTCGGTTTGCGCAAGAGTGAAAAAAGCGATACCCACAATAAATAATAAGGCCAGGATGGTTACAGCTATCATCGTGGCCTGCCCTCTTGTTTTTCTCATTCCTTAGTGATGTACGCTACAAACCTTTGTTTCTGCGGTTGTTTCTGGAATTCAAAATCCACATCCAACTCAACGAAAATTATCTCTATACCTTCTTCAAATTTGACGGGCCTGGCACTTAAAGACCAGCTCAAATCCCCCTCTTTTGCGGATTGAGCGCCTTCCTGCGGAATTGGCTCATTTTTAAGTCCTTCTAATTTTCTCTGGGCCAAAAGATAAACCTCATTCAGCTTGCGGCTGTAAGCTAACGCCTGCCAGCCCATGGGGAACAGATTAAAAAGGATGGCAATACCCACCCCCAGAATGAACAGGGCGACGAGGACCTCGATTAAAGAAAACCCCTCTTGATACTTAGTATTAGACTTTCTCATATGACTTCTTAAAGGCAAAGCAAGAGTTAAAAAATTCCAAATCTCAAATTCCAAATCCCAATTAAATCCCAAATCCAAATACTACCAAATCCAAAATAAATCCCAAATCCAAATGTACTACAAAGCCATGGTCGGTAGTCGATAGTCCGTAGTCCGTAGTTAAAAACCATAGGCTATAGACCCGCTTATTTTAAGGTCTGTTTGGGATTTGGACATTGGGATTTGTTTGGTATTGTTTGGATTTTGAAATTTGGATTTCTCATGTAACTTCTTAAGTCACTGAACAAGGCTGCTGATGGTAAATATGGGGAAGAATAAAGCCACCACGATAAATCCTACGATCCCGCCCATTATCAGGATCAAAAGCGGCTCAAGCAGGGACAATAAACCATTGAGGGCAAAAGAGACTTCATCTTCATAGTCGTCAGCCGCATCCTGGAACAATTCGCCGATCTTGCCGGTTTCTTCTCCGACCTGAATCATTTTGACTAACGTCAAAGGGAAAACCTTGGCCTGCTCCATGACGGCAGATAACGCATCTCCCTGTTCAAGCTTAATCCTGATATTTTTAATGGCGTTTCGTAATAGCACGCCCTGCGTTGTCTCAATCAACACATCCAGGCATTTAATCAGCGTCACGCCCTGGCTCAGCATAGAACCCAAGGTGCGACAGAGCCTGCCAATTTCCATAGTCTTGATAATAGGGCCAAACATAGGCAGGCGCCAGACACCTGCTTTGATAATCTCGCTTGCGCGTTCACTTTTACGATAAATAAAAGTTATTGCGATTCCAAAGGTTACGCCAAATAATAAAAAGACCCAACCCCAGCGGGCGGTGAATTTACTCAATCCTATAAGAAATAATGTCGCCGGCGGCAGGGAACCGCCTAATTCTTCAAAGATGCGGGTAAAAACCGGAATGACAAACACAAGCAGGACGGCTAAGATAAGGATAGCAATGGTCAAAACCAGGATGGGATACATCAAGGCTGCCTGAACCTGCCGGGTGATGCGGCGCTGCTGGAAAAGGTTCTGTGATAACTCTTTGAGTATGCCGGCTAAGTTGCCGCTGACCTCTGCGGCTTTTATCAGATTGATATAGAACAATGAAAAGAACTTAGGGTAGTGACCGAGGCTTTCGGAAAAACTCTTTCCCTCCCGGACATCCTGGATAATCAGCTCGATATCGCGCTTGAATTTTCCCTGAGGCAGCTGCACGCAAATTATCTCCAGGGCCTTGAGCAGCGGAATCCCCGCTTTTATGAGAATATAGATTTGCCGCGTAAAAAAGATAATCATTATTTCTCCATTTCTTTAGTGGGCCACCCCCTCGGCCTAAATCCCAGGAATGGCCAGTTTATTATAACATCAACCGCCTAAGGGCTCCTGTTTTTTTTAAGTTTTTTATGGGTTCTCAGGGTTGCCTCGAGCAAAGCTAAGCCTTCTTTGAAATCTTCTCCCTTGTAAAATATGCCGGAGATTCCGTAATCGCAGGTAAGTTTGGCCTTTTCATTGTCGAGATGCGCGCTGATAACGATAATCGGGACGTCTTTGTCGAATTTCCTGATTCTTTGGATTGCCTCCACTCCGTCCACACCCGGCATTCTTAAATCCATAAAAATAATATCCGGTTTTTTTTCTTTGGCTAACCTCACCGCGGCCTCTGCGGTATCCGCCGGTATGACAGAATAGCCTTTCGATTGCAGCCAGAAGGTCAGAAGCTCCCTGAAATCGGCCTCATCGTCAACGACCATAACATTTATGTTCTTACATTCCATAGACACCTCCCTCGCATAATCTTCACGCACAACTTTGGACTATACGTGATTTCATAGATGGGCGCTAGAGTATGTCTTTTACCTTTACCGGTAATGTAAAGGCCAATTTATGCCTGCGCGCAATTCAACGATTTCTTTGGCTATGGATAAGCCCAGCCCGGTTCCGCTGATGTCAGTAGAGACTCTTTCTCCCGCCCGATAAAATTACTCAAAGACTTTTTAAAAGGCCCTCCTGTCATCCTGGCACACTTGAATAAAAAAAAGGCGAGGATTATGCTAATAAAGGCGGTGATGATATATAAGAAAATTACGGGGCTTGCCACAAAAAACCTCCATTGAATATTGCGATTTTACCATAAAATTTTTACCACTTCAAGCGATATTCATTGTTATAACGACAATTTGCACTGATTCCTTCCATTAAGCACAGATGATCACAGATAAAGATTCGCATAAAACCTTCCAATGAATACGGCAGATGATCACAGATAAAGTCCTCTTTAAAGGGTTATCAGCGATCATCTGTGGTTTTTCCCGCAAAGCGGACATCCCCCTAGATAAAAGATTGTTGAGCGGGAAAATCAGCGATTATCTGTGCTATTAGGAAAAGAATACGGCCTGGATAAGAAAAGAGAGCAGGGTCATGCCGAATACAAGATAAGTGCCGAAAATGAATCTTTCCTGTGCGTCTCTCCTTCTGATGTAAACGAAATTCGCCGTGCCAAACACAAGAGCCAGGACAAAAATAAACCAGTGGGTGAACACGGAGTAAAAGAGAAAAGGGGCCAAAAGGTAGCTTAAAAGCACGAAACCTCCCGTAACCAACCTTCCCCTATCCACGCCCAGCATAACCGGTAACGTCAGGATCTGGCAGGACTTATCCCCTTCCATATCCTTAAGATCTTTGATATGGGAACTCAGGAAGAAAATCGCAAAGAGCAATCCCAATATCGAAGGATAAAAGGAAACCAGAAATTCGGTGGGAGCCAAAGAAACCTGGCCCAGCAAAAAAGCCAACACGGCCTCGATGCCTATAATGAGAGGATTTAAGGGGTAGAACCTTTTCAGCCTAAAAGGGGGCGCAGAATAAATAAAATACAGCGCCATAAAGACTAAAATCACCATAAAACAGCGATCACTAACCCAGACGGCAAAACACAAAGCCAGCGCAAGATACACAAATCCCACCCTTAGATATTCGTATTTCTCGAGAGTTCCCGCAATGAGCGGCCTGTCTTTATTGGATAGCCGGTCGCAATCCGTATCAAAAATATCATTAGCGACCGCACAAAACTGACAGGCAAAGAACATGGCCAGGGTTATACCTAAAATCTTTATCACAAGAAATATATCCGTTTCCCGCACATCATAAAAATAAAGGGCCACTCCCATCATCACCAAAAGGATGTAGTGGAAAACGCGCGCCCAGCGAAGATTTCGCCATAAAGCCCGGAATTTTTCACCATCATAACGGCTATACCAGATTGCGATCAAAACCGACGTGAATAAAAGCTGGGTGATGACCACGACTCTCTCATCCACTATGCCCGTTAACTTAGGGGGGATGTTCAAATAAATAAATTTGGATAAAAAAATCAAAAACCGGAAAAAAGACGAAATGAGGCCGGTTAAAACAGCGGGAATGGCTCCGTAAAGAACGCATGAAACAAACACAAAAAATGCGCCGATGAGCGATAGGAATATCTTACTTTTCTTCAAATGGATGTAGATAAACGACAACAAGGTAATTCCGGCGACCTCTATCCTTAAGCTAAAGGGGACCTGGGAAAGCCTCAGGAAGGGGTTGAGGAATTGAATGAAGTTTTTACCCGCGTCTTCCTCAATATATTGATACACCACTTCTCTTTTAACAGCTAAAGAAATGAAGAAATCCATCAAAACGGGCAGGAGGATGATGGCAAAAAATATCAGGCTGACTTTAGAAACTTTTGTGATTTCTTCTCCGGAGAAGAAATGCAACAGAAGGATAACCGTTAAAAGCAGGGAACTAAAAAATATGGGGACGTGAAAAAGGTGGAATAGGTCGGCTATGGGAAAGCTCCCTGCAGTAACGAGGCATTCAAGGGAATCGCGCATGAAGATGATGCTTAAGGCTGCCGCAATCCAAAGCTCGAATCCTATGCGGCTTTCTTCCAGGCGGCTGATAAAGTTTCTAAATCTATCCGCCATGGAGGCTTTAAGAGGCAGGGGGCTTACCATCACTTTTTTAGGAAACACTCCCATAAAATCCTATTAAACCTCTCCCCTGTAAACCTGCTGTTCCTGAGCATCTCTTTATTTTTCATCAGGGTCCTGCGGGAATACTTGGGGCAAGAAAAAGAATAAGCCGAGAACCCCGCGTCTTTTAAAACGTTTTCCAGATGAGGCTCATCAAAGGATTCTTTCACGGATTCAAGAAACGCTCTTGCCTGCAAAGGGCTCATCCCCCGGGTAATCTCGGAAACGATATCCTGGCCAGCATCTTTTCTTAAATCATAAATATAAGCTACGGCTCCCGGTTTCAGTAAAGTTTTTATCCCGGAGAAAACAGCTTTCAGGTCATTCAAATGATGCAAGACACCGAAACTGACGGCCAGATCAAAAGACAAATCCCTAAAACAAAACTTATGTGCGTCGCAGGGAATAAACTTAACATGGCCAAGCTGCCGGGCGCAAGCGTTTTTTTGCGCCTCCTGCAGCATTTCTTGTGATATATCCACGCCGATAATTTCTGCCTGCGGCAGCCTTTTGGCAAATTCAAGCGCAAGCGTCCCTAACCCTGTGCCTATATCCAGAATCCTTCCTTGAGTAAAATTCAAGCGGGAAAGTACCTCATCCGCTATCAACGGATAGTTGGGATACATAAAAACGCTGTTTAAGGCACTGTACTCTTTAACAGCGCTGGCCTCATCCAGCAAACCAAACTCTTCACTTATTTTTTTTCCGGCTTCTTCTTGCATAGGGTGTGTATTAACTTAATAATGGCGTGACTTTAAGGTTATCAGGGTATCTGGAGATCAGGATTTGGATATCGGGATATCAGGAGAACGAGTTATTCCAAACCAAATTTAACCCTGATTTCCCAGTCCCCTGATCTCCTAATCCTGATATCCTGATCACCCGATACCTAAAAGTTTTTAATGCGCAAGGATTAACAAGACGGTTATTTCAGCTGCTCTTCTATCTTATAAAGAACGCCTCCCGCAATGGAAGGCTCAGGAAACATGTATTTTCTCGCGGATACGATGACTTCGGTTCCATCTTTCTTTGTTTTAAGCTCAAGGCGCACTGAGGCTTTTTAATCTTTTAATCAGAGATTGCTGCATTGTTTAGGGTTTTTCAGCAATCTCCCTTCTTGAGATTGACAAGATAAATGATATGCTGCTTCTCTTCGTCAATCAACTGCTGAATTACCTCTTTATGGGTATCGGAAGTGTAGGATTTTAGTTCGCTGAAGAACAAAATCGCGTCCTTCTCAAAACCCAAGGCATATTGGATC
>JBDRKE010000010.1:0-133396 GCA_043814315.1 Candidatus Omnitrophota bacterium
TAACAACCTGATCGCTGTCTCAACGAGAGACTCGGCGAAATTGTAGTGGCGGTGAAGATGCCGTCTACCCGCATCAAGACGAAAAGACCCCAGAACCTTTACTGCAACCTGCTATTGGATTTTGGTTCAATATGTGTAGTATAGGTGGGAGGCTTTGAAGCCTGGGCGCTAGCTCAGGTAGAGCCGCAATGTGAAATACCACCCTTATTGCACTAAGATTCTAACTTCTTGCCGTGAATCCGGCGGGAGGACAGTGACAGGTGGGCAGTTTGACTGGGGCGGTTCCCTTCTAAAAAGTAACGAAGGGGCCCAAAGGTTGGCTCAAGCCGGTCGGCAATCGGCTGTGGAGTGTAAGCGCACAAGCCAGCTTAACTGCGAGTCCGGCAGGACAAGCAGATACGAAAGTAGGGGCTACTGATCCGGTGGTTGAACGTGGAATTGCCATCGCTCAACGGATAATAGGTACTCTGGGGATAACAGGCTAATCGGGCTCGAGAGTTCACATCGACAGCCCGGTTTGGCACCTCGATGTCGGCTCATCCTATCCTGGGGCTGTATAAGGTCCCAAGGGTCCGGCTGTTCGCCGGTTAAAAGGGTACGCGAGCTGGGTTCAGAACGTAGTTAACACTGCGTTTTTCCGTAGTAATACGGAAAGAGAATTGACTTATATCGGTGAAGCCCGACTGCAGACCTCCGAACGCTGCAAGGGTAATACCGAGGGAAGGTTGTAGATGCGAGAAGAAACCAAAGCGTACATCGCAGGTTTTCTTGATGGCGATGGAAGCATAATGTTTCAACTCATTGAACGCAAAGACTACATCTACGGCTACCAAATAAGAGCAAGTGTCTGCTTCTACCAAGACTCTAACCATAAAGAGGGATTGAAATGGTTACGAGACAAAATCGGATATGGTTATATCCGGGATAGAAACGACGGTGTAAGCGATTACACGATTGTCGGCTATGATAAGGTAGAAGAAGTGCTAAAAATGGTACAGTCGTATGTAGTATTCAAAGCCGTTCATGTGAAAAGAGCATTAGAGCTTCTAAGCGCTATAAGAGAAAGCCTTAAGCCAACACCTGAACAGTTAATAAAGTTGGCAAAGTTGGTTGATTCTTATGCAACCCTAAACTATTCAAAAAAGAAGAAGAATAATGTCGCAAAAGTCGAAGAATTTTTGAATAGAAAGGGCCTACTTACCCCTGTAACGACTGATTCCATAAAATAATTATGGATGAGATGGCTTAAATTTGAAGCCATCATACGTCAACTCCTCGAAAGAGGATGGAGATATAGTCTATGCCGCTAGTAATAGCGGGTTTAAACATGCGTGAGACAGTTCGGTCTCTATCTGATGTGGGCGTAAGGATACTTGAAGGGGAGTTCTCTTCAGTACGAGAGGACCTAGAGAAACGGACCTCTGGTGTTCCGGTTGTCCTGCCAAGGGCAAAGGCCGGGTAGCTATGTCCGGAAGGGATAAGCGCTGAAAGCATCTAAGTGCCAAGCCCCCCCCAAGAATAGGTATCCCTGGAATCGCAAGGTTCCTGAAGGCTGGTCGTAGACCACGACCTTGATAGGCGCTAAGTGTAAGATCCGTAAGGATTTGAGCTAAAGCGTACTAATCAGCCAATCGGCTTGGCCTCTTTTTTTCGCAAAAGCGGAAAAAAGATCACGAGCTTCTTTCAGGCAAAAGTGTTAGAAGCGAGGGATAACTGATTCAATTGGTTTATCTGTAGTTTTACCCATACTTGTATGGAGTTGTCAGGGATTTTATAGGAGAATGCACTTGCTGCGCTTCGCTTGCAAGTGCCAATTTTCCGACAGGTTGTAATATTGAAAATTGGAGCGTTCATACTGAAGGGGAAACACCCGTTCCCATTCCGAATACGGAAGTTAAGCCCTTCAAGGCCGATGGTAGTGTAGTCGTAAGGCTATGTGAGAGTAGGTAGATGCTCCTAAAATAAAAGAGCCCGTAGTTTATAAGCTGCGGGCTTTTTTATTTTACTCCGAACGATACAAGAACGTTTTTATTTAGGTTTGAGCAAAGGATAAAAACTCCGACCTTCTCGCTTAAGCCTAGATAAAGGCGTTATTTTATCTCTTAAATTAGCCAGCATAAGATAGTTTTTTAATTTAGTTCTCAGCGTGTGCTAATTTATCCCGAGGTCGACAGACCGAGGGACTGGAATGAAATAAAAAGGCCCAACTACGGGGGTAGCGGGGCCGTTTATCTCCTCGCTTAAACCTGAATAAAGAATTTTTTTGTATCGCTTAAATTAGCCAGCATAAAATAGTCTTTAATTTAGCTCGCAGTGCCTGCTAATTTATCCCGAGGTCGACAGACCGAGGGACTGGAGTGAAATTAAAAGGCCCAACTACATAACTAGCTGGGCCGTTTTAATTTCAACCCCGAGATCATCGGGGTTTAGGTAGGTGATAGGCGGTGCCTATCAACCAAGCCTCTTTTATGTTAAGTAATATAAGTATGCAATGCTTTAGCGTCAAAATCAAGAGTAAATTAGCCTTTTCGTGAAAACGTTTTCCCCGCAGGAGGCGGGGCACTTGCCCATCGGATAGGGCAAGGTGCAAGCGCAGTGCAAAATTAATAAGACGCTTTACGTAATCGTCTATAACTAATTGAGATGGAAAACAAATATCCCAAGCTCAAGCCCTCCTAGGCCCTTCGCTCGCGTCTAATTAAAAATCAATGTTCGCTCAGGGTCAATTTCTGACAACTGATAGATAGGAATTGAATTTTTTGTTTTGGGGGATATAATAAGGTAAGAGGTTGAGATTAAATGAAGAAAACGTTAAGCTATTTTCGTAAGCGAGCGATTGAGCTAGGGGCAAAGAAAGCCAAGATTATTGCGGCTTCATCGGTTAAAACCGCGCCCTGGGTAAGATATAAGTGCCAGTTCGGCTGCGATGGTTACGGAGGATGCCTTACCTGTCCGCCAAACTCGCCTACCCCTGAACAGACGCAGAAGGTAATCAATTCCTATTCTAAGGCTATCCTTATTCATGTGCCAAGCGCATGGAAGGCGGATATCTCTGATATTGTTTCAAAATTGGAGAAAGAGGCGTTCCTGGCCGGTTATTACAAGGCGTTCGGCATGGGAGCGGGCCCTTGCAGGCTGTGCCGGGAATGTGACTTTAAGAACGGCTGCAGGCATGCGGATAAGGCAAGGCCGGCCATGGAGGCATGCGGGATAGATGTATTTAGAACCGCGCGCAATAACGGTTTACCCATCAATACGGTTGATTCGCTGCGGTGCAAGGCCTCTTATTTTGGCCTGGTGCTCATTGAATAAGAGAGAGGCCCCGTGGTATCTGAAAAGAGGTAAGGTATGCTGATACTCGTGAAGATTATCGGAATTTTTATAACCTGTATGGGGATTGTGACTTTTTTAAATCCGAAACCGGCGAGAAAGATAATGGCTTATTGCCGGCCTTCTTATCTTTATCCTAGGATTAGAAAGGATAAAAGCCATGCTTGATTGGTGGAATAAAAAACCAGATTCCTTTTTACGCCTGATGAGTTTGTTCATTTTTACCTTTGGTGCTTTAATTCTTTATTCTGCCTAAAAAGAATGGGGTCAGAATATTCTTTTTCAGAAAATAATTCTGAACTCATTTTATTGATTCAGCCCTGTTTTTAGACGGTGGAATTATGTGTCTTAAATTCGCTTTCCAAAGAAAAGAAAACGTTTTCAAAAAAAAGCTTGACAAAAGGAGAATTTTAAGCTATATTCCTCACAGTTGTAATTTGACATAATTTAACGTTATTATAGGTCCGTTTCCTGCATGTTTTGGAGGAACAAGCAGGAGTGCCACGGAGAATTCAAGCCGGACTGACTAAAGGGTCAGTCCGGCTTTTTTGTTTTTTAGATAATAAATAGTTTTAAAAAGACTTGTTGCAAATCGCATGGTTCAAAACAAATCATCTTTCAAAAACCTATTTGTTTCAAATAAAACAGGAGGAAAAAATGTCGCGTAAAGTCTTTTCTTGGCTCATTATTCTGTGCATGCTCTTCCAGCAGACCGGCTTTGCCCAGGGTCTTTCCCAATTAGAACTATCTAATTATTTTACTAAATCATCCAATGCCTTTTCAGGGCCAGAGAAGTTTAGTCCCTTGCATTTACGGTATTTTTCCTATGACCCGCTCACGGATAACTTCCAAATTCTAATCGATAAGGGAGACGTAAAGGGAATCAAAGAAAGCCAGATTAAAGAACAAGGTCAGAGACTCCTAGAACATTTTCTTGTTGGTGTAGCTCTTCCTGATGACAATTTCTGGGTTAATCTGCGTCCTGACTCAGAAGACCAGGTTATTGACCCTGCATTAGCCAGGACTGATTTAGGAAAGGTTCTGCTGGAAGCCGACCTGCAGCTTAAGAAAGATGTTGCAAGGTTTACTTCTCCCCAGACTCCTGAAGGCAAAGATTATTGGAATAAACTATACCAGAAAGCTGAGCAGATTTTTGGCTCTGAAAACGTAAATATTCCTGCTCTGGTACGTCCCTGGATAGTTCCGGGTGAAGTCATTATCCGCGAGAACGCAAATTCCGCTTATGTATATAAAGGAGTATTAAAGGTCATGCTTGAGCAGGATTACTTAAAAAACTCCGCTGACTATAACTTCAGTGACCCCCGGCTTAAAGAACTAAACGAATATTCTTCGCAATTAATCCGCGAAAAAATCATTCCTAAACTTACCAGAGAAGTGAACTCATCTTCCAGATACGCCTCCTTAAGGCAAGTTTTCTATTCCTTAATATTATCCCGCTGGTTTAAGCACAAGTTTGCGGGTGAAACCGGACAGTACGCAAGCCTGATTAACACCGGAAACCTAAGCGGCTTAACCTCTGAAGCATCATGGTCAAAAACAACATATTTTAAAGAATATCAAAAGTCCTTTGCCAAGGGTGAATACAATATTAGAGAGCAAGTGAATGGAGCGATGGGGCCGGTTATCAGGACTTATTTTAGCGGCGGTGTGTCTCTTATGAAAAAAGATTTAGTGACACCTACGGTTATTGATTCGACTTCGCCAATAGCAACTTTTACTGGAAGCAGCCCTATGGTAACTGGTGGTTTAGGAAAAGATAAGATTTCTCTTGCCGGACAAGCAAACGGACAGATTGTGCCGGACTTAGAGGCTGGAGCATTGCCAATCAGTCCAGTGGAAGCGAAACCTCGGGTTGCCAATTCGCCGATGGCACAAATAAGAACTGACTTTACAGTGCCGGAGGGCCAGAAACCAGGATTTTTTACTAGCGACTACCATTCGTATGTGATAAGCGAGTTATTCGCAAATCCTGTCGAGCAGATTCCCGATGCAGTTGTGAACGCAGTCAAAAGAAAATTAAAAAAAGATATGGCGGAAGGAAAAATATTAAGCGCAGAGGTAAATGATTATGGCGCTTCTGAAATAAGTATCCAGGTTACCCATAGGTTTGGCGAACTAAACGCTGCTGTCCAAAGATTGATCATGGAAGCTATGAAAGAAGGAGCTTTAAAGGCCCAAGAACTTGGCCTGTTGAAAAAAGACATAAATATAGCTTCAATGAGCTTAGAGGATTTAGCCAAGAACCTTAGAGTAAAACGCGAACCATATTCCATAACTGAGCGAGGCTCAGAGTCATTCGTAAGAGTTAAGTTGATTGGTGCTGCCATCGGAGCAGCCAATATTAAGCTCTATCATCAGTTTTTTATCCCTGGCGCTACGCCGTTACAACCGCTAGGGCTTCTCATTAAAGTGGATACTAAAAAGAAAGACAAGCTTCCTGTGCGCGGTTTTAGAGCTGTGGTGAGAAGAGTTGATGATGTCTTAAAGGGAAAACTTGACGGAGATGTTTGGGAATATGAAACGTCTGTAGAAGTAGAAATAGATGGCGTAAAATATCCTGGTGTAGATCAAGGTCGCCAACTTTTAACCAAGGCTGGCCAGCCCAATGAGTTTCTTATTACTGAAGTTTATCCTGTAGAAGGCAGCCTTGTGACTTCAACCGAACCATTGGTTAAAGTAGTGTATCAGCCGGTTTATGGAGAAGATGGCAGCTTAAGAACACTTAATCCCACATTTTTGTGCAGAAGCCAAAGCGGCGCAGATGCTGTGGCTGGAGTTGCCAGCATGTTTTATGATGTTAATTTTGTTCCCGGTGGAAATAACGGAAAGCGTTATGTAGTCACAATGCCGGTAACCAAAAAAGAGGCAAGGAAAGCTCCCCCTGAAGGGATTGCCTATGTTGTGGTTGACGGTTGGCAATTTAAGGGAAACGGCATCATCCCTCAGGAAAAAGACGGAGTTATTGATCATGTAGGTATAAATCCTCCTGCACTGCAACCCGAGCGAAAATTGGCTAAGTGGCTTGCGTCAATCATGACGACCCATAAAAAGGACCAGCCATATATAGCTCCCTTTGCAGCAGAGGAAGAGGTTGAACCACTAAGAAAGGCGCAAAACCATCTTTTTAAGCGCGCGCCCAAGGAAGCAGATATAGACCTGGTTATGGATGAAGTAGAGGCAAAAGTGGAGAGCGGTAAATTAATATCTTTTCATGACATTAAAGCTGACATGGGAGGAAAAGATGGGCACAACTTTACTCCCGAATATATGTTGGCAATTGATAGGACATCGCAGATAGAAGCTATTGAAAAGGGAGAGATGACCGACGGAAACATCATCGGTTTTGTTGAAAAGAGCCGTTTAAAAAACGGTACAACTAACAGCATCGGTGATGATGAACATATTATATCATTAGGGGATAAATCGCGCAACGGTGCAAATGCGAACCAATCGTCGTTTACAGCATTGACGCGAGGTTATCTTGCGTCTATGGTAGGCAAAAGGACAGACTTCGATCCCGCAACTCCTTTAAATACGAAAGAGGCTTTGGAGAAGGCCGAGAAACCTTATGGTAGAGCTCAAGATTATGCCGGCAAAGAGGCAAAAGCAGCCATGGCCAATCCCTATTTTTATTCTCGTCTCAGCGAGCGTTTTTTTGAAATACTTAGAGACATTATGCCATTAGACTATAAGCAGATGGTTGAGAATATGTACAAGGGTTGGAAATATTGGCAGGAACACGGCACTATCGGAGTCCTTCCCGATCCTTTTTCAGGCAATGTTTCCTCCCAAGGCATGGGCGCATCTCGTTATTTAGTGGACACAGCCAATGGCGAGAGGAGAGTTGGTATTCTGGCCGGAGATAAATGTGGGCCAGCAGGCATAAATAGGCCGATCAGAGAAGGAGTATATGCTTTAGGTGAGGCTTTACAAAATGGGACTGCTGACATTCCGGACTGGATAAAAGATAAAGCAGAACAACTGAAGGCTTTACAAAATGGGACTGCTTCTATTTCTATTGAAGATTGGATAAAAAAACATCTGCCCGGAGAAATGGAAGCTTTTCAAAAAGGGCTCATTTCTGTTAAAGATTTGATAGAAATGGGTAGAAAAGAACAAAAATATTTACTTGAGCTGTTGGCAAGCCTTAGGAAAAATGGTATGGTATTTGAGATATGGGATGCCAAGGCTTTTGATGAACACGGTAACATTGCTGTAAATGAAATACCGGAAAGTTATGCTGATATTGCAGATGCCGTACCTGAATTAAAAGATGATGCAGGCCAAGATGATAAAGCAGGCCAAGATTTTATTAAAAGCTCTTATAAGGACGGATTCCTCAGGGGTGATTTGTCAACAGCTGATAAAGAAAAGTTAGCTGCATTGATAGAGAAATCAGGTTTTGTTCCCACCAAGAGGATATTCCTCGACGCTCAACAGGATAAGGCGGCAGTTGAGCTTTATTTAGCTGATTCTGACAGATTTAACATTAAGCAGGTATGGGCCAAAAATAAAGCCGGTTGGGATATTAATAATCCACAGGATTATTTAGACAAGCCATTACTGGGTAGTTCAGTTACCAAATTAGGCATACTGGCAGGCGGAGAATATATTGGTAAAGATGATCCAGTTATGGCGGGAAATATCATACTGATGGAACATATCTACGCGTTTATTAAGAAGCATCCTGTTCTCCTTCAGGGAGATATGAATGGTTCGCATTGGTTAGCAGCTATTCCAACGGCATTTAAATATGCCGTGGCCAACAAGGAGAGCCACCCTATATTAGTAGGGATGGTCTATACTTTATCTGAAGATGGCAAAACCTTGGTCAGCGTTGAGGATATTTTTGGTAAAAAGGATTATGCGCCTATTCGTAACAAGATGTTTAAGTTCAATTTTGAATTTAAGAAAGCTCAGTTGGGTGGTCAGTTTGAGCCCTATGGCACTAACCGGCGCACAATAGAAGCAGCCTATCCTAAAAATAAACTGCTTAAGCAACTTGAAGACCCGCGTTCACCTTTTCTAATTAGGAATATGTTACCTGAGAAGAGGAAATTAAGGCCCATTACTATGGTGGAGGCAACAGCCGAGCTTTTTAAGGTAGCCACTGCTGCCAGCCCGGCTACGGTTAAAGAAAGCGTTGAGCCTAACGGACAGGCGGGAAGCCCGGCAACGCAGCAGAACAAGGCCCAAGTTGCCCCAGGCGGTATTGACTTTCGCATTATACCTATGATTACCCAGCCCATGGGAAATCTTTCGGGCCTTAACTTTAGCCTGCCCAAGTTAGCTAATGTTGAGAGCATCAATCTTGAACAGGAATTCAGTCAAATTCAGAATATGCTTAAGGCCGGGATCACTCCTTCTTCGGAGCGCTTGAAGGAATACGTGGCTGCCTGTTATCAAAAAGGAGAGCTCAAAGAACACATAGAAGGGATAGTTGCGTGTTTGGTGGATATTTGCAAGTTGGAAGAGGAGAGAGTATCTGAAGCTGACAATGCATTGAAAGAAGTGTTACTTATCTTAGATGCAGTTGGATAAGCCGTAACAACTTGAAAAATAATCCTGCAGCTGGAACGCAGGTGTTATATTTTAAATTTTGTTGTTCTTAACAAAGGAGAAAAAAATGTCGCGTAAAGTCTTTTCTTGGCTCATTGTCCTGACCATGCTCTTCCAGCAGACCGGCTTTGCCCAGGTCGCTGCCGTTGAACTTAACCTCGCAGGCCAACTCTCTAAGATAGCCGGTAGCCTCACCACAGACACCTTCAGGCCCGTGCACATCCGCTTCTTCTCCTATGACGCAGCTAATGACGCCTTCAAGGTGATGCTGGACAAAGGAGACACCAAGAACCTGACCGATACGCAGCTTAACGCCTCCAACAAGGTCCTCATGAATTATTTCCTCATAGGCGTTACCCTACCCAATGACAGCTTCTGGGTGAACCTCAGGCCTGATTCAGAGGACAATATCATAGATAACTATTTAGCTAAGACAGACGTGGGCAAGGTTATGCTTGAGGCAGACCTTCAGCTTAAGAAAGACACTGCCCGCTTCACCTCTCCTCAAACCCCTGAAGGAAGGGAATACTGGACCAAGCTCTACAAGAAGGCCGAGGAGCTCTACGGTTACGAGAACGTCAGCATCCCAGCCCTCACCAGGCCCTGGATCGTGCCCAATGAGATTATCGTGCGTGAGACCGCAGGAAGCGCCTACATCTACAAGGCGACCCTCAAGGTCATGCTGGAGCAGGATTATCTGAAGGACTCCTCTGACTACAACTTCAAGGACACCCGCTCAAGACTCCTTAACGAATACTCCTCCCAGCTTATCCGTGAACTCATTCTACCTAAATTAACCAAGGAGGTGAACCTCTCCAAGACCTACGCCCCCTTAAGACAGGCCTATTATTCTCTTATTTTCTCCAGATGGTTCAAAACCCGGTTCGCTAACCAAACCGGCCAATACGCTTCCCTCATTGACTCCAGTAATCTTACAAATCTAACCTCTAAGACCTCTTGGTCTAAAGACACCTATTTCCAGGCCTACAAGAACTCCTTTGCCAAAGGAGAATACAACATCAGCGAGACCGTCCACACCCCCACAGGCCAGGTGATCCGCACCTACTTTAGTGGTGGAATCAAAATCCTCCCTCAGAATCTACCCTATAGCGGCACTAGAGTTGCCGATTCTCCTATAACAGATGTCCTCTTAGGGGCAGGGTTGGTTGATCCCAATGCTTCTCTTCAACCTAATAAAATTGAAGCAGCTAGCCCAATACAAGTTAGTAGCCCAGACGATCTGTTACCGGTTATCACCAATAAAGGCATTAAACAAGCTATCATGGCTTTGGATTGGAATGTTTCGGTTAAGGACGGAAAAATCGTAGAAAATGAGCGCATTGTTAATTCTCTTGACACGATCAAGTGGGTATTTCAAGAGGCAGGATTAGATTACGCGTATGTGCTTACCCATTCCGGAAGGCCAAGCGGAAAAGGTTATGAAGAAGCCTTCACTTTAAGGCCTATGGCTAATGAGGCTGCCAGGCTTTTATCAGAAGCAGGTGTAAATAATGTAGAAGTCATAATGCTTCCCATCAACCTTACAGACGCAAAGACTTTAATTGACGCAAAGAAAGCAGAAGCTGCTGCTTCCAGAAAAAAAGTATTGTTTGTGGTCGAAAACGTTAGGATGTATGGTGGCGAACAATCCAAAAATCCGGCCGTGAGGGAGCAATTTGAAAGGGACCTGATTGCCTTGACAGGGGAAACAACAGAAAAATTAATTTACCTAGAAGAAGCTTTTGACAAATCACATCGTGCTGAAGAAGCTTCCATGGAGATGGGTGCGTTGTTGTTTCCGAGAGAAAATATAGCAGCTGGAGTAAAGGTTGCTGATGAAGCTGAGAAAGTTCTGGATTTCTTAAGTAAAGCCACCGGTAAACTTGTCGTTATTGCCGGAGGCGCAAAGTTCGATAAATTAAAGAATATCGCTGATATCGGTAAACGCATTGGTTTAACTGGCGGTAAATTGTTTGTTGTCGGCGCATTGGCCAATCCTCTTTTAGACAACGCTGGCGTCAATGTCGGAAAATCCCTTATGCCGACCAAACCGGATGATGTAAAAGGATTTAAAGATGGCCAAAAGAAGTTGATAGAAAATACCAGAGACAATAAACTGCAATCTTCGCTTCCTGTTGATTTTGTGGTCAGGGAAGGCAAAGTTGTGAAAGACACACTTGAGCCTACGGATGAACAGATAGACATCGGCCCCAAGACCATAAAAATGATTGTAGATTACATTAATTCTTTGAAAGCCGGGGACGGTATCCTCATGAACGGTGGAGCCGGCGTATTTGATAAAGAATGGGGTTCTAAAGCAGGCACCATTGCCATTGTAACCGCAGCCAATGAAGCAGCTGCCAGGGGTGTGGCCGTTTTGTTTGGCGGCGGCGATATGTTTAACGCGGTAAAGATCGTGCAGCGCGAAACAGGTTTAAGGCTCGATCCGTCAATAAAGATTTCGACGGCGGGAGGTGCGCTTTTTGTCGCCATTTCCAAGGGTGTAGGCGGAGGCCTTGTCCCTGTAAGAGCAACGATGAAATTTCCTGGAGAAGCAGAGAAGAAGTTGCTAGGTATATATTCTGCCGTGACAGAAGCAATTCCAGGAGCCATCGTATTACCGGTTGCAAGAACTCCCTATAAGGATACTTCTGTGGCTGGCGATGATTCCACCCGAGAGCCTGCTTTGGATTTGTCCAGAGGACCTGACGGGCATCGTCTTTTGATACCTGATGGTAGACGTGCGGATCTAATTAAGAATTTTTATGAGACGACTTTCTTGCCGGTCATTGTTACAGCCGAAGATGTCATGAATCTTTGGACTTCTGAGCAAGTTGCGGCATTCCAAGCAGCGAAGAAAGAGAAAGACGTTACGGCCTTTGCGCAACAACTTATAAGGCCCGTATTGGCCAGCAAAGGCATTCCTGCCCAAGAGTCGCAAGAACGTTCTCACGCGCTTGATCCGGGACTATTAGGAGAAGCGGCCGTGGATGTTTCTTCCATCATCGCGATCAGGACTTTGGCAGGTGATTTTCTGGGATGGATACCTGTCGTCATTAAGCGTGGAGAAGATAAGGCGCATGAAGCTTTGGGGCAAAAAATCGCCGTGAGCGCCGCCCAAGGCTTGGAAAAAACGGAAAAACAACCATTCGCTTTGCCGCCATCTATAGACATTTCCAACCACAACAATGCCTTTAATGCGCTTAAAACATACAATCCACTCTTATTTGAAAAGTTACAAAATAATGATCTTCCCGCTATCCGTCTTTTAACCGGAATGATCAATAATCTTGATCCTAAAGCCATGGTAGACCCCGGCGCGGCTGGAATTAAATTTGATAAACAGCTGGGAGTTTTCATTTCGGAAATGGACATGGATGCAAAAGCAACAGCGCCGGGTTTTGGGAAAAACCTGGAGCGTTTTCGAGGCAGCCTCTATGCCGTGGGTCAGACGAGCGCACGCCTGTACCATTTGCTGACTCCCAATTACGATACGCAGAGGCAAGTGGGAATAGCTATTAAAAATAAAGACCTGCAGGATGCCGTTATCAAGTTTTACGCCCTTATGCAGAGGCACCTTTTGGAAGTAGCCATAAACTATTTTAAAGATGCACGCGTATTTGAGTCCTTGAGGGTTGAAATTGGTGATTATGCGCGAAGGTTAAATGAGGCCGTAAGAGAGGCAGATGCCCTTGAGCTAAGCCAGGCCAGCGGAGAGGATATCCTTATACATCTATCTGCAAAAGGTGTAGTATTATCTGCAAATGAGAAATTTCATATCTTAGAATTTATACATGGAAGCGGCGGCTTATTTGATGTGCTTCAATTAGCAGCTTTGATGAGGGCGGATAACTTTGTGCAGAGTTTCCGGCACATAAAGTTGGATAATCCGTTAAAAGTCCTACCTTCAGATAAACCTTTCGAGGCATACGATGGTTCCGGACGCATCGGAAGGACACAGCTTGCCCAGCGGTTAGCAGCAGATATTAACGGCCAGGAGGAAGGTTATATTGGCAGGTATATGGTGGCCAGCCAAGAGCTTAAAGGTGAAAGTTTGCAAGAGAAATTTTTCACAGCTGTGCAAAAAGCTTCAGAAATGTTAAGCGACAGGCAGATTGAGGATGCGAAGCTGAATATTCAGCTTGGGACGGAATCTGCCGTATTAACCGACCTGATTAAGAACGGTCTGATGAGCTTTAGATTAGGAGCAAATGTTTTGGCGGCACAGCTGGACTTTCAAGATACGTATAAGGTTTCCAGTGTTTATCCTGTTCAAGTTAATCTTGATGGCCGAATGGTGGGTGTAATTTATTTTGTGGATATGGCCCAGTTTAAAGCAGGAATGGAAGTAGCGCTTAAAGCATCAGGAAGACAACTGGATAATATCCCTCGTCCCTTCATTGTCCGGGGAGAAAATGATGAAGAAATTTTCTTTGGTTTAAGAGTGGATGCTACACCCGGTGGAGTAGAGATTGGGGATCAAGCTCTTGAGAAAGCCGGTGCCAAAGGAGCAGTTAAGCTTTCCGGCGACACTTTGTGGAAACTTTTTGCAAAGTCCAATTTGCCTGAAACCTATGGCGCGAAATTAGGCGCGACGGATGAGCTGTCCCGCATAAGGCAGATTTATGAACATGTTAAGAACACCCGTATGCCGAAAGAAGGCGGAAAACAACTCATTTATGATAAAGCGCAAATTCCCAAGAGCATGTTATTGCCTGGATTTAACTTTATGGATAGGCATTTGGGTTGGGTTTTACCCTATGTAGGGGGTTCTGATGTTATGTATATGACTCCGGGTTCTTGCTCAACCAATGGTGCGGCACACGCTATTTCCGCTTTAACCGGTTTCGCTGGGAATGCTGAATCTATTGGGCCCACCTTTCATATGTATACGTCAAGCGACAAAATCGTAGAGAAGAACCCTTACGGCCACACGGCGCTAAAATCAACTGGTGCAGCTAAAGGAGTGGTCTTATTGCTTTCATTTGAAGAAGGCAGCCAAACCTTTTTTACGGCTATTCGTACGCCAACGGGTTTAGTAAAAGGCAAGGCAGATATTGTAGGCGGTTCAATCTTTGACCTTCTGGTTCGCTTGCCTAACAACATTCCTGAAAAATTAACAGTGCGTTATTTATCGCGTATAGCCGCTGAATTTCCTCAAGATCTGCTCATGTTTACTCCCGAAGATATGAGAGAAGGTAGTTACACCTGGCAAGACACCATTGCCGGGCAAAGGACAGGTTCAATTCTCTATAAGAATTTTATTGAGAGGGTTGCTCCCAACACTTTGCGTATAAAAGTCGGTTACGACAATGAGTTTAGTTTTGCCACTATGGAAAAAACCATGCATGACGCGGTATATCTGGATGCCAAGCGCAATCGTCAGACAGCCCAAATGGCAGAAGTATTGGATGCAGCCTTAACATACTCAGCTTCCTCTCCGGCTACGACGCCTATTCTAGAAAAGTTAAACTTGATGATCACGACGGTTACCCCTTCACAAACCACTACTTTAGGTAAGCCTGCACTTAGATTAGACATGGGATTAGCCGGCGGCGCAAAAGGTCATTTTGTAGTTCCCGCAGGAACTTCTACCGGCGAGGATGAGGCAAAAACTATTTTGGATAGATTTGGCTTTGGCCGAGTCCTTAAAAACATAGTCAAGATTCATTCAGCAGTGATGGAGGAAGGATTGGTGGCTGATGAATTAGCAGAAATCGGCCAGCTCATGTTAAATATGAGTAAGGACGAATTAGGTGCCGAGGTCACTCTCTCTTATCAAATGTCATCAGCTTGGGCAGCAGCCAGTCAAAAAGGCCTGCAGAATTACGAGTTCGTCCGCGAGATGGCTCCTGACCTTGCTTCTAAGGGCGTTCCGGTAACAAAGATACAGCAGAATAATACTAATGGCGGACAACATGCGCCCAACAGTTTAGACATGCAGGAATTTATGGTTGTCCCTATTGGCAAAACAACGGCAGAATCAAACAAGATGGGAGACAATATAGATCGGGCCCTTGGGTTTATCTACCAGCAAATGGGTTTAAAAGCCAACCCCGATGATAAAGGCGTAGGTGAGTTGAGGGGCAAGGAGGGCGGATACAAAATAGGGGACCTGACAAATGATAAGTTAAAGGAAATTTATCAAAAGGCAGGTTCATATAACATTAAGAATTTAGACATCGTCGCCTTGAGAGATCAAGGAGTAGGGGTGCATGAGTTTGTGTTGAATTGCCAGATGGCTGCCATTCGAAACGCTGGGTATGTTCCGTCTACATCTGGAGAGGTTAGAACTGTAGCATTGGCTTTGGACCCAGCAGCCACTTCCATGTTAGTGGAAGGTCATGACAATCTTTACAATTTTGAAGGGCGCCAGATTACCAGCAAAGAGTTAGTTGCCATATACAAAAAGTGGGCAGAAAAATATCCGATTGATTCTCTTGAGGACGGCTTAGGGGAGAACGATTGGGAAGGCTGGCTGGACCTCGTTGAAGCAGTGGGAGACAAAGTCATGGTGATTACTGATGATCTTACTGTCTCTCAGGCAGGCCGATTCCTCAGATTTATTGATATGTTAAAACAAAGAGGATTTATTGGGCCGGATGGTAAGGTGACAAAGAGGATAGGTATTCTCATCAAGTTAAACCAGAACGGATTCTTGACTACGGGTATTAATGATCCTGCGAAAGGTTGGTTGGGAACTATAGAAGTTATCCGAATCGCAAAAAAATATGGTATTAAATGGATCGTATCGCATCGCTCTAATGAAGCAGGGCCTGAAGAGAATGAAGTTTCCATCGCTGAGCTTGCTGCAGGCACAGACGCGTATGCTTTGAAATCAGGAGACCACGTGCAAGCTGTGCGAGCTGTCAAGGAAGATCGCTTAGCTGAGATTGATGCCCGGGAAAGAAACAAGGCTGCCGCCTCTCCCATGACACCCGGCGGTATTGACTTCCGCGGCAAACCCATGAACATCACCTATGAGCCTTTGGGTAACTTCTCCGAGCTTAACCTGAAACTACCCACGCTAAGCAAGAAGGAATTAGCTAGCTTTGATGTTGAGAGCGAGTTAAGGCAGATAGAGAATATGGTTAACAGGAAGCTCCTTCCTTCAGGAGCGCGCGTCAAAGAGCTCCTGGCTGCCTGCTCGCAAAAAGGAGAGCTGAATAGGATGCAGGAGCGCGTCATGGTGCTCTTGATCAAGATGGGCATCCTTGAAGAAAGCGCCTGCTGCACCCAAGAGGCCAGCAGGGAGTACAAAGAAGCCCTGATCCTGGTGGATTCATTGGTCAGTTAGCGACGGTAAGCACACAGGTTTCACTTAAGAACCCTGGGAACAATCCCAGGGTTCTTTTTTTCAAAAACTAAATTGCTATGAATTTTTCTCATTTAACGGTATAATATAATCTCAAAAAGGAGAAATGGCATGGAATTCGACAAATTAAAAAATGAGGTTAAGACGGTTCCGCTGGATACCCTGCGTTGCGACGCTGACAACAACTTTGAGGCTGTGGTGCTCAGGGAGGAGATTGAGAAAATGAAAGCGCGCCTTGTGAAATTTTTCGGGACACCGGCGTTTCCTTCCCCAAACAGCCTGACGTTTCAAATGCGGCAGGTTATTGACGGTTTCGGCGGCATTATGCCTGGCCAGACGCTTTATTTCTGGAATCAGGGCAAAGAGATTATATTTGCCATGCTTTGGCCCTGGCAGGACGGCAACCGCACGACCGTCAAAATCATCAAACAGGATAATTCTTAAAACCACACACGTAAAATTACGCCCGAAGGGAGAGGAGTTATGTTCAGGGAAAAGATTAAGGTATTGGATTGCACCATCAGAGACGGCGGTCTGATCAATAACCACGATTTTGACTTCAGGTTTGTGCGCGCGGTGTACAAGGCGCTTTCTGAGGCAGGCGTGGATTACATGGAGATGGGTTATAAGAACTCCAAAAGGCTGTTTTCACAGAAAGAGTTCGGCACGTGGAAGTTTTGCGATGACGATGCCATTAAGAAAGTCATTGACGGGATCGAATCGAATACGAAGATTTCCGTTATGGTGGACGTGGACAGGGTGGATGCCGAGGATGTCTCACCGCGTAAGGAAAGCCCTGTTTCTATGATCAGGGTGGCTTCTTATGTCAAGGATATTGACAAGGCCATATATTTGGTGAACCATTTTGCGGATAAGGGTTATGAGACTACGGTTAATATCATGGCTATATCGCGCGCCCTGGATAACGAATTGACAGAAGCCTTGGAGCAGTTAGAAAAAGAAAGCAAGGCCGATTGTATATATATAGTGGATAGTTTTGGCGCCTTGTATCAGGAAACAACGGAGTTCCTTATCAAGAAAGCCAAGAGCATCATTAAGACCAAAGAGATAGGAATACACGCCCATAACAACCAGCAGCTTGCCTTTGGCAACACCATTGAAGCGATCATCCATGATGCGAATTTTGTTGACGGCACTGTCTATGGCTTAGGCAGGGCTGCGGGGAATTGTCCTTTGGAGCTCATCCTTGGGTTTTTAAAGAATCCCAAGTTTGATATCCGGCCGGTTCTGGATTTGATTTCCAAAGAGTTCATCCCTTTGCGGGAAAAAATGGAATGGGGTTATATCATCCCTTACGCGATCACGGGTATTTTGGATGAGCATCCGCGCGCAGCCATGGCTTTACGCGGCAGCGATAAGAAAGAAAACTACCGGGAGTTTTACGAAAGCCTGATTACAGAGGTCGAGGAATAGGAAATGGATGTGCCCCGTTTTAAAAAGCAGCCTGTTATGGGGATTGTGCGCGGCGTAGAATCAGGGCAGATTGAGCCGCTTGTGGAAGCCGTTATTCAATCCGGTTTGCAGGCTTTGGAGATTACTATGAACACTCCAGGGGCCGCGGAAATAATCCGTAAGGCCAGGAAACTGGCTGGCAATCGTCTTATGCTGGGCGCAGGCACAGTGCTGGATACGGATAGTTTAATGCAGGCCTTAGATTCCGGAGCCACCTTCATTGTTATGCCTGTGCTCGTCGAGGATGTGCTTGGGTTTTGCGTTAAAAATAAGATACCTGCTTTTCCCGGAGCTTGCACACCCCAGGAAATTTATAACGCCTGGCAGGAAGGCGCAACCATGGTCAAGGTCTTTCCTGCCAGATTCTTCGGGCCACAGTATTTTCGCGAAATCAAAGGGCCATTTCAAGAGATTGAACTTATGGCTGTGGCCGGCGTCACCCCGCAAAATATGCGGGAATATTTTAGTTGCGGCGCCTCTGCCATAGCCTTCGGCGCAAGCGTGTTCAAGAAAGAGTGGCTGGAAAAGAAAGACTACGCAAGTATTGGCTCAGCCATAAAAGCCTACCTGCAGCAACCATTGATAGAAGCGGCATAAAAGAGAAGGAGGGGCACAGTGTTTGTTCTGTCTAATCTTCTGATGGCGGCAGGCCACGTCCTTGATGTGCTTCTGACGATCCTGTACTGGCTGATATTAATCCGGGCGCTGCTCAGCTGGGTCAACCCCGATCCTTATAATCCCATTGTGCAGTTTCTCTATAAGGCCACCGAACCTATCTTGCATCCGATACGCAGGATTCTTCCTTCAAATTTTAGGTTCGGAATAGATATATCCCCGATCATTGCTTTTCTCGCTATCATGTTCCTTAAGTCTTTCCTGGTCAGGTCTCTTTTTGACTTGGCCGCGAGATTGCCATAACTCTGCGAGAAGGGTATCCGTTCCTATCCGGTAAAATGAGATTGAATCTTGGGAGTAAAATCGCTTGGGATTTCAGGATTAAAGAGGTATAATTATTACCCATGAAGGCAAGGGTTCAAATGCCTTAAAAAAGAGGAGGCGACTGTGGATAACGAAAATCAGGGGAGCATGGTGGAGCGGGGAGAATATAAAGGCAAGCCGCTTATTATCCTTAAGAGAAACGAAGAGGATAAATTTCCGTTTTCCTTTGGGCTCACCAAAGCCAAGCTCATATTGGATAATATCGAAGAGATAAAGAAGTTTGTAGAAGAGAACGCTGCGGGATAGGACGGCTGCCAATGAAAAAAAACAAGAAGATCGATTGCGCTGAATGTAAAATTCAGTCCGCATGTTGCCGGATCGGCGCATGGATTGATTTAGAGGAGGCCAAGAAAATACTGACTCTCGGCATAAAGGGAGGGGATTTTTTTCATTTTGAAAAAGATAACAGCTTTCCTTCAGGATACAAGGTCGGCACGAGCCTTGAGGATGAGCCATGCAGCTTTATCGCTCGTGACGGCCTGTGCGCTATCCATAAGATTGATTATAGCCTCAAGCCCGTCACGTGCAAAGAGTTTCCCTATGAAGACGGCAGGTTATCTTCTTTTGCCCCGTATCTGTGCGAGGTTGCGAGATCAAGAAGCAAAAAGAATAAGAAATAACCGAACTTGCCCCCCTCCATGCTTCAAATCGGTAACCTAAAATTGGAATCCAGATTGATCCTTGCTCCCATGGCCGGGATAACGGATTTACCGTTTCGCCTGCTGAACCGGCGTTTCGGGTGCGAACTGGCTTTTATTGAAATGTTGAATGTGCGTTCCTTAAGTTATAAAAGCCGAAAGACTCAAGAGATGTTGTCCTCGGTTCCTGAGGATCGGCCTTTGGGCATACAGATATTAGGCAAGGAACCCAAATTCATTTTAAGGGCATTGGATATCCTTAAGCCCTATAAATTCGATGTTTTGGATTTTAATGCGGCCTGCCCCGTAAAGAAGGTCGTCCGTCGGGGAGAGGGGGCCAGTCTCCTGAGGGAGCCAAAAAGATTAGGTACGCTGCTGAAATTAATCGTAAAAAATTCCCAGCAGCCGGTGACCGTCAAGATCCGAAGCGGCTGGGATGATACATCGGTTAATGCCAGAGAAGTGGCTCTGCGGGCCGAAGATGCAGGGGTTAAAGCCTTGTTCATTCACGGAAGGACAAAGGCCCAGGGATATAGCGCAGGCGTTGATTATGCGGCTATCCGCAAGGTCAGGGAGGCCCTGAAAATCCCCGTCATTGGCAGCGGCGACATCTTATCCATTCCTTTAGTTAAGAGGATGTTTGATGAAACAGGTTGCCAAGCCGTAGCTATGGCGCGCGGAGCTCTAGGTAATCCCTGGATATTCAGGGAGGCAAAACAATTTTTAGAGAAGCAAGAGATAATCCAGAGGCCTAGCCGGGAAGAGATTATCAAGGTGATGATTGCCCACTTAAAGTCCTATGTTGATTTTCACGGGGAGAGGGTGGGTATTATCAAATTCCGCAAGTTCTTTGGCTGGTATGTTAAGGGATTCCGCAAGATCAGGCCGTTAAGAGAAAGATCCTCCCGCGTCAAGAAGGCGCAAGAGATGATTGAGATTATCCGGTTGACGAGTGCGTCCTGATGTATTAAAGCTTAATCTAAAGATAATTAACAACGTTGCCGAAAAAAAGCATCCGAATTTAATAAGGAGAGAGAAGCCGTGCCTGAAAACAACGTGGTGAAGAGAAAAAGAAGGGAAGACAGAGAAATCGCTTATTTTTCCATGGAGGTAGGGATTAACCCTCACATGCCTACTTATAGCGGAGGCTTGGGAGTTTTGGCAGGCGGGACTATCCGCTCCTGCGCAGACCTCAACGTCCCCATGGTCGCGGTGACCCTTCTTTATAAAAAAGGCTATTTTACTCAAAAGCTGGACGCCCAGGGAAATCAGCAGGAAACACCCGCTGACTGGCAACCTCAGGATTTTCTTAAACTCCTTCCGGAAAAAGTGGAAGTGACAATAGAAAAAAGAAAGGTTTATATTCAGGCCTGGGAATATCACCAATCGGGGATGAGCGGATATTTTGTTCCGGTTGTATTCCTGGATACGGACCTGGAGGAGAATGCCCCCGAAGACAGAAACCTTTGCCAGTACCTTTACGGAGGAGACAAAGAGCACCGTTTATCTCAGGAAATTATCCTTGGCATCGGCGGAGTGAGAATGCTCGGTGAGTTAGGTTTTAATCACCTTGTGCGTTACCATATGAATGAAGGGCACGCCAGCCTCTTGACCCTAGAGCTCCTGCGTGAGCGCCAGGCCTTATCTGGCCCAGAATGGGATATTGAGGGCGTGAAGAAATCCTGTGTCTTTACCACGCATACCCCCGTTCCCGCAGGCCACGACCAGTTTTCTTACGATCTCGTGGCTAATATCCTGGGAGAACTTGTGCCTCTTGATTTAATGAAAAAACTGGGAGGAGAAGACCGGCTGAACATGACACTCCTGGCTTTAAATTTAAGCGGTTACGTCAACGGAGTCGCCAAAGAGCACCGCAAAGTTTCCGAAGAGATGTTCCCCGGGTACCATATTGATTTCATTACCAATGGCGTGCATTCTGCCAGGTGGGTGGCCCCAAGCTTTAAAGACCTTTTTGATAGATATATACCGGGCTGGGCCTATGACCCTTTTAGCCTGCGCTATGCCCTGAGTATTCCCCGTGACCAGATATGGAGCGCACATGAACAGGCCAAAAAAGTTCTTATGGATTATGTGAATGCCAAATACAACGTTAACCTCGGGCATGAAGTTCTGACGATAGGTTTTGCCCGCAGGGCTACGGCCTATAAAAGGGCAGACCTGGTGTTTGCCAACATCGAAAGGTTACGCGATATCGCTCAGCGTTCAGGTAAGATACAATTTATTTTCGCAGGGAAAGCCCATCCTAAAGACTGGCCCGGAAAAGAGTTGATTAAAAAGATATTCTCGTTAAAAGAAAACCTAAATAACAGCATTAAGGTCGTGTACTTGGAAGAATATAACCTGGAATCAGCCAAGGTGCTTATTGCGGGAGTCGATGTCTGGCTGAATACGCCGCGCCGGCCCCAGGAGGCTTCGGGCACCAGCGGCATGAAGGCTGCGCATAACGGTGTGCCCTCGCTAAGTATCCTGGACGGATGGTGGATTGAAGGATGCATTGAAGGTGTAACCGGCTGGGCCATTGGTTCGGTCAATGATATCGCAGGCAGTGACGAAAAGGAGGCTGAGCTCCTGTATGAAAAGCTTGAGAATACGGTACTACCTGTTTTCTACAATAACCGGCAGCAGTGGATAGACATTATGCGCCATGCCATCGCCATAAACGCCTCATTCTTTAATACCCATCGCATGGTTCAACAGTATGTTTTAAACGCCTATCTTTAAAGATAGGCCCATCTTTTGGGGCCTCTGAAGGTGTAGCTATGAAAAGAAAGCATGTTTTAGCCATTGTGGCCTTTAGCATTATAGGCCTTGTGGCCCTGGCCGCCTATTTTCTCCTTTTTACGACTTTGGGTTCGACATTTTTTGTAGAATCCGTTATCTCCCAATATGCCCAGTCAGGGAATATTGACGTTGAAGAAAGCAGCGGCAGCCTTTCGCGCACCTTAGTGTTTAGGGATATCGAAATCAAGGATTCAAAGATTTTACCTCCCGGCAGCTTGCTGAGAATCCAGAGGCTTGAGATATACTTTGCCTCTTTTAATTTAGAAGGGCTCAATGTAAAGATAGATAACGGCAGATTGCAATTGTCCAGTTCAGAGTTAATACTTTTTTACGGCACTCTCCATGATAATGTTTTAGATGCCAATCTCTACTCGAAGGGCATGAGCCTATCAGAGGCGGTTAGGTTATTTGCTGAAAACAAAGAACTGGAAAAAATATCGGGTTTCCTTCATGATATTGACGTTTATATAAAGGGGAGTTTGTCGGAGCCCAGATTCAGCGGCCAGTGTCAAGTAACAAAGCTTATGCGTAACGGCTTTTCGTTATCGGATTGCCCGGTTGCGTTTGATTTAGAGCTGAAACTTTCCAAGAATGAGCCGCTGTTTTACGGGACGCTTATTTCGGATCGAGGGGTAATTTCCGGGCCCAAGACCGCTGTTATTAATATGCAAAGTAGTAAGGTATTATTTTCAGGTGTAGCCAAAGATGCCGCTTTAAGCCTGAAGGGAAGTTCTCTCGTTGAAGGCGCCAAAATCAATATCGAATTAAGGGGAACACTCAAAAATCCTGAGTTGAAACTGGCCTCAGATCCCGCCTTGTCTCAGGAGCGGCTGTTGGTTATGCTGATGACAAATAAAAGCTGGAAGGGAGCAGAGGGCGCCTTAGCTAAGGGGGAACTTTCACCTGACCTTGTGAGTGATTTTGTAGATTATTTTGTTTTCTCCGGCTCAGGGAGCAGGATTGCCCAGCAATTGGGGATAACCGGATTTTCCTTTACTTTTGATGAGCAAAAGAAAGGCGTGGGAGTAAAAAAAGAAATAACCGAGAAAATCGGGGCTAGCTATGCCATTGAGCAATCTCAAGGCATAGAAGAACAATCGACAACAACCCAGAGGATAGGTACGGAAGTCAAAATCACGCAAGGTATCTCGATAGGGGCTGAAAAGGAATTAAAACAGGAGGCCAAAACAGACCCGGCACAGCAGCAACCGCCCAACGATAAAGTGATTTTAAAAATTAAGAAAGAGTTCTAAAAAAGGGGCTCCCCATGGATGTGATATACCTGACCCGAAGCGGCTATGAAAAATTAGTTAAGGAGCTGGATTTCTTAAAGAACCAAAAGCGCAAACAGCTAAGTAAGGCCATAGGCGAAGCCAGGGCGCACGGTGATATCAGCGAAAATGCCGAATATGACGCGGCTAAAGAGGCGCAAGGGCTGAATGAGAAGCGGATTGCTGATCTGGAATCTAAGCTGGCGTACGTACGTATCCTGGATTACGAAGATATTCCTAAGGATGAGGTTCTTATAGGAGCTACCGTTACGCTTAAGGATTTGGATACGCAGGAGGAGCTGGAGTACACCCTGGTTTCGGAAGCAGAGGCGGATTATGGCGAAGGTAAAATTTCCGTTACGTCTCCGGTAGGAGCAGCCCTTTTGAACCGCAGGGAGAAAGAAGTTGTTGAAATTCATGTCCCGGCAGGATTGTTGAAGTACGAGATATTAAAGATATCCAGATAGGGCCTTCTCAAGAAATATATACACTATTTTGCACAGATGATCGCTGATTTAAATGCACAGATGATCGCTGATTAAAAGATACTGATGATCGCTGATATACTATCTGTGATCATCTGCCGGTTTTAAAGGATGGTTTTACGCGGATCTTTATCTGTGTCCATCTGTGCTTAGTGAAGTGAATCAGTTCAAATTGTAAGTTCATCGGGGAAATTTCTGTTTGGTTTTCTGTTTAAGCATGTTATAGTAAAGGCTAGAAGTAAACAGGGAGGGGGGAGCATCGTCATGAATAATGGGGAATTGCAAGCCCTGAAGATAGTATTTGACTATGGATGGAAAAGTTTACAGAATTTTGAGTTCCATTTCTTTAATCCGCTTTTTTGGTGTATCATATTTTTGCTGTTTATAGTTTTGTACAGGTTCTGGGTGGCGAAGCACGCTTTTTCTTTTTCCCTGATGACCGCTTTGATTCTGTTGTTTGTCACAGAAATAGAGTATCGTTTTTCAATTGTATTTGCAAGGTCAGGAGAGGTATTTGATTCCAGCGTCATTAGGCTCGTTGCCTTGACATTTCTTGCCATCATTTTCTTGGTTTATACATTTCTTAGGCGTTAAATCTTGATATCTCTCGTTGACTTTATAGGCTGTCACGAAACCCGTACCAGCCTATGATTACAGAGATTTATAATAAGATTACACAGATTTTCTCGTGGAGTAATAATCTTGCGTAATCACTATTTTTAATCGCATGTAATCAAGGGCGGAACTTTTGTGACGCTCTATTGATTTTAAACTAGGAGAAGGAATAATGAAAAAGCTGTGGATAGGGATAGTTTTAATCTTCTTTTTAGTCAATCTCTATGGTTGCGTGGCTTTGCTGGCAGGGGCAGCCGGAGGGGCAGGCACGGCGGCGTGGTTATCGGGAAAGTTAAGCCAGGAGGTTAATGCTTCTTTTGACAGGGCCCTGAAAGCCGCCAAACTGGGCCTGGAATTCATGAAATTCAAGGTGACAAAAGAAACCGTCAAAGACGATATAGCCCAGCTTATAAGTAATTACAGTGATGGAAGAACGATCTGGGTCGATATACGCCGCGTAACGGATTCTGCCTCGCGCATCGAGGTGCGGGTGGGCGCAGCGGGAGACAGGCAGGCAGCACAAAAAGTGCTTAATCAGATAAGGCGGTATTTGTAAAGCTAATTTTAAAAGGAAGGCTCTTATGGAAATTAAAGTGACAAAATTAAGCCAAGAACAACTAAAGCAAATGAAAATTCCTGAGTGGCCGATCTGGGAAAAAGAGGTATCGCGTTTTCCCTGGTCTTATGATAGCCCAGAAGAGTGTTATATTCTGGAAGGGGATGTTACGGTTGAAACTCCTAACGGTGAGAGCGTGCATTTCGGCAAGGGGGACTTTGTTACTTTTCCTAAGGGTTTGTCCTGTACCTGGAATATAAATAAGCCGGTAAGGAAACACTACAATCTCAGATAACATCCTCTTGAACAACAAAAAACCCCTAAATTCAGGGGTTTTTTTGTAGGTGATAGGCCTCATTAGCTTTCGCTATCTAGCCAACCTCCTTGTTTCTTCTAAATAAATATACCATATTTCTGGCCTGAATTCAAGCCCCTATTCAGAAACGCTCCTTGATGGAACCGGTAGGTAAGTTATTGGCAGGGCGAGGCCTCAATGCGATGAGCAAGAAATTAGCAGAAATCCCTATACGTTTTCTTAAAGGCATCGGGCCAAAACGAGAAAGATCATTTCAGAAGCTTGGCATCCATAGCATAGAAGATATGCTCTACTATTTTCCCAGGCGCTATGAAGACCGCAGCCGATTTGTAGGTATTTCGCAACTCAAAGAAGGCGAACCCCAGACGATTAAAGGAACGGTTCTGGCCAGAGGAGAGAAGCAGTCCTGGAAAAGGCGCAGGTTTAAAATACTGGAAGTCGTTGCAGGGGACGAAACAGGCAGGATATCTTGCGTCTGGTTCAATCAAGGGTATCTTAAGGATTATTTTGAAATAGGAGCGACGGTCATATTGTTTGGTTCTATCGAACGCTACCAGGGGCGATTACAGATGAACTCCCCTGAATTTGAGATTGTTTCAAAAGACGCAGATGAATCTCTGAATATCGGCAGGATCACGCCTATTTACTTTTTGCCGGAAAGGTCCACCCAGCGTCATTTTCGTCAGGTGATAAAAGCCTGCCTGGAGGAATATGTGCCTGTGCTTTGCGACACCCTGCCTTATGATATGAGGGCAAGGAATCATCTTTTAAATCTTGCCCAAAGCCTTATTCATATCCATTTTCCCGATGATTTGAATACGCAGAAGCAGGCCTATGAGAGGCTCAGTTTTGAGGAGTTCCTATTATTTCAGTTGCCTTTGATCTTAAGAAAGATGAAGAAGAAAGAAAAAAGGGGAATAGCCCATAAGCCGCAAGGAGCGTTGGTAGGTGCCTTTATCTCTAACTTACCCTTCAAGTTGACTACGGCTCAGGAAAAGGTTATCCAGGAGATAAAGCTGGATATGGCCAGGCCCCAGGCGATGCAGCGGTTGCTGCAGGGGGATGTAGGGTCAGGCAAAACCGCTGTGGCCACCGTTGCCAGCATGATAACTATTCAGGGGGGGTATCAGGTCGCTTTTATGGTCCCGACAGAGGTACTGGCAAGGCAGCATTATAATAGAATCAGTTCGCAGCTCGGAGTTCGCAGCTCGGAGTTAAGGCAGATTAAGGTAGGGTTATTAACCAGCAGTGCCAATAAGAAAGAAAAAGAAAAAATCTATCAGGGTATCAAAGAGGGGAGCCTTGATTTAATTATAGGAACGCATGCTCTTCTAGAAGAGAATGTGCAATTTAGGAATCTGGGGTTGGTGGTTATTGATGAGCAGCATAAGTTCGGGGTAGGGCAGCGCGCTTTATTGCCCAAAAAGGGGGCTAATCCTGATTGTCTTATCATGACAGCTACGCCTATCCCCAGGACTTTAGCCATTACGCTCTACGGCGACTTGGATATTTCTATTATTGGAGAGCTGCCTCCCGGAAGAGTGCCGATAAAAACACTGCATGTGCGAGAGGAGGATAGGCCAAAGGCTTATAAAATTGCCAGGGAGCAGCTTGACAAAGGCAGGCAGGTTTACGTAATCTATCCTGTCATCGAGCAGTCTTATAGCTTGGACATGGCTGGCGCAAAAAAGATGTTTACTAAGCTCAAGGCAGGGGTGTTTAAAGATTTTAATTTAGGGCTTATCCACGGACGTCTGAAACAAAAAGAACAGGATGAGATCCTGCAGAAATTCAAGGATAGAGAATTAGATATTTTGGTTTCCACGACGGTATTGGAAGTCGGCATAGATATGCCCCATGCCACCTGCATGATAGTCGAACACGCCGAGCGTTTCGGCTTGAGCCAGTTGCATCAATTGCGCGGCCGCGTGGGAAGGTCGATTTTCGAGTCTTTTTGTGTACTGGTATCAAGTGCCGGCACGCCAGAGGCAAAAAAACGCATAGAGGCCATGATGAATTTTAGCGACGGCTTCAAAATAGCCCAGCAGGATTTAAAGATTAGGGGGCCAGGAGAGTTTTTCGGCAGCAGACAGCATGGCCTGACTGAGTTAAGGATCGGCAATCCCTTAACCCAGATGCAGTTGTTGAAGAGGGCGAGGCTTGAGGCCATAAGGCTTCTTGGGCTTGATTCTCATCTGGAACTCAGACAGAATGCAGCATTGAAGGAAAAGCTTTCGCAGAGGTTCCCGGAGTACGAGAAATTAATGCTTGTGGGCTGATGTATTAATTTCAAATGTCAAAATTCAAAGAACAAAATAAATCCAAAATCCAAATTTCAAAACAAAACCTTTTTTAGTTTTTAATTTTGTGCTTTATGCTTATTTTGAGCTTTGTGCTTTGACATTTGAATTTTAGCTTATGCATATAACTACAGGTAAATACAAGGGTAGGGTTATAAGGATGCCCAAGGGCATCAGGCCCACGCAGGAGAAGGTAAGAAAAGCTTTTTTTGATATCTTGGGGGATATAGAGGGATTGTCTTTTTTAGAGTTGTTTTCAGGTTCGGGCGCCGTGGGGTTTGAAGCTGTTTCGCGGGGCGTTAAGGAGCTGATCTTGGTTGAGGTTGACTGCGGCTGTAGGCTCGCCTTAAAAAAGAACATTGAGTCTCTTGGATTAAAAACCTGTGATTTGTACCCTCAACAGGCAGATGTGGCTATCAGGAGGCTCCATAGGGAGAAGCGCAACTTCGACATTATTTTCCTGGATCCCCCTTATTATAAAGGCTCAAGCTCCTGCCACGTCCCAAAAAGATTGGCTGGTGGCTCGGGGTTAAGGGGGATGACAGGGGAATCTTTATCAAAAAAAACCTTGCAAATGTTAGAGGCTTATGATATATTAGCCCCCAATGGTTTTGTGGTTGTGCAGCATTTCAAAAAAGACGATCTCCCAGAAGCCCTGGGAGATTTAACCTTATTAAAGCGTTCGACTTACGGAGATACCGTTTTATCATTTTATAGGAAGGGAAATCCCAATTTCCAAATCCCAATAACCGAAACAAATCACTCTTTGGAATTTGGATTTTGAAATTTGCCTGCCTGCCGCAGGCAGGGATTTTAAGGAGCGAAGCGACGAAAGATGTGTCAAACAGCCATATACGCAGGTACATTCGATCCAGTCACTTACGGACATATTGACGTGGTAAAGAGGGCCAGGGAAATATTTCCTGGGCTTATTGTGGCTGTGGCTGCCAATCCCCATAAGAGGCCTCTGTTTAGCGTAGCCGAAAGGATGTCTCTGCTTAAAAAAGCAACAGCTGGCCTGGAGGGAATTGAGGTCTGTGATTTTGAAGGACTGGTGGTAGATTTCTGCCGTAAGCGCAAAGTCAAGGTTCTCATGCGCGGGTTACGCATGGTCTCTGATTTTGAATACGAGTTTCAGATGGCCTTGACTAACAGGAAGCTCTCGCCTGATATAGAAACAATCTTTCTTATGCCTCATGAATCCTACAGTTACCTTTCTTCAAGGCTTTTGAAAGAAGCGGCTTCCCTGGGAGCGGATTTATCAAGTTTTGTGCCGTCTTCCGTTGAGAAGGCGCTTAAGAAAAAGTTACATAAAGTTGCCTAAGGTTACAAAAGCAAAGTCTTTTTGAAAAGGCCTGTAACCTCATGGAGCTTTAGGTAACTTGTTATTATGAAGATAGATATTAGGCAGGTGCCTTCTGAGGGGTTGGTTTTAACGGAAGCCTTTAATCCCTCAAGCTTAGATTTAGAGACAGAAACAATCAAATTCAGCGGCCCTGTCATCGCTAAGGCGCACGTTTCTATAATCACCAATGCGCTGACCATACACCTGGCCCTTAGCGGCCTTATGCATCTGGCCTGTAGCTGTTGCCTTGATGATTTTGAATTCAAGCTAGCTAAAGAATTCGATTTGAATTATTCGATCAAGGAATCCGAGCCCTTTATCGATTTGAATCCGCAGATAAGAGAAGAGATTATCATAGATTATCCTATAAAATCATTATGCCGGAGGCAGTGCCTTGGGTTATGTCCGAAGTGCGGCAAGAATTTAAATGAAGGAAAATGCAATTGTGTACGTAAGGTGTAAAGCACAAAGCGTAAAGTTAAAGCTCAGAACTTCCCGCTCGGCTATTAAATTCATGGCGGGATCCCGTCTATTTTTCCGAATAGCTTTACGGGAAAACGTTTTGAACTTTACGCTTTAGTTTTGCGCTTTACGCTTTGAGTTTTACGTTTTCTGAGCGGCTGAAAGGAGCGAGCTGTGGCTTTACCTAAAAGACGACATTCAAAAGCTCGGGGAAGGCGACGCCGAACGCACTACAAAATTACACAGGCTCATCTTGCCCCTTGCCCGCAATGCAAGCAGTTGAAATTGTCTCACCGGGCTTGCGCAGCTTGCGGCTATTATGGCGGCAGGCAGGTTATCGAGATCAAGGTCAAAGAGAAGAAGAAGAAGAAAACCTAGCAGGTTGTTCGGAGTTCATTATGCGAAGTTCATAATAAAATATTTATACTTCGAACTTCGAACTTCGAACTACGAACTAATATGAAAATAATCGTCGATGCGATGGGGGGCGACTACGCTCCTGAGGTGGTCATTAAAGGTTCTGTCGAAGCCGTGAATGAGTTTGGAGCGGATATTGTCCTTGTGGGGGATGAGACGAGGCTTGCGCCTCTTTTAAAAAAGGCTAAGTACAGCGAAAACAGAATAACTATCCGTCATGCCGCAGAGGTTATCGGAATGTCTGAACCTGCTGCGGTCAGCATCAGGAGAAAACGAAATTCATCCATCGTTGTAGGTGTCAGTTTAGTTAAGGCAGGCGAGGGAGAAGCCTTTCTTAGCGCAGGAAACACCGGCGCTGTGGTTTGCGCGGCTACCCTGGGCTTAGGTTTATTATCGGGAGTTGAAAGGCCGGGAATTGCCCTGGTGGTGCCCACCTTAAAAGGCATATCTTTGGTTATTGATGTCGGTGCCAATATCGATCCCAAGCCGACCCAGCTGTTACAATACGGCATTATGGGAGATGCTTACTTCCGTTATATATTAAACAGGCCCGATCCCAAGGTTGGGCTCCTTAATATCGGGGAAGAAGAGGCGAAGGGCACTGACTTTATTAAAGAGACGCGGGATTTGCTGGAGAAAAGCAGCGTTAATTTTATCGGTAACTTGGAGGCCAAAGATTTATTTTCCGGTAAATGCGATGTTATTATCTGCGATGGTTTTGTAGGCAATGTCGCTTTAAAGGTTTCTGAAAGCGCCGTAGAAACCATGCAGGTTTTTTTAAAGAGGCATCTCTTGAGTAATCCTTTAGGAAAGCTTGGCCTTTTATTTTTAATGCCGAGTCTCAAACGTTTTAAGAAAGACTTGGACTATGCTGAATATGGCGGAGCTCCCCTGTTAGGAGTGAATGGTGTGGTGATTATCGGCCATGGCCGCTCCAATGCAAAAGCCATCAAGAATGCCATTAGGGTTGCCAAGGAAGAGGTCGAGCGTAAGTTTAATGAAAAGATCTTAGAAGCGATTAAAACCAGTAGCTAGTAATTTAGTCACTAGTAACTGGTAATTAATGAATAAAAAACTTTATTTAGATGGCAAAGAAAAAGTGTATAAATTTGTTATTGATTTTAAAAATAAAATTACCGGTTACTGATTACTAATCATATGAAAAAAGTAGGCATCATCGGGGTCGGAGAGTATTTGCCTAAAAAAGTCTTAACGAACGCTGATTTGGAGAAAATGGTGGAGACGTCTGACGAATGGATCACCACCCGTTCGGGTATAAAGCAAAGGCGTCTGGCTGCCAAACACGAGGCCACTTCGGATCTGGCGATGAAATCAGCCAAGGCTGCCTTAGAAGATGCCAATCTCGACCCTAAAGATCTGGAATTAATCATAGTGGCTACCATCACTCCTGATAAACCGTTTCCCGCTGTGAGCTGTTTTTTGCAGAATGCCCTGGGTGCTAAAAATGCCGTATGTTTTGATATCTCAGCTGCCTGCGCAGGTTTTGTTTATGGTATATCCGTGGCTCAGCAGTTTATTGCCCGTGGCGCCTATAAAAATGCGCTGGTGGTAGGCGCAGAGATACTTTCCCGTGTAACTGACTGGGAAGACAGAGCTACCTGCGTATTGTTCGGAGACGGCGCCGGGGCTGCTGTATTGGCAGAGGTAAAATCAGGAGGCATACTTTCTGTCCATTTGGGTAGCGACGGTTCCAAAACGGATTTACTGATGATACCTGCGGGAGGCTCTAAGATTCCGGCATCGCATCAGAGTATTGACGAACGGCTCCATTTTATAAAAATGGAGGGCAATGAAGTTTTTAAATTAGCCGTGACGATTATGGCAGAGGCCGCTCAGGCCGCCTTTAGGCTGGCAGGCCTGGAATGCAAGGATATAGACCTGGTTATCCCGCATCAGGCCAATATCCGTATCATTATGGCTATGGCAAAAAAATTAGGCCTCACTCCGCAGAAGGTTTACCTCAATATAGAGAAATACGGGAATATGTCTTCCGCTTCTACGGCTACGGCCCTTTGCGAGGCGGTAAAAGAAGGAAGGATTAAAAAAGGGGATGTTGTTCTCCTGGTGGCGTTTGGGGCGGGCCTGGTTTGGGGCGCCTGCGTCATTAAGTGGTAGATAAATTGTAGCGCACTTTACACTATTCGTATTTATGGTTGCGTATTTATTTGCCGGTCAAGGTAGCCAATATGTGGGCATGGGGAAGGATTTATATGAGGCTTTCCCTGAAAGCAAGGCGGTCTTTGATAAGGCGGACCAAATCTTGGGGTTTTCTTTGACTCAACTTTGCTTTGAGGGGCCGCCGGAAGAATTGAAGCAGACCCGGAATTGCCAGCCAGCTATCCTGACCATGAGCATTGCGGCTTGGCAAGCGTTTCGTTCAGTTCGAAGTTCTCCTGCGAAGGCGGATCCGCCTGCGCAGGAGAAGTGCGAAGCGCGCACGTTTGCGGCGGGGTTAAGCCTGGGTGAATACTCGGCGTTAGTGGCAGCAGAGGCTTTAAGTTTTGAGGATGCTGTTTATCTTGTCAGGAAACGCGCAGAGTTCATGGAGCAGGAAGCACTCAAAAAACCCGGAAGAATGCTTTCTATCATCGGTCTTGATTTGGAAACCGTAAAACAGATTTGCCGGGAAACCCACGCCGAGATCGCCAATTTGAACTGTCCCGGTCAAATAGTCATATCCGCAAGCCCGGATAATATAGAGAAGGCTCAAGACAAAGCCAGGCAGAAGTCTGCCAGGATGACTATTCCTCTGGAGGTAAGCGGCGCGTTTCATTCTTCATTCATGAGGGACGCCAGCGCAAGACTCGCCACAGAGCTTGAGAAAATCAAGTTTAAGGCACCGCGTATTCCCGTTGTCTCTAATGTAACCGCAAAACCCCCTGTCTCAACGGAAGAGATTAAGGACAATCTGATTCAGCAGGTGGCCTCCAGCGTTCTTTGGGAGGACTCGATGAGATTCCTGTTATCTGAAGGGGTAAGGAATTTCTTCGAATTCGGTCCGGGTAACGTCTTAAAAGGCCTGATGCGGCGTATCGAGCCACAGGCCAAAATTGTCAATATAGGAAAGAAAGAGGATGTCGTTAACCTTTGGTAAGGTAAGGGGAGAAGAAGTATGCGCCTTAAGGATAAGGTTGTTTTGATAACGGGCGGAGCCAGGGGTATTGGCAAGGCGATAGCGCTCACTTTTGCCCGGGAAGGCTCCCATGTTGTCATCGGGGATGTGAATATTGAAGAAGCCAGGAAGTCCTCTCTTGAGATAGAATCCCTGGGCCGGCAATCACTGGCTTTGGAGCTGGATGTTACGAATTACGATAAAGTCGAAGAAACCGTAAACAAAATTCTTGACAAATTCACAAAGGTTGATATATTAGTTAACAATGCTGGCATCACGAAGGATAATCTTCTCTTGAGGATGAGCGAGGCAGAGTGGGATGCCGTTCTTAATGTAAATCTAAAGGGCGCATTTAATTGTATAAAGGCCGTGTCCAGGCCCATGATAAAACAGAGGCAGGGCAGGATTATCAACATAGCCTCTATCATCGGTTTAATAGGGAATGCCGGCCAGGCCAATTACTCTGCTTCTAAAGCGGGGATCATTGCTCTTACAAAAACCGCAGCTAAGGAGCTGGCTAGCAGGAATATAAACGTAAATGCGATTGCCCCCGGTTTTATTGAGACCGAGATGACAGCAAGGCTGCCGCAAGATTTAAAGCAGAAGATGAAAGAGTTGATACCGCTTAAGGAGTTTGGCAGCCCTTCAGATATAGCAGCTGTAACCTTATTTTTAGCTTCAGAAGAAGCCAGTTATATTACCGGTCAAACGATTGTGGTTGACGGGGGAATGGTCATGCAGTAATAGGAGCGGTCCCTCGCCTGAAAGCGGGAAGCGTTCAGGGTTCGGGATAATTTGCTGACATAACGGGAAAGAGGGCAAATACATTAGCCCTCGCGCGAAAGCAGGAAACGCATTGAGCTCGGGATCAATTTACAGACCCGTTAACAAGCGGGTAAATTGAGGAGGTAAAAAGAATGGCAGTGCAAGAGAAAGTCAAGTCAATTATTGCGGAACAACTAGGTGTCAAGCCGGAGGAAGTAACTCCTGAAGCATCGTTTGTCGATGATTTAGGCGCAGATTCTCTGGACACTGTTGAATTGGTCATGGCCCTGGAAGAGGAGTTCGGTATTGAGATTCCGGATGAGGATGCAGAGAAAATCACTACGGTGGGTGATGCTATTAAGTATATTGAGGAGAAAACAGCCAATAAATAAAATTTAATATAAATTGACCTGTCCGATGGCAGGAAGTTTTCTTATCATTTACCCCGCAGTAAGCTAAGGCGGGGTAAATTATAATACATAGGCTAAAGAAATGCAGGAAAACAGGGTCGTTGTAACGGGGTTAGGGGTTATTTCAGCGGTCGGGAACGATATCCCGACCTTCTGGAATGCGTTAAAGAGTGCAAAAGGAGGCATAGGCAGGATTACTTCTTTTGATGCCTCTCAATTTGATTCACAGATTGCCGGAGAAGTTAAGGGTTTTGACCCGGCTCTTTACGGTCTGTCTACCAAGGACCTGAAGAGAATGGATAAATTTGTTCAATATGCCGTTGCCTGTTCCCATCAAGCCATCAACGATGCGGGGTTGGATCTGAATAAAGAAGACAGAAATCGCATAGGCGTTTTAATCGGCTCTGGCATCGGAAGTCTGCATACGGTAGAGGTTGAGTATACAACTTATTTAGAGCGGGGTCCTTCCAGGTTTTCACCGTTTATGATCCCTATGCTTATCGTCAACGAAGCCAGCGGTCATGTTGCTATCATTTATGGGTTTAAAGGGCCTAATTCCTGTGTGGCTACGGCTTGCGCTTCAGGCTCCCATGCCATTGGGGATGCTTTTAGGATTTTGGAGCGCGGGGATGCTGATGTGATGGTAGCAGGAGGCACAGAGAGCTGCATTACGCCTCTGGGCGTAGGCGGATTCTGTGCGCTGAAAGGATTATCCCTAAGGAATCACGATCCGCAGAAAGCCTCCAGGCCTTTTGACGGCCAGCGCGATGGCTTTGTGATTGCGGAGGGGTGCGGTCTGGTTATCCTTGAGACTTTGGAGCATGCCAAGAAAAGAAATGCCAAGATTTTCGGTGAGATAAGTGGTTATGGAATGTCCTGTGACGCTTATCATATAACCGCTCCTGATCCGTCAGGGGAAGGTGCAGCTAGGGCTATGACATTGGCTATGAAGGACGCAAAAATTAACCCGCTGGACGTTACGTATATAAATGCGCATGGCACCTCCACAAAACTCAATGATAAGATTGAGACCCTGGCGATAAAACTGGCATTAGGTTCTCATGCCAAGAAAGTTCCCGTTTCTTCGACCAAATCGATGACGGGACATCTTTTGGGCGCTGCCGGAGGCGTAGAATTTGTGGTGTGTTGCCTAGCCATCCGAGATAAAGTTATCCCTCCTACCATCAACTATGAATATCCTGATCCGGATTGCGATCTGGATTACGTGCCTAGCGTAGCCCGCGAGAGCCCCGTGGATGTTTGTATGTCCAATTCTCTAGGCTTCGGCGGGCACAATGCGTCCCTCATTGTACAAAAGTTTAAATAACTCTGTAGAAATCCAAATGTCAAAATCCAAAATCCAAAATAAATCCCTGCCTGCCTGCAGGCAGGCAAACCTCAAATTTCAAAACAAATATTTTGAATTTTGTGCTTTGCCATTTGAAATTTAAAAGATGCCTTACACTATTGCCGAAAAAATATTATTAGCTCATACCGATAAGAAAGATATCGCGCCTGGTGAATTCATTGAGGGTAGGGTGGACCTCGCCTTGGGTAACGATATCACGGCACCTTTGGCCATTGAAGAGTTTAAAAAGTCAAGGTCTTTTAAGGTCTTTGACAAAAACAGGATTGTTCTTGTCCCCGACCATTTTGCGCCGGCCAAGGATTTAAAGAGTGCCAATCAATGCAAGGTGTTAGCTGATTTTAGCCGCGAGCAGAAGATAAAAAACTATTTTGAAGTGGGCTGTATGGGCATAGAGCATGCTTTGCTTCCGGAGCAAAAATTGGTTTTGCCGGGGGATCTGGTTATCGGCGCTGATTCGCACACCTGCACCTACGGTGCCCTGGGGTGTTATTCTACGGGCGTGGGCTCTACGGATTTAGCCAGGGCCTTTATTGACGGAAAATGCTGGCTTAAGGTGCCGCCGTCTATAAAGTTTATTTACAAAGGCAGGCGCAATAGTTGGGTGGGGGGCAAGGACCTTATTTTATTTACGATAGGCAACATCGGCGTTGATGGGGCTTTATACAGGGTCATGGAGTTTAGCGGGCCCGTGATCAGGCATCTGGGCATGGATGACCGATTGGCTATGTCGAATATGGCTATCGAGGCAGGGGCGCGGGCAGGGATTAGCGAGCCGGATGAAATAACCCTGAAATTTATAAAGCCGGCTCCCAGGAAATATAAGGTTTATCATAGCGACAAAGATGCAGTTTACGAAAAGGTTTACGAATATGATGTTACGAAATTGCAACCGCAGGTGGCTTGCCCGCATTTACCCAGCAATGTGAGGCCGGTAGAGGAATTAAAAAAAATCAGGATTGACCAGGTGGTTATCGGTTCCTGCACCAACGGAAGGATCTCTGATTTAAGGGCAGCGGCAAAGATCCTGAAAGGTAAAAAAATTAAACTGGGCTTAAGGCTGATTGTGATTCCTGCGACGCAGAAGATTTATCTTGAGGCCGTCCGTGAGGGTTTAGCGGAAATCTTTGTCAAGGCCGGTGGCGTATTTTCTACGCCGACCTGTGGGCCCTGCCTGGGAGGCCATGTCGGAATTCTCGCCGAAGGAGAGGTATGCCTGGCGACAACAAACCGTAATTTTATCGGCAGGATGGGGCATCCGAAGTCCTTTGTTTATTTATCTAATCCGGCTGTAGCTGCAGCCTCTGCGGTGACCGGTAGAATTACGCATCCCGACGAGGTATTCAAGTCCGGGTCTTGAAACCCATTGATAATAATTGAGTTAGAAGACCCGGACCTGCAAAAAGATGATTATTAAAGGAACGGTCCATAAATTAGGCGATCACGTCAACACAGATGACATTATCGCGGCTAAATATCTCGTATCGACGGATGCCAGAGAATTAGGCAGGCATTGCCTGGAGAGCATCAAGCCGGATTTTATAAGTAAAGTCAACCCGCAAGATATTATCGTGGCAGGAAAAAACTTTGGTTGCGGTTCCAGCCGCGAACATGCGCCTCTTGCGATTAAAGGGTGCGGGATTCAGGCGGTCATTGCAAAGAGCTTTGCCGCCATATTTTTCAGAAACGCCATAAATATCGGCCTGCCGTTCTTGGAATCGGAAGAGGTGGATAAGATTCATGAAGGAGATTCTCTTGAGATCGATTTATCCGGTGGTATAATAAGAAACCTAAGCAAGGAAGAGGTTTATAAAACACAGGCATTCCCCGGATTTCTGCAGGAAATTGTAAAACAGGGCGGGTTAATGAACTATATGAGGAGGCGTTAATTTCGTTGAACTTAACGAACACAACGAACGAAACGAATATGTATAAAATCGCAGTTATTCCAGGCGATGGAACGGGCCCTGAGGTTGTCCGTGAAGGCCTGAAGGTCCTAAGCGCCGCAGCCTCTGTGTATAAATTTCAATACGAAGCATCGGTTTTTGATTTTGGGGGAGAAAGATATCTAAAGACAGGCAAGACATTAGAGGATAAGGATATTGAAGCATTGAAGAAGTATTCAGCGATTTATCTGGGGGCCATCGGGCATCCGGATGTCAAGCCCGGAATCCTGGAAACAGGCATTCTCTTAAGATTGAGATTCTCTTTAGGCCAGTATATCAATTTACGGCCGGTAAAACTGTATAATTCTGAATTCTGCCCCTTAAAAGACAAGAAGCCGCAGGATATTGATTTTGTGGTGGTGCGTGAAAACTCAGAGGGCCTTTATAAAGGTATGGGGGAATTTCAGAAAAAAGGGACCCAAGAAGAGGTGGCTATCCAAATTTCTTATAATACACGTAAAGGTGTTGAGCGTTGCATCCGTTACGGCTTTGAATACTGTAAGAAGCGTAACAAAATGAAGAAGCTGACTCTTTGTGGAAAGACGAACGTCCTGACCTATGCCTGGGACCTGTGGCAGAGGGCTTTTGAAGAAGTTGCCAGAGAGTATCCTGATATAAAGACGGATTACGCGCACGTGGATGCGACCACCATGTGGTTTGTGAAGAACCCGGAGTGGTTTGACGTCATCGTTACGGACAACATGTTCGGGGATATTATTACGGATTTGGGCGCTATGGTTCAGGGCGGGATGGGTATCGCCGCCGGGGGCAATATTAATCCCCAAGGCGTCTCGATGTTTGAGCCTATTGGCGGTAGCGCCCCTAAGTATACGGGTAAAAACGTGATTAATCCTCTGGCGGCTATTTGCGCCGCAGGGATGATGTTGGAGGCTCTAGGTGAAGCGCAGGCAGCGCAAGCCGTGGAAGATGCCGTCATAAAAGTAGTACGAGAGAAATGTAAATCCCTTGCCGCCGGCAAGATGGGCTATTCGACGTCGGAAGTAGGGGATTTGGTGGTAGAATATCTTAAGTAGTTTATTCTGCTCAAGATCGGGTCTTGAAATTGCTTGGTGCAAAACAAGTTACAAGACCCGATCTTGAGATGGCAAGTTTCGGACATTGGGATTTGGGATTTATTCATGAGGTAAGATCAATGAAGAAATATAATGTGGCCGTGGTGGGGGTGGGGGCGGTAGGGATTGAGATGCTGCGCTGCCTAAAGAAACGCCATTTTCCTATCCAGGAATTGCGGGTATTTGCGCGTTCAGCAAGAGATATTGAACTGGACGGTCAAAAATATTCCGTCCAGCCTGTTTCCGCGGAAGGCTTTGAAGGCATAGATATCGCTTTATTTGCGGGGACTGAAGGCGAAAAGGGTGCGGCGGTAACCTATGCCGCGGAGGCCGTTAAAAGAGGGTCTGTTGTTATTGATAATGGCGCGGATTTTAGAATGGACCCCGAGGTTCCTTTAGTTGTTCCTGAAGTCAATGCCAAAGATATAAAGAAACATAAAGGGATTATTGCGAACCCCAATTGTTCTACCATTCAGATGATGGTGGCCTTGTGGCCGATTTACAAGAAAGCCGGCATAAAAAGGATCATTGTGACAACGCTGCAAGCTGCATCCGGTGCAGGCAGGGCTGCCGTGAGTCAGCTTAAAGAAGAGACCTCCATTATCGCCTCGCGCGGCTTTTCCACTCTCCATGTGCATATCAATAATAAAGCTATGCCCCAGCAGCTTGGCTTTAATGTTTTTCCGCATATCGGCAGCTTCGCAGAATGCGATTATACGAGCGAGGAATGGAAGCTTGTCCGCGAGACCCACAAAATTATGCATGATAAAAAAATCAAAATATCCGCTACCACGGTAAGGGTTCCTGTTAGGACCGGACACTCTGAATCTATATATATTGAAACCCATAAATCCATCAGCGAGGACAAAGCCAGAAGCTTTCTTTCCCGCGCCCCCGGCATTATCGTCATAGATGATCCGAAGAACAATCTCTATCCTATGCCTAAAGATGTTGAAGGTAAGGATGAGGTATTTGTGGGGCGTATCCGCAGGGATTGTTTCGTAAAAAATGGCCTATGGTTGTGGGTCGTAGCGGATAACCTGCTTAAAGGCGCTGCTCTCAATGCGGTCCAGATAGCTGAACGTCTCATCTAAACTCACCTTTTTTGATTCCGCAAAATTCTCAGATATTCTTTAACTTATTTCTATTTATGTGTTATAATAAATAATTAAATTTGATTTAACTAAAAAACCTTTTTTTAGTTATCCATTAACGCCTCTATGGATAATATTCAGAACCCACAGAAAGAACCAGCAAAAGATATTCGTTTTGAAACCCCCACCTTTATTGACCCCTTAACCGGGATGTATAACCGGTATTACCTGTTTCAATTCCTTCCCAAAGAGCTGGAAAAAGCAAGATTAGGCAATTATCCTTTGGCTTTTCTTATGATTGACTTGGACGGGTTTAAAAAGATCAATGATACGCATGGACATCTCTGCGGAGACGAGGTTTTAAAACAGCTTTCCGGAATTTTTAAGATGAGAATCAGAGCCACGGATGCGATGGTACGCTACGCCGGTGATGAATTTGCGCTTCTTTTGCCTGCGGCGAATACAGAGAAAGCCAAGCTTATAGCGCAGCAATTAATCGATGACGTACGCAACTTTAAATTCAAGGGGCCGGACAATCAGGAGCTACATAACACGTTGAGCATCGGTTACGCTATCTTTCCTGTTGACGCGGATGAACAATTCAAGTTGATTGACCTGGCGGATAAGGCCCTCTATCTGTCAAAACAAAAAGGCAAAAACCGGGTCAGCTATGCTAAGGATGTGACCCTGGAGGAAGTCAGTTCCTTGGTAGCTATGGATGCCTTCCCCTGCCGGAATTTTATTGACCGGGAACAAGAGCTGAATAAGCTTAAGCAGATTTATGAAATAGTCCTTGTTTCTAATTCGCTTCAAGCTGCGTGTGTTTCAGGCTCAACCGGCATAGGCAAGAGCAGGATGCTTAGTGAACTCAGGAATCACCTACAGGATAAAGCGGCCATCATCAATTGCGAGGGAACCCTGAGGCACGTGCAGGATCCGTATCATGCCCTTGCCCAAGGAATCGGGGATTATCTGGAAAGAATAAAGATGGATAGCTTGGACGTAAAAACAATTCTTTCTAGGGTACCATTTGAAGAATTGGCGGAACTGAGCCTGTTGGTTCCCCAGCTGGCAGGCCTGGTTGAGAAGCCCCAGCGCCCCGGGCTCGATAATAAGGCCCGTTTTCTGTTGTTTAAAGCTTTTCTGGACTTTTTATTTGAGCTAAACAAGCTTTCACCTGTTCTGCTGGTTTTTGACGATGTCCAATTTGTAGACAAGGCGAGTCTTGAGCTCGCAAGGTATCTCATTAAACAGGAAAAGAATAAGAAAATGTATCTTGTATTTTCTCTGAATCAGGAGAAATGGGTGGAATTAAACAAGGAAAGCGGCTTTCACGAATTATGGCCACAGATCAAATCCGGCGATAATTTCACAGAGATCATTCTCGGGAATCTTTCTAAAGATGACTTGGTTAAGATGATTAACGTCATTTTTCCCAATTTAGGGGATTCCAGGGACTTTTTGGAAATAATGTACAGCACCACGTCAGGGAATCCCTGTTTTGTGGAAGAAATATTAAAATCCTTGCTGGAAAGTGGGTATATTATTTATCAAGAAGGCCATTGGCACTTGACCAAAGAAATAACCCCTCAGGATATTCCGGCCTCGCTTGAAGACGTGGTCAAAAGAAGAGTGAAAAATCTTGATGAAGAGACGAAGGAGATGATTCTCCAGGCAGCCGTTATCGGAGAAGCTTTTGATATGGATCTTTTAAAAAAGATGGGAAATCAAAACGAGGGATTCTTGCTGGAGCTGGTTCATCGTGCCAAAAAGATGCGCTTAGTCGATGAGAGGGATGTAGGTAAGTTTCAGTTTACCCACAAGAACGTGCAGGATGCCCTTTACAGCGAGTTGGGCGAGAGCCAGCGTAAGGAGCTTCACTACAGGATTGCCCAGACGCTAGCCGAACAGCATAAAGATAACCTCTACAATGTTGCCGGAGAATTGGCTTTTCATTTCAGCAAGGCGCCGCAAAACGAAGATACGCTTAAATACAACAGGGTTTTCTCGAATATGACTTCGGAGTTATTTGATTCTTACGAGATTATGGAAAGCCTGCAGAAGCTGGCCGAAGAAATCATATCGGGTGAAAAAGTTGAGCCTATCGTTGAAATCACTGATGAAACAAGGGGGCAAGTGTTTTGTTTTATCGCAACGGTTCTGGGGGCTATTAAGAATTTCCGTCTCTATCCGTCTCACAGTTCTATGAGGGGCATAAGCATAAAGGAAGCCTACGAAGTACTCCGCGATATCTTTGACAGTAAGCAGGCAGAACGCATCGATATCAGCGAGGTAGAAAAGAGCCTGGTCATTAACGCCAAACGGATTTTTCCGAAAGAGCTTAGAAGGACAAACATCGAAGATCTTCTGTATCTTATCATGGACCGAAATATCAAAACGATTTCTTTTGCTAAAGGTTTGCAGGAGAAAGAGTTGAATAGCCTTATCGGATACCTCAGCCTCGATTATCAGGAAGTGATGAACCTGGGCAGCTGGAAAGACTTGCTTAAAAAAGAACACATAACTCATATTAAGATAGACGAGATAAAATTTACTCCTGTCGGGTGTTTAGGAAAACCGGGTTTCGAAGATAAGGGTAAACTGCAGGATGCCATGCTCATGGAATTCTTAATGGGTAAACTGGACCCCACGGCCGCAGATAAATCAGGAATATTAAAGGCTATGAGAAACGATCCCCAGAAATTAGCCAAGGCGATCATGGAGATTGCTGAGAATGCAACAGCGCAAGGAGAGGCGGGGGATAAGGCGCAGGTCGTCAACAAGCTTATAGGCAAGATGCATGATGAGGTTCTGACGGGTCAGCCCTTAGATAATTATGCGCGTGATTTGGCCAAAGTGATACTTGAGTTAGAGCCGGGATTAAGGAATAAGGTGATTCGTACGAAATTAGATAGTTCTGACCCCGGGGAAAAAGAGATGATGGAAAATGTAATGGTCGCCATACCGGATGAAGTTATCGTGGATATTATGGCTGAGGAGTATCGAAGAAATGCCGATAATCTATTGAAAGTAAGAGATTTCATTAAGGAAATGATCCCGGATGAATCCAGAAAAAAAATTCTTTTACCCAAATTGGAAGCCAAATTAACAGAGTTGAATGCGAGCCGCGAAGAGGCATCTTTCCTTGTAGATAAACTCAAATGGGAGGAGCTGCCTGTTGATAAAAAAGTAAGCACTCTTATGGCATCATCAAAAGAGGGGAATTTTTTAGTAGAGAAGCCGAAGATAAAAGAGGTCTTGCAGCAGCTAAATGCCGCGCATAAGAAAGAGGAATTAGAAAATAGCGTATCCCAGCTATTCTCTTCAGCCAAACAACTGAGTTCTTTGGACCGCAAACAACTATTGGGCGTTATCGCTGATTTTGTAAAAATGGATTTTGCCAGTGATGCCCGCGAAGCTCTCGGTGTCATTGCGCGGACGGAAACTCTTTTAAAGAGATTAAAAACGGAAAAAGATCAGGAGGCCTTAAGGTTCCTTCTTGATATTTTTAGAGATATCATCCGTGATTTTGTGAAAAAATTTCAAGAAGCGAAGGATATTTTGGTGTTAGAAAATCCCTGGGCGAAGAATTATGGGCTGTTTGTTAACCGGCTTTTCTCTGCGCTCTTGGTGAGGCTCAGGCTCAATGAGGAAGCCGAGCGCGCCCTGAATGAGACGGTAAAGAACTTTATCTTGGAGATTGCGCGTGATAACTTTCTGGATATCCTGATTTATTGTTTTATCAATAGCAGCGCCCCGGAACCTTACGACATGAAGGAGTTTTACCAGTGGATGGGAGAGCCTCTCACGGACGGCCTCATTCATATGGAAACAGAGAGAGTGAACAGGATAACAGACCTTTTTAAGAAATACGTTTTTCAGACCAAGATTATTAAGATATTAACGGATTTAGGGGAGGGCTCTATCGGCAGACTGAAATTGCTGGCTTATGAGGCCACGAAAAAAAGAGAGGTGAATCTTGCTTTGATAGAGTTGATGGGGTATCTCAAGAATGAAGCCCTGATTGAGAGCATTTCGGCCTTTTTAGATTTCAAGGAGGCTTTTGTCCGTAGGAGCGCTATCCTGGCTTTGAGCGAAATCGCATCGGAAAAAAGCCGGGAGATTCTTTCCTCTGTAACCAGGGAAGATAAAGATAAAGCTATTCGTGTTTTTGCAGGTGAGCAGCTAAGAAAAGTTCAGGAGGGTTAAAGACAGGTGTCTTTCTACAGGACGACAAAAACAGAAATCGGAAAGTTTCTTTTGCAAAAAGGCCTCATCACAGCTGTTCAGCTTCAGGAGGCCTTGGCTCTTCAGCGCCACAAAGAGAAGGGTAAGCCTTTAGGCCAGATCCTCATAGAATTGGGTTATTTGGTCCGCGATGACTTGTGTTTTGTCCTGGCCATTCAATCAGGGTACCCTTATATTGACATCAGAAGGTGCCTGATAGATGCAGAAACCCTTTCTCTGATACCGGAGATTATGATCAGGAAATACCGGGTATTTCCGATAGACAAGATTCAGGATGTCGTGACCATTGCGATGGTTAATCCTTTAGATAGCGGTGTGATCGAACAGATTCAGGAAATGCTTAAAAGCAACATAAAGGTTTTTTTAACGTCATCCAACGACCTGGCAGAATTGATTTCGCGGTATTTTGTAAAAACGAAAGGCCCGCAAGAATCCGAATAGCCGATGAAAAATATCCCGCAGGATGAATTTAAAGCCCAGGAGAGAATAGGATTTGAGATTTCCAAAAAGCTCCTTGAGCAGGATCCTTTGGTGCGTACGGTAGCTGAGATTATCAGCGACGGCATCTCCAAGCGCGCCAGCGATATCCTCATTGAGCCCTTGCAGGATCAACTACAGGTCCGTTATCGCATAGATGGAGTGCTCTATAAAAACCTATCTTTAGACAAAACCTTGCATGAAGGGGTTATCAGTAGGATTAAAGTCATGTCTGGATTAGACATCAGCGAGCACCGTCTGCCCCAGGATGGCCGGTTTAAGATGGTTTTCTCTGAGAAAGAAGTAGATACGCGGGTTTCCGTTATCCCGACGCACTTAGGAGAAAAGATTGCCTTGAGGGTACTTGATAAAGAAACCATTATTCTTGATATCGCTAAGTTAGGCCTGGACACGCGCTCCTTAGAATTATTCAAGCGTAATCTCCATAAGCCTTATGGAATGATCCTTGTGTGCGGGCCCACCGGTTCCGGCAAGACCACTACACTCTACGCGGCTTTAAAATACATTGATTCTATTGAAAGAAATATTGTTACCGTAGAAGACCCTATTGAATACCAGATCAGCGGCATCAATCAAGTGTCCGTTCGTGAGGATATCGGCTTGACCTTTGCCTCGAGCCTGCGCTCTATTTTAAGACAGGACCCCAATATCATTCTCGTAGGAGAGATCAGGGATTCTGAGACTGCAGATATCGCCGTCAAAGCCGCTTTAACAGGCCACCTGATCCTAAGCACTCTCCATACCACCTCTGCCACAGCCTCCATTATCAGGCTGGTCAATATGGGGGTTGAGCCTTTCCTGATTGCCTCCAGTTGTCTTTTAATGGCTTCGCAAGTTCTGGTGCGCGCACTCTGTCACCAGTGCAAAGAGAGCTACCATCCTCCGGAAATGTTCCTGAATGAACTTAAAAACCTTAATATCGAAGTTCCGAATGACCTGGTGCTTTACCGGCCCAAGGGCTGTAGTTTCTGCAGTCAGACAGGATTTAAGGGCAGGGTGGCGATTATGGAGAGCTTAGAGATAACCAATAATATAACGGAATTGATTATTAAAGGGGCTTCGGAAAAGGATTTCAAAGAGAGAGCCAAGGGAGAAGGCCTGAGGACTCTAAGAGAGAATGGCTTAGGGATCGTCCTTAATGGAAAGACGTCCTTTGAGGAGATTTTAAGAGTGAGTACTTCTACCTGATAAAACCTTTAAGATGGACTTGGATAAATTTAAAAAGATTTTACAATCCTTAAAGCTTTCAAAATCGCAGTTTCCGGTTGACGATACCGCGCAGGTTTTGCAGCCGCATATGAAAGAGGCCCAGGAAGAAGAAAACATGCTCTCTCTGGCCAAGGAGCTTGACATTCCTCCCATCAGGCTCTCTAAATACCTGATTGATATAAAATTACTGGAATTAATCCCTGAGGAGACGGCACGCACGTATTACATGATTCCGTTGGCAAGACTGGAGCAGAGAGTGACCATTGCCGTTGTCGACCCGTTTAATATTGTGGTAATTGATATGGCCAAGTCTTTGTTTCAGACGGAGATCTATGTGGTTATTGCGACGGCCTCGGATATCACCAGGGCCATCAATAAATATTACACTATGCTGTCTCTGGAGGGCCAGCCCGCTCCGGTTGTTTCTTCCCTGTCTTTAAAAGAAGACGCTGTCAAGATTGAGGCTGTGGTGACTCAAGAGGAGGCAGAGGAAGATATTGTTGAAATACAGAAGAGGGTCCAAGAAGCACCCATCATTCAGTTAGTCAATACGATCTTTAGTGAGGCGCTCAAATTAAGAGCCAGCGATATCCATATTGAACCCTTTCCAGAACAGACACGGATGAGATACCGCATTGACGGTATTTTGCATGAGATGCAGGCGATCCCTAAAGACTTGGAAAGGGCTGTGATTGCCAGGATTAAGATCATGTCCAATCTGGATATCACTCAGAGAAGGCTGCCTCAGGACGGCAGGCTTTCCTTAAACTTAGAAAAAAAAGAACTCGATTGCCGCGTTTCCATCCTTCCCGTGCACTCCGGAGAGAAGGCGGTTTTGCGTTTGTTAGAAAAAGGGGCCATGCTGATCGATTTGGAAAAGTTGGGTTTTTCTCCCAGCGCTTATGGAGCCTTTAAAAAAGCCGTCACCCAGCCGCACGGCATGATCCTCTTGACCGGCCCCACCGGCAGCGGGAAATCCACCACGCTTTACGCGATGTTAAATACACTGGACAGGATAGAAAAGAATATCATCACCATCGAGGATCCTGTGGAGTATCAGATGGCCGGCATCACCCAGATTCACGTAAAGCCCGAAATTAACCTGACCTTTGCCAAGGCACTGAGGTCCATCTTGCGGCAGAATCCCAATATCATTATGATCGGCGAAATAAGGGATTTTGAGACCGTTGATATAGCCATGAAGGCCGCCTTGACAGGCCACCTCATTTTGAGCACGCTCCATACAAATGATGCCCCCAGCGCCATTGTGCGGCTGATGAATATGCAGGTAGAGCCGTTTTTGATTTCCTACACTTTATTGCTTGTGGCAGCGCAAAGGTTGTGCCGCAGGATTTGTTCCTTCTGTAAAGAGCCTTATAATTTTCCAGCCGAGAATCTTTTGGGGTTGCCGCCTGACGTCACTCAAAAAATCGTTACGTTATATAAAGGAAAAGGCTGTGCGCGTTGTAATCATACGGGATACTATGGTAGAATCCCGGTTGTTCAGGCCTTACTGATTGATGATACGATACGGGAGATGATCTTAAAAAAGGTTCCGCTTATTGAGATACGCGATTATGCGCACACTCAAGGCATGAAAACACTAAGAGAGGATGCGATAGAAAAAGTCCTAAAGGGAGAGATTTCTTTAGAAGAGGCCCTTCGCATCACGCCTGAGGGATAGACATGAGAAATCCCAATTTCCAAATCCCAAATCCCAAATCCCAATGTCCGAAACTTGCCATCTCAAGATCGGGTCTTGGAATTGGGGTCTTGGAATTGCTTGGTGCAAAACAAGTTACAAGACCCGATCTTGAGCAGAATTGGAATTTGCCTGCCTGCCGCCAGGCAGGGTGCTTGGAGCTTGGAATTTAATCAATATTCGACTTTAAAATGGCTATATTTAAATACACCGCCGTTGATTATGTGGGCCGAAAGGTGCATGGCCGCATCAAGGCCAAAGACAGGGCCAGCGTCGTTAGCACGTTAAGAAAAGGCCAGCTTTACATTATCTCCATTGTCGAGATAGATGAGAAAAAGGCATGGCTCTTCGCACAAAAGAGAATGGTCAGGCCTGAGGAGCTCATGGTTTTTTCCCGGCAGTTATCAGCTTTGGTTAAAGCTGGAATCCCCTTGGTCAAAAGCCTGAATACCCTTTTTAATCAGGTAGAAAATCGCCATTTCAAAGAAATCATTTCGACGATCTTCACCGATATCGAAGCCGGCAAGAGCTTATCGGATGCCTTGAGTTCGCATCCTGAAACCTTCCCTCCTTTATATATCAACTTGATCAGGGCAGGGGAGGTCAGCGGTGCCCTGGAAGTCATTCTCGAGCGTCTCTCCAGTTATCTGGAAGGGGCCACGAAACTCAACCGCAAGGTAAAATCCGCTTTCATTTATCCGGCCGTTGTCTTGGCCTTTGCTTTTTTAATCACCGCCCTGATTCTTCTTAAAGTGATACCGAGTTTTAAAAATATCTACGATCAGATGGGTGCCCGATTGCCTATTCCGACACAGGTCGCGATTAAATTCAGCGATTGGACAAAACAGTATTTTCTGGTGTTCCTGGTTGCCACGCCCTTGCTCTTTTTTCTCTTTAAGTTCCTCATGCACCAACCCGCCTTTCGTCTGAAATGGGATAAATTCAAGCTTAATATGCCCGTGTTCGGGTTGCTCTTACGTAAAGTCATTATTGCGCGCTTTGCCCGGACCCTGGCCACACTTTTAAGGAGCGGGGTGCCTATTTTTTCGGCTCTGGATACCGCCAGTAAAACTTCAGGGAACAGGGTGGTGGAGATGACCTTGGAGCAGGTCAGGATGCAGGTTAGCAAAGGTGAAAAAATCGCCGATTCCCTTACGCAATCCAACGTTTTTCCTCCGCTTGTCGTCAATCTCATTGCCGTGGGTGAAGAGACAGGGGAACTCCCCGGGATGCTGGAAAGGGTGGCTTTATTTTATGAGGATGAGGTGGATAGCTCCGTATCGGGCCTGACGTCCTTAATTGAACCATTTATCATCATTTTTTTAGGGGTGGTTATCGGTGGGATAGTCCTGGCGATGTTTCTGCCTATTCTGCAATTGACCAGACTGGTAGGTGGGGCAAGATAAGGAAGCGACTTATGAGCCCTGGGTTTGGCTGTTGAAATAGCTCTGTGTGATAAATCTCCAGATAGAATTGCCGGTTACGCCTAATGTCGCTGCGTAATTGCTTTGCAGGGGCACGGCACTGCTGAGTTTACTGTCATAGACCAAATACCGGTCAGGGGATGAGCCTCCTAAGCGAGCGCCGTTCGATTGAATATAGGAGGAACTCGGCGCTAAGCGGCCCCTATAATTCCAGGTGGCCTCTGCAGCATCTAAGGCTGCCATGTAATCCGCATACTCCGGATGGTCATCGTCAATAGCATATAAGTCTAAGATAGTGCCGGTAATATACTTATTGGCCTGCTTTTCTTGATCACTCGCGTTAATATAATACCAGTTTTCCAACGAATCGTTGAGAGGGTAAGAAGTGATAAACAGAGAGGTGTAGTGGTATTCTGTTTTGTCATTATCGGTGTCTTTATCCGTCAGGTCAGCCACTCGATTGACAGGTTTTATCTTTTTGGCATGCTGGCTTTGCTTCTCGTCCACTGTTTGTGTTATCCAGGTCTGGACATCGCTGGGAAGGTAACTTTCATTGCCCCGCAGCCACTTTCCGTTCCCTAAGGCAGGGTTCCCCTCTTTCATAAGAAACACAACTTTACCGCTAGACGTATCCGCCTTCACATAGACATAAGGGTAATCTGTATAGACGGCAAAATCAGCCAGGCGAGAATCATCAAAGTTATCGGAGAGCGTGTAAACAACCTTTTGAGTCGCAATATTGGATATTTTCCAATTGGCATCATTTTCTTCAGGGGAAGCCTTGGAATCATAATTATAGTCTCCTTTTAAATAGACGCTTTCTTCCGAGATCACCGTAAATACGGCTTTTCCTCCGCTAGAATTCTGGCCAGGCAAGGTTTCTGCATTGGAAAAACGTATGGGGAATTTCGTGTAAAGGATGCCATTGGAGGGCGCATTGCCTTGTTTATTCATTTCCCCGATATCGATATCGATGACTGTGATGGGTTGGCTGGTCTGCCAGTTGTAAAAGGTAACTTTTTTGGCGATCTCCTGTTTGGAGGCGTTCAAATTTTGTATGACCGCATCCACGTTATCCTCATCTATATAAATCCCCTGCGCCTGAGCGCTCACTTTGTACATGCTGTCCTTTGAGCCGTCGTCAAATAAACTTTTTGAATAGTCTTCGCTGACCTCACTTCCCAAGAACACCTCTTTTCTCTGTGTATTCGGCAGGATAACCCCGCTCATGTAATCCCTGGCTAAGAGAGACGCGTATTGCGCAAAACCCTCCAGCTGCCTGGTAGCATCAAAGGCGCGTATCTGCCGATAGGGATTCTCAGGGTCATTGGCATCTTCTCCGTAAGTATAATTGGAGAAAAACTCCGGATTGTGGTCATAGTCTTTTGGGACGATATGGTCATAATAGGGTGCGCCATTATAGATATAATCCTGGGCTTTTACATATTGGGCGCCAGGATTATTATAGCAGGTATCATTCGTACAGGTTGCGCCATCAAGTTGTTTAAGATACCTCCAGCCGGTTGAGGTGTAGCTAGGGTCATCGGGTTTGGGTGCGTATTGGCAGCCGGCGCTGCTTCCAGCGCATTCTTGCGTCGTATAAAAAGTAACCGGCGTCTCCGTGCTGTAAGCATTAGCGTATTTTTGCCAAGGATATGTCTGGGGTAGGGCACCGGGCAGTTCATACCAGGTATTTTCATTAAGATTACCCCAGCTATCTTGATAAGGTTGGAAATAGACATTCCCGTATAAATAATCTCTTGCGCCTAATCTTTCCGTTATGCTCAGGCTTCCGCCGGCAAGATCCGATAAATAGAATCTTACCACGTTAGCCTGCTGGTCCACAGGGGGTTGTCTACTCTGGTAATTTCCATCTTTTTTCAAATAATAATTTCCCGAGGTCGGGTAGGACGTTTCATAATACTGGTTGCCGTAAAAAAAGTTTTCTTCACCCCTGGCAATGGCGGGTACGTTATTTCCCCAACCGCCTCCCACCCAGCTGCCGTAGGATTTCCAGGCCGGATAATAGTAGGGCGTGCACACTCCGCTTACACAGACATTTTGCCGCGCCCAGTACTTAAAAGGCCCTGGCGTAACGGAGGTGTTATCAGTCGTATAATAGTGATTGGATTCTAAGGAAGGGGCAGGGGCCATTCCGTCCACAGCGCCGTCTAGACTGTCAATATAATGCGGAGCCGGATAAAGGTTGGATTGCGCATATTTGATGGTTCCGCTGGTCGACAACTGCATGATTTGGCCAAGGCGGACGTAATTGCCCTTAAAGGTGACATCTCCGTTAATATGTATCTTTCCGCCATTGCAGGGAATAAGGCTATCATAGCCGGAGAGCGGAAAGTTGGTGTTTGAATTCTTAAACATCACGTATTGATAAAGGGGAGAATTGGGATGATAGATGAATTCTGAATATTGCGAGTTCTGCGGATTGTCCTCTGCGCCTTTAAAGGCATGCATATACATATTGATAGTTCCCGAGTATGTGACGTAAGCGCGGAAATTAAATCCGGGCAATCTGTAAAAATGGTCGGAAGAAGAGATGCCGGCTCCCTTGAGGCGGCAAACCGTGTTGGAAACGGTATTCCAGCTCATCGGCGGAAGGGCATGGAGCTCTTCCCATAAACAGGCGGTTTTTGCCGCCTCCAGATCGTACGACGTCTGCATGTCACTGGCAAAACGCCTTTGCAGGAGGCTGTTGTTTATATAATAATTCCAGGAGACCTCGGCAAAAACAACCAGAAAGACGAGCATGAGAAGAGTGATAATAATGGCTATGCCTTTATTGTTGGTTTTTCTTGTTTTTTTCATAGATTCTGTCTCCTAAAAAAGTGTAGCATATGAAAATAGCAAATTCAAGCCTATTTTACCTTATGAAAATCAATAAGTTAGATCAAGATCGGGTCTTGAAATCGATTGGTAAGTAATGAGTTACAAGACCCGATCTTGATGCATGTTGAGAGAAAGGAAAAGAAGGCGAGGAAAATGACTAGTTACGAGGGGTGATCTTAATAGTGGTATTATAAGTGATATTTTCAGGCAAGGATATGCCTTCATAACTGCCGATGGAAAAATTAAATGATAATTCGTATTGAGTAGGAGTCGGGTGTGTGACTGTAAAATTGGAAAGGTTCCGTGCAATCACGCTTGTGGCTCCAGTAGGATTTCCCGCTACATCAACAATCTGTCTTTCCAGCTGGGTGCCGTTTCGGGCATAAGAGATGTAGTTGGTAAATGATTGGTCAGCGCCAAAGGAGATTTCTCCTCCTATTTGGATGATTAATTGGCCGTTGGCATCTACAAGAGGAGTCTGAAATCTTATGGATCCGGCATCCCAATAAATATTTGTCGATTTAGCCTCCAGGAGTTCGCGCATGGTTTTTGAAATAGCCAGCCTTGCCTGAGAATTGATATAGATGGCGGCTCCAGCGACAGAATTGGAGGTGCGGCTTGAGACAGTCGAGATTATTACCAGGTAGGTGATTATCGTAAAGACCGCCAAAGCCACCAGAAGCTCCATCAGGGTGATAGCCGTAGAACCTAACGCTCGGTGTTTCGGTCTCATAATATTTCTTTGGCTTCTAATGCCGCATAATCAAAGTGGATAACTGCGTCTCAGAGTTTATTTTTCCGTCACTATTAGTATCTTCTTGGGAATCCAATGCCCCATTCAGATTCCGGTCCTCTCCTATAATGGTGTTACCTGACTTATAACAGACGACCACCTCGACCTTCACTAGGTCCGAAAGGACGTTATCATCCGCATCGCGCATCCTTTCCACATAATAAACCCCTGATATATCTTCACCCTCCGGTACTATTTCGCTCTCTTCCGGGAACGAATTGCGCCTTGGATTTTCTTCGCCCGGGATATAGGCAGCCGGAAGGAGGAAGTTAAGAAAATCAGAATTCTTGAGGTATTCCATTCCATTCTGGCATATTTCCCAGGACTTGAGGCTTTGCGTATCCTGGGCGATACCCCAAAAGATTCCGGGATAAAGGGAGGCCAAGGCTCCCACGGCCACGACCATAATAAAAATAGCGACGAGCACCTCCAAAAGACTTAATCCTCCCTGATTTCTCTTCATAAGGACCTCACTTGTAGTGTATCATATCTGTGTCATAAATCAACCGTGGTACTGAGCACTTCGCTTTCGCTCAGTGTCCTTCGGCGAAGTGTCCTAAGCCTGCCGAAGGAAGCAGCGTTCACCCTTTCCCCCTTCATGCAGGTCTTAAGGATTGAATTCTTCGAAGATCAATCGTTCATTTTTGGCGTCAATCTTGACCACGAAATTTTCCAAAAAACTCATGCCTAATAAACCCTCTATTTCCTGGGGTTCGCTGCTTTCCAAGACAGCGGCTCTAACGTTTTTGACTTCAGTATCCCCCACTCTTACGCTCTTCAAGGTAACAGGATACGTAGGTATCTTTTTGCCATCCGCCAGTGTCAGAAAAAGGGAGGGGTTTTGGCGCGAAGTGTCGAGTCCGATTTGATCGGCGATATCTCTGGATAGCACCACGAGACTGGCCCCTGTGTCGACCATGAGTCGCGTCTTGAAATGGCCGTTCAGTAAGACCTCTACGACGATATTCAGGCCCAGCCGCTGGAAGCCCACCGGATATTTTGTAAAATCGCTCTCAAAGATGTCCAGTTCTTTTGCAACACCCTTAAAGAAATACGCATCTTTGCCGCTCGCCTCCCCAGAAGGGGCGTTAAACTTTTTAGAGAACCTGTTTCTGAACAAACCCATTTCTCGGATAAAATCCGAGATGTTTTTATCAAGAAGCTTCATCTTCTTTTTCTGCTGTAGGACGTTATATTCAGACAGTTTTATCTTTGCCATCATGGAATTGAATTCATTGACGAGGGCGTTGTATTTTTCCAGATTATCTTTTGGTTTTAGGCCGCCAAGCTGATCGCTGACTAGGGCTAAACGGCTGTTGAGTTCAAGCAGGTTCTTTTCCAACTGCTGTGATTCCTTTAGGATCTTATCCTTTTCTTTTTTGCTTTGTAACGCCTGGCCCCTCAAGTTTTTGAGATTCTCAAAATCAGCGGCCAGGTCCAAAAGGCTCTTCGGGATGAATTGCGGCTGGGAAAAATATCTGGTATTCCAGCTTTCAACTAAACGTTCCTGTTCTTGGGGATCATACCTGCGGATGGAGGCGATATTCTTTTTTTTAAGGGCGATCTTGCCGTATCCCAAATGGAGGCTCACCCTGTCTTTATCCTCTTTTTCTATGATCCCTTCGATGCTTTCACCATTTTTCAAATAGACCATATCGCCGAAGGCCGTGCTTGAAAAGAGGCCAAAGAATAACACCATGGATAACAACCAGAGAGGCATCGATTTTCCTTTTACAACAATTATAGCGTCAAGGGAATCAAAAGTCAATTTCAAAGATTTCTCTTGACAAAAGAGCGAGTCATAGTACAATTAATGCGACATTGGGCGTATTTGGTATACCTAATACATACTATTATTGTTTAGTACCAATTTGTTTAGATTTGGCATGCTAGGATGATAAAGCAGATGAACAAAAAGTATTATTCGACCAGAGAGGTATTAAAAAAGGTAGGAATATCCCGGAATACGATTTTCCTGTGGTTTAAGTACCGCAAGGTCCCGGAAGTCCAGCGCGACCGCAACGGCCACAGGATCTTTACGGAGAAGGATATCCAGTTGATTCTGAATTATAAGAATAAAACCATACCGCCCAAGGAGATTCGCATTGGCAAGGGTTAATCTTTTAAAAGCCGAGATAGGCGGGGTGAGCAGGGCCCTGACGCCTAAGTTTTCTCTGGGGAGAGCGCCGAAGTTTTTATGGATGCTCAGCGGAATTAGTTTTTTGGTTAGCCTCTTGATTGTGGCCCATACGCTGTATCAGAAGAACAATCTAAAATTCATAAGCTCGGAATATAACGAAGCGGAGAAGCTTAAAAAGGAAATCGGGGTCTTATATCAGGAAAAGGACGAGTTGAACAAAGAAGGTGAGCTTTTGGCTGCTTATTTAAAAAGGGACGTGATCTGGTCCGAGAAAATAGACCAGATACGCCGTTTTATTCCTCGGGAAGTTTGGCTCAGGAAGTTGTCCCTCGAACAGAGAGTGAGCAGAGGCAAAGAAAAGGAACGCTTTTTATATCTGAGCTGCGCTTTGGTACCTAAGCCAGGCACCACTTTTATCGCCACCCTTAGTCTTTTTATGAACCAGTTTAAGGAAAATCAGGATTTTCTTGTGGGTTTTGATAATCCTGTTTTGTCTGATGTCAAGTCAGAGAAGAAGGATAACACCGAGATCATGACCTTTGTTGTCGAAATTCCTTTAAGAAAGGCAGGCTCAAGGTTCAATGAAAATAATGAATAGTATAAAAAGCCTGCCCGCTCTTTCTGCTTTTGTGCCGATTTTAATTTTTCCGGTCGTGGTTTATTTTCTTTTACTGCCTGCCTTCAAGGATAATATTTCACACAGGCTGCAGATAAAGAATAGAAAAATAGATTTGGGAGTTGCCCAGGCGCCGATTAAAGAATCCGGAGTCTTAAAAGAGGATATCAAAGGAAAAAAGGCCCAGCTGACAGAGATGGAAACGAGGCTTTTCTGGAAAAGGGATATCAGTAAATTCTTAACCGAATTGACTCGTCTGGCCGCAGATTTAGAGATTGAATTTATCTCTTTGAAACCGGAACCCCTTACCGTGGATCAAGAAAGTAGAAGCCTTGATAAAAAAGAACCCAAGGAGTTAAAAAAAATGGCGTCCGTGCCTATTTCCGTTGCGTTCAAAAGTAACTATAATGACATCATAAATTTTTTAAAAAGAATAGAGGAAGGAGAAAGATTCATAAGGGTTGATTCCTTAAGCATTGAATCGGAATCGGGCGATATGCGTAAGCATGTGACCAAGATGGGATTGAGTATTTTTGTTGAGGCAGGGGGATAGAATTAAACGTATTATTCTTTTTATTGCGGTTTTGGTACTATTGTTAATGCATGGAAGCCTTGGGGCTAACGAGCGGGATCCTTTTGTTTCCCCCATGGAGCTAGAGAAGCAGAAGGCCAAGAAACAAATCAGTCTTCGGATGGATTTATCCGAATTTGTGTTAAATGGGATTCTCTGGAACGAAAAAGTCGGGGTCGCTATTATCAACGATGAAATTTTTTCCGTAGGGGATGAATGCAAAGGACTGGAGGTCGAAGCTATCGAGAGGAACAGCGTCACGTTAACGGATGGGACGGATTCTTTAAAGCTGGCGGTAGTCGATGAACTTCCTGTTTTCCAAAAGACCTCTTCCATGGAAACCGGCTCCAAGAAGAACGTGAGGAAAGAAGGCGCCGGACCATGGGAAGAGATGGTAGAGCAGGAGTTAATGCCTCCTCAAGAAGTCGGAGGTTATCCGGAACATGGTTTATAAAGACAACACTCCATTTATGAAACGGATTTTTTCTTTAATGCTGGCGTTTATTCTTGTGCTATCATGTTTTTTCACCTGGACCCAGGCGCTTTCTGAAGAAAGCAGCGTTGAAGGGGCCCAGCGGCAGACAGAGCCCGGCCGTATGTCGGAATCTTCTACGGCTGGAACCAATACAGCGCCGGCCTCATCCGAGCAAGCCGTCTTAGAAGAGAAGGGTCCTTCTCAGGAAATTCTGGTGGATTTGGATATCAAGGATGCAGACATGAAGGATGTGGCCAGGGCCCTTTCGCGGATCAGCGGAAAGAATATCATTGTTACCGACGATGTAAAAGCCAAAGTGGCCATAAGGGTTAAGTCCATGGATTGGCAGGAAGTCTTGAATATGATACTGGAGACCTACGGGTTGACGATGCTGGAAAAGGAGAATTATATCGTTATCACCACATTCGAAAAGCGGCGTGCGGTAGAAGAAAGCGGAGACCTCCAGACAAAAATAGTGCGCTTCAATTTTGTGGATGTCGCCTCTATTCAGAAAACTTTGTCTTCCATGCTGACCAAGCGCGGCAGGATGGAGATCGATACGAGGACCAACAGCCTGGTGATCACGGATGTGTCAGAGGTTTTAAAGAACATAGAGCAGGTAGCTCTGGAGTTAGATACGAAGACGCCTCAGGTGATGATTGAGGCGATGATGTTGACCGTAAAGCTTAATGATGATGAGAAATTGGGCATAGACTGGGATTGGCTTCCCGAATATCATTCTGAAAGAGAGCTCAGCCAGTCCCTGGGGATAGGAGGCACGGCAGGCACAGACTATTTTTGGCAGATCAAGTACGGAAAGACGCTTTTTTCTCGGGCCGCTTTTTCTGCGACTCTGCAATTTTTACTGGAAGAGAAAAGGGCTGAAATTCTAGCCAATCCCAGGGTTCTGACTCTGGATAATATGCCTGCCAATATTGACCTTACGGAACAGGTTCCTTACACCCAGCAGGTTTCCTCAACGGAAAGTACAGCTTCCGTGACTTCCGTGCAGTTTAAGGATGTGCCGGTAAAATTGATTGTCAAGCCGCATATCACCAAGGATAATTTCATCATAATGAATGTCCAGACAGAGCAAAGCTATCTTTCCGGATACGCATCAGGCACGACCCAGCCTATCATAGATACGCGGAAAGCTGAAACCAACGTTATGGTCAGGGACGGTGAGACCATTGTCATCGGGGGATTAAGAAAGAAAGAGAAAACGGAAACTGTCGAAAAATTTCCCCTCTTAGGGGATATTCCTGTGGTTGGCCATTTTTTCAAAAAAACAATTAAATCTTCGGTGGATACGGAGTTGATTATTCTGATCACGCCCTATGTTTCTATAGATCAAAAAGTGACGGAAAGGGAGAAAAGGCGCATGGAAGAAATTGACTCCAAGCTCCTATTAATGCATAATCCTTACCTCTCGGATGACTATTCATCGGACGATGAGTACTTTTCCGTTGAAGATATTGAAGATATTGAAGATACTGAAGATACTGAAGATTACTAAAGAGAGATAGATGAGTTGTAGGTAAAACTCTTTTCATTACCCGCTCGATTCTATCTCTCATTTTGTTTCTCAAGGGTTAAGGCGAATCTATAAAAATGAGAGTTTCCAGTTTTTTTCAATCGGTTATCCCCAAGGCCTTTATCGGCGTTGACATCGGGACCTACAGCGTGAAAGTAGCCCAGATAAAAAAGAAAAGGTTTTCCGATAAGAAATTCCTCTCCTTGGGCATCAAAGACATCAAGCAGCCCCTTACGCACGAGTCTATTGTTACGGCAATCAAGGCGGCCTGCAAAGAGATAAAGATGGATTCCAATAAAGTGAACATCTCCGTTTATGGGACTGAGATCATCATGAGATATATCACCCTGCCTGTTTTAGAAACATCGGATCTATCGCGCTGTCTGGAGTTTGAATTAGAAAGATATATCCCCGGCAAGCAAAAGAGCCATATGGTTATTGATTTTAAGATATTGTATAGATTACCTAATAATCAGATGGCGGTTTTACTCATTGCTTTGGAAAAACAGGTTATGCAAGAACGCCTTGCCTTAATCAATGATGCGGGGTTGGTGCCTGTGAGCGTAGGTGTGGATAGCCTGGTTTTGATGGAAGCGTGTAAGCCCCTAGTGGTACCCGGCAAGAAGCAGGACGTCACGGCTGTTTTAGACGTAGGTTACTCTGTGAGCAAATTGGTAGTCTTCCAGGGCGATACCCCTTATTTTTCCCGTGACATCAATACTAGCGGTGTGTATAATTTCTTGCAGATGGTCAGCGAGAATATGGGATTGAATCCCGAGCAAGCCCAAGATGCCCTTTTTAACCCTGCCGACAAAATGCAACAACTCTATGAGTCCATAAAATTGAACCTGGATAGCCTGACGGATGAATTACGATTGTCTTTTGAGTATTGCGGAAGGAACCTGCAGAAGAAAGTCAATCAGTTGTACTTAACCGGGGGAGGTTCAAAAATCAAGGTGTTGAATGAGAACCTGGCCGCAGGTCTGAATTTAAGCACAGTTTTGTTAGATGTGACTCAAGGCTTTAGCATATCCTGCGGTTTAGCGCAGCAGAATATCAGCCCTCTCATTACCGTGGCCGTAGGACTGGCTATGGGATAAATAATATCGAAAGATGCAGGAAAGAAGAAAATTTTTAAGGCTAAAAGAGAATGATAAGATTTGCTTCAGCGAGATCCCGTATTCCAAAAGCGAACGTATCTTGAGTCTCGATGTCAGCATAGGGGGAGTGCGTTTCCTATCCAACCATTTTATCAAGCCGCAGTCTACTTTAAAAATCGAGATGGCTTTTGAGCGCGCTAAAAAAGCCATCAATGTCTTAGCTGTTGTAAAATGGATTAAGTCTGTTTATGAAGATGAGCGCTATGAAGTCGGCGCAGAATTCGTGGATATCGATAAGGAAGATGCACGATTTCTCAACGACTATGTACGCTCAAAAGATTAAAATTGAACTGCAGGCAGCCTGAGTGCGAAATATCAAATTAATCATAGAATATGACGGTACACGTTACCAGGGATGGCAGGTTCAAAAACGTCACCCCTCTAAGACTTTACAGGAAACAATAGAGCAAGCCCTTCAAAAAATCCTTCAGGAGAAAATAAGATTGGTGGGTTCCGGCAGGACAGATGCCGGCGTGCATGCCTTGGCCCAGGTAGCCCATTTCAGGGCCATATCAGGTATAAGTTTAGAAAAATTGCACAGGGCCCTCAATGGGCTTTTGCCCGGTGATATCTCGATCTTGGGGGTCGAAGAGTGTGACATTCATTTCCATAGCCGTTTCGACGCCAAATCCAAGGTCTACCGGTATACGATACTCAATCGGAGGTCACGGTCACCCCTTCAGAGAGATACGGTTTATTTTTATCCTTATCCTTTAAACTTAAGGCGGATGAGAAAGGAGGCTGCTGCGCTTTTGGGCAGGCACGATTTTAAGTCTTTTCAGGCCATGGATAAAAAAGAACGAAGCTCGATAAGAACTATAAAGCAGGTTGAAATTATTAAGGTTGGGCCCCTAGTTCAGATTGATATAGAAGCGGACGGATTTTTGCACCATATGGTCAGGAATATCGTAGGGACACTCATCGAGATAGGCCGGGGCAGATTTCCGGAGGGCTCCATGCGTCATATATTACGCTCAAAAGACAGAAAACAGGCTGGCCCGACCGTTCCGGGAAAAGGCCTGTGCCTGCTTGAGGTAAAATATTAAGTGAGACCCAGACTTATGGAACGATAGTGACATAAGTCTGTGGCCGAACTTATCCCCCACCACTTTCAATATAGCATAGGTTATAGCGAAAGTGGTGGGGGGTTAATTCGCGCATAAACTTACGTTGCACTTCGTGCTGCCGTAAGTTTAGCGCTCATTAAAATTTTATTTGACTTAGGCTGAATTTATGTTATACTTTAAACCTTATGAATAAAACGTATGTCGTTAAGAAAGAAGATATTAAGAGACAGTGGTATCTCGTAGATGCCAAGGATAAAATCCTTGGGAGGCTCGCTTCCAAAGTAGCCGTGATTCTTAGAGGCAAGCACAAGGCACTGTTTTCTTGGCACCTGGATACAGGCGATAACATCATCGTTATCAATGCCTCCAAGGTTAAGGTAACGGGCAGAAAGACCGCTCAAAAGATTTACCGTCGCTTCTCCGGTTATCCGGGAGGGCTAAGAGAAGTGTTTTTGGGGACCATGCTGGCTAAAAAACCGGAAACCGTAATTAAGCTGGCGGTCAGAAGGATGCTTCCCGGCGGCCCTTTGGGAAGGGATATGTTTAAGAAGCTAAAAGTGTTTGCCGGCGAGAATCATCCTCATCAGGCTCAACACCCCATACCTCTAAAGATATAATATGAATGCGATCACGCAATATGCAGCCGTAGGAAGACGCAAAGAGTCTGTAGCGAGAGTCAAGCTCGTGCCAGGAAAGGGAGAGATTGTGGTTAACGGCCGGCCCTACGAAAAACATTTTCTGCGCGAAACAGACAGGATAATTGTCAAACAGCCCTTAGTGGCAACCAATACCTTGAATAAATTTGACATCTTCACTCTCATCAGAGGCGGGGGGCTCACCGGACAGGCAGGGGCTTTGCGTCTTGGCATTTCGCGCGCTTTGGCTACAGCTGACGCCAGCACCAAGGACTTATTGCGCAAGCAGGGTTACCTGACGCGTGACCCGCGCATGAAGGAACGCAAGAAATACGGCCAGAAGGGCGCACGTAGGCGCTTCCAGTGGACAAAGAGGTAGGAATGTAAATCCAAACCCAAAACCAAAAACCAAAATTAAGGCCCGCTGGAAAGCGGGCTTTTTGTTTAATGAGCACATAACTTACGAGCACTGAAAGTGCGAGTAAGTTATTGTGCGAATTAACCCCCCACCACTTTCAATAGAGCACAGGTTATAGCGAAAGTGGTGGGGGGTAAGTTCGGGCATACAATTTATGTTCGTTTCACTCCATAAATTGTGCCCTTACTTACCGACGAGAAAATACTTGACGATACTAATTTTTTAGTTTAAGATGGAGGCATGACATTGGGGATAAAGGATGATAAAACCAAATACTACAAAATCCAAATGTCAAAGCACAAAGCAAAAAATTCAAAACTAAAAAGTTTTGTTTTGAATTTTGCCTGCCTGCCGGCAAGGCAGGGATTTGGAATTTGTTTGGGTGCATTGGTATTATTTGAAATTTGGATTTATTAGATGGGAGCAAAAATGATCAATGCAGGTATTGTAGGAGCCACGGGTTATGCCGGAGAAGAAACGTTGGAAATACTTTTAAGGCATCCCGACGTCAGAATCACGCATATCTCGGCTAAAATCGATAAGCCGAAAAAGATAGCGGAGATCTTTCCGAGATTCAAAGGCCGGATAGAGCTGTTTTGTCAGTATCCTCATGTTAAAGATATCGTTGCCAAATGTGACGTTGTATTTCTGGCTTTGCCGCACACTGTTTCCATGGGCATCGCACCTTTGTTGCTTCAACACGGCAAAAAGGTGATAGACCTCAGTGCCGATTATCGGCTCAAAGACGCGAAGATTTATAAAAAATATTATGGTGTCCCACAAAAGGACAAGCGGTACTTAAGCGAAGCGGTATATGGGTTGCCCGAGATTTATCGAGCTAAGATTAAGAACGCACGGCTTATTGCCAATCCGGGATGCTATCCTACGGTAAGCTTATTAGCCTTGGCGCCGCTGGTTGCTTTGGGGCTTGCGAACAGCGATTCCATCATCGTAGACGCAAAATCCGGTGTCACAGGCGCAGGCAGAAAAATTGCCGAAAACTTTTTGTTTTCGGAGGTTAATGAAGATTTTAAAGCTTATAAGGTGGAGTGCCACCAGCATGCCCCCGAGATTAATCAGGAATTGTCAAAGTGGGCCGGAAAAAAAGTCAATGTGACCTTTGTGCCGCACCTATTGCCTCTCAACAGAGGCATCTTAACTACGATATACGTCACAAAAATCAAAAATCCAATGGTTCGACTCCGCTCGCCAAAATCCAAAAACCAAAAGCTGGTTGAGCTTTACAAGAAATTTTATAAGAAAGAACCATTTATCAGGATTCGGGATGAGGGTGATTTTCCCAGGCTCAAAGATGTGGTCAAGACCAATTTTTGCGATATCGGGATTAAAGAAAGCACAAATGCAACCATCATTATTGCAGCCATAGATAATCTCATCAAAGGGGCCGCAGGCCAGGCAGTGCAGAATATGAATATCATGTATAAGTGGCCGGAACAAACAGCATTATTATAAATCCAAATGTTAAAGCACAAAATCCAAAATAAGCCCAAAGCACAAAATTCAAAACTAAAAAGTTTTTGTTTTGAAATTTGAATTTTGGATTTATTTTGTGCTTTGAATTTTGTCATTTGAATTTTTATTATTATGAAGATATATAAAAGGGCGATTTTGCCAAAGGGGTTTCAGGCAAACGCGCTGGCCTGTGGCATTAAGAAATCAAGAAAACCGGATTTGGCTTTATTTTACTCTTTGTATCCGGCCAAGGCGTCTTGTAAGTTTACGGCTAACAAAATCCTGGCGGCTCCCATTCGGGTCAATAAGCTCCATCTGAAGAATAATAATTTTTTTCAAGCCGTTATTGTGAATAGCGGAAATGCAAATTGTTTTAACGGCCGACAGGGGCTCAAAGATGCCGGCGAAGTGGCCAGGAAATTGGCAGATTCTTTGGGCATTAAGAAAAGTGAAGTCTTATTGGCTTCTACGGGGATTATAGGAAAGCGGCTTCCTGTCGCAAAGATTCAGCGGGCCCTGCCGGAATTAATCAGCGGATTATCTAAGCAGGGAGTCGATAAGGCTAAATATGCGATTATAACCACCGATACATTCGCTAAGACAATTACAGTGCGTTTCCTTATCGGTGGCCGGACGGTTACGATCTGCGGCGTTGCCAAGGGTGCGGGGATGATCGCGCCGGATATGGCGACCATGTTAACCTTCATCTTTACGGACGCGCATATCAGCCAGGGTGCGCTTCATAGAGCTCTGGGGATTTGCGTGGAGGATTCTTTCAACTGTATTACGGTAGACGGTTGCATGAGCACCAATGATAGCGTTATCATGTTGGCCAATGGTTCTGCCAAAAATGTTTTGATAGGCCAAGGTAAAAATTTCAATCTTTTTGTTCGGGCACTCAGGAGCGCGTGTCTTGAACTGGCCAAGATGATTGTCAAGGATGCGGAAGGCGCGTCAAAATTTATACGAATCAAGGTTGATCAGGCGAGAAGTTTCCAGGAAGCCAAAAGACTGGCCTTGGCGATAGCTAACTCCAGCCTTTTTAAAACCGCTTGCTTCGGCCAGAACCCTAATTTTGGCAGGATTGTGGCGGCCATGGGTTCCTGTGGCATAGACTTAAAAGAAGAAGATCTAAAGATGAAAGTCAGCTCTCTGGAGAAAAGAGAAATAACCGTCAACATATCGGTGAACCGGGGTAAATTCTCAGCCGTTGTTTACACGTCGGATTTGACGCCCGAGTATGTCCGGATAAATGCGGCGTATAATTAAAAGGTTGCGTCTATCGGTTGTGGTTGCGCAGCTTGAATCGTTTCGCGTCAGACGCAAGAGGTGCCGTTTGACGGTAAACATATAACGATACGATCCGCGCAACCGATGGACGTTTGACGTTATTTTAGCGGATTGCTTAAACAAGGAAAAAAATGGAAGAAGCGATAAAAAAAGCTGATGTTTTGATCGAGGCTTTACCCTACATTAAGAAATTCCATAAGAAAGTCATAGTGATTAAGTATGGAGGAAGCATACTGGGGGAGGAGAAGATTAGAAAAGGTATTCTGGAGGATATCGTTTTCTTGAATTTTATGGGCTTAAGGCCCGTGCTTGTCCATGGAGGGGGCCCGAACATCAGCGACCGCATGCGCGCAAGCGGCAGGAAAACCGATTTTGTAGATGGCATGCGGGTAACCGATGAAGAGACCCTAGGGCTTGTGGAAGAAGAGCTGCAGAGTCTGAATGAGGCTATCGTCAAAGAGATATCTGACATAGGCGCGAAAGCCATCGGTTTGAACGGTAAAGATAACAACATCATTCAGGTTATAAAGAAAAAAGCCAAGATAGACCTGGGGCTGGTGGGCCACATCGTGGGCATTGACAATACCCCCATTTTGGATGAATTGAAAAAGGATAGGATTGTGGTCATTTTACCCATGGGAAAAGGCAGGGACAAGAAAACCTACAATGTGAATGCCGATGAAGCAGCTTGTTACATAGCCACAAGTTTAGAAGCAGAAAAGCTGGTTATTCTGACTAATGTCAAAGGGATTATGCGCAATGCGGATGATCCCAATTCATTCATATCCACCCTGACCATCGAGGAGACAAAAGGGCTCATTGAAAATAATATTGTTTTACAGGGCATGATCCCTAAAGTTTGCGCCTGTATAGAGGCGTTGGAAAAAGGTGTTAAAAAGACACATATTGTGGATGCCCGCATCCCGCACGGCCTGCTTCTTGAGATATTTACGGATCAGGGCATTGGTACAGAGATAGGTAAATAGTTCAAAGTTCATAGTCATGAAAAAAGAAGAAGTATTTCAGGCGTACAAAGATTTCATTATGCCGACCTACACCAAGGTGCCTTTGATTTTTGTCAAAGGCAAGGGGTCGTATCTCTGGGACATTCAGGGGAAAGCCTATTTAGATTTTTTCCCGGGTTGGGGCGTGGGGAATCTTGGCCATTGTCATCCCAAAGTGATGCAGGCGGTCCGGGACCAGGTCTCAAAATTGATATTCATCCCGAATAATTACTACCACGTCCCGCAGGCGAAACTCGCCCGAGAGATAATCTATTGGACGTATCCTGCTAAAGTTTTTTTCTGCAATTCCGGTGCCGAGGCCAATGAAGCGGCGATTAAATTTTCCAGAAAGTTCGGCGCAGGCCGATACGAGATTATCACATTTGAAAACTCCTTTCACGGCAGAACGCTAGGCGCCCTGGCCGCTACAGGCCAAAAAATTTATCAGCAGGGGTTTCAGCCTCTGCCTGAAGGTTTTAAAACGGTAAAGTTTAACGATCTTGAGGCGGTCAGGCAGGCCATCAGCGATAAAACTGTGGCTATTCTGTTAGAGCTCATCCAGGGAGAAGGCGGTATCCATGTGGCGCAAAAAGAGTTTGTTTCAGGATTACGAAAGATCTGTGATGAAAAGAAGCTGCTTCTTATCGTGGATGAGGTTCAGACAGGCATAGGCCGGACCGGAAAATTATTCTGTTACCAGCATTTCGATGTCGTTGTGGATATAATGACTCTGGCTAAGGCTTTAGGAGGAGGTCTCCCTATCGGCGCCATGGTCGTCAGGAAGGAGATTGCCGATACGCTGCAACCGGGGATGCATGCCTCGACATTTGGCGGAGGGCCGGTTATCTGCAAGGCAGCCCTAGCTGTCTTAAGAACCATACAGAAAGAAAAGATTCTCACGCATGTTAATAAAATGAGCGGTTACCTTTTTTTGAAACTTCAGACTTTAAAAGAAAAACATCCCGTCATCAAAGAAGTGAGGGGTAAAGGTTTTATGGCTGGCATCGAATTAATTAGAGAGGGAAAGGGCGTTGTTGAAAAATGCATGGAGAAAGGTCTTTTGATCAATTGTACGCACGAGAAGGTGTTGCGGCTGATGCCGGCTTTAAATATTACCAGAAAAGAGACGGATAGGGCCATCGCTATTTTGGATGAGGTACTCAAAGGTTTTTAATATGAAAAAGGACTTGATTTCCGTAGCACAACTAAGCACAAACGATATTGAAGAGGTCTTTAATCTCACAGACCGACTGAAAGAAGACAGGCCTAAATTCAGCCGTGTCCTGTCGGGCAGGACGCTGGCGTTGATATTCCAAAAGCCCTCTAACCGGACCAGGGTTTCTTTTGAGGTCGGGATGTACCAGTTGGGCGGGAACTCTTTGTATCTTGCCCCTGATGAGATTAATCTGGGCGTCAGGGAGTCCATAAAAGATGTGGCTCGGACCCTTTCCAGATACGTGGACGGTATCGTATTAAGGACATTTGAACATAGAAATGTTTTAGAAATGGCTCGATATTCGGACAAGCCTGTCATCAACGGCTTATCCGATTTTTCGCATCCTTGTCAGGCCCTGGCTGATGTGTACACCATAAGAGAAAAGCTCAAAATCCTGAAAGGCAAAACCTTGGCTTATGTCGGAGACGGCAATAATGTTTGCAATTCGCTGCTGTACGCTTGCGCCAGAGCGGGGCTCAACATGAAAGTGGGCTCACCCAGGGGCTTTGAACCGAAAAATTCTGTTTTTAAAGAAGCAAAGCGATTTGCCAAGGCAACCCATGCCGCGATAGAATTATTCCATAATCCTAAAGAGGCGGTCAAAGGTTCGGATGTCATATATACGGATGTCTGGGCCAGCATGGGCCAGGAAAAAGAAACTCAATCAAGGAAAAAAGTATTTAAGCCTTTTCAGGTCAATAAGGATTTGGCCCGATTGGCAAAACCCGCTGCCTTGATTATGCATTGCCTGCCGGCTCACAGAGGCGATGAGATTACGGATGAAGTTCTGGAGGGAGCGAATTCCATCGTATTTGACCAGGCGGAAAACAGAATGCATGTACAGAAAGCGATTCTCATCATGTTATTGAAATAGAGGAGAAATATTTTACCAGGGAGGGATGTCATGCCAAACAAAAAAGGATATTCCTTGCTCGAGGTGATTATTGCCGTAGTCATCGTCAGTATCATAGCCGCTTTATCTTTGACCTATTATAATAACATAAAAGAAGCTACGTTGGACAAACAGGCCAAAGCGGATTTGAAGCTGTTGCGATCCGCTCAAATGAGCTATAAGATGGATAATAATAACGTTTATTATCCATCAGGCGGCAGCAGCTCAAATCTAGGTGATATTAATAATAATTTGAAAGTGAACCTTCCGACGGCTGCTACCCGGGCCTGGAATTTTCGGGTTTGGTCAAGCGGATGCAACAGGGCCACCAGAAATGGAGACAATGGAAGGAGCTGGTATCTTACAATAAATGATGCTGACGGAGAACCCGATGCGGGAGCAGGATGCCCATGATGAAAAAAGTTATCTTAGCCTATTCGGGGGGTTTAGACACATCCTGTGCCATACGGTGGCTTAAGGAGCAAGGACTTGAGGTTATTTGTTTTGTGGCTGATTTGGGTCAGGGGTTAAGCCAGGGAGAAGATTTTGAGGAGATCGAGGCGAGAGCCTTGGCTGCCGGTGCTTCAAAAGTCTATATTAAAGATCTTCAGGATGAATTCGTGGAAGATTTTATTCTGCCGGCCCTTAAGGCCCATGCGGTCTATGAAGGAAAATATTTATTGGCCACAGCCTTGGGCAGGCCTTTGATTGCCAAATACCTGGTTCAGATAGCCCATAAGGAAAAAGCGGATGCCGTGGCCCACGGATGCACCGGAAAGGGGAATGATCAGGTGCGGTTTGAGGTTACGGCAGGGATTCTGGATCCCAAACTGGAGGTCATCGCGCCTGTACGGGAGTGGGAGTTTAAATCCAGAGAAGAGGAGATAGAGTACGCCCACATGTATAATATTCCCATAGATGTCACTAAGAAGAAACCCTATAGCATTGACAGAAATATCTGGGGTATCAGCATTGAAGCGGGTATCTTGGAGAATTTAGAGCAGGAGCCTCCGGAGGATGCCTATCTTATCACGAAGAGCCCGACTTCCCAGTCGACTTACCCGAAATATATCGAGATTTATTTTGAAAAGGGTGTGCCCAAAAAGGTGGATGGCAAAACCTATAGATTAAAAAATTTGATCAACCATCTTAATGAGTTAGGAGGTTCCCACGGCGTGGGAAGAACCGACCTTGTGGAGAACAGGTTGGTGGGAATCAAATCCAGAGAGATTTATGAAGCGCCCGGGGCCACCATCCTTTATGCGGCGCATAAGGAATTAGAGAGCCTGGTCCTGGACAGAGAGCTCGCGCACTTCAAGGAGATAGTTTCGCTTAAATATGCGGAGTTGGTCTACTACGGGCTCTGGCATTCACCCCTTAAGGAAGCCCTGGATAAATTTGTGGATGCGACGCAAAAACACGTGACAGGTTCCATAAAACTAAAATTGTTTAAGGGAAATTGCGTGGCTGCGGCAAGAAAATCCAAACACTCCCTTTACAAAAAGGAATTAAGCACCTACGGGAAAGCGGATAAATTCGACCAGAAATTAGCAGAGGGATTTATTAAGTTGTGGGGGATGCCGTATAAAAGATAAATCCAAAATTCAAAATCCAAAACTAAAGAGGAGTAAAATGGCGAAGAAATTATGGGGAGGTAGATTCAGTAAAAAGGCTCATCCCCTGACGGAAGAGTTTACAAAATCCATTTCGTTTGATTACAAACTGTTACATTATGATATTGCAGGGTCTCTGGCGCACGTAGGTATCCTGAAAAGCGCGGGAATCATTTCAGCTGTGGAGGCTGCAAAGATTTCCCAGGGGCTTAAGTCCATCAAGTTCGACTCTAGGCTTGCGGATTATCAAGAGGATGTCCATACTTTCATTCAGAACCAATTGCATAGGAGAATCGGGAAACTGGCGTTGAAATTACACACAGCACGCTCAAGAAATGATCAGGTCGTCTTTTCCACGAAAATGTATTGCAAGGATAACCTTAAAAAGCTAATACAGGAGATCGATGGTTTTAGCAGCGCTTTAGGAACTCAGGTGAAGAAGCAAGCTCAGCTTATTCTCCCCGGGTTTACCCATTTGCAGCATGCTCAGCCGGTTTACCTGAAGGACTATCTGAATGCTTACGCGTTGATGCTTAACCGGGACAAAAAAAGACTGGAGCTCATCCAAAAGAATGAGAAAGCGACATTAGGAGCCGGTGCCCTTGCCGGTACACCTATTGCCGCTTTAAAATACGCTAAGTTCGCTACGGCCAATTCATTGGATGCCGTAAGCAATAGAGATTTTGTCTTGGAAATCATCAGCGCCTTGTCTATCCTAGCCATGCATTTATCAAGGTTGGCTGAAGATTTGATTATTTGGTCCACCAAGGAATTTGACTTCGTGGAGATTGACGAGGCTTTTTGCACAGGCAGTTCTCTGATGCCACAGAAGAAAAATCCTGATGTGCTGGAGTTGGTGAGAGGCTATGCAGGAAGGCTTTATGGTAATCTGGTAAGTGTTCTAACGATGATGAAGGGGTTACCGCTGACTTATAACAGAGATATGCAATTGGATAAGGAACCTTTGTTTGATTCATTTGAAATCGTTTCCAGGGAATTAAAAGTATTAACCGGGCTCATCGAGACGCTTAAATTCAATGAGAAGAAAATAAAAGAACACTTAAAGGATGAGTCTTTATATGCCACTGATTTAGTGTATTATCTTGTCGATAGAAAGATTCCCTTTAAAGAGGCGCATACGGCTATCGGCAAATTAGTGAAATATTCTCTGGATCATGGAATCCAGATCAAAGACATGCCGGAAAGTTTATTGAACAAGTTTTCGAATAAAATTGTTAAAAAAGAAATAATAAAATTATTCGATCCGTTAGTTTCTGTCAGGTCGAAAAAGTCAATTAAGAGGAAATAAGTAGCGGGTGGCTTGGACTGATGAGTATAAAAATGCACCTGGCGAGGTGCGAGCGAATGGAGCTTTTAGCAAGAGGAGCTTGAGCATTTGAGGGAATCTCGAGGTCAACGCGAAGCGTTGGCAATCTCGGGACGGCTGTGGGTGTCTGAGCGACGAGCGAGAGCGCGAGGAGCGAGTTCCGCAGACGCCGAAAATGCGAAAGAACTCTTGCGTCCTGAGCGAAGCGAAGGAAAAGCGACCTGAGCGAGCAGCTTGGCAGGTGCATGTAACCGTCAAATAGTTTGGTAAGATTCCATGCACGACTTTAAATATAAAAACAATCAGCTTTATTGCGAACAGGTTAAAGTCGAGGATTTAGCCAGGAAATTCGGCACGCCTCTTTACGTCTACAGTTACCGTACTTTGATAGACCATTTCCTTAAACTGCAACATGCTTTTAAGAGCATAAATCCCCTGATCTGTTTCTCCGCAAAATCCAATTCCAATCTGGCTATCCTGAAAGCCCTGGTGGATAAGGGGGCGGGCCTGGATATCGTTTCGGGGGGTGAGCTTTACAGGGCGCTTCGCGTGGGTTGCCCGCCCGAAAGAATCGTCTATGCTTCCGTCGGGAAAACCGAGCGCGAGATAGAAGAGGCTATCCGCCGAAGGATCCTTTTCTTTAATGTAGAAAGCACAGCGGAATTGGAAAATATCAACCGTATAGCCAGAAGACTCAAACGGATTACGCGCCTGGCCATACGCATCAACCCGGATGTTGAGCCAAAAACCCACAGGTATATTACCACGGGAAAATTGACCAATAAATTCGGCATAGATTTCAGAAGCGCCTATCAGATTTTAATGGTGCGCCAAGCCCTCTCGCATGTGAAAATATCCGGTTTGCATATCCACATCGGCTCTCAGATAACAGAAAGTGCTCCTTATGTTGCCGCTATGACCAAAATGGCAGCGTTTATTGAAAAACTGAGGAAGAAAGGAATAGGCCTTGAGTATCTTAATATCGGGGGCGGCCTGGGTATTGTCTATAATCACGAAACTCCGCAAACAGCCGTCCACTTTGCCGGTAAGGTCTTGCCTTTGCTTAAAAGGACAGGTTTAAAGATTATCTTAGAGCCAGGCAGATTCATTGTCGGCAATGCCGGTATCCTGGTTACAAAAGTGTTGTATCTTAAATCGAGCCCTAGAAAGAAATTTGTCATTGTCGATGCGGGAATGAATGACTTGATCCGGCCTGCTTTGTATAACGCCTATCATCAGATTCTGCCCTTACGCAATACGCAATACGCAATACGCAATACGCAGAAAGTCGATATAGTGGGCCCGATATGCGAAAGTGGCGATTTCTTTGCCAAAGAAAGGCCATTGCCTCAAGTCAAAGAAGGCCAGTATCTGGCAGTCATGAGTGCGGGCGCTTACGGTTTTAGCATGGCCTCTAATTATAATTCGCGAAAGAGGCCGCAGGAAATCATGGTCTTAAAGAATAAGTCCTTTGTCATAAGAAAAAGAGAGAACGAAAAAGATTTGGTTTGTAACGAAGTCATCCCGTCTTTTCTGTTTAAGGATACAGTATGAAAAAAATAGAGTTTACCAAGATGGTCGCTTCCGGGAATGATTTCGTTGTTGCTGAGAAAAAACAACTATCCGCTATCCGCTATCCGCTATCCGCTATAGCTAATCAGATATGCAATAGGAAGTATGGTATAGGCGCTGACGGGTTGCTTATTCTTGAGAAAACAAAGGCAGCGGATATCAGGATGCGCGTGTTTAACGCCGATGGTTCAGAAGCCGAGATGTGCGGGAATGGGGCAAGGTGCGTCGCCCTGTGGTTGAGTTCAAAGTTCCTGCCTGCCCGGCAGGCAGGCAAAGTTCATGGTTTAGAGTATAAAATCCAAACAAAAGCCGGCATCATTAAAGCCCAAGTCAATGGCGCATTAATAAGAATAAAGCTGACTGACCCCGCCGCTATAAAATTAAACGTACCCATCAGGATAAACAAGAAAATGCTGCACGTTAATTTTGTCAACACGGGGGTTCCTCATGCCGTGATATTTGTGGAGGGGTTGGATAAAATAGAAGTTGTAAGTTTGGGCAGGCAGGTGCGTTTCCATAAGGCGTTCTCGCCCGCAGGGGCCAATGTGGATTTTGTGGAAGCCTTAAATGATCATACTCTCGGATTGAGAACATATGAGAGGGGTGTTGAGGATGAAACTCTGGCCTGCGGCACAGGAGCGGTTGCCTCGGCTTTAGCATACGTTATGCGCTACGCGCGAAACGCCAAACAAATAAGAGTGCATACCCAGGGCAAGGAGATATTAAAAGTCTATTTTGAGAGAACAGGCCATAAATTAAAGAATGTTTGGTTAGAAGGAAAAACGAAGGTTATTTGCAAAGGAGCGTATTATGTTTAAAGGCTCGATGGTCGCCATCGTGACACCGTTTAAGAACGGGAAAGTAGACGAAAAGAAACTCAGGGACCTAATTGACTTTCATATTAAGAGCGGCACAGCGGGGATTGTGCCTTGCGGCACAACCGGAGAATCCGCCACTTTGTCTTTTGAGGAACACGACCATGTTATTGAGGCTACCATTGATCAGGTAAGTCGCAGGGTCCCGGTCATTGCCGGCACAGGTTCCAATTCCACGGAAGAGGCGGTTATGCTGACGCGTCATGCCGCCAAAGCAGGCGCGGATGCGTCTTTGCAGGTGTCTCCTTATTACAACCGCCCCACACAGAAAGGCCTTTATGAACACTTTAAAGCTGTTGCGGATTCGGTTTCTATCCCGATCCTGCTTTATAATATCGCTTCAAGAACCGGGGTTAACATAGAGCCCGAGACAATAGCCAGGCTCACCCGTGATTGCAAAAATATTGTTGGCGTCAAAGAGGCTTCAGGAAGCCTGGATCAGATGTCGCGCATAAAATGGTTGTGTAAAGAGAATTTTGATCTTATCTCAGGAGATGACAGCCTGACTCTGCCCGTATTAAGCATTGCAGGCACAGGTGTTATTTCCGTCGTTGCCAATATTGTACCCAAAGATGTCGCTGGGCTGGTTCTTGAGTTTGAGAAAGGTAATGTTAAAAGAGCCCAGGAGATCCATTTCAAATTATTACCCTTGATTAAAGCCATGTTTTTAGAAACAAATCCTATACCCGTTAAAACGGCTATGGGGCTATTAGGGATGTGTGAACCGGATTTGAGGCTTCCCATGTGCCCCATGTCCGAGGAGAATCTGGAGAAACTGAAGGCAGCGCTGAAAGATTATGGATTACTGTGAGAAGCGTAAAACGCAAAGCGAAAAGCGTAAAACTAAAGCGGAAAACTTCCCGTTCGGCTATTAAATTTATTGCGGGATCCCGCTTTTCAGAAAATAGCTTAGCGGGAAAAACGTTTTGAGCTTACAACTTTAACTTTACGCTTTGCGCTTTGAGTTTTACGTTAAAGCGAGGTGCTTGATATGATTAAGCTAGGTGTAGCCGGTGTTTGCGGAAGAATGGGGAGGCGTATATTTGAGTTGGCCTCTGTGGATAGGGATTTTGAGTTGACCCTTGCCCTTGAGAAAAAAGGTACGCCCATGATTGGCCGGGATATGGGTAAGCTTAAGATATCCTCCAGTCCCGACGGCCTATTCCTTATTGATTGTTTTATAGATTTTACTACTCCCGAGGCAAGCGAGATTCATCTAGGGTATGTGGCAAAATACAAGAAACCCGTTGTCCTGGGCACAACCGGATTAAACGAAGCTCAATTAAAAGAAATAGAAGAGGTATCTAAAGTTGTCCCCGTGGTATTCTCACCGAATATGGCTGTCGGTGTAAACGTTTTGTTTGCCCTTTTGCCTGAAATAGCTAAGAGATTAGGTTTGGATTACAGCGTGGAGATCATAGAGGCCCACCATAAGGCGAAAAAAGACGCTCCTTCAGGAACGGCCAAGAAGCTGGGGCAGATTTTAGCGGATACCGCTAAAAAAGAAATTCCTATCCATGCCATCCGGCTGGGGGATATTATCGGTGACCATACGGTCATATTCTGCGGTAACTCTGAGCGCATCGAAATAAAACATCAGGCGCACTCACGCGATTTGTTCGCCCTGGGTGCTTTAAAGGCAGCGAAATGGATTGTTGGTAAACCTGCCGGTTTGTATTCGATGCAGGATGTGTTAAGATAGCGTAAAGTGCAAAGTGAAAAACGCAAAACTAAAACGCTTTAAGTTCTAACTTTACGCTTTGAGCTTTACGTACAACTTATAGGATAGAATATGTTTGAACTGTCACAGAAGATTCAAAGTCTGCCTCCGTATCTTTTCGCGGAAATCGATAAGGCGAAAAGAAAGGCCCGGGCCGAAGGCAGGGACATCATTGACTTAGGCGTGGGGGATCCTGATACGCCGACGCCAAAACACATTATTCAGGCTTTGTGTCAGGCCGCACAGGATCCTGTTTGTCACCGATATGCTTTGGACCAGGGGATGCCGGCTTTACGACAAGCTATTCAGCGTTGGTACAAAAAAAGATTCAACGTGGATCTTAATCCTGATACAGAAATCCTGCCATTGATTGGTTCCAAGGAGGGGCTGGCTCACTTTCCGTTGGCATTCCTGAATAAAGGGGATTATTCTTTGGTACCTGATCCCTGTTATCCTCCTTATAAAGGCGGAACGATTCTTGCCGGAGGCAGGCCCTTTTCTTTACCGCTTCTTGAGCAGAATTCGTTTTTACCGGACCTGAAAAATATACCCTCTTCTATCCGAAAAAAAGCCAAGCTCATATATATCAATTATCCTAATAACCCTACTTCTGCGACCGCAGAAAAGGATTTTTTTAGCGCAACTGTAGCATTTGCTCTCAAAAATAAAATAGGGATTTTATCAGACTTAGCCTATTCGGAGATGGCTTATGACGGCTATAGGCCCTCTAGCGCCCTGGAGGTCGAAGGGGCCAAGGAAGCCGTTGTAGAATTTCATTCCCTGTCCAAGACTTTTAACATGACCGGTTGGCGTATCGGCTGGGCGTGCGGTAATGAAAAAGCGATAGCTGCCCTGGCCAAGGTCAAATCCAACATGGATTCAGGGATATTTTCTGCGATTCAATTAGCCGGCGTGGCTGCCCTGGAAGGGCCCCAGGCGCATATCAAGGATATGTGTCAGTTGTATCAGCAGCGCAGGGATATTCTCATAAAAAGTTTACATTCCCTGGGTTGGCCGGCAGATTCTCCCAAGGCCACTTTTTACGTCTGGATGAAAGTTCCGCGTAAGACCGATTCCATAACATTTGCTCAAGTCCTGCTGAAAAAGGCCGATATTGTTGTCACCCCCGGTGTAGGATTCGGCAGATACGGAGGCGGTTTTATCCGCATGGCCCTGACCGTGCCTGAAGAGAGGATAGAAGAAGCCATACGGCGCTTAAAAAAAATTCTATGATGGCCATCTGTTATTTGGGAATAGGTTCGAACTTAGGCAATAGAAAAAAGAATATTAGGATGGCCGTTAAAAAGATCAACGCCTTGGAAGAAACGAAGGTTATCAAATTATCCCGCCTCATGGAAACGGCGCCACTTAACGGCCCCACCAGCCAGAGAAAATTCCTGAATGCTTGCCTTAAGATCAAAACAGATATCAGCCCGTTTCATCTCCTTAAGAAACTTAAACAAATAGAAAAAGAGCTGGGTCGTAAGCGCACGTTGCGTTTCGGCTCCAGGACGATAGACTTAGATATATTGCTTTACCAGGATAAGGTTATAAACAGCAGGAATCTTAAAATTCCTCATCCGAGGATGTTTGAGCGTAAATTTGTTTTAAAGCCCCTATCAGAAGTTGTATGAGAATTGTCCGTAACATAAAAGAAATGGTCCGCTTCGCCCAAAAAGTGAGGCTTAAAGGGGATTCCATCGGATTTGTGCCGACTATGGGCGCCTTGCATCTTGGGCATCTGAGCTTAATCAGGCGTTGCCATAGAGAAAATGATTTTACGGTAGTCAGTATATTTGTTAATCCTATCCAGTTCTTGCCCCGCGAAGACTACAATAAATATCCGCGGGATCTCAAGCAGGATGCCGAGGTTTGCAGGAAGGAAGGAGTGGATATTTTATTTTATCCTGATGTCAAAGATATGTATCCGCAACCTTTGAGAACCACTGTTGATGTAAAGGGCCTAAGCGAGGTGTTATGCGGGCGCTTTCGGCCCGGTCATTTCAGAGGCGTTACGACGGTAGTCGCGAAACTTTTCCATATCGTTTATCCTGATAACGCTTATTTTGGCCAAAAGGACGCTCAACAGGCTGTCATTATCAAAAAGATGGTAGAGGATCTCAACTTCCCTGTTCAAATAAAAGTCATGCCTATCGTGCGGGAGCCAGACGGCCTGGCGATGAGTTCAAGGAATAAGTATCTTAATGAAGAGGAAAGAAGAGACGCGGCAGTTCTTTATCATGCCTTAAATCTGGCCAGGCGCTCTGTGGCCATGGGAGAAACGAGCGCATCCAAGATCATCAGTTTCATGCGGGAGCTTATTCAAAAGAAAAAAAGCGCGAAAATTGATTATATTTCCGTCATGGATTTACAAAATCATAAGCCTTTGAATAAAATAAAGGGGAAGGCCCTGATTGCCCTGGCGGTGCGGATAGGCAAGATCAGACTTATTGATAATATAATCGTGTCTGTCAAATATCGATGAATATTAAGGTAAGTAATGACCTATTTTGAATTTTGACATTTGAATTGTAAAGGTATGGCTAAGTTATTAAAAATTGGCATTGTCGGCTGCGGCGCTATCGGAAGCTCATTAGCCAAAACAGTCATTAAGGATTTTCAGAAGGAAGCGAAATTAACGTCGCTTTATGACATCGATAAAGAAAGGTCTGCAGTGCTTTCGAAGTCGGTCTTTGAGACGCGCAGGCTCCATGTGCATAGCCTTAAACAATTGATTTGTAAATCTGATTTGGTGATTGAGGCCAGCTCTGCCCGGGCTTCCTTCGGCATAGCGCAGAAAGTATTGGCGCGAGGCAAGGGTGTCATGATCATGAGTGTTGGCGGAGTCGCCGGTCATATAAAGACGCTGGCCGCTTTAGCCAAGAGGCGGGGCGGCCGAGTCTACATTCCCAGCGGCGCTGTTTCGGGTATAGACGCTTTAAAAGCGGCAGGGTGTGCAAGGTTAAAAAAGGTTTGCCTGACGACGTACAAGAATCCCGCATCTTTCAGGGGGGTAGATATCATCAACAGGAAGAAAATAGATCTGGATAAGATAAAAAAGGATACGGTCATATTCTGTGGTTCCGCAAGAGAGGCGATTCGGTTGTTTCCGCAGAATATCAATGTGGCAGGACTCCTGAGCATCGCCGGTGTCGGTCAAGACAGGACGACGGTCAAAATCATTGCATCGCCTGCGACAAAGAAAAATATACACGAGATCCACATAGAGTCCTCGGCAGCCACAATTATGACGCGCACGCAGAATATTTTGCACCCTGATAATCCTAAGACGAGTTACCTGGCGGTGCTATCCGCGGTGGCCATGTTAAAACAGATATTAGAGCCAGTTAAAATTGGTACTTGAAATCAAAATAAGGTTTCATAAGGTTGCCTAAGGTTACATAATGTTCCATAAAGTTACGCCTTTGGTAACCTTACGTAACATTATGCCTGCCTGCCGGCAGGCAGGGAACCTCATGGTACCTTATGTAACTTTAATAATAAAATTAATAAATGAGAGGAGGTGAATTCGAATATGGCAGAAAAAGTAGTGAAGTTGGGCATCAAAAGGGAGAAAGGTTATCTCTATTACATCGACAAAAAAGGAGATGTTTCTTGCGCCAAGATGGCTAGAGGCAAGAAAAAAGGCGGTAACCCGAAAAAAGTCGCAAAATGCGGCATCAAGAGAAAAGAGGGATACCTTTATTTTCTTGATAAAAAAGGGGATGTCTCCTGCGCCAAGATGAAAAGAGGCGGAAAAAAGAAGAAAAAAAGATAGTAAGAGAGAAAAAAGAGGGGGGGTCAGATCTATTCTTCTGACTCCGTTTCTAAAAAGAAAATAGATCTCACCCCCTTTTTTTTTGCAAAAAGGACAAAAGCCATGCTGGAAGGTAAGAAGGTTGTGGTGGTCATGCCTGCCTACAATGCGGAGAAGACTTTAGAGCAGACCTTTCGAGAAATCCCCAGGGATATCGTTGATGACATATTGGTGGTGGATGACAATAGCAAGGACAAGACCCTTGCAGTAACCAGGCGTTTAAATTTAGAGGTTTTTGTCCATGATAAAAATAAGGGTTACGGCGCCAATCAGAAGACTTGTTATACAGAGGCCCTTAAGAAAAAAGCGGATATCGTTATCATGCTCCATCCGGATTATCAATATCCGCCTAAACTGATCACGGCAATGGCAGGCTTGATCTGTTCCGGCATGTTTGATATCGTTTTGGGGTCAAGAATCCTTGGGGGAATGGCCCTTAAGGGTGGAATGCCTTTATATAAATATATAGCTAATAGGATTCTTACCCTTTTGGAGAATATCCTACTGGGGCAGAAGTTGTCAGAGTATCATACCGGCTACAGGGCTTTTTCAAAAGAGGTGCTTATGAATCTGGCGCTCCTTGAGAATTCAGATGATTTTGTTTTCGACAACCAGGTTATTGTTCAAGCGGTGTACGCCGGTTACAGGATAGGTGAAATCACCGCGCCTTCCCGGTACACCCAGGAGTCATCCTCCATTTCTTTCAAAAGAAGCGTTGTCTATGGCTTCGGGGTGCTCTGGACGGCCGTAAAATTCATCCTGCAAAAGATGAGTGTAGCGAAATTTTCAATTTTCGATAGAAATGGAAAAAAGATCGATCTCTAACTTTTTTACGGACAAGCGTGTGTTCGTTTTTTTAGGCCTGTTTCTTGTTTCTTTCGCCCTCATCCAACTGAGTCTAAAGAACATAAACTTCGTCATCCTGGCCGATGAAGGATGTTACTTGAAATACGCTACGTTCATAGGGGATCACGGCATAAGAGGATTCAAGAAATTATTTGAGCTTTATACGCAGGATCAAAGTAATTTCTTTCCGAACCCGCTGCGGGTAGGTTTTATCCTACTGTCGGTCTTTTGGTTGAAGGCCTTCGGGTACTCTTTTCTCGGGTTGGCCTACCTGTCTTTATTCTCATTTTTGGCCTTCTTATGCGTCAGTTATTATTTTTCCAGTAAGTATTTCGATAAAGACACAGGCTTATTCTATGTGGTCCTTCTTGCCTTTTCACCGCTTGCCTTAGGCTTTGCACGGCGCGCCATGTTGGAAAGTACGCTCCAGTTGTTTGTGGCCCTTTCCTTTTGGCTGTTCTGGAGCCTTATCCAGGAAAGAAGTTCCTTAAAGTCTGTTGTTTTCATCCTGGTTTTTAGCTTGGCCATCCTGATGAAGGAGACAGTCGTTTTGTTATCGCCAATCTTTGTTATTTTCCTTTTGCTGAACAAACTTTTATTTAAAAAAGAAGTTCGGCTCATGGATTTTTTGACTGTTTCGGTTTTTCCTTTTTTGATCGTTGGGCTTATTTATATATCCGTGGGCGGGCTAACGAACACCCTCCAGACCATCAGGATTATCCTCCATTCGCCGAAAACCAATCCCTACCCGATAGCCTTTGGCCAGGGGCCGTGGTTTCGTTATATCGTTGACTATATGCTGTTTTCTCCCTGGGTCCTGCTGTGTTCCGTCGGTTTTATATTTTCTTACTTTGTATCTGATAGGCGCCAAGACCTCCAGGCCTATTTCCTGGTTATGGCCATCATGAGTCTTGTGCTTTTTAATTTTTTTACCAAGAATATACGATATGTGATGGTATTGGATATCCCCATGAGATTATTTACGGTCCTTATGTTAAAGGAGATTGTTTTTAAAAGAGTATCCAGGCACGCCACGGCGGTCCTTGCCTTGCTGGTTTTAGGGATAGCCTTGTCGGATTATCTCAATTTCTATGATTTATTCTTAAAGCAGGGAATTTATGACCCCGTCAGCTACGTACTTCTTAAATCCAAACGATTCATCCCGTTTTAAACAAAAGACAACTTTTTTGAAAGCGAGCGTTCCTATGCATAATCATGACGCTATTGTTATCCATGGTGCTAAAGAGCACAACCTTAAAAATATAAATCTTATCCTACCGCGCCAGAGACTGATTGTTGTTACAGGGTTATCTGGTTCGGGTAAATCAAGCCTCGCCTTTGATACCATCTACGCGGAAGGCCAGCGTCGATTCGTGGAGAGCCTTTCCAGCTACGCGCGTCAGTTTTTAGAACAATTACAGAAGCCCGATGTCGAATATATCGGCGGATTATCGCCGACCATTGCCATTGAACAGCGTACAGCAGGCGGCAATCCGCGTTCCACGGTAGCCACCCAAACCGAGATCTACGATTATTTAAGATTGCTTTTTGCCCGCATCGGAAGGGTTTATTGTTATCGGTGTCAACGGCCGATCAACAGACAAAGTTCCCAAGAGATTGTTGATAGAATCATGGCCATGCCGGCCCAGACAGAGATGCAAATACTAGCTCCTGTTATCTCAGGAAGAAAAGGGGAATATAAAGAGATCTTCAGTTGGATTCAAAAATCAGGGTTCCTGCGTTGTCGCGTTGACGGTAAGATTTACGAATTGCCGTTAGATTTAAAGTTAGCAAAATATAAAATGCATCATATCGAGGTGGTCGTAGATAGATTAGTCCTAAGCCCGCAAGTAAAGAAAAGACTTACGGATTCCATCGAGACGGCACTTAAAGTAGGCAAAGGCACGGTTATTATTAGCCAGCTAGCCAGTTACCCAATTACCCTATCGAACCGGCAAACCGGCCAATCGGCCAACCGGCCAACCGGCAAACCGGCAAATCGGCCAACCGACTTAGTCTTCAGCGAACAGTACGCCTGCACAAAATGCGGGATCAGCTATGCACAAGTCCAGCCGCGCAATTTTTCTTTTAATTCACCCTACGGCGCCTGCCCGGAGTGCCACGGCCTTGGCACAAAACTAGAGTTTGATCCTGACTTAGTTATTTCGGACAGAAGCAAATCCATCCAGGAAGGAGCGCTTGAGCCCTGGAAGAGGGGAGGCAGGGGCTACATCCTCTATTATCGCTGGCTCATCCGGGAGCTGTCTTACAAGATGCATTTTGATTTAGACACTCCGTTTAAGAACCTGAGAAAGGAAGTGCAGAAGGCCGTACTTTTTGGGACGGATGAAGAGGTCAACGGCAAGCCCTTCGAAGGCGTGATTCCCCATCTGGAAAGGTTATTCCGGGAAACGGATAGCGATTATTTAAAAGAAGAGATATCCAAATTCATGTCGAGCCTGAGTTGTTCCTTGTGCCAGGGGGCCAGACTTAAAAAGGAAAGCTTGTCTGTGAAGATTCAAGGCAAGAATATTTGGCAGATCGCCCAGATGTCTATCAAAGAAGCCAGAGGCTTCTTTAAAGGTCTGGATTTAAGCGAAAAAGAAAAAACGATTGCGCATCAGGCCTTGAAAGAGATTGTCCAGAAATTACAGTTTTGCGTGGATGTGGGGTTGGAGTATTTAACGCTGGACAGAAGAAGCTCGACGCTTTCCGGCGGAGAGGCGCAGAGGATTCGCCTGGCCACTCAGGTTGGATCCGGCCTTGTCGGAGTGTTGTATGTATTGGATGAGCCCAGTATCGGCCTGCACCAAAGGGACAACAATAAATTGCTTTCGACATTGGAGGCGTTACGGGATCTGGGCAACACGTTGATTGTTGTGGAGCACGACGAGAGTACAATTCTTTCCTCTGACTATATCGTGGATTTGGGGCCGGGAGCTGGCCGGCACGGCGGGGAAGTCGTATTCTGTGGCACAAAGGAAGAATTATTAAGGCATCCGGAGTCGCTGACGGCGAAATATTTAAGGCGCGAATTAAAGATCGAGATCCCTAAGAAGAGAAGGCCCTGGCAAGACAGGAAATTCCTTGTGGTTACCGGAGCCAGAGAGCACAATCTTAAAAACATAGAAGTGAAATTTCCTCTGGGTCTTTTTATCTGCGTGACGGGAGTTTCTGGTTCGGGCAAGTCCACTCTGGTCGATGAGATCCTGTTCAGAAGCCTCGCGCAAAAACACTACAAATCCAAAGATAAACCGGGGCTTCACGATAAGATTACAGGTATAGAGCTTATCGATAAAGTGATTGTCGTGGATCAGTCTCCCATAGGCAGGACTCCCCGCTCGAATCCCGCAACCTACACAGGAATGTTTGGCCCTATCAGGGATTTATTCAGCAAGCTTCCCGAAGCCAAGGTGCGCGGATTTAAACCCGGCAGATTTTCTTTTAACGTAAAAGGGGGCCGTTGCGAGGCGTGCTCCGGGGATGGCATCAAGAAAATCGAGATGCATTTTCTTCCGGATGTGTATGTGAAGTGCGATATCTGCAAGGGGAACAGGTTCAACGAATCCACCCTGGAAGTCAAATTCAAAGGCCAATCCATAGCGGATGTCTTAAGGATGACCGTAGAGGAGGCCTTGGACTTATTTGGCAATGTGCCAAAGATAAAGAACACGCTGGGCTATCTTTATGACGTAGGCTTGGGGTATATGACGCTGGGGCAGGCCGCCACAACGCTTTCCGGCGGAGAGGCACAGCGCATTAAGTTATCTAGCGAGCTGAGCAAGCGCTCTACGGGAAAGACCCTGTACATTTTGGATGAGCCGACAACGGGATTGCATTTTGCCGATGTAGACAAGCTGCTTTGCGTGCTCCAAAGGTTAGTCGACAAAGGCAACACCGTGGTCGTTATCGAACATAACTTAGAAGTCATTAAATGTGCTGATTATATTATCGATCTTGGGCCTGAGGGGGGAGATAGAGGCGGAGAATTGGTGGTAGCGGGGACTCCCGAAGCGTTGCTTCGCTGCAAGGCGTCGTTTACGGCCGATGCCCTGAGAAAGGTGTTGAAGAGGCGCTGAAGAAATGATATAGTTTAAACATGGGTAAATCACAAATCCCAATTTCCAAATCCCAAACAAATCCAAAATTCAATGCTTCGACTGCGCTTGCCATTGACACCGAGGCGGCCCTTCGTTTCGTTTCACTCGCTGTGGGTCGTCCCGAGCGAAGTCGAGGGACGAAGCCGAGGTGCCAAATCCAAAAAATTCAAATTGGCAGATTACTTGTTGTTTTTTTTGTGCTTGTATTTGCTTCGAACTACGAACTTCGAACTCCGTACTTTGCTTATGCCCAGGATCCCAAAGAGGAAGAGGCACTCTTCGTTGCAAAGAAAGCCTTTGATGATGGTTTCTATGATGTCAGTCAGAACTTATTAGAGCGATTCCTCATTCAATACCCGCGTTCTTCAAAGACAGCGGAAATTCATCTATTGATGGGGCGTTCTTTTTTTTACCAAAATAGATTCTTGGATGCGCTTTCCAAATTTGAAGAACTTTTGGGCCAGCCCCAGGCTAAAAACCTTAAAGATGCCCTTTTTTACTGGATAGCCGAAGTCCACTTCAAGGGCAATAGTTTCAATAAGGCGGCCAGTTTTTACAAAAAGATTATTGATGAATTCCCGTCTTCTTCCTATTTAGGCGCTTCCTATTATTCATTGGCGTGGTGTTACTTCCAGGAAAGAAAATTTGAAGAGGCCCTCGCTTATTTCAAGATCATCGAAGAAAGGTACCTTCAAGAATCCTCTTTTCAAGATGCACCTTTAAAGATCATCGAGTGCCTTTACAATTTAAAAGATTATGAGGGACTCAAAAAAAAGGTGAGGTCTTACTTGAATCTTTATCCCAAGAGCGCAGAGCAATCGCCTTACCCCTATTTTTATTTGGCTGAAGCTGATTATTACCTCGGTAATTTTCAAGAAGCGATCGAAGAATATTCTTCGATTCTTAAGAGCAGCCTTGATCCCAAGGCGCAGGCGCTCTCGAAGATGGGTATGGCATGGTCTTATCTTAAATTGAAAAAATACAAAGAGGCAGAAAGCGCATTTTTGGATATCAAAGAAGGACACCTTGAGAAAAGAAGCCAGGAGATCTTGCGGCTGGGTGAGGCTATCCTCATGGTTGAGACGAACCGCGTCAACGAAGCCAAAGGCATTTATGAGCAACTGCTGAGCCGTTCGGACGATCCCCTTGTTTTAATTCAGGCCTATCTGGGGAAAGCAGACGCCCTTTATAACCTTGCAGAATATCATGAGGCGATCAGCGTATATAAAGAGGCCTTGAGTAAGTTTAGCCCCGGGACCGTTCCTCAGGAGATCATGGATAAAATACACTATAGCCTTAGCTGGACCTATTTAAAGCAGGGGGAATTCAAGGAGGCCATCAAAGAGTTTCAGAGAATCGTCAAAGAAACAGACGATAAAATCGTTAAAGTCAGCGCGCTTTGTCAAATAGGTGATGCGTATCAGGATTCCGGAGATTATACCGAAGCCCAGGAAGCCTATTCCGTCATATTAAAGGATTACCCCGATAATTTCTATAGCGATTATGTGCAATACCAGTTAGGCCTGACGCTGCTTAAAGCCTCTAACTATGAAGGGGCTATTATGAGCTTTCAGGCCCTCAAAAGAAATTTTCCCCAATCCAAACTTTTAGACGACGCCACGTACGCGCTTGGGTTAGCCTATTTCCAAAGACAGGATTATAATTCCAGCCGTGTCCTCTTTGAAAGTTTTGAGCAGGAATTCAAGGATAGTCCACTTAAGCCCCAGGCCCTTTATCTTCTTGGCACCTGTTTCTATAACCTGCGTGAATTTGCCAAGGCGATTGAGGTGTTTAAGAATGTCATCAGATTGTATAGCCAGGATACCGATTTGGTCCAGAAGGCAGAATATGAAATAGCCGATTGTTATGACCAGATGGGAGACGAAAAAGAGGCGGTGAACCGATTCAATATCTTGCGTTCCAAATATCCTGATTCGAGCCTGACCCCCGAAGTCATGTGGTGGCTGGGAGAATACTATTACAAACATAACGAATTGGAGTTGGCGCGCCGGTACTTTTCGACCCTCATCAGAGACTTTCCCAAAAGCCCGCTGGTCGCGGATTCCTATTATGCCGTAGGGACAAGTTTTGAAGAGGAATCCAGGCATGAGGAGGCAATAGAGAATTTTCGGAAAGTCATGGATTTGGGCAAAACCGACCTTAATGGCCAGGCTGCTATCGCTATCGCAGACATATACGTCAAACAGGAAAACCTGGAATCAGCCATCAAGGCTTATCAGGAGATTAGCAGAGAATATCCGAATCTGACCCATTTGATTTATCCCAAGATGGCCCAGCTTTACTACAAAACTGCAGATTTCAGTCAAGCTTTAAATTTTTATCGCAAGAGCCTTGATGTGGTATCGGTAAGAGAAATGGGGAATATCCATTTTAAAATAGCCGAAGTGTTGCAAGCACAGGGAACTCTGGATGAGGCTATAGAGGAATACCTGAAAGTCGCCTACCTTTATCCAGAGAATGACTTGCTCGCCATTAAGGCCCTTTTAAGAGTAGCTCAGATCTATGAAGATAAAGAGAATTTTAAAGAGGCCGCGCGTATCTATGAAAAAATAGTTTCAATAGACGCTGAAGAAGCCAAGTATGCACAAGAGAGGATAGACTGGATAAAGGTACACGTAAAATAACATATAAGACAACATGATAAATCCCAGATCCAAAATAAATCCCTGCCTGTGGCAGACAGGCAAAATCCCAAATCCAAAACTATTTGGGATTTTGAAATTGGCACTTCGGGTTCGCCTCAGTGCCAATGGTGAGCGAAGTCCTGAGCTTGTCGAAGGACGAAGTCGAACCGTGGGATTTGTTTGGTAGTATTGGTATTATTTGGATTTTGTCTGATTAACAGAGGAGGATAAGGATGGATCTTTACAGGATGAATTTTTTTCAGGTTTTTTTAGCAGGCGGCCCGGTGATGTGGCCGATACTCTTGTGTTCTATTTTTGCGCTGGCCATAGTGCTGGAGAAGATCTGGTACTTGTATAAAATAAAAATAGACACCCAGGATTTCTTGAACAAGATTCTGGATAAGATGAAACGCCATGACACTAAAGAGGCTTTACGCATTTGCGACGGCACAAAGAGCCCCATAGCTAATATTTTGAAGGCGGGAATTCTTAAATACGACCGGCCGCGCCCTCAGATTATAGAGGGGATCGAAGATGCTTCTTTGTATGAGATACCCCGCATAGAAAAGAATCTTACGACGCTGGCAACCATTGCGCATGTTTCTCCGCTCTTAGGACTCTTGGGAACGGTTACGGGAATGGTGAGGTCTTTCCAAATCATCCAGGCGAAAGCCAGCAGTTTTCATCCTGTTTCTCCGGGAGATTTGGCCGGCGGGATTTGGGAGGCGTTATTAACGACAGTAGCCGGTTTGATTGTGGCCATACCTACTTTTGTAGCCTATAATTACCTGGTTAGCCGCATCAATCATTTTATTCTGGAGATGGAAAAAGCCTCAACCGAATTGGTAAATTTTCTTACTGAATAAAAAAGTTACAGTGGAGAGCATCGTGCTGTTAACTGTTAACTGCAAACTGAGAACTCTTGCGGCTGAAAGGAGCAAGTGATGCGCTTTAAAGGACGAATGGAATTAGAGCACGGGCTCAAACAAATTGATATCGCGCCTTTGATAGATATCATTTTTCAGCTGTTGATATTTTTTATGCTGACATCAAGCTTTATCATACAGCCGGGCATAAGAATTAATTTACCCAAGGCTGTAACTAGTGAAGTCGTCAAAATTGAGAATGTCGAAATCATAATTACCGGCGAGAACATTATTTATTTAAACGGTAAGGTTATCACGAGCGCTGAGCTCAAGGGGTTTCTTAAACAGGCCGCTAAAAGGGATCAGGCTATTTTGATTAAATCCGACAGGCGCGCCTCTTTAGGCAGAGTCGTGGAGATCTGGGATATGGCGCGGGATTTAGGGGTCAGCCAGATCAATATCGCCACAAACCAGGAGTAGATTTTTTGATTTTTAAGGAATTCATATTCATATCTTTACTAAGTCATATCACCCTGTTTAGCCTTTTTAGCCTATCGTTTGGCAACAAAATCCCGGTGGCAGATTATACGGCTGTTTCTTTTTTAGGGCAGCTGCTGTTTTCTTCGCAGGTAGAGCCTGGCACCCTGACCTTAAATGGCGAAGAGCAGGATTCCGGTAGTTTAAAAACCATCTTCAAAAGAAATTCAGGCAAGATATTATTGAAAGAAAACAGCAAGGGCATTCCTTATGGTTTCGATTATTATTTTAAACCCGCACTGGAGCCTGGCATGACAGCCCCGGGAAAGGCATCCATGTTCTTAGAGACGGTTTTTACGCCCCCGCCTTTAGTCCGCAAAGATCAGACAGTCATATTCCATCCCATACTGCCTTACAGTTTTCCACTCTATTTCCGAGATAGGCAGGTGGCCCACGTTGAACTCATTTTCAAGATAGCGCCGGCCGGCCCGAGGGATTTAGTACTTATAAAAAGAAAGATTTCCTCGGGTAATCTGGAGGTTGATCTTTTGAGTATGCGTTATATCGGACGCTACCTTTTTATCCAGCAGAAAGGCTTTGTTCCCACCGACTGGCAGACCGTCAAGATTGACCTTTCGGCGAGGCAGGAGTGAGATGATCAGCATAGATTTTTCTCTGGCCATCGCTTTATTTAATTTTGTCTTTTTGGCTTTGCTGTTAGCGTTCTGGATATTTAGTAAAAAGCAAAAGGATAAAGATTTAAGCCTTAATCCCAAATTTATCTGGTTCTGCTCTATCTGCACCTACACCTATGTCAATACGAAAGAGGATGTTATTTCAACATGCCCACGATGCGGGAATTATAATAAGAGGTAAGTGAGGGGTCGTAATACCGAGGATTTTATCTCAAGTGTATTTTCAAAAAGTGGAGGGGGATTAATTCGCAGACGGCTTATTAAAAAAACTAATTGACCCTTATCTTTTTGTTGCTATAATATTTTCAACAAACAAAGGTAAAAAAGGGAAACGTCAGTATCTTACAATCGCATGGAGGGATAAAAGATGATTACAGAAATCGGGATCGTAGCCGGCGATATATGGCATTTTTTGGATCAGCACGGAGAAGTCAGCATATCGTTTCTTGTGCAAGGGTTAGATAAGCCGCGCGATAATGTGCTTATGAGTTTAGGGTGGCTCGCCAGAGAAGGGCATGTGATTGTCCAGCAGGTTGAGGGAGAATACAAAATAAGTTTAAGAAAAGATGACTGATAAGCCAATGCAAAAAAAGGGCGTATTGCTGCTTATCGTGATTACAACTATAGTGATAGCTGTTATTTTGAGTAATGTTATCTTAAATATAATGCTTAGTCAAGGCCGCCTGACCACCTATGAGCTCAACCGCATCCAGGCCAAATATGCGTGTATGGCAGGCATAAACTGGGGTTACGAAAACCTAAGAAGCGGGAATTGGGCAAAGCCTGCAGCCGGGGCTTGCGATAGAAGGCCTCTTACGGATGCTGCTTTTCCTTCCTCTATCCGTAGTATTGATGTATATGTGGCATCTCCAGGTGCCGTTTGCCAAGATGCAGGTGGCACCCAGGTTACACAACCTTGCAGTCCTCCTGCCGGAGCCGAGGTTTGTATTAGTGTCATTTCAGACTATCTTTACACCCCCTAAATATTTCTTAAAATCCTCCCTTAAAAAACTATTATAATCTAAGTAAAACTATTATAAAATTATATCATGTAGTATGTATAATTTTATGGTTTATACATTCTCAGCCAGAATCCTTCGGCAGGCTCAGGACACTTCGCCGAAGAATAACCATAGCAAACCTTAGGCTTTAGACCGAGGTACCCGTAGGTTGATTTTTCAAATATAAGTAAGTCTAAGTAAATTTATAGCAAAAAATACTTGACAATACTAGAATCTTATGTTCTAATTAAGTTCAATATAGTTTATCATGTTTTTTAATAATTTTGCTTTATCTAGTTAGAAACAGGAGTAAAGCCTGATGACGAGATTGATCGATATTAATGAATTAGCCGACTATTTACGATTAAAGAAACAGACCATTTATAATTGGCTGCATCAGTCAAAGATTTCTGGTATTAAGGTGGGTGGGGTGTGGAGGTTTGACCGTAAAGATGTGGATAGTTGGTTGAAAAGCAGAAGGCGATTGTCAAAAGACTTAAAATCCGGAGAAAAGCAATGAGTTCGTTAGGAATATATTTTGGCCCTAAGTTGATAAAGATTGTGGAATGCCAAGGCCACAATCTCAAAAATGTCACCCAGATTCATCAGTCGACAATCTCTGCGGGAGAATTGGAAGAAAAAGTCCCCGCTGAAGTTAAAACCATTGAATTCGTCGCTCTTTTTAAAGATGAGCTGCGAAGAAACAAAATTGAAGCCAAACAGGCCACGCTCTCTCTTTCCGGAAGGGATTTGATTATTCGGACCTTTGAGATACCCATGATTCCGCGCGAAGAAATAGAAAGCGCCGTAAATTTTGAAGCCAAAAAATACATCCCCTTTAAAGTCGAAGAACTGGTAACGGATTTTCAGCTAAAATTTGACAAGTCCAGCCGTACAAATCTGGTTCTTTTTATGGGGTTAAAAAAAGAGACTTTAGATAAATATGTTTCTATTCTTAATCAGTTGAACATCAAGATTCATGCCATCGAATATTCGGCTTTTAGCATGATAAGATGTTTGAAGCTTAGCGGCTTAAGCGATAGAGGAACTATAGGGATTTTGGGTGCTGACCTGACAGGGGAGGATGAGGTTAATTTTACGGTTTTGGAAGATGGTTTTCCGCTGTTTAGCCGGGATATTTCTTTGGCAGGAGGACCTGAAAGCTTAGGCAGGCTAAAAGAGACAGGGCCGTTGGAAGCTTTAGAAAAGCTTAAGACGGAGATCCATGTTTCTTTAGATTACTACAACCGTAAATACCCCACCAAAAATATCAAGAAAATATTTCTTATTTCCGACCCTGATAATCGCCTGGAATTGGAAGCGTTTATTAAGGAAACGGGTTTATTGGTTCAATTTGTTAATACGTCTAAATACTCGAAGGAATCCCCGGCTTACTCTTTAAGTTTTTTAAAAGCCTACAGCAGTTCTTTATCTAAAACGATAAGGCTGTTGCTGAAGGTCAATCTATTAGCAGCAAAAGAAAAGTTAAAATTAGCAAAAGAAAAAGCTGTTTTCAAGGAGAGGCTTTCCCTATTTGAGAACTTAAGGCTGGATTATAGAGTCCTTTTTCTGGGCCTCTTGTTATGCGTGGGCGCTTACGGTTACGGCGTTTATCAAATGCAACCTTTACGTAAGGACCTTGTTGATATCCATTCCAGAAGATTGGCGGTTTCCAGCGTAAATGCAGGCGGCACTCAAGAAGAATTAACCGATGCCGCTGTCCAGGCTAAAAGGAGGCTTGGGTCCTTGGAAAACCTTATTAAGGGGCAAGTGTATCTTACGGAAATATTTAATATCCTGCCCCAGGATCTCCCCAGGGGCCTATGGTTCACTAATTTTTCTCTTGGCAAGAAAGAGGAAACGGGAACCGAGCTTATCCTGGGAGGCAGGGTGGATCTGGGGGATAGCGATGAAGAATTCAAGACCGTAAACGATTTTCTTTCGAACCTGGAAAGACGCACGGAATTCGTCAAATACTTTAAACAGGTCAGCCTCATCTCCTTAGAGAATGTACAATTAGCGAATGAGCTCTATCCGTATACCCAGTTTGTCATTTCTTGTAAAAGTTATTCGACTGAGGAATAGCCCTATGGATGCATTTGAATTCATGACCAAGCATAAAAATAGAATTTTCAATCTTTTATTTTTCGCCTTATCTCTTTTTATTGCCGGCAAGATTTATAATAAGCAACTCAGAGAGGTGGATCTATTAATCGAAAAGAAGAATTTGGAATCGAAAAGAAATGAAATATTGGAAAGCATCAGCAGCACCGAGAAAAAAATCGATGCCTATAAGAATCTCTTGGAGAGAAGAGACGTAAGCAATGTTATAAACACCATAAGCGATATTGCCAGCGCAACGGACGTTAGCATCACCTCCATGAGGCCTAACCATCAAGAAAAATATCCTGAATACGTTAAGATTCCTTATAAATTGGAACTGGCGACTGAAAGTTATCATAACCTGGGCCGTTTTCTAAGCCGCCTGGAGAGCCATGAGGACGTTTTTATGGTGGATTCTATTGATATAAGGACACAGGAACGCTCTGATGGATTAAAGGCCGCTTTAACCTTAAATTTAGTTGTATATAAATAACCTTATGGTACAAAATCTCATACTTGGCCGCATAAAAGGCTTAAGATTCAAAGGAGAGGGAATTTTTCTAATGATATTTGTCTTGACGGTAGGAGGCTTAATCGGGAGAGATTCATTGGCTGCCTCCGCAACTTATGAGGAGATTCAGGAATTAGAGAAAGATGAAAACATTTCTCCTCCTGCGCGTATCGAAAGGCCCGTTGTCGAATATCGGTCAGGACACTTAAAGGATCCTTTTCAGCGGTTCAGGAGCAGCAAAAGGACGCAAGGCCCGCAAGACGCCACAGAAGCTAAATCCGCTAAAAAGAAAAGACCCCTTCCGCCTTTGGAGATTCAAGGGGTAGTCTGGGGAGGGATTTTTCCTCAAGCCGTCGTTGATAATAAAGTTGTAAAAGTTGGAGATACCATAAAGCTTGAGCAGGCGCAAGAAGAGATAAGAATTATCAGTATCGATAAAGAAGGGATAACGGTATCTTTCGATGAGCAAAATTATAAATTGTCAGCTCCGGCAGGAGGCGACACTTCTTTCAAAATACCTTCAGGAGGATAAAATGAAAAAAATCTTTAGGCTGGGTGTATCTTTTTTTATGGTGATTTTTTACCTGTTCCTTCCTAAGCTGAATGCTTATCCAGAGGCCCCTTTGCTGGAGGCGGATAGTCCTGCGGAAATCTCCATGGATTTCAAGGACGCCAACCTCAAGGATGTCTTAAAAGTATTTTCTATCCAGTCCGGCATGAATTTTATCTCTTCTGAAGCCGTGCAAGACAGGAAGATAACCCTCTATCTGGATAAGGTCCCTATCGAACAGGCTATGGATAAACTGTTTAAAGCCAACAATCTTTCCTATGAATATTACAGGGATTCCAATATATTTATCGTTAAGGAATGGGGAAAATTACAGATTGAAACCCAAACCCGCGTATTTTATCTTAAGCACGCGACGGTTTCCACCTCTTCTTTAAAACAGGAGATGCACGATATTCTGGTCAGTCAAGATAGCGGTGGAAATGCTGGTGCAGGAAAATGGAAGCAGGAAGAGGCTGCCGGCATTTCGACGGTCATCAAAAAGTTACTTTCTGACGCAGGCTCCATGATTGAAGATTATCGCACCAACAGTCTTATTATTACGGATACACCCCAACGGTTGCAGGTTATTGCCGGGGTCATTGCTTCCCTGGATGTGCCTGTTCCGCAGGTCCTCTTGGAAGTGGAGATGTTAGATGTCAGTAAGAATAGCGTGGATAAATTAGGATTGAAATGGCCTACGACATTAGCGCAGTTGACCGTACCCGGATCCCGTATGACTTCGTTTCCTTTCTCGGGAAATAAAGGAACCTCAGGAAATAGCTATACTATTGATCCCAATGAGGGTGCTTTCGGAGGTCCGGGCGACGGATGGGATTTTCCAGCGTGGGGGGCGTCTCATTTCGGTCCGTCAATTCTCACTATTATAGGCACAACCCTGACCCTGGATTTTTTAAGAACCCAAACCGACACCAAATTTTTGGCTCGGCCCCGGATCCTGACCTTGAATAATGAAACCGCGGAGATCCGCATTGCTACGAATGAATCCATCGGCGTAACCACTACCACTACTTCTGCCGGAGGGAACACCGGTTCATCCACAGCCGAGGCAGAAAGAGTAGAAACCGGGGTGATTTTAAGAGTAACGCCTCAGATCAATCTGGAGACCGGCGAAATCACCATGTTTATTTACCCTAAAGTTTCAGAGGCCGTGCAAGGAAGCACGATAACCAGCGGAGGTCAGACAAGCAGATTCAGGGATCCGGAAGTGCGCAGCACCAAGTCTTTGGTAAAGGTTAAGGATGGGGAAACGATTGTTATCGGCGGGCTTCTGCGCGATGAATTCAGCCAGGTTACGGAAAAATTACCCATTTTAGGGGATCTCCCCTTTATAGGGGCCTTATTCAGGCATAAGGGAGGCGATAGCGATAAGAATAAACAACGCGAACTGCTTGTTTTTATTACGCCTCATATCATGAAAGATTCGGAAATAAAACTTGTTCAAAGGGAGCAAGTAAAGTTGTCTGGCAGGGAGCAGAGTACGATTTCAGCACTGAGTCGAGAGGTGGCTATCAATTCCAGCATGAACCGTTTTGATCAATAACCATGCCGAAAGACAGATATTTAAGATTAGGGGAACTCCTCATTAAAGAGGGGCTGATCAATACCGGTCAGTTAGAAAAAGCCATCAGCGCCCAAAGGCACGAGGGTGGCCGATTAGGAGAGGTTTTGGTCAGGTTGGGGTTTATCAGGGAGGACCAGGTCGTTGCTGTTCTGGGCAAGCAACTTAATATTCCTTATTTTTCTTTGGGCACGGGGATGTTAAAACCCGCCATGGATCAGGGGCTGGAACGCCTCATCTCCGAGGATTTTGCCCTTAAGAATTCAGTCCTTCCCTTATCGCGCACCTTAAGGTCTATTACCGTGGCGATGTCCGACCCCCTGGACCTTATCCTGGTTGATAATTTGAGAAAATTGACGGGGTGCGAAATCAATCCTGTCATTGCCACCAAATCCGATATCGCTAAAGCCGTCGAGGCCTTTTATGGGAAGTCCGCTATGCTGAAAGAGGCGGTGGAGGCCAGTTATGACCTTTCCAAAGTCGAAGCGCCATCGGGTGACGCGGAAACCGCTGACCAGGAGCTCTCACTCGATAAATTAATTGCCCGCGCTGAAGAGGCTCCGGTGGTGAAATTGGTAGATTTGATCGTGCGTCAGGCGATTGATGAAAGGGCTTCGGATATCCATATCGAGCCGTTCAAAGACAGGATTTCGCTTCGGTATCGAGTCGACGGCAAGCTCTATGAGATTCCTCCTCCGGCCAAACACCTGCACATGCCGATTATATCGCGCGTCAAAATTTTGTCAAAATTAGATATTGCGGAGAAGCGGCTTCCGCAAGACGGTGCCTTCTTAGTCAGGATAAACGAAAAACCGATAGATATAAGAGTTTCCACCATACCCACCATCTATGGGGAGAAGGTCGTTATGAGAATACTGGATAGGAGCGCCGTAGTTTTGGATATTAATGTTTTAGGGTTCGGCCCCAAACAACTGGAAGACATGCGCCGCTCGATCAATGCTCCTTACGGACTGGTATTCTTAACCGGGCCTACGGGTAGCGGGAAAACCACGACCCTTTACGCCATATTAAACGAAATAAAAAATCCCACAAAAAACATAGTGACTGTCGAGGATCCGGTCGAATACAAATTAGAAGGCATTAATCAAGTCCAGGTCAAGCCTGAGATCGGGCTTACCTTTGCTGCGGCACTGCGCAGTTTCTTAAGGCAGGACCCGGATATCATGTTAGTCGGCGAGGTAAGGGATTTAGAAACGGCAGAGATTTGCATCCGTTCTGCTTTAACCGGACACCTCGTGCTAAGCACACTGCACACTAATGATGCGCCTTCAGCCGTGAACCGCCTCATGGATATCGGCATTGAGCCTTACATGCTGGCGCCATCTTTACTGTGCGTAGTGGGGCAGCGTCTCTTAAGGAAACTTTGCCCTGAATGCAAAGAGGCTTATGAGCCCGCCCAGGAAGAGCGTGACAGCGTAAAGTTAAAAGCAGATTTGATCTACCGGCCGAAAGGCTGTACGAAGTGCAACAATACGGGGTTTAACGGCCGGGTCTGTATCGCCGAGGTTATGATAGTCAACCAGGAGATTCAGGACTTGATTAACCAGAAGGCGCCTTTTCAGAAAACAAGGGCTGCCGCCAAGGCGCACGGGATGGAGACGCTTTATGAATCGGCCATAAAGAAGGTCGAACAGGGGGTTACCTCCCTTGAAGAGGCCCTTTCAGTTACGCTGGGTGCTGATTAATGCCAAAATTTTTCTACATTGCCAGGAATAAGCTCGGCAAGAAAGATACCGGAGCCGAAGAGGCTGCCACACAGGAAGAAGCCATTCTTAGGTTGCAGTCTAGGGATCTGGTGGTCATCAGCATCCTACCTGCCTTTAAAGAATCCGGGGTCAACCAGGAAGTCATATCAAAGGCGAAGTTTAAACCAAAGCACTTCCGTATTTCAGGGGAAGACCTGGTTCTTTTCTGCAGGCAGTTAGCCACGCTTTTAGGCGCAGGCGTAACGATCTTGAAGAGTCTGGATATTATTTCGCAACAGGTATCCAGCCGCAGGCTTTATGAGGTTATCAAAGAGTTACAGAAAAATATGGAAGCAGGATTAAGTTTTCATGAAGCTATATCAAAGCACCGTTTGATATTTTCTGAATTGTGGGTTAATCTTGTGGAAAGCGGGGAGGCCTCCGGAAATTTAGCCATGGTTTTGAGCCGCCTGGCCAGCTACTTAGAGAGAAATGCGGCGTTTAAGAAAAAGATTGTTTCTGCTTTGATTTACCCTACCATCTTGATGCTGGTCGGGACAGGCGCACTTTTGTTCTTGACCGTTAAGATTATACCTACCTTTGCCGTCTTATTTCAGGGTTTCGATGTAAAGATGCCCTTTTTGACATCCGTGCTTATAGCCGTAAGCGGCTTTATGAGAAAATACCTGCTCACTATTTTTGTCTTAGGGATTATCGGGTTCTTCATTTTTAAAAATTATATTTCTACAAAGCAGGGCCGAAGAGCCTTTGAGAAAATTTTGTTCAATCTTCCGGTCTTCGGAGAATTTTTTCGTGTGCTGATTGTGGAGCGCTTCACTTCTGAAATGGCCACTCTCGTTGAAAGTGGCGTGCCCATATTGTATTCTTTGGAAATCACGGAGCATAGCGTCGGAAATCTGACGCTGGGGGAGATCATCGGCAGAATCAAAGACGATGTGCGCGAAGGCAAACCTTTGTCCCAGCCGCTGGACAGAAGCGGATTCTTCGAGCCTATGGCCGTACAAATGGTGACGATCGGAGAAGAAATCGGAGAATTATCCAGTATGTTTAAGAAATTGAATTCTTTTTATCAGGAATACGTGGATACGTTTTTGACCCGGTTTACGGTCATGTTTGAGCCGATAATGCTTATTTTTATGGGTGTCGTGATCGGCATGATGGTGGTGGGGATGTTTTTACCTATATTCCAGCTTGTCCAGATACGCTAGGTTCCATACGCATAATTTATTTGACTTGATTGTTTTTTGTGATATTCTAAATCAAGAGAGAGGAGGTGGTAGGTAGAGTAAATTTTTTGTTATTTCGAAAATGGTGTTATTGAAAAGTCGAAGGGCAGGTTTATCCCTCGCACCTGACAAGCCATAGATGGGTGCTCGGGATAATTTGCTGACCCGTAAGAGCGGGCAAATTAATTCGTTAACCCGTTATAGCTGGCGAATAATTTACTGAGCGGTTATAGCGGGGAAATTAATCCGCTGACTAGTTATAGCAGACGGATAATTTGCTGACCCGTAATAGCGGGCAAATTAGGAGGAAAAGATGAAAAGAGGTTTTACGTTACTAGAACTGATCATTGTCATCATCGTCGTCGGTATATTAGCTACCCTTGGTTTTGTCCAGTATACAAGCATGATTGAAAAAGGCCGAAAAGCAGAGGCCAGAAGCATTTTGGGGACGTTACGTCAGTTAGAGGTTGTGCGGTATCAGGAAACAGGAGCTTATAGTAATTTGGCTGGCTTAAGTACGGGTGTACCTGACGGCGCATGTGCAGCCACACATTATTTTTTCTACGCCTGCGCCGCTGGAACAGGCACCTGCACAGCTACTAGATGTATAGGTGTTGTAGGTAAACAGCCAGGCGTTCCTGCCGCAGATGTCTATACCATTACGTTGAGTGTTGACGGAAATTTCAACGGAACAGGCAATTGGCAGTAAGGATATAAAAAAGACAGCATTATCTTGGAGAGAAAGAAGAAGAAAAAAGGCTTTACAATGTTAGAGCTAGTTATAGTCATTGTGGTCGTGGCTATACTAGTGAGTTTAGGGCTTGTTCAGTTTACTTCCGTGATGGAAAAGGGCCGTAAAGCAGAAGCCAGAAGCATCCTGGGGACGCTGCGTCAGTTAGAGATTTCGCGATACGAAGAGATGCTCACGTATAGTAATTTAGCAGGATTAGGCATAGCTGTACCTGACGGCGCATGTGCAGCCACGCATTATTTTTTCTACGCCTGCGCCGCTGGAACAGGCACCTGCACGGCTACTAGATGTATAGGTGCTGTAGGTAAACAGCCAGGCGTTCCTGCCGCAGATGTTTATACCATCACGCTGGATGTTAACGGAAATTTCTCGGGAACAGGCAATTGGCAGTAAGGACAGGAGAAAAAGCCGATGAAGAAAACTGGCGTTACTTTGCTGGAAATGGTGATTACCGTTATGCTCATCGGTATTTTAGGTACACTGGGCTTTATCCAATACGGGAATTACCGAGAAGAGGCTTTGGGCAAAGAGGCGCGCGCGAATTTGAGATTGATTATAGCTGCGCAAAGGATCTACAAGATAAAAACAAGCGCTTACTTCCCTGCTGCCGGAGGTACCGAGAGTAACACAGGCACCATTAATGATAATCTGAAAGTGCTTTTGTCCACTTTAGCGGGTTCTGGCCGGACATGGGATTATCTGGTGACCTCTTCAGGCGGTTCAACCTGCGTTCAGGCAACGAGATTTAATGGGCCTGCAAAAACCTGGAGATTCCGCAATAATGAACCTGGCGGAGATCCTCTTGAAAATGCCACTTGTCCTTAACCTTAATGCCTATGTGTGAAAAAAGTATAATGGCCTTTACCCCGCACTTCATAAAGCCTCGTCTTAAATCCTGCACCCCTCTTGTGCGGAATTTAGGACGATGTGCGGGGTTTACCTTGATTGAAATCTTAGTTTCTACGGTGCTCATTTCTTTGGTTTTAGTTGGGTTAGGGAATCTTTTTCTGGGCGGAAAAAAATGGATGCAGCACCGCCGCTACCAAATCACTGCCGGCCAAATAGCCAAGGTTTTTTTAGACCCTTTGCAGATGGATGTCCGTCAGGACCAATGGGGAAGTAACTGTTTAAGCAGCGGCATAGGTTGCCCAGGCACCCAAAATGTGGATGGCATTACCTACACTCCTGTTTATAATATTTCGGCTGTTGGGAATTTGCGTCGCGTCCAGTTGACTATTAGCTGGAGCGAGCCCACCTCTTAGATGCCCGAAAATAAAAAAATTCCCGGAGTCACTCTTATAGAATTAATTATCGCTATTGTCTTGATTTCATTCATTGTCTTAGGGATTGCGAATATTGATACCTTCTTCCATTTTCATGTCCTGAATGCGGATCGCCGCATTAAGATTCAATATGAAACCTCCATTTCCTTAGAACACATGACGAAGGAGATGGTAAGGGCCATAGGAGATACCAATAAGCCTCCTGTGACCTTGCTTTTGCCTTCTGGTTCCATCTACCGCGGCATTAGGGTCTGGGTGGATGAAAACCAAAACGGAATTCAGGATACTTACCCCACGGACCGTGAAATCGGTTATCTCTACCAACAGGGCTCGAGTACGATTCAGTATTATAACCCCTGCCGAGGCCCGAGCTGCAACTGGGCAGGAAGCCTGCTGAATGAGACCCTATCTCGACAGATTGCCGAGTGTACCTTTACCTGGTCTGCGAGCACTGGAAACTTCGTTGATGTCAACATCACCTCGCGCCACAATACCTCCGTGGCCTCTTCTGTGGATAATCCCGAAATGAACATGATCGCCCGTATTCAAATGCCTGCCGTATCTACCCATTGATTTTTTTACAAAGCCCCTCTTGGCATCCGCAAGAATTTATTTGCCCGCCTGCAGAAACTATGGTAAATTAATATGACGAAAGGGAAATATTCTTGATGAGAAAGAATTTTTTAGTCCTGCGCCCTAGATAAAAGATTAGGGTGGGCTTAGGACAAAATTTTTCGAATAAAAAAATTTCAGTACTTCCCCCTTAAATAAAAGCTTAAGGTAGGGGAAGTACAAAAAATTCTTGCTCAGCAAGAATTTTTTGGGGCAGTAGCTCAGCTGGGAGAGCGTCGCGTTCGCATCGCGAAGGTCGGGAGTTCGATCCTCCTCTGCTCCACCAAAATTTTCCAGCCTCTCGCCCTTTGGGCTCGGGATAATTCGTCGACCGATAAGGTATAACGGGCGAATTAACAAGGAAAATTTTGGTGGCACTTGAACGAGCGCGGGCGAGGCAGCCCCTCGGCCGTTGGCCTCGGGATAATTCACCGATATGCAATAGCGGGTGAATTAACAAGCGAGGCAGCGAGTGAAAGTGCATACTTCCTTGATTTTTGATAAGGAAAAATTTGGTGGCCTCCTCTATGAAAAATATATTCAGATTGCCTTTGGCTGTTGTTTTATTTTCGGCAATCCTGACGGCCTGTTTCTATTGGCCGTTGATTTCAGCCGAGGCGCCCCTTAAAGAAGGCCTTTTTTATGAGAAGCTGAAAGGTAATACTGTTCAGTGTCATATCTGTCCCCGTCATTGTATTATTCCCGCAGGCAGGCGGGGATTCTGCGGCGTCAGAGAGAATCGCGACGGCATTCTGTACGCCTTATCCTACGGAAAACTGGTTTCCGCCCATATTGACCCCATTGAAAAAAAGCCTTTGTTTCATTTCTATCCTGCCACTACCGCTTTTTCCATTGCCACGGCTGGCTGTAATTTAAGATGCAAATTCTGTCAAAACTGGGAGATCTCCCAGAGAAAACCCGAGGAGGTCAATTATAGTTATATTGAGCCCCGGGATTTAATAGAGAAGGTTATGGAATCCGGTTCTCTCACCATTGCCTACACGTATACGGAGCCCACCATATTTTACGAATATATGCTGGAGACGGCAAAGCTGGCTAAAAAAGAAGGGATCAAAAATATTATGCACTCCTGCGGGTATATCAACGAGCCGCCCTTGCGGGAGTTGATTCCGTATCTGGATGCCGCTAACATTGATTTAAAAGGCTTTAGCGACGATTATTATCAGAAACTTTCGGAAGCAAGCCTTGAGCCCGTACTTAACACGTTGAGGATATTAAAAGAAGAAGGGGTGCATCTGGAGATAACCAATTTGCTCTTGCCTGGATTTAACGATGATCCCGAAACGATAGCCAAGATGTGCCTCTGGATAAAAGAAAATCTGGGTGCGGATACGCCGCTGCATTTTTCCCGCTTTTTTCCGATGTATAAATTGTTAAGCTTAAACCCTACGCCTGTGCAGTCTTTAGAAAGGGCGCGCCAGATCGCGTTGGATAGCGGCCTGAAATACGTCTATATAGGGAATCTGGCAGGGCATCCGGCTGAGAATACCTATTGCCCCAAATGCAAACAGCTTTTGATTGAACGTAAGGGCTACTTTATCCTGAAAAACAATATTCAGGACGGAAAGTGCAAATACTGCGGAGAGAAGATTGAAGGAGTCTGGCAGTAAAATGAAAACACGGTTCAAATCCCAAATCCAAAATCCCAAATCCCAAACAAATCCCAAACACCAATTTCCAATATTTCAAACTTTAATGTTTCGGTCATTGGTCATTGGGGCATTGGTGCTTATTTGGAATTTGGTGCTTGGTACTTGGAATTTACATGCGCAAGATATTAAAGAACCAAACGTGGCTGGTGCTTTTTATCCGGCTAACGCCGAAGAGTTGTCCCGCATGATAGACGGTTTTCTAGTTGCGGCAACGCCTGAGTTGATCGAAGGGGACATATTCGTTTTGATTTCTCCTCATGCCGGATATGGTTATTCTGGCCAGACTGCCGCTTACGGTTATAAGTTGGTGAGGGGCAAGCCCTATAAAACCGTCATTGTTTTAGGCTCAAGCCACCATTATGGTTTTAGCGGTGCCTCTGTATATGCGCAAGGATCATTGCGCACGCCTCTGGGGGATGTGGCCGTAGATGAAGCATTCGCACAGAAACTCCTTAATAAGACTGAGGAGATATTTTTTGATCCCAGCGCCTTTGAGAAGGAACACTCCGTAGAAGTGCAATTGCCTTTTTTGCAAAAGGCGCTCTCTGATTTTAAAATCGTTCCCATTGTTATGGGCGATTGCACTCTTTCCACGTGCCAGAATCTGGCAAATCTGCTTAAAGAAGCCATCGGCGAGCGTCAGGATGTTCTTGTGGTGGCATCCACCGATATGTATCACGGCTACGATTACGATGAGGCAGATTCCGTGGATAATCTGACCCTATCTTTTTTAAAAAATATGGATGCCCAGGGTTTATATTATGGGTTACGCGAAGGCAAGCTTCAGCTTTGCGGGGGGTTTGGCGTGGTTTCTGCTATGATTTTGGCCAAAGAGTTAGGCCACCAAAAATTGAGCATTTTAAAACACACAAATTCCGCTATTGTTACCGGTGAAAAGGTTAAAGGACGCTGGACCGTCGGCTATGTCAGCTGTGTTATAGACCAGGAAAAAGGAGGAGAGGCCTTGCTAAACAAAGACCAGAGAAAACGATTGATTGAGATCGCCAGAAGCTCTATTGAAACATACCTAAAAACCAATAAGAAATTGGAAGTCATGGTTCAGGACCCCGCGTTGTCGAAAAATATGGGAGCTTTTGTGACTCTTCATGACCGTGCAGGGTTACGGGGCTGCATCGGTAATCTTGTCGCAAGGCAGCCGCTTTATCTGACCGTCAGGGACATGGCTGTTCAGGCGGCTGTGGATGACCCGCGTTTTTCTCCTCTTACGCTATCGGAACTTGGAGAGGTCGAGATTGAGATTTCAGTATTAACCCCCTTGGAAAGGATAGTTTCAGCAGAGGAAATACAATTAGGCACTCACGGCGTCCTGGTTATAAAAGGCCCCAACAGCGGCGTCTTCCTGCCGCAGGTCGCCGCAGAGACCGGTTGGTCCAAAGAAGAATTCCTGTCCAACCTTTGTAGTCATAAGGCAGGCCTTTTGCCTGATGCCTGGAAGGATAAGTCAACTGAAATCTATACATTCACTGCCGAAGTATTTTCGGAAAGCAATTATTAGAATACTTATAAATTCAAATGTCAAAATCCAAAAAGAATCCCTGCCTTGCCGGCAGGCAGGCAAGGCAGGGAGGCAAATGTTAAAACAGAAGATTCATCGTTTTGAATTTTGTGCTTTGTGCTTATTTTGAATTTTGAGCTTTGTCATTTGAATCTTAATTCTTATGTTAAATATCACCTTCAGTCTTTTCCTGACGGGTCTGTTATTCGGTTCCGGACCGTGCCTGGCCACTTGCGGCCCCATCCTTGTGTCTTATGTCGTGGGTACCTGTAAAGATATCCCGAAGGGGCTTAAAGACTACCTTTTGTTTTCCTTAGCCAGGATTTTTGTTTACCTCGTGTTGGTCCAAGCAGTCTTTTTTTTAGGTAGCTTTACCCTCCAGAGGATTTTAGGAAGATATGCTCAATATCTATTAATCCTGGGAGGCATTTTTATTGCATGGATAGGCGTGCTCATGATGCTGGGGAAAAGACCGGAATTCAAGTTTTGGCAGCGCGTCCATAAAAACATCGCAGGCCGCGATAAACAAAACCTGATAGGGATGGGTTTAGTCGTCGGGATCCTGCCTTGTGCACCTCTTTTAGCCGTACTTTCCTACATTGGGCTGACATCCAAAACCTGGGCCCATAGCCTTCTCTACGGCGTCAGTTTTGGCTTGGGTACATTTTTATCTCCCCTGATAGCCCTCGTTATTCTTGCAGGATTTATTCCAAGGGTATTAATGTCCCGCAAGGCCGTTTATGAGCGCGTCTTTAGCTTAATCTGCGGTTTTATTATCTTTTTTTTCGGTTTACGATTGATCATCAGTGCCATTTGAACTCATGCGAAGATTTTTTTCTGAAATAGTGGAAGTTTCTCAGGGCCGCATAACGCTTTCTGATAAGGATACGGTGCACCATATAAGGGATGTTCTGCGCCTGCAAAAAAATGACGGCCTCATTGTCTTTGACAAAACAGGCCATGAATATATCGGCGAGATAGAGAAGTTGTCCGAAAGACACATCATTTTGAGAGTCAAGGAGAAAAAGGGGGGTAGGTTGCAAAAGACGTTTTCGCTGACCTTTGCCTGCGCTATCCCCAAAAACTCCAGGATGGATGATATCATTGATAAACTCACGCAGTTGGGCGTAGATAGGATGATACCTTGTAAAACAAAACACACGGTTGTAGCCTTCGACAGGCAAAAAGCCATTGCGCGGCATGAGCGCTGGAACAAGATTGGCCGCAGTGCAAGCGAGCAGTCCAAGAGAAATACCGTGCCCGTGATTGACCCCGTCAAGGACTTTAGAGAGCTTATTTGTGAAGCAAAGAATTTTGACCTGAAATTAATACCCACGTTAAGAGGCAGGCGTGTGCGGCTCAAAGATGCTTTGAGGGCCAAGCCGCCAAAAAATATGCTGGTGGTTATCGGGCCGGAGGGGGACTTTAGCGAGGAGGAAGTTCGGTTAGCCAGGGCCGCCGGTTTTATTCCTGTATCTCTGGGCGAACGGGTGTTACGGGTAGAGACCGCAGCTGTTGCTGTTGCAAGTTATATAAAATTATCGACATAAAAAAGATGCAAACCGTTAAATTTTATACTTTAGGCTGCAAGGTGAATCAGTATGATACGCAGAACTTGAGGGAGCGTTTTGAGGAGGCAGGATTTAAGGAATTAGAGGACACAGAGGCTGCGGATGTCTGTGTCGTGAATACCTGCACGGTCACGCACAAGGCGGATGCAGATTCCTTAAACATCATCCGCAAAACCAGAAGGCAGAACCCGAAGGCAAGGATTATCGTCACGGGGTGCCTTACCGAATTAGACGAAAAGAAGATCAAAGATGCCGGCGCGCGCCTGATTATCAAAAATAAAGATAAAACAAGGATAACGGAGATTTTAAACCGGCAAATGGGCAAATCCTTCGGCAGGCTCAGGACGCTTCGCCGAAGGGCGCTGAGCGAAAGAGAAGTGCCGGCAAACCGGCAAATGTACAAAGGCATTTCTTTTTTTAAGGGCCACACGCGCGCCTTCATAAAAATTCAGGATGGTTGCGATAACTTTTGCTCCTATTGCAAGGTTCCCCTGGTTAGAGGTGCTTCGCGGAGCAGGCCGCTTAAGGATGTTGTTGAAGAGGCTAACAGATTAAGTCAAAACGGTTTCAGAGAGATAGTCCTCACTGGCATATGTTTAGGCTCATACGGTAGGGATTTAAAGCAGAGGGTTTCTCTTGTCAATGTAATCGATAAGTTGGAAGACATCGACGAACAGTTACGCATCAGACTGAGCTCTATTGAGGCAGGCGATATTTCAGATGGATTAATACATAAGCTTGCGCATTCTAGAAAATTATGCCGACATCTGCACGTGCCTTTTCAGAGCGGCGATAACGAAATATTAAAAAAAATGAACCGCAGAGATACTTTTGAAGATTATTTGAGACTTATCCGCAGGATAAAAGCCGCCATACCAGAAATCGCCATAACTACAGATATCATAGTTGGATTTCCATCAGAAACTGAAGAGAATTTTCAGAATACCCTTAGCCTGATTAAGCAGACTATGCCTTTAAGAGTGCATATCTTTACATACAGTTTAAGAGAGCCCACCGCCGCAAGTAATTTTAAGGAAAATTGTAATCCGGTTATCGTAAAAAAAAGAGTCTCTAAACTTAAAGAAATCTCCCAGAATTGCAGCCTCATTTTTAAAAAGCGATTTCTCAACAGAAAAATGGAAGTCCTTATAGAAGGCCGGGCAAAAGAAAATAAGGATTACTGGCAGGGTTATACTGGGAATTATATGAAGGTGGAGGTTAAATCCGAACTCGATTTAAAGAATAAAATGGTTCCCTTACAATTGAAAAAAATATTTAACAGCCATATTCTGGCAGATTTTTATTGACGCCTAATTATAGGTATGATATAAAAATCACAAAGGTTCCAAAGGTTCTTTCGCAAAAGGAATGATCACTAAACAAGGAGGCTAAAATGCAGAAAATGAAGCTTTTACTATTTTTCTTAATCTTCTTCGTGGTTTTTCCTGCTTTTCTTTTTGCTCAAGAAACCCTAACCATCACCACTTATTATCCTAGTCCCTATGGGAGCTATAACCAATTATACGTTGCAGATAGGGTCGGCATCGGGACGACGGCTCCGCCAGAAAAATTATCTGTTTACAGCAATAATTCCGCCTCCCTGTTAAAACTGCACGGCGCTGGCGACGCATGGAATTTCTCAGGTATTGCCCTAACTTCAGAGGAAGCGGCGGGTAATAAAAGCTGGGATATTTTACATCGGAAAGTCGCAGGTGAACTCAATAATTTTATCATTCAGGAATTTGACAACGTTTACACTACGAGATTGACTATCAAACCGGGTGGCAACGTCGGCATCGGCACGGAAAATCCTCAATGGAAATTAGAAGTAGATGGCTTTGCTGGAGTGGCTAATCAATTAAACATCACGGGCCCGGGGGGATGGGCACAGGTGCAATCAGCAGATGTCGATGTCGATTTGGAATTGAAAACTGTCTCTGGAACTGGGGCCATCAAGTTCAGTCCAAATGATAACGAAGTCATGACAATAACTTCGACGGGAAGGGTAGGTATCGGGACAGCAGTACCGAATACAAAACTCGCAGTTAGCGGGCTTACGTCCAATAATCTATCTAGGAGAATTAGAATGAGTGCATCCGGTAACTTTTATTATTATAGTGCGGCGTTTACAGAATATCATTCTTATTTGTCAGACAACCCAGATGTTTTAGGCATCGGGGATGCTGTTTGTCTTGTAAATGGTAAACTTGTCAAATCATCTTCTAAAAGACAGACGAACTGTGTTGGAATTGTTGCTTTTAAAGGCATCGGAAGAGGCAATACTGATTCATTGAGCGGGGCCCCTGAAAGTAAAAATTTAATACAGGTGGCCTCTATTGGAGATAACAGGGAACAGAAGAACGATGTTTCTTTAAAGGGCCGTAAGGTATTGAGAGGATTTAAAGTTTGTAATGAGGGGGGCGCTATTAAAACAGGCGACTTATTGTGCACTTCTTCTAAGTCGGGTTTTTTAATGAAACAGGACGATGATATAATGCATAGTTATACTGTTGGTAAAAGCTTGGTCGATGTGTCATTTGATAAAAATGGCGAAGCAAAGGATGTTTACGGGTATTTACTCTGTAATTAAAGCGGCAACGTTGGCATTGGACTACGAGCCTTATCCCAAATCCAAAAAGTATTTGAATTATGCTTAAGATATGGTATACTTATAAGGTAAGGCTATTTGAAAGAATGGAAAGGGGTTAAAACAGTTTTTATGCTTGACAAATCGGAAAGGAGGTGTTATAAAAAAAGAGTTACCCGAAGGGGACAGGCGCTGTTAAAATACCTCTTTAGGAAAATAGAGGTTATAATATATAAATAAGACGGAAAAGAGGTGGTTAAGAGCGCGACATGTCAATCTGACCTTAGGAAGGAGGCTTTATCAGTATGAAAAATAGAGGTTTTACACTCGTAGAAATCATGATCGTTGTGGCCATTATCGCCTTGTTAGCTGCCATTGCTATACCGAACCTGTTGACAGCAAGAAGAACGGCTAACGAAGCAGCAGCCAAAGCCACAGTGCGCAGTCTCTCAACTGCGGCAGAGACATATGCCACGTCTAATAGTGGCGTGTATCCGTCGGCTGTAGGGACAGCTGGTGCCTCATGTACTCAGTTGGCTTGCTTTATCAGTTCAGCTGCTAGCTACTGCGCAGATGCAGCAGGTACGCTTAGGGCTGTCCAGGGTTACAACTACAGATGCACCTTGACAACAGGCGGTTACAATTTTGTAGCTGAGCCTATGACCGTCGGCACAACGGGAAATTTCACTTATACAGCGTCTACAGGAGGCGTGATTACGCCTCTGTAAGGTGAGAGTTTTATAACGCTGATAAAAGGAGGAGAATCAAATCTCCTCCTTTTATATATATACAGCCCTTCACAAAATTCGTTTCGGGCTGTTGATTACACAGATTTCTAAAAGATTACACAGATTTTTCCGTCGAGTCATAACTGGTGCAATCTATGATGACACAGACTAAATATAACAGAACAAAATTATTTATCAGTGGTTTTGTCTTAATCATATGTTGTGTCTTTTTAGTCTATTCAAATAGCCTCAACAGCCCCTTTATCTGGGATGACGAAGCTTTAGTCGTCGCAAACCCCTTAATTAAAGACGGGGGTTCTTTAGCAAAGATTTTTACCAGCGACCTTTACTACGGCTCGTCCACCGGTTCCAATTTTTATCGTCCCCTTCAGACCTTGACTTATCTGGTCAATTATCATTTCTGGCAATTAGAGCCTCGGGGTTACCATATCACAAACATTCTCTTACAAGGATTGGTTTCGTTTCTCGTTCTTTTATTGGCCTATTGGCTTTTGGGAGATTTTGCCGTTTCTTTGGCCGCTGCCTTACTTTTCGCTGTATGCCCTTTGCATACAGAAGCCGTTACCTATATTTCCGGAAGGGCCGAAATGCTCATGGGCCTATTTTTAATTTCATCTTTTATTCTATTTCTTAAAAGCCTAGGCCCTAAGACTAAAAACAAAAACAACTTCTTCGGATTTTCCTTAATCTTATTTATTTGCGCGTTGCTTACTAAAGAATTATCCGTGCTTTTTCCTTTAGTCATTCTTTCCCATATTTTTTATTTTGCAAAAAACAGACTTAAGAAACCCGTGGTTCTTGCTAAAATCCTCCTGCCTTTCTTTGCGACGGCGGCATCGTACATTATTTTAAGGCTGTTTTTTCTAAACTTTATGACTCTTAGGCCTCCGGCATTAACGAAGTTTCCGTTCCTATTAAGAATCACGGTTTTTCCTAAAGTGCTTTTAACCTACCTGAAACTTTTGATTTTTCCCGTCGACCTGCACATGTCGAGAGAGTTCATCAGGCCCACCACATTCGGGGGGTATTTTATTGCCTGGTTTGCCCTCGGTAGCATCATAGCGGGTGTCTTTTATGCCTTGCGCAATAATAGAGGCCGTAAAGTTGCCCCGTTTCTGTTATCATGGTTTTTGGTTTTCCTTCTGCCCCAATCCGGATTATTGGCCATAAACGCCTTCGTTGCGGAGCACTTTTTGTATCTATCCTCTATAAGTTTTTTTATTGCCGTCGCCTATGTAATGAATAGATACCTGAGGCCTCGGTTATTTATTTTTGCCGTAGTGGGCCTATTGTTTTTTTACGGGACATTAACTTTTTCTCGTAATTATGAATGGTCGGACCCGGTTATTTTTTACGAGCGCATCTTAAAATTTTCACCCAGCAGTTTCCAGGCCCATAACAACCTCGGGATACATTATCAGCGCCGAAGTCTTTATCAACAGGCCATACGGGAATACGAAAAAGCGCTAGAGATTATGCCTGACCTTTTGGAGGCCCGTTCTAATTTAGCGGACATCTATTTTAAAATGGGCCGCTTGGACGATGCCAAGAGAGAGTATGCTTTCGTCGAAAAAACAGCGCCCGGAAGCAAGGCAGGCGAGATCCAGAATAACATCGCCGCGATTTACGAATCACAAGGTTTATGGGATGAGGCGCTGGATAAATACAAGCTTGCCTTGCAACTGGATCCGGGTTTAGACTTCACTCATTTTAATATGGCCAGGGTTTATTTTGTAAAAGGCGATTCTCCTTTGGCGGCACAGGAAATTCTTAATTCCCTTTCAAAATTAAACCTGCCCGAAAAGGAAGTGCCGATTCTTTTGAAATTGATTGAGGGGTATTTTGATTCAGGCAAGCGTCATACGCGCGCCCTGACCTTTTATAATGATCTGGGAGTGTTATTCGCGCAGAAAGAGTTTTTTGATGCCAGTATTGTGGCCTTTCAAAAAGTATTAGAACTGGATTTGCGATATAGTGATGCGCATTTTAATCTAGGTTTGGCTTATTGGAAGAAAGGCCTTAAGGCCAAAGCAGCGCTAGAATTCAAATACGCCCTTAAAATAAATCCCGGCCACGTGCAGGCTAAGGGTATGCTATCCGAGATCAAAAAAGAAAATTTTTTTTATAGGATATCCTACTAACTTAATCTGTATCAAGCAGTTACCTAAAGACCCCACAAAAAAATTCCCTTGCGTAACTTGTTCTTTTGTGATAGAATCATTCGAGTTAATTAAAAAAATGATGAAAGGCCATGGCGCGAAGAGTTTTGTAACCATCATGATAGTGATTGCTATATCATCGCTTGTTGCTCGAACCGTGGTGGGCGTCTTCATAGACATGAACATGGGGCAGAATGAATCTAACGCAGAGGGAACCCTCAAACTCATAGCCGCTTCTTTGGAGAATTACGCCAACGATCATCGCGACAAATACCCGTCCAGTTTCTCTGCCTTGACACAATCCAAGATCGCCTATCTTGATAAAGATTACGTATCCGCTTCTCCTATAAAAGGTTACCTATACGGCTGTTTAAAGCTTGAGCCTTCTGGATACAATTGCTTTGCCGGGCCTACCCGATGCGGCTTGACTGGAAGAACCACTTATAGCGTAACCACAGGAAGTCAGCTTGTTTCAGAGGGTTGCAAAAAGAGCGAATAATAAGGAGAATTCATGAGATTTTCTTATAACGCCTTTTCCTTAGTAGAATTAATGGTAGGTATAGTCATCTTGATGGTCGTTATCTCCGGATGCCTGCTTACGTATATTTACTGTGTCTTGCTCAACGATACGAGTCATAACATGGTAGTGGCGGTCAATGATGCCCAGTATGTTTTAGAACAGATTAAGTCCTTGGCGTATGGCGATATTGCCACATATACGGCTCCTGCGTTTAGCAATTTACCCAGTGAGGTCGTTACATTAAATAGTGCCATGGGGGCTTCGATGGGTACGATTACCGTAAATGTGAGCTGGCAGGAGAGAACGCGCTCAAGAACTCTTTCCTTGAAGACCTACGTGGCCAAATAACATGAAAAACTATTTATCCCAGGGCTGCGGATTCACGATTATTGAAGTTCTTTGCTCAGTTACCGTCGCGAGTTTCATTGTTGGGGTTTTGTTTTACGCCTTAAGCAGCGCAGAGTATTCTCGGGCTGCCAGTGCCGCTAAGATCGAGGTGCAATCTGAGGTCAGGCGCAGCATCGATTGGATTGTCAAGGACGTGCGTCAGGCCGTCAGTTGGGAAATCGCCGACGCTGACAACAGCCCGTCAAATACACACATTAAATTCCGGAAGGTCGAGGGTTGGAATACGACGGCAGAGACGTTTCTTTTAAGCGCCGATTACACCGAATACACGTACGATTCCGGTGATGATAGGATCACCCGCAGGCTCAGCGACTCAGATGATGAGACGAAACAGACATGGTCTTTAAACCATATTCAGCGAGCGCCCTTTTATACTTTGGATGGCTCGGGTAATGTTGTTGCTCTGAATGGCGGTGATTTGCTCACCAGTAGAAAGCTGGTTATCGATATTAGGGGCAGTAAGCCCATTAAGGGCTCTTTAAATGCCACCGCAACGCTTATTGAAGAGGTGAAAATAAGAAATGAATAAACGCAGAGGAATCGTTTTAGTCTTTGCCCTTATGGTCATGCTCGTCCTGTCTATTTTATTGACTTCCTTTTATTTTCAGAGTGCCAACGAAGGAAAGCTGGCGATGGTCTATGAAAATTCAACGCGCGCTTTTTGGTTAGCCGAGGCAGGTATGGCCCAGGCCTTGAGCACTTTTAGCGGGCCAACGTCATTCAGCGGCTTTATAGATGATGCCAATCATGCGTATAACGTGCAGGTGAGTTTTTTGTCAGGTATATACTATACTATTGTTTCTACCGGTACGGTCACATCCCCGGCCACAGGAACGACGAATAGGGCTATAAGCGCCACGGTAAGAACAGGAGTGATTGACCCCACGAAATTTAAATATGGCATCGAAACAACCACGGATTTGATTATCAAGGGGAGCGTGGATATCAATCCCAGCGGCAGCTGGAAAGAATACTCCACATTGGATTTTGCGGATCTGTTCGGAATAACGAAGGCGGAGATGAAGGATAATGCCACGCATGTTTATGCATCGGATACTTTCGATGGTCAGCCCGTTGACGGCATCACTTGGGTGGATGTTGATGACTCCATGAATATCGCGGGAAATCTCGTCGGTAGTGGTATTTTAGTTATCAACGGAAATGTGCATTTCTCAGGGACCGTTCAATTTAACGGCATCATATATGTCATCGGAAAATTGACGATGACGGGAACGGTGGATATATTTGGAAGCGTTCTGGCGGAGAGCAGTACCACCGTAGACACAGAACTCAAAGGAAACGTCGGGATCAATTACAGCCTATCGGAGATAACGAATGCCCTAGGTTCCGTTCAATATATAACGAAAGAAATGGTTTCCTGGCAGGAAATATAATAGTCATGAATATGAAATGGCTCAATGGGTTTAAGGAAAGAGTCGCCAAAGAAAGATTTACGTTCGGCCTGGATATCGGCAGCCGGCAGATCAAGATCGTCAAGTTGAAATTATTCAAAGACGCTATTGAGCTGTGCGGTTTTGAGGTCGTGCCGGTGCAGCTGGATGTGGGAGCGGTTCTTAAAAAGTTCAAGCATTCTTTAGGTATCTCTTATGCCAACGTCGGCGTCTGCGGTTCCTCAACCGTGATAAGGTATGTGGATTTTCCCCTGATGAATCAGGCCGAGCTAAAACAGGCGTTGCGGTTTGAGGCACAAAAACTCATCCCTTTTGCCTTGAGTGAAGTCATTATAGACGGCTGCATTTTAAGGGAAAACGTAAAGGATAATAAAATGCTTGTTTTGATTGCAGCGGTCAAAAAAGACCTGATCCAGCAACGTCTGAAACTGCTGGAAGAGTCAGGATTAAAGGTTAAAATTATTGATATTGATTCGGTTGCGCTGGTTAATACCTTTAATCATAATTACGCGCAGGATGAATTTATGAAGAATAAGACGATCGGCCTGCTTAACATCGGGTCTTCTTTAAGCAGCCTCAATATATTGGAAAATGGTGTTCCCCGTTTAAGCAGGGATATCCAGATAGCCGGTAATAATTTTACCCAGAAACTTGTCGATGCCTTCGGTATTGATTTTAAAGCCGCTGAAGAATTAAAGCTCAATCCGGATAACGATAAAAAAGACAAAGTTGCCGTAGGCCTAGAGACGGTGCTGGCCAGCCTGGCAGGGGAAGTCAGGGTGTCTTTTGATTATTACGAAAGCCAAAACACCACTTCCGTCTCAAAGATTTTCTTAAGCGGGGGCGGCAGCCAGTTCATCGGTTTCAAGGATAGGCTCTCTGACCTTTTGGGGATAGACGTGCAGTACTGGGACTCTTTAAAACACATAACTATTTCAAATGAAATTGATTCTCAAAAAGTGAATAATCTGTCCGGCCAGTTAGCGGTGGCGGTAGGCCTGGCATTGCGGGAGTGACGCCGAAAAAATTATTTCAGGGAATTTGGAATAGGTTAAAAGATGATCAAGATTAATTTATTGCCGGAAGAATTCAACGCTAAGGCCGCAAGTCATAAAGTCAGGGTTGTTATCGAGGTCAAGTATTTAATTTATTTTATACCTCTTACTTTGGTTACCCTGCTTCTTTTTCACTCCTATCTGGGCGCGTTGCTGGTGGCCAGGTATAATCAGATAGCCGGGCTTAATAAAAAATGGCAAAGCCTCGAACCCGAGAGAAAAAAACTAGAAATTTTTAATAAAGAGAATACCTTGTACACACAGGATTCTTCTGCAGTTAAGACATTAGTTGAGCAGAGGGTAGTTTGGTTCGAAAAATTAAATGCCCTTAGCAATAGCCTTATGCCCGGTATTTGGTTTACCGAGCTTTCTATCGCTCCCAGAATTTTTACATTAAAGGCCTCGGTTGTTTCTTTGCAGAAAGAAGAGATGGGTATTATCAAGAAATTTATCGATAATCTAAAAACTGATGCCGCTTTCTTTAAGAACTTTAACAGCCTGGAGTTAAGTTCCGTACAGAGAAGAACTATGGGTAGTTTTGATGTGCTGGATTTCACTTTAGCCGGGACATTGAATTAAGATGAAAATAGAACAATTATTGAATGAACCGCGTTTCGTTGCCTTGCGGGATAGGTTACGCATCGATGATAGAAAGCTGTCTTTGATCATCGTTATTTTTTTAACCCTGGTGATTTATCTGGATGTGCAATTCATCATGAAAAGACAGTTTGAAGGCCTAGGGAAGTTAGGGTCGGAAATAGCAAGGTTAAAAACAGATCTGGAGTTTGTAAATAAAAATTTGCCGATTATGCAGAGTTTAGAAGGTAAGCAGGCCCAGCCGCAAGATCTTACTGCGACGAAAGCCAAGAAGCTCATGCGGGAAGAAGAAATCAATGCTTTGTATCAGGATATTTCCGTGTTGGCCAAAAGAAATAATGTGAGGATTGTGTTGATGAAGCCGAAACGCGAATCCCCTGCTTCCAAAGTGGAAAAGGCTGCCATATCGGAAAATTACACACCGCTGTTGCTTTCTTTGGATCTGGTCTGTAATTATCATCGCCTGGCCGGTTTTATAAATGATTTAGAGAATGGCGAGGCCCTGCTTATCGTGCAGAATATAAAAATCATGCCTCAGCAGGACGATCTCTCTGGCCAAAAAGTGGATCTGGTGTTAAAGACATATTTAGGGAGATAGGATGCGTATGTTTAAACCGAAAATAGGAATCAGTATAGCGATTATTTCGTTCTTCGTTCTTCGTTTTTCGTTCTTCGTTTACAGCCAGGAGAAGAACACCGATGAAACTAAAAGTGCGCGTAATCCCTTTATGCCTTTGGTCACAGCCGATGGCCGCCTGATCAACCTCGACAAAGATAAGACAAGGGCGGATTTGGTGGTGGAGGGTACGATGTTTGACAAGCATGGCCGTTCCTACGCGATCGTGAACGGTCTGGTCGTAGAAGTCGCAGATACAATAGACGGTTTCAGAGTCTTGAAGGTCGAACAGGGAAAGGTCACTTTTATGAAGGATGGGCAAACCAGGGTCGTAGAAGTAAAGAGTGAAGAGAAAAAGGAGGAGGAAAGGTGAAAAAAATTAAATTCTTATGCCTCGGTGTCTTACTTTGTCTCATCGTATTAGGTTTTTATTTCTACGCTTTTGCGCAGCAAAAGGAAACTTCCGTTGATCCTGTCTCGCCCGAGAATCCGAAAGTGCAAGAAGAGGCTTCATCAAAGAGCCAGGATTCGTTTGAAGAGTCAGATCACTCCTTTGCAGGAGGCAGCTTATCTGCTTCCGAGAACGTGACTCTGGATTTCAAGGAAGCTGATATTCAGAATGTCCTAAAAATCATCTCTTATAAATCAGGGGTTAACATCGTCAGTACTCCCGACGTTATAGGGAATGTTACCATCAAACTCGTTGATGTCCCCTGGGAGATGGCCTTGGATGTGCTCTTGAAGACCTACGGCTTTGGTTACCAAAAACAGGGGAATATTATTCTGGTTACTAAATTGGAGAACATATCCAAGATACAGGCGGAGGAAACGTTACAGACAGAGATTTTTTCGCTCAAATTCCTTGACGCCCAGGACGCTCAGAAGATTCTTATTTCGTTGCTTTCTCCGCGGGGCAAAATCTCCGTCCTCTACACCCGAGGCATGAAAGGTTGGCAGTTCGGCACTTTCAAGATTGGAAAAGAAACGGCATCCACTACGGGCCTAGCCAGAGAGAGAGAAGAGCCGGTTAAGTCCGAAACAATTTCCATTGAAAGGACGGCTGAGGGGGATACGGTGTCGCGTAAAGCCGAATTTGAACCCTCCATCAAATCCAAGACATTAGTTATCACGGACACAGCCGCTTCTTTGGACAGGATCCGAAATGTTATTCTTCCCATGATTGATAAAAAACCAAAGCAGGTCCTCATTGAAACGAAACTTATAGAGGTCAATAGGAATAAGTTAAGAGACTTAGGCGTGGATTTCGGCACAGGCGCGACGGGCGCAACATCCAGTTCGATTGAGTATACGCCTGCGGGGAAAAAGTCCGGCATTGATACTTCCCAGATAGGCGGACAAGTTTTGGGTTCCCAGTTTAAGCCTTCCATTTTTAGCGCGCTGGAAGGTTCAACCCTGGCGCCGGGGACAGAGCCTTACAATTTGGGCGCTGAGCTGGTATTTAGAAAATTGACCGGAACGAATTTTCAGGTTATATTGCATGCCCTTGAAGAGGATGCCAATACAAACACTTTATCCAGCCCAAAGATATTAACGTTGGATAATCAAGAGGCTTCCATCCTGGTAGGCTTTCATACGCCTATCCTTACTTCTACGGTAACGGCTGGTTCAACCACGGGAGGAACCGGAGCCACGGTCACGCAGAGCTTAGACTATTATCAGGAAATAGGCATCCGTCTCAATGTCGTGCCTCAGATCAGCGAAGAAGGCTACATCAATATGATCATTCATCCCAGCATCACCTCGACGACTTCTAACGTCACGGCGACATCCACGGCCAGCGGTGTGACGACCAGCACAAGTTATCCTGTCATCGATGTGCGCGAAGCCCAGACCCAGGTACTCCTGAAAGACGCAGAGACTATCGTCATCGGAGGCCTGCTCAAGGATGTTAAGAGCAAGCAAACCATAGGCGTTCCTTTCTTAAGCGCCATTCCTTTTCTGGGAGCCTTGTTCAGACGGGATACCTATGATACGGAAAAAGTAGACCTGTTGATATTCATCACCGCCCGCATTATTAAAGACGGGGAGTTCTCTCAAGAGGATATTGCGAAATTGCAGAAGAACTTAAGCCCTATCGAGAGCGAAGCCAAAGAGAAAGCTGTTGTCAAGGACAAGAAGAAAAAGTAGCCTGCAGGAAGAGTTTTAGTTTTTTCTTAGGACGCCTTTTTAAGGTGGACGGGAAAAAAGTGCCCATTATTTTTTATGGTCAGAGTGAAATTCATTTTTACAAAAAAAGGACACATGAGGTTTATCTCGCATCTGGACCTGATGCGCCTATTGATGCGAGCGTTTCGACGCAGCGGTCTGCCTCTTAAAATGACAGAGGGTTTTAATCCGCATCCGAAGCTCAGTATGCGGCGTGCTTTAAAATTAGGGCTTGAAAGCGACCACGAAGAGGCCGCGATCGTTTTAAGGGAAGAGTTGGGACTGAAGGAATTTGGTGAGCGTCTGTCAAAACAATTACCCGAGGGAATTCATATAAAAGAGGTTGAAAAAGATGCCTAAAGAAATTTTTATAAATGTTGAGCCTCAGGAAAAACGCGTCGCGATTATTTCCGACGCCAGGCTTGAGGAGTTTACCATTGAACGGCCCCAGGATAGGACTATTGTCGGCAATATCTATAAAGGTAAAATAGAGGCGGTTATGCCTTCCATAGGCGCAGCGTTTGTGGATATTGGTTTAGCTAAGAAAGGCTTTCTTTATTTATCCGAGATAGAATCTGCCTTTGAAGGGCTGGAGCAGCCTAAGGTAGCGGTGAAGCGGGAAATAAAAAAAGGCCAGGAGATACTGGTGCAGGTGGTCAAGGAGTCATTTGGGACAAAGGGGCCGAGGTTATCGACGCAGATTGGCTTGGCAGGCAGGTGTTTGGTCCTTCTGCCTCATGAGAACCAGATCGGCGTATCCAGACGGATAGAGGATGAGGAGGAGAGAAGGCGTTTGAAGCTAGTGCTACGCGAGATCAAGCTGCCTAAGAATGTCGGTTATATCGTGCGCACGGCAGCCAGCGGCAAATTAAAGAAAGACATAGCTCAGGACGCGCAATTCCTCTTTAAGTTATGGAAAAGGCTGGAGCGCATCATCGCACGCAAGAGCGCTCCCAGCCTTATCTACGAAGAGTACGATTTGACGTTGAGGGCCATAAGGGATTCTTTCACAGACGAGGTCGCCAGGCTGGTCGTTGATTCGAAGCCAGAGTATTATCGGATACAGAATTTTATGAGGCATTTCTTAAGCCACTTAACGAAAAGAATCGAGTTGTACAAAGGGGATAATTTATTCGAGGATAAGGGGATCGAGAAACAGATCAACAGGATTTTTGAAAGCCATGTTTATTTAAAATCCAAGGCCTACCTGATTATAGAGCCTACCGAAGGCTTGGTGGTCATCGACGTCAATAGCGGAGGCTTTAAAAGGAAGTTCGGCCAGGAAGAAACCGCTTTTAAGGTGAATTGCGAGGCAGCGGAGGAAGCCGCCCGCCAACTGGTTTTACGCGATTTAGGCGGTATCATTGTCATAGACTTTATTGACATGGAAAGAGAGCATCACCGGCGGGAGGTTTTGAATATTCTCAAGAACGCTTTGAGCCGCGATAAAGCCAAATACGATATCTTAGGTATCTCTAAGTTTGGGTTGGTAGAAATGACGCGGGAGCGCGTTCATAAGACCGCCCACATGCTTTCTTATCAGACGTGTTCTTACTGCCACGGCAGGGGCAAGGTCAAGTCGCCAACGACCACGGCCATCTATACGCTTAAGGAGCTCAAGAGGTTTTTAAAAGAGAAGAAAGTAGAACAGGTGAATCTGACTTTGAATCCTGCCGTTATAGACGAAATCTTAAATCACAAGGAAAATATTAGACTCATCGAGACAAGGTTTAAGACCAGGGTCAATCTGATTTCAAACCCTCAAGTTCACACCGAAGAGATAAAAATCTCCTGACCTCCCGGTTATTTTCCTTGATTCCCTCAAGAATTGTGCTAATATATAAATTTAAAGCATTTTCAGCAGGTACGCGCAGATACTTTTAAAAGAGTTCTTTATACATTCGCGGGCAGAAACCTTGTCCTTCAGGGCAAGGATGAAAAATGGCCGCTTGAGTACCAACCATGACAGGCCTCGGCTTAAAGGCCGAGGTAATCGTAGGTTGATTTTAGGAGGAAAGCAAATGTATGCAGTGATTGAAGTTGGAGCAAAACAGTTTAGCGTAAAAAAGGATGATATTATTGAGGTGGAAAAGCAGACCGCCGAAGAAGGTCAAGAGATAAGCCTGGATAAGGTGTTGTTTTTATCCAAGGATAAGAAAATTGAGGTGGGCCGGCCTTATCTTATCAATGTGTCGCTACGAGCCCTGGTTTTAAAGCATGGAAAAGGTGCAAAGGTCATTAGTTTTAAATATCGCCGAAGAAAGTCTAAGCATTGGACAAAGGGGCACAGGCAGCAATTGACCCGCCTTAAAATAAAAGATATTATTATAAGTTAGCCTGTTTTCCTGTTAGTCGGTTAGCCTGTGGAATTGGCAAACCGGCGAACCGGCCAACCGGCAAACAGCAATGTTCATAGATCAGGCAAAGATATACGTTAAAGCGGGAAGTGGCGGCAAAGGCTGCAATAGTTTCTATCGCGATAAGTATAGCCGGGGCGGCATTCCGGACGGAGGCAGCGCAGGTGATGGAGCCGACATTGTTATAAGGGCCGATAGAAACCTGCACACGCTGCTCGATTTTAAATACAACAGGCATTTTACTGGTTCGCACGGAGGCCACGGTTCAGGAAATAACAAAAAAGGTAAAGATGCGCCTCGTATTATCATCCGTGTTCCCTGCGGCACCACGGTCAAAGATTTAAAGACAGATTGCCTCTTACGCGATTTAGAAAAGGATCAGGATGAGTTTGTCGTGGCTCGTGGGGGCTCAGGGGGCAGAGGTAATAAACACTGCCGAGAAGCAGAAACGGGTGAGCTCGGAGAAGAGAGGGAGATTTTTCTTGATTTAAAACTCATAGCCGAAGTGGGCATTGTGGGTTTTCCCAATGTTGGCAAGTCTACGCTGATTTCCCGTATTTCCAATGCCAGGCCGCAAATAGCCTCTTACCCTTTTACCACGAAATTTCCCGTGCTGGGGGTGGTTCGTTCCTCGCAGAAGTCTTTCGTTATTGCGGATATTCCCGGCTTGATAGAAGGCTCCTCCCAGAGCAGGGGCCTTGGAGATAAATTCTTAAGGCACGTAGAGCGCACAAAAATCCTTATCCACGTCGTGGATATGTCAGGGGTTGAAGGGAGAGATCCCCTGCAGGATTACAAGATTATAAACAGGGAGCTCAAAAGTTATGCCAAAGGTATCGAAAAAAAACCGCAGGTCATTGCAGCCAATAAGATGGATTTAGAAGGAGCCAAAGAAAACCTAAAACGATTCAATAAAGCCGTAAGGAAGAAAGTTTATTGTATATCTGCCCTAAAACACGAAGGGCTAAAGGAGCTCGTTGAAACAGTCGCAAGAAAGCTATAAAAGGATTGTGATAAAGGTCGGCAGCAGCCTTTTTTATTCGAAAGGCCACGGCTTTGATTCTCGCGTTTTGCATCAGATCGTCCGGCAGGTGGTTGCCGTGAAGAAAAGCGGTAAAGAAGTCGTGATTGTTTCTTCGGGAGCCATTGCTTTAGGTATGCATATCCTAAAGTGGTCCCAGCGGCCGAAAGAATTGCACCGTTTACAGGCAGCGGCGGCCATAGGCCAGAATGAATTGATCGATAAGTATCGCGATTTTTTTAAAGGAAAAGGCATTCATATCGCGCAGGTCCTTTTAACCTGGGATGACTTTAATGATCGTAAACGTTATTTGAATGCCAAGAATACATTTTGTGAACTCCTGAGGCATTATAATGTGCCGATCGTCAATGAAAATGACAGCGTATCGACGGAGGAGATCCGGTTTGGCGATAATGATCGGCTTTCTGCTTTAGTGGCCAGTTTGATTTCCGCCGACATGCTGATCATTCTTTCTGACGTGGATGGGCTGCTAGAAAAAGACAAGAAAACCATCGTCAGGACCGTGGAAGAAATCACCCCTTCCGTAAGAGCCCTTGCGTTTCCTACATCTAAGCATACCTGTAGAGGCGGGATGATTTCAAAATTGGAAGCCGCCAAGATGGCTACGGATTCAGGGATGCCTTGCGTGGTGGCTAACGGAAGGAAGAAAAATATTATTTTGTCTGTTTTAAAAGAACCGCAGGGATTCGGTACCTTATTTTTGCCCAAGAAAGGTCTGGCAGCCAGAAAGCGCTGGATTGCTTTTAGCTCTCAGCCTAAAGGTAAAATCACAGTGGATGACGGCGCTCGCAAAGCCCTTATAAGCCAAAAAAGCCTTCTTTCCGTGGGAGTTGTGGCCTGTGCAGGCGATTTTTGCGCGGGAGACATCGTGAGCCTGGCGGATAAAGAGGGGAGTGAATTTGCAAGAGGCAGGGCCGGAATTTCTCGTAAGGATTTGGAAAAGGTGAAGGGCGCTCGTTACGAAAAAGAGATTATCCATCGGGACAACATCGTGATACTTTAATTGCTATGAGCATGAAACAGGAAATCACAGATATAGCCAAGAAGGCGAAGGTCGCATCAAGATATCTGGCGCAGGTTTCTTCGGGGAAAAAAGACGTTGTTCTTAAAGAGATGGCCGCAGGGCTCCTCAGGCATAAAGATCTCGTGTTGAAAGCCAATAAAAAGGATATCATTAAGGCACAGCGTTCTGGCAGGTCAGCAGCTTTTTTGGAGAGGCTCACCCTGAACGAAAAAAGAATTAAAGAGATGGCTGAGTCCTTGATTCAGATATCCAGGTTAAAGGACCCTGTGAACAGCTTGATTAAGGCGTGGGTGAGGCCTAACGGCCTTCGCATACATAAAGTGCGTGTTCCTATAGGAGTCGTGGCTATTATCTACGAATCGCGGCCTAACGTAACCAGCGACTGTATCGGACTTTTGTTTAAGTCAGGCAACAGCGTTATCTTAAAGGGGGGTAGTGACGCCTTAACTTCAAATCTTGCCATATTTAAGATACTCAGGGCTGTGGCGGTAAAACACCAAATTCCCGACGGGGCCGTTTCTTTGTTGACGGCCATAGACAGGAGATCGCTAGATTTATTGCTGAAGCAGGATGATTTCGTTGATTTGGTTATGCCCCGGGGAGGAGAAGGATTGATCAGGCGTGTCCTGAATGGTTCGCGTATACCCGTACTCAAGCATTATAAAGGGATATGCCATGTTTATGTTGATGAAGGAGCGGATTTGAATATGGCGCAAGATATCTGTTTTAACGCCAAGGTCCAAAGGCCAGGTGTCTGCAATGCCATGGAAAGCATGTTAGTGCATGAAAGGGTAGCCGGGAGGTTTTTACCGGGGATGTTAAGAAAATTCAAGCAGGCAGGCGTAGAAATCCGCGGAGATGCCTTGACGCAAAGGCTCGCAAAAGACATAAAAAGGGCTAAAGAGAAAGACTATCGCACAGAATACCTTGATCTGATTCTTTCTGTAAAGGTGGTTAAAGATTTAGAGGAGGCCATCTCCCGTATCAATCATTATGGCTCGCATCATTCCGATGCGATTGTTACGGATCATGAGGCCAGTGCTAAGCAATTTTTAAGCCGGGTGGATTCTGCCTGCGTTTACGTCAATGCCTCGACGCGTTTTACGGACGGTTATCAATTCGGCCTGGGTGCCGAAATCGGCATATCTACGGATAAACTGCATGCGCGCGGCCCCGTGGGGCTGGAAGAGTTGACGACGTATAAGTACGTTGTATATGGGAAGGGACAGATAAGGACATAAATGGTTAAATCCCTATTTAAAAATCCCAAACAAAACATTTGGATTTGGGATTTGTTTGGTAGTATTGGGATTTTGGATTTGTTTGGGATTTGGGATTTGGAAATTGGGATTTTCCAGGCATGAAAATAGGCATATTAGGGGGGACTTTCAATCCTATCCACATCGGTCATCTGATCCTGGCCGAAGAGGCCAGAGAGAAATTGAGTCTGGATAAGATACTCTTTGTGCCTACATACCTGCCTCCTCACAAAGAAGATTGCGGGATTGCGCCTGCTAAGGCTCGATTAGCCATGGTGAAGCTGGCTATAGCCGGAAATAGGTATTTTAGCGTTTCCGATAAAGAAACCGCAAGGAACGGCCGCTCTTATACTATTGATACGATCAGAGAGCTTAAGAAGGAGCATCCCGCAGACGAATTATATTTTATTATCGGATCAGACCTGCTTAAATATTTAGAGGACTGGAAAGATTGGGATGAGATCGCGGGAATGGTAAAATTTATTGTAGCGACACGGCCCGGATATCCGCTGGAGAAGATTCCTTCTTACATCCATACGGTAGCTATCCGCGCAGTGGATGTCTCGGGCTTTCAGATCCGCACCTGCATAAAGGAAAACAGGTCCTTCCGGTATCTGGTATCTGACGCCGTATATAAATATATAACCGAAAATAAGCTTTATGAAAATTAAGATTGCTCCTTCCATATTATCGGCAGATTTTAGCCGTCTCGCGCAGGAATTAAAAAGGATCGAACGGGCCGGGGCGGATATGGTCCATATAGACGTTATGGACGGACACTTTGTGCCGAATATCACCATCGGGGCTGTGGTCGTAAAATATATACGGCTAGCGACAAGATTGCCTTTGGATGTGCACCTTATGGTTGCAAACCCCTTGGACTTTATTGATGCATTTATGGCCTGCGGGTGCGACATGATTACGGTGCATGTGGAAACGATATCCAGGACCGCGCTTATCGGCCTTAGGTCAAAGCTAAAAGCGAAAAGAGTAAAGCTGGGGATTTCTTTGAACCCGGACACGCCTTTGAAAAAGATTGAAGGCATGCTTAAGTATGTCGACTTTGTTCTAGTTATGTCCGTTTATCCGGGTTTTAGCGGCCAGCGATTCATCCCATCGGCATTGCCCAAAATAAAGAAACTGCGTTCTTTATTTAAAGGAGACATTGCGGTTGACGGAGGCGTGAATGACTCAACTGCCAAACCTCTTGTTCTCGCCGGAGCGAATATTCTGGCCTCTGGCTCTTATATATTCGGCGCCAAGGATGCAAGGAGGGCCATAAAGAAATTGAGGCAAGTGTATGATGGAACATAAGATTAAATTCGGAACAGACGGTTGGCGGGGCATCATTGGAGACACTTACACTTTTAAGAACGTAAGGATTGTTTCCCAGGCCATTGCGGATTATCTGGGCCCGGGTAAAAGGATAGCCGTGGGTTTTGATACGCGCTTCATGTCAGGTTCATTTGCCAGGGTGAGTGCCGAAGTCTTGAGCCACAATGGCATTGAAGCGGTGCTCTCCGAAAAGTTTGTTTCAACGCCCATCTTAAGCTTTGCCGTAAAATCAAGAAAGTTCGATTTAGGAGTGATGATCACGGCGTCCCATAATCCTGCCGAATATAACGGTTTAAAGATTAAAGATCCCACGGGAGGGTCAGCCTCTCCGGAAATAACCGATAAAATCGAGAGCCTTTTAGGAAAAAACCCCGTAAAGGAAGCGAACTCTCTATCGGCCCGGATAAAGACAGAAGACCTTTTGGACGATTATGTCAGATTTATCCGTTCCTACATTGATTTAAAAAGGATAAAGAACAAAAAGTTTAAAGTTCTGGTGGATGCTATGTACGGCGCAGGAGATAGTTTTATCGCCAAGATCTTAAGCGGCACGGGGATTCGTTTGGATTTTATGCGTCATGAGATCAATCCTTCTTTTGGAGGTATTCGTCCTGAACCCGTCGAAGAGCATTTGAAAGAACTAAAATCCAGGGTTAAAGATGAGAAGTTTGATTTGGGTATCGCCCTTGACGGTGATGCCGATAGGATTGCATGCGTAGCCCCCCAAGGAATTTTTATTCATCCGCAAAAGATATTAGGATTATTGGCGCTGCATCTTCATCAGGACCGGCGCCTTTCCGGCGGTATTGTCAAGACTATCGCCGGAACGACCATGATCGACCATATCGCCGAGTTTCTAAAGATAAAGCTTTACGAGACGCCCGTGGGCTTTAAATACATTTCTAACCTTATGGAAAAGGAGGATATCCTTACGGGAGGAGAAGAGGCCGGAGGCATTGGGGTCAAGGGGTACATCCCGGAGCGCGACGGCACGGTAGTGGGTCTTTTGCTTCTTGAGATGATGGCGTACCGCAATAAAAATATACTGAAGATCTTAAACGAAACCGAGAAACAATTCGGCCGTTATTATTATCTTCGCGAGGAAAGTAAATTGGATAAGAGTATTCGGCTTAAAAGCGAAAAATTACCTCGTCGATTACTCGGGAATAAAGTTGTGCAGGTTGAGGATTACGATGGGGTCAAGTTGATCTGCGGGGATGAAAGTTGGCTGATGCTTCGGGCTTCCGGCACGGAGCCGATTGTGCGCATCTATGCCGAATCAAAAAATTTAAATCAGTCAAAGCGGCTTATTGAACTGGGAAAGAATCTCGTAAAAAATCAGACAGGATAGAGGTTTGATGCTGTGATATATTGGGTTTCGCGTTTTCTGTGTTTTTTCTTGTTAAAGATACTATGTCATTTGAAAGTGCGGGGAGAAGAGCATATCCCCAAAAAAGGGGGGTTTATCCTGGCCGCTAACCACGTGAGCTTTCTGGATCCCCTTGCTTTAGGGGCTGTATGCCCCAGAAAAATGAATTATATGGCGCGTCATGATTTATTTTCTCGACCGGTACTGGGCTGGTGGTTGTTTCAGATAGGTGCTTTTCCGGTAAAAAGGAATTCCGCTGATTTGTCTGCTTTAAAGGAAGCGATGAGATGCGTTAAAAAAGGCAGGGGCCTGCTTTTGTTCCCCGAAGGCAGCCGTCAATCCGAAAGCCTTACCGCTAATCCTCAAGCCGGCATCGGTTTTTTGGCGGCTAAACTCGGCTGTCCCGTGATTCCGGCCTTTGTCAAAGGCTCAGAAATGGCCTTGCCCAAAGGAGCCAGATTTTTGAAGTCCGCAAAGATAACTGTGCATTTCGGTCAGCAAATTCTTATAGAAAGGAGGATGCCTTATCAAGATATCGCGCAGCTTATCATGGCACGTATCAGGCATCTTTCATGTTAGATAGTCGCTTCTTTCCATCCGTTATCCTTTCGTTATCGTCTTTAGATTCAAAAATCTCAAAGTGAAGGGGGGTATATTTTAAAATTCAAAATTAAAAATCCAAAATTCAAAAATAAAGGAGAAATAAATGAATGAAACAAAATCAGAACTGGAAGAGCTGTATAATCAGAGTATCAGGCTTATCAAAGAAGGGCAGGTGATAACGGGCAAGATCGTTACGATAAAGACCAAAGAGGTACTGGTGGATGTAGGATTTAAATCAGAGGGGATCGTCCCGATTGCGGAATTCAGTTCACAGGATCTGGAAGCCGGCAAGGAACTTGAGTTTTTTGTCGAATCCATAGAGAATGATGCGGGTAACATCGAGCTGTCGCGCGAAAAAGCCATACGCATCCAGGGATGGGACAGGATCGTCAAGTTTTCTCAGACCGGCGAGTTGGTGGAAGGCAGGCCTATTAAAAAGGTCAAAGGGGGATTTCTAGTTGATGTGATGGGTATCGAGGGGTTTCTCCCTTCCTCGCTTTCGGCTTTCAAGGGTGTGGCCGAAAGAGAAATCATGTACAAGCCTTTTAAGTTCAAGATCGTCAAGATAAACAACTTAAGAAGAAGCATCATTGTCAGCCGCAGGGAGGCGGTGCAGAAAGCAAAAGAGGAGGTCAAGGATAAGATTTGGCAGGACTTGAAGATCGGTAATATTTATCCCGGCACGGTCAAGGCCATAACGGATTTTGGTGCCTTTGTGGACTTGGGAGGAGTGGATGGCCTCTTGCATATCACGGATATGTCCTGGTCTAAGATCAGCCATCCTTCGGAAATTGTGGCCTTGGGAGACAAGATCGAAGTCATGGTGTTGAATTTTGACAAGGAATCGGGAAAGATATCGCTCGGCTTAAAGCAGAGGCTCCCTGACCCCTGGCAGGATATAGAGAAGAAATTTATCGTCGGTTCCAAAATCAAAGGCAAGGTCGTCAATATCCTTCCTTAAGGAGTATTTGTGGAACTAGAGAAGGGTATCGAGGGGCTCATCCATGTTTCTGAAATCTCTTGGACAAAAAGGATCAATAATCCGAATGAGATGTTTGCTATCGCAGATATGGTGGAAACTCAGATCCTTAACGTAGATAAGGATTCCCGCAGGATATCCTTGAGCCTGAAACAGCTCGAGCAGAATCCGTGGCTGGAAGCCGAATCTAAATACCCTGCCGGAACCAAAATCACGGGAAAAGTGAGAGGATTCACAGATTACGGAGCCTTTGTTGAGTTGGATAGTAACCTGGAAGGGATGATCCATGTATCGGATATCTCCTGGACAAAAAGGATAGCGCATCCTCAGGATGTTCTTAAGAAAGGTCAGAAGATTGAGGCCATAGTACTCTCTGTGGACAGCCAGAATCGCCGTATCGTGTTAGGCTTAAAGCAGCTGCAGTCAAACCCCTGGCCCGAGATCGCTGCCAAATATCCTTTAGATACCGTCTTGGAAGCAGAGACTGTCAGTATCACAGAGTTCGGCGTATTTGTTAAGATAGAAGAGGAACTCGAAGGTTTGGTGTATGCCAGCGAGATAGACAGGGAGACCGTTTCACAATTGAAACCCGGGGATAAGTTTAAGGTAAAAATAATCAAGGTGGATGTGGAGCAGAACAAGATTGGACTGTCGGCAAAGATATAATGTTAAATCCAAAATCCAAATATTACCAAATCCAAAATAAATCCCAATCTCTCCCGCATAAGCGGGATCCCGCTAGACGTTACAAGTTGCGCGGGAAAAATCCCAAATAGTTTTGGATTTTGGATTTGGGATTTGTTTGGTAGTATCGGTATTAGTGGGATTTGGGGTTTATCGGGTCATTTAAGGAAGAGGTTAATTATGGAGATCGATAAACAATTAGCCATTATCAAGCGCGGCTGCGTTGGCATCATCTCTGAAGACGAGCTAAGAAGAAAATTAGAAGAGAGCCTAAAGTCAAAAAAGCCCTTGGTGATCAAGGCCGGATTTGACCCGACAGCCCCCGATATTCATTTAGGTCACACCGTTCTCTTAAGGAAGATGAGGCAATTCCAGGATTTAGGCCACCAGGTCATTTTCCTGATCGGGGATTTTACGGCGCGTATCGGCGACCCTACGGGAAGGTCGGAAAAAAGAAAACCGCTGACCCAGGAAGAAGTTGCCCGATACGCCCCCACCTATAAAAAACAGATCTCTAAAATACTTGACCTAAAAAACTTGAAGATTGTTTTTAACAGCACCTGGTTCCAAAAGATGTCTGTTCTGGATTTTTTAGAGCTCACTCAACACGCTACCGTTTCCCAGATGCTGGCCAGGGAGGATTTCAAGAAAAGATTGTTCAAACAGGAGGATATTTCTCTATTGGAATTTATGTATCCGCTTTTGCAGGGTTATGATTCCGTGGTGTTAAAAGCGGATGTGGAGTTGGGTGGTACGGATCAGATTTTTAATCTCTTGGTGGGGCGGGATATCCAAAAGGATTTTTCATTATCCCCCCAGGTGGTCTTGACTATGCCGCTTCTGGAGGGGACAGACGGCCAGCAAAAGATGAGCAAGTCCTTTGCTAATTATATCGGTATCCATGAGACTCCTCAGGAGATGTTCGGTAAGATCATGTCTGTAACTGATGAGCTTATGCTTAAGTATTATGAACTGTTGACGGATGAGGAGATGGAGGTTGTTAAGTCGCAGCACCCTCGGCAGGCCAAGATGAATCTGGCCAGGATCATCATTACTCAGTATCATGGCGAGAAAGAGGCGCGTTTGGCCGGGGAAGAATTTGAAAGGGTGTTCAGTCAGAAGCAGGTTCCACAAGAAATTCCGTCTTACCGATTGGGTTACGAGAAAAGAAATATCCTGGATATCCTCGTTGAGAGCGGTTGTGCGGTCAGTAAAAACGAAGCCCGCCGCCTCATCGCGCAGGGTGGGGTGTATCTGGAGAGTGAAAGAATCGATACAGAGGACGCCCTGATAGAAAAAGAAGGGATTCTTAAGGTCGGCAAGAGGCGTTTTCTAAAATTGGTCAAAAGCTAAGATTATCCTTTTGCGCTATTTTACCCATTTGTCAGCATATGATTTTTCTGGCGGAGTCAAATAGTGATAAAAGATTTAAGAGATAGAGACGGGTTCGCTAAAAACGTAGCTTTTGTTTTTCTAGGGACATCAGTCGTTAATTTCTTTAATCTTCTTTATCAACTTTACGTTGCCCACCGATTGACGCCCCAAGATTTCGCGGCATTCAATTCATTGATTTCGATATACATACTACTTTCCTCCCCCCTCATGACGCTTCAGACAGCCGTAGGTAAATACGGAGCCCAGTTTCGCGCCTGCGGTGGTATCTCTAAGGTAACTGTCCTGTTAAACGGTTTATTAAAGAGATCTTTGGGATTTGCCCTGGCGACATTCCTGTTGTTTTTCTTAATCTCCGGTTTAATCTTTCAAAGGCTTAAGATTCCTTCCTCCGCCTCTGGCCTGATTCTGGCTGCCATCATTGCCTCCAGCTGGCTAACGCCTATCCTGTGGGGTGGACTTCAAGGCCAGGAGCTTTTTTTATGGCTCACTCTTGTCTTGTTAGTCACAGCACTCTTGAAATTGATTTTTTCAGTCGTTTTTATCCACTTAGGGATGAATTTTTCAGGTGCCCTGCTTGCCCTTCTCTTGGCATCTTGCGTAGGCATCGCGTTATCTCTATTAGGACTCAGGCGTTTTCTTCGCAAGCCCCCTGGAAAAGAAGATGTTAACTTTCGGGAGATTTTTATCTATGGTTTACCTGTGGCCGTGGCCTTTTTCTTATTTATGAATCTGGTCAACATGGATATGATATTGGTGAAATATTTTTTTACGCCCAAGGCAAGCGGTTTTTATTCGTTGGCGCAGATGATAGGAAAGGTCTTTCTGTATCTGCCTTTGGCTATCAGCATGGTATTGCTTCCCAGGGCAAGCGCCCTTCATGCGCAAAGATTAGATACAGCCGCTATATTGAAAAGATCGCTTTTGTATGCATCGCTTTTGTGCGTTTTGGCCCTCCTTTTATTCAATCTTTTCCCGACATTCACTCTAAAGGCGCTGACCGGAAAGGCGTTTGCCGAATCTGTTTTTTTAGGCAGGCTGTTTGGCCTCTCCATGACCTTTTTTACGCTCCTCTACTTGCTCATCACGTATTTCCTTGCCATCAAGGACCTGCGTTTCATTAAATATCTCGTCATAGGCTCGTTAGCGCAATTCTTTGGCATCGTTTTTTTCCATCAAAATCTTGTTCAGGTTCAGGCGGTCCTGTGCGTGAATGCCATGTTTTTATTCGGTATTCATCTGGCACTCGTTTTTAAGAAATGAAAGGTCTCAAAGAAAAAGTCAGCGTCATCATGCCCGCTTTTAATGAGGGCAACCGCATCCAGCAGAGCATAAGGGAGACGGCAGGAGTCTTTTCGTCCGCAGGCTGTACGTGGGAACTTATTGTGATGGATGACGGATCTAGCGACGATACATTTGAAAAAGCCAACGCGCTCCTCAAAGAGTATCCTGAGAACCTCATGGTTAAAAAGAATCCTATGAATCTCGGCAAGGGTCGGGCGCTTAAAAAGGCGATTCATTATGTCAAGGGAGAATATGTTGTGTTTCTTGACGCCGATATGGATTTGCATCCACTTCAGATCGAAACCCTTTTTGACATGATGCAGCTCAATAATTCCGACATCGTCATCGGATCCAAGCTGCATCCGAATTCCAAGGTGGATTATCCGCTCTGGCGTAAGCTCATGAGCTTCGTTTATTATTGTCTGGTCAAATTTTTATTCAATCTGCCCTGTCATGATACCCAGACAGGACTCAAGGTCTTTCGAGCCGAAGTGCTGCACCGTGTTTTCCCCCGTCTTTTGGTCAAACAATTCGCCTTTGATTTGGAGCTTCTTGTGAATGCGCATCACCTGGGGTACAAAATATCCGAGGCGCCCATCGTATTGAATTCTCAGAGATACCACGGCCGGATAGGCTTTCAGTCAGCCTATTCCACGTTTTTGGATACGCTGGCCATATTTTATCGCTTGCGCATTATAAGATACTATGACCGTATCGATTATTATCGTCACAAAAACATGGCAAAAGAATTTAGAAGAGTGCGTCGCTAGGTGTCAGGAACTGAATTTTTCTGATTTTGAGATTCTCGTTTTTCCTGATAATGAGCTTACGCCAAGCGATTGTTCTCGGATGAGGTTAGAGTCTGTCCGTGTTTTTCCTACGGGGCCGGTGTGTCCTGCGGACAAGCGTGATATGGCCCTGAAATACGCCAAAGGAGGGATCATCGCCTTTATTGATGATGATGCATATCCTAGTAGGGATTGGCTCAGGAATGCCGAGATCCATTTTAAAGATGAAAAAGTGGCGGCGGTCGCAGGGCCGGCTATGACAGCGCAGGAAGATAATCTTCGGCAAAAAGCAAGCGGTGCGGTTTATGCCTGTTTTTTAGTCAGTGGCCCGTACACCTACCGCTATGAGCCAAAGGAAAAGAGGGAAGTGGATGATTTTCCCAGTTGTAATTTTTTGGTGCGTAAATCCGTGTTGCAGAAATTAGACGGTTTTCATACCCGTTTCTGGCCGGGAGAAGATACCAGATTATGCGCGGATATCACTAAGAAGTTAGGTAAAAAAATTATTTATGATCCGCTAGTTTACGTCTGGCATCACCGCAGGCCCTTATTTATTTCTCATCTTAGACAGGTTTCGCGTTATGCCCTTCACAGGGGGTATTTTGCAAAAAGATACCCAGAGACCTCCCGCAAGTTCGCTTACTTTATGCCTACAGCTTTTGTAATAGCCATATTAACAGGAGGTATCCTGTCTATGTTTTTCCCTTTCTTAAGAGGGCTTTACTTCCTGGGTTTGTCGTTTTATGTTTTTTTAGTTTTTATCTTTAGCATTTCTAAAGAGTTGCGTTTGATTCCTTTGGTTTTTTCTGGTATAATACTTACTCATATTGCCTACGGGATTTATTTTTTAACAGGCATGTTTTCAAAAAGATTAAGGGAAGAGGTTAGGCCATAAAAATAAGGATTTCTGATAGGTGAAAGTTTTAATTTCTTATCCTCCCATTTCAAGTATTAAAGGTTGCTGTACTCTCGGCCAAAACAGGCAATTTCAGTATTTTAAAGAGCCTACCTATATTTATCCCGTTGTGCCCGCGCAGGCAGCCACACTGCTTAAACAGGCAGGCCATGAGGTCATTTGGAATGACAGCATCGCGCAAGAATGGAGTTATGAGAGATTTCTGGATTTTATAAGAGCGGAACAGCCTGATTTGATTGCCTTTGAAACCAAAACCCCGGTTGTTAAGCTTCATTGGAAGATCATCAACGAAATAAAGGGACTTTTCTCTGGGGGGGAGACTAGGCCTACGATTGCCTTATTCGGCGACCACGTGACAGCTTTGCCTGAGGAGTCCATGCAGAATTGCGATGTGGACTTTATTCTGACTGGAGGAGATTACGATTTTTTGTTATCGAATTTATGCAATAGTCTAGAAAAATTACCAGTTACTGATTACCGATTACTGATTACTGAATTAGAACCAGGTATATGGTATCGCGACAACCTCCAGATAAAAAACACAGGGCCTTTTAAGCTTAATCATGATTTAAATACTCTCCCCTTTATTGACCGGGATTTGACGCGCTGGCCCTTATATGCCTTTAAGAACGGGAATTTTAAAAGGACGCCGGGAACATACGTCATGTCCGGACGGGATTGTTGGTATCATGCCTGCACCTACTGTTCTTGGCCAACGCTTTATCCTGAATTCAGGGCGCGAAATGTAGAAAATGTTCTGGATGAGATTGGAGAATTAATTGCGAAGTATCAGATCAGAGAGATTATGGATGACACCGGCTGTTTTCCAGTCGGAGGCTGGTTAAGAGAATTTTGTCATGGTTTTATCAAGCGAGGCTTTCATAAAAAAGTATATCTTGACTGCAATGTGCGTTTCGGCAGCCTGACTTCGCAAGATTTCTCTCTTATGAAAAAAGCCAATTTTCGTCTTTTGCTTTTCGGATTGGAATCAGCGAACCAGAAGACTCTGGATAGAGTTAATAAAAATTTAAAGGTGGAAAAGATTGCGCAGGACACTGAAGCAGCTACTCGCGCAGGATTATTTCCGCATATTTCGATCATGTTCGGTTACCCTTGGGAGAGTTATGCAGATGCCTTAGAGACATTTAACCTGGGTAGAAGGCTTCTCAAGAAGGGATTGGCCTACACTCTGCAGGCAACGCTTGTGATTCCTTATCCCGGAACGCCCCTTTTTGAGCAATGTAAGCAGGGTAATTTGTTAAGGACCGTGGACTGGGATGATTATGATATGAAACAGCCGGTGATAAAAACGTCGATTCCGCAGGAGCAATTGATGCAACTGATTCAGGGGATGTATAGGGTGAGTTTTGACCCGGAATTTATTTTGAGAAGGATTTCTTCTGTCAGGGACAAGGATGATCTTTTATACGATTTACGGGCAGCAAAAAAAGTATTTGGGCATATTCTTGATTTTAGGAAGGAAGCGAAACAATGCCTTGGACATTGATCGGCACTCTAGCAGCCACGCTGACCATGTTTTCCTTTATCCCGCAGATCATCAAGGTGCTTAAAAACCGATCTGCCAAAGACGTCAGCCTGACGATGATCCTGCAGTTATCTTTGGGCGTTTCCTTGTGGATTATCTATGGTTTTCATTTAAAAGACCCCATCATTATAGCGGCGAACAGCGTGACGCTGGTATCATTGGTCGTGTTATTGCTGCTCTATTTTAATTACGGAAGGACGGTCAAATGAAAGGAATCATTTTAGCCGGAGGAAAAGCCACGCGACTCTATCCGATCACCAAAGGAGTATGTAAACAGCTGCTTCCTGTCTATGATAAGCCCATGGTTTATTATCCGTTGTCGGCTCTGATGCTGGCGGGTATAAGGGATATCCTGATTATATCCACAGCCTTGGATAGCCCCCGATTTAAGGATCTGCTGGGGGATGGCCGGGAGCTTGGGATAAGGCTCTCCTACGCCGTACAAAAACAGCCCAAAGGCATAGCGGAAAGTTTTCTCATAGCAGAGAAGTTCATCGGCCAGGACACGGTTGCTTTAGTCTTAGGGGATAATATATTTTACGGACATAACCTTACCGAAATCTTAAAAGACGCCTCTTCTTTAAAAAAGGGAGCTATCACGCTGGGATATTACGTAAAAAACCCCCAGCGTTACGGCGTGATACAGTTTGATGAGAGGCTTAAGGTTATTTCCATTCAGGAAAAGCCCAAAAATCCCAAATCGAACTGGGTCGTCACCGGGTTTTATTTCTATGATAATAGCGTGGTGAATATCGCCAAGAAACTTAAGCCATCTGCCCGCGGAGAGCTCGAGATTACAGATATTAACAATGCCTATCTGAAGAGGGGTGAGTTAAAAGTGAAATTATTAAGCCGTGGATTTGCATGGCTCGATACAGGTACCTTTGACTCTCTGATTGACGCCTCTATTTTTATCAAAACCATTGAGGAGAGGCAGGGATTAAAAATCGGCTGCATTGAAGAAGTAGCTTACAGGATGGGTTTTATCCGCAA
>JBDRKE010000011.1:0-9792 GCA_043814315.1 Candidatus Omnitrophota bacterium
TCTACGGGGGGATCCCAGGTTCATGATGTGATACGTGGTATGGGCGGGGATATTTCAGGAGCGGCAAGCGGATACAGGCAAATGGCTGGAAAGCAATTTGCTTCTTGGAAGCGACCCGAAGGCGAATATAAACTTGTAATAGTATATGGAATGCTTGAAAGGATTTATTACTCGCCGAAAGATATTGATATTTTGAAGGAAAAGTAATTAAACTAAAAGGGAATAAATTATTTATATTTTATTCCAAAAGGCCCACATCTTGTATAGGCTCAAACGTTATAAAGAGGCGCAAGTATATTTTAGGCAAATTCTTGATTTACAAGGTCATCACTTTTATAAAAACGGTGCTAATTATTTTTTAATGAATTGAACTTAGATGTATCTGAATAGAGCGTCTGTTAATTCTACTCTAATTTTTCTTACCGTTTTTCGCTTTTTTTCTCAAGCCGTTTCTCTTTTAGCGTTCTTTTTGGCTTCTTTTTTACACTTTTTTTAGCATCATGACTTTTAGACATTCTTTTACTCCTTTTCCCCAATTATACCACTTCCATTTCAATTTCACGGCCCTTGCCTTACCAAATCTATAAGTCTTTGGGTTTCGGCATCATACACCCAATATTTTAGGCGTGTATATTTGTTCTCATTATAGTAACGAGCCATTCCGAATATCATCCAAAGCTTTTGAGTCTTTGTTTTAATTAAATAAGCACCAATTGGTAAGTCATATTCTGATTTAGAAATCCGTTCAAGACATTTTCTCAATTTATCGCTTTCACCAACACCCATTGTTTTGCTTAATTCTATTATTCTATTCTTAAAAGGACCCCAGCTGGCTATTGAATAATCTGAAGTATCCATTTCTTTGAATGCCTCAAAATCAGAACTTTTAATGATATTGTTATAAATGAATACATAAGTCTTGCGATCTTTGAAATCAAGATCAAAATCAAAAGATATTTCTTTCACAAACACTTTCTCTAATAGCGAATCATTTGCCGTAAGCTGTGTTGCCGATAAGCAGAAGAGTATGAAAAGAGCATTAAATGCTATCCCTAATATCCTTAATGCGATTTCCTTTTTCTCCCCCATCCTCCCCTCCTTTTCCCCAATTATACCACTTCTATTTCAAAATGGTAAGGGGTTTTAGGAAACAAAAAGAGAGGCTTTTGGACCTCTCTTTTATGTGGTGCCTCGCTCCTCGCACTTTGCCCAATGATTAACCGCATGGCAAAGTGGCTCGGAGTAAATTTCTTAAACTAATAGCGGGAGATTTATGCCTAGCTCCAAATTTTGTCCTGAGCTAGACAAGGGGTGCCTAGCTCCGAACTTGCCTGCTGTTGCAGGCAAGTTCGGAGTCGGCACTAGAGTTAATAGATGGTGCCGAGGAGAAGAATCGAACTTCCCACGCCGGCCTTTTCAGGGCCGCGCTCTACCACTGAGCTACCTCGGCAAGAAGACACTCACTTATATTTTGAACAATTTTACCACAAAAACAGGATATATCAAATCAATTTCACTTAACCTGCTCAATGATTTTAGCATATAAATCCTGGGCAAGGCTCAAATTCGGAAAGCGGTATTTACGAGCAGAGACTTTTAGTCTGGTCGTATTCTGGGTGATGCGCGTCAATTGAACCCATACGCGGCTTGACTCCGCTTCAAACTCAATAAGGCCCTGGAGCTTATCTTCTTTTTTAACCGTGCCGCGCGCCCTGCTGACCAACGTAGCTGCGCTCCACAGATTTTCGTAGGGAGTATCCGTATCTCCCTCCATGGAGTCTTTGCTTAAACCATAAGCGCCCAAAGCCCCTGCGGCTCCTCCCAAAACAAAAACACATCCCGTCATATGGATAAGCGCCAAAAAGAGAAAAAGGGAAAGAAAGACTGCTTTTCTCATTGCATCTCCTTTTTTACCGAATGATTATCTTAGCTTCTCTTGGTAAATCCTTTTCTTTCTCCAGGCCATTTTGACTAAAACTCCCAGCGTAATAAAGATGGCCAGCAACCCCACGCGCGTCCCCAGGATAAAGGGACGGTTGGCTGAAGAGACATTTTTCATAAAAATGATGGGGAGCCACTCCTGCCAAAACCACATCCCCAAGATAATCAACAAAAATAAAGGGGTGACGTATTTGATGATGAACTTATAAATGCGGGGGACGCGCATATCCGCTCCCCTATGAATCTCATCCCATGCCTTTTCCATGCCAAAGACCCAGGCAAAAAGTATGGTTTCGATCGTCGCAAACAGCACTAGCAAGAACGTGCCTCCCCAGAAGTCCAACTCATCCACCACCCCGTTCTTCAGGAAAAAGATGGCGGGCTGGCATAAAAGAAAGGCAACGCAGCCGAATATGACGACGGCCTTTCCCCTGCCAATATCAAACTCGTCTTCCAAGAATGCCACGGCTGGCTGAGCCAGGGAAACGGAGCTGGTCATCCCTGCCAAAAACAACAAGAAGAACCAGAGAAAACTAAAAAACCAGGACAGGGGCAGCTGATTCAGGACCAGAGGCATGGTGACAAACCCTAAATTGAAGACGCCGGAGCGCGCGACTGCCTGGATATCCACGGGCCCGAAGAAAACGAACGCCGCGGGGATGACGATGCTGGCGCCTAAAACGACTTCTATCAATTCGTTGGTGCTGGCGGCGGTGAGGCCTGATAAAACAACGTCATCTCCTTTGGATAAGTAACTGGCGTAGGTAAGGATCACGCCGATACCCACGCTTAAGGTAAAGAATATCTGGCCGGCTGCCTCAAGCCACACCCTGGCTGATTTTAAAGCGGAGAAATCAGGATTCCATAAAAAGCCGAACCCGTTAGAAATATTCCAGGAGGGTTTTGCGGCGTCCGGCGCACCTAAAGTTATCACGCGCACCAAAAGCAGCAAGCCGCAGGCGAATAAAAGGGGCATAGCCCATTTACAAAGTTTCTCTATCCCTGCCTTTATCCCGAAGTAGATAACACTGATATTCAAGGTAAAGGTGATAAGAAAAAATAGATACGCAGGCCCCAGCCCGCTGAAATATTGATTTTTTTCCAGGCCCTGGAACCCGCTTAAGAAACTCTTCATCGCCGCCTGATCGGCTAACTGGCTGTATTTACCCATCAGCGCAAAGGCGCTGTAAGCAAGGGTCCATGATTCTATATAGGTATAATAGATGAAGATGACCAGGGGGCCGAATATCCCAATGACGCCAAAGTATTTGATAAAACGGTTCTTCTGCCAGAGACTGTGGAATATCCCCGGCGCTGTGCCGTGCTCAAACCCGCCGCCAAAACGGCCCAATGTCCATTCGATCCACATCAAAGGTATCCCCAGTAAAAAAAAGGACACAAAATAGGGAATCATAAAGGCTCCGCCGCCGTTAGAGGCCGCCTTGGCAGGAAAACGTAAAAAATTTCCCAAACCTATGGCAGAACCTGCCACCGCCATAATGATTCCCAGGCGCGAACCCCAACTCTCCCTCTTCTTTACCGGACTCATATTGAGCACCCTGAGTATTTATTTAGCGAAATCCCGCTCAAGCCAATCAAGGCTTTGCTTCGTCTGCGAGGCGGGAAAACCAGCTTTCCAACTTCCCCAATGCTTCCTGGATTTCGGGGCTTAAATTCTCGCCGAAAGCGATACTTTTCGGCTGAATAATTAAAATTATTATATCTATCTTCAAATTGTTTTTCAAGTAGTTAATTGTCAACGAGAGGGAGGCATTATGGGTAGAAAACAGATTGACCGTCTCCAAATGCTCCCCTTCTATTTCCCTGAATTCCCCCGGCTTCCCGCCGAAATCAACCGCATCGATAATCACCACATTGTCCGGCTTATCTTTGATGATTTTGCCGAGATAGTTTTCCGGATTAGGGCCTGCGTCGTAAACGATATAAGGCACCTTATCCTTGATGCGGCCGGCCAGAAGGCTGCCGATGCCGTCATCATTATGCAGGGTATTACCTATCCCTATAATAACGACCTTGCCCTTTAAATGCAACTTAAGATGCTCTAACATGTATATATTTAAAATGCTTTCAAGATCGGGTCTTGAAATAGCTTGATAGGTAAAGAGTTACGAGTCCCGATCTTGTTATTATAAAGGTATCCCCAAATCTGCGACTATGACCTTACCGCAATACTTCGGCCCCTGGCCTAAAAACATACCCCTTTTTCTGGCGACAAAGGTAACGGTCTTATCCGCCCTAACGCAACAACCTAAGACTTTTCCCGTATTGGCATCTAGGCCCGAAGGAATATCCACGGACAGGACATATTCTTTGGACACGTTTATTATCTCAATGAGGGGACGAAAGACGCCTCTGACTTCACCTTGCAACCCTACCCCTAACAGAGCGTCAATAATTAAGCTATTTCTTGAAATAGCATTTTTCGCCAAATAGTAATTGTTTTCAGTAAGTTCAACGATGTTTTGTTTGAGTTTCAGAAGTATTTCTAAATTCTTGCCAGCCTCGTTTTTTACCTCAGGGGCCCTTCCTGCTAAAAAAATATCCGGTTTTATGCCCTTCGTCAAAAGATGCCGCGCCGCAACAAAACCATCTCCTGCGTTGTTACCTTTTCCGCAAAACAAGACCACAGCCTTACGCCTGCCTAAAACCTTTAAAGCCTCTTCGGCCACGGCTCTGCCGGCATTCTCCATCAAAATAAGAGTAGAAAGACCGAATCTTTCTCTTATGTTACTATCAATCGCCTTTGCTTGTTGAGAAGTTATAAACCTAAAATTTCTTACCATAACGATAGCATCTAGACATCAAGACCGGGTCTTGTAACCGATTGACTACCAAGGTATTTCAAGACCCGGTCTTGATTGAGTTAGGAGTTAGAACTTCTTACCATGGCGGTAGGGCCGAGTCTTATTATATTCTATTTTCTTCAAAAGGGTCTTTTCTAAATCGATTTTTCTGGCTCCGCAAAAATCGAATATCCGTATGCAGCAATCCGCCATCTCTTCGGCGATCGCTTCGTTACTTGCGTGTTGACGCATCGCCTCGAGCGCCTCGGATAGTTCCGAATGCATCAGAGCGATAAGCTCTCCGTCGTTTCGCTCTTCATCCCACCAGCCCTTTTCTTTGGCTATGGCGTGGCAGGCTTCAATAAATTCATGGATTCCCCATTTACTTTCCTTCATAGACGTCCTTTCCGGTTTCACCCTGAGGATTCAAGATATCCGATAAATTCTCTGCAAAGAGCTCCTTGGCATAAGTGCTCGGCGATGACACCTCCCATTGCGTATTCCGAGAGTCTATCTCTTTAAAGAAAATGCCCACGGGAGTCGTGTCCTGGTCGGAGACATAAAAGGCGATCATGTGTTTTTTACTATCACCAGAATAAACATAACCACCCTGTTTCTTTAAGGCCTCGAGCGTCTTGGTGAAACAGGCAGCATAATCAAGATTGCAAGTTTCGATAATGGCGTCTTTTCTCCCCTCTTCCAGAACCTTTGTCGACACCCCCGCTGCACCCTTTGCGAGCTCTTTTAGAGAAGCACAACCGGGTAAAATCCCAAGCATCAAGCACCAAATTCCAAACACGATTATCTTTTGTTCGAAATATTGGGATTTGGGATTTGGGATTTTTTTGGGATTTGGGATTTGGGATTTGGGATTTAACATGTCTCCTCCTTATCTACTCATTTATGACCTTCCATATCCTATCCAGATTCTTACGCGCCTCCTCTTCCCCTCTTTTGGCAAATTCACTAGCGCGATGAAGCTCAAGCCAATAGAGGCCTGAGGTATCCGGATGCAGCACAATATCCGCTAACTTTGCCTCTTTTTGCGCCACTTCGGACTGAAGGATCTCGATACTGCTAAAGATAATATCAAGGATATTGGTGTGAAACAAACCCTTGAAATGCTGCCCGAAACTAAACCAGTTCTTTTTCTTGATATCCTCGCCGGTTTCTACCACCTGCTGTTTTAACTTCTCATACTGGTGAAGGATATCTTCCCTGGTGGGAGTCACATTGACCGCGATAATCTTTTTTACGCCCATTTCAAAGAGGGGCTCTGTCGGCAAGGGATTAATGATCCCTCCGTCAAAGAGCATCTCCTCTTTAAATTTAAAGGGAGCGAATACGCCCGGCATGGCGCAACTGGCCATCAGGGCATCAATGATGAGGCCCTTATCAAACACCCGGGGCTCTTTTCTTTTGACGTCGCTGGCGATAATCTTTAAGGGGATCCTGGTATCAAAAAAAGTTTTTTGGCCCAGGTGCTTCTTAAAGAATTTGAGCAGCTTGTTTCCTTTGATGAAGCTGATGGTGGGAAATGTCAAATCCACCAGTCCCCAGATATGCTTGGGCTCCCTGAATTCCTTGGTGATCTCGAGTATTTCATCGCTTGACTTACCCGTGGCCCAGAGGCTGGCAATAATCGCACCGATGCTGGAGCCCGCGATGATATCAATGGGGATCTTCTCCTCTTCGATGACTTTCAGGACGCCGATATGGCAGAAACCATAACCCACCCCCACTCCCAGGACCAGGCCCACCAAGCACTCTGAGAGTTGCCGGGATATCCGCCGGATGGCTTTGGCGTATTCGCAATCGGGCCTTTCCAGAATCAACCTGTCCGAAGATTGAAAATCTATCTTGGGCAGGGTCGCAAAGACATTCCTGCCCAGAATCCGGACTTGCTCCTCATGCGCGATTTTCGAAAGCATGTATTCATTGATAACAACCTTGATCTTTTCTTCGTTAAAATTAAATTCTTTTTTGAGCCTTTCTATAAGATGGCGGGTTCTTTTTAAATCAACGGGTTCGGGCCCTGTTAATATGTGAATCAAGTCAGACTGGTTCAACAGGCCGAATATAAAACGGTCCATAAGAGAGGGGAGGTCCAAAAGGATATAATGATAGTCATTGACCAATAAGCTTAAAATCTCCATCAGGTTTTTCACGCAATTTTCATCTTCCTCCTTGTAATGGAAACAAAGGAGGTCTATTCCTAACCCTGCTTTTAAAACAAAATCTTCCCGTAATTTATTATAATCGACCCTGCCGCCAAATAGCTCTAAGACGGGTGCTTCTTTGATATCCAATCTATAGGGAAGGCTATGGATCTTATCAAGGAGCAGGATATCCAGGATAATGACGGATTTACGTGTCTCCCCGGAAAGGCTCAAAGCCAAATTAAGGGCATAAATAGTCTTTCCGGATTGGGAATGAGAGCTGAATACAGAAACAATATTACTTTCAAATATGGTTTTTTGATGGATGTCTTTGCGTTTCAGCCTGCGGGAAAGCATCCGGCTTAAATCAATAGCCAGGCGCGGGAACTTTTTTAAAACGGAATCAAAATCATTCTTTTTAATGACAAGAAGCAGGCAGTCATTTAAGGCTTGCGCCGTCACGGAATGCGGTTCATCGGTCAAAAGAGAAATAATCCCAAAATACTTGCCGCGGTGTAGATATTCTAAGACCATCCTATTTCCCTGTGAGTCTTGCGTATAGATAACAACCCTGCCTAAAACAACGCAGTAAAAGGCGCTTGGGCCAGAACCTTCTCTATAGATGATTTCTCCTTTTTTGAATTCCTCAAGGCCCAACCTTTCCTTGACGAAACTGCGCTCAGTCTGCGTAAGGCTCGCAAAAAGAGGGATTTCCTGTAATATTAAATCTTTGCTGATGGAATTCATAGCTTAAAGTTTACTTGTTTCGCAGACCCGAGAAAACTTCTCGGCGCTTTCTCTTACGGTCCGCCTGTACGTAGGGTAGTCAATGTCAATCAAGCCAAAGCGAGGGCCAAACCCTTTATCCCATTCATAGTTATCTATCAGCGACCAATAAAGATAACCTAAGCCTTTGATGCCTTTTTCCATGGCCAGGGCCAGGGCTTTAAGATGCTGCTGAATAAATTCCCAACGCAGGCCATCGTCATCCGTGCAGATACCGTTTTCTAAAATAAAGACGGGCAAATCAAAGCGCCGTAAAGTCAAAAGCAAATCATAGAGCCCTTGCGGATATACGTCCCATCCTAAAGAATTCTTTTTCAGGCGGCTGCAGTTATTATTACAGGTATCGATCAATAAATGGGACAGGCGCCAGCTTTTCGTATCCACGAGGCTGCGGGAGTAATAATTAACCCCTATATAATCGAGGGCGCGATGTTCCGCAAGTTTTCTTATGAGTGAAAGATTATAGTATCTGTGCCTTAAGAGAATACCGAGATTATTCTTCCAGGTGCCGGTGCACGTTTCAAAGGCCTGCATGTTCTTGGCGAAGCTCACCATGGGCCTGGATAAATTTCTTTTTTTATAAATACGGTGAATAAGCCTGTAGGCCCCGATATGGGCACGCGCCATATGTCCGACGACAGTTCTTGCTTTCCATAATGATTTTTCCTGCGGAGGCCAGACGCCCAAGACATAGGCATGATAGGCATAGACGAGAGGCTCGTTTATGGTGGCCCAGTAACGCACCTGGTCGCCTAAGGCATCGACGAGCCGTTCCACGTAGCGCAAAAAATAAAAGGAGGATTTCCTGTTGAGCCAACCCCCTGCCCGGGCTAGCCACGCCGGGTTGGTAAAATGGTGCAACGTCACGATGGGCTCTAACTGGCGCTCTTTTAAGGCAAGGATAACGTCTCTATAATGGGTTAATTCCTCTGATGAAAACTCATTCTCCTTCGGCTCAATACGGCTCCACTCAATAGAAAGACGGTGGGCATTATGACGAAGGTGCCTGGCGAAATCAAAGTCTTCCCTGAATAACTCGTAGCTGCGGCAGGCCTCCCCCGAGGATTCTTTTAAACCAAGCCTTCTCTCCCATTCCCACCAATCGTTATGGACATTATGCCCTTCTATCTGATGGCTGGAGGTGGCCGCGCCCCAGAAAAAATCTTTAGGAAACTGAATCATTTTAGTCTGTGCTTTATATTTATCTATGCAGCTAATAAAAGAAGGAACTGCACACCCGGTTTGTTAAGAAAGGCAGCTGCTTGGATTCAAGGCTTTCCCTAGGGAAAAAATCAGTTACGGATTCGGCAAGATGTATTGAATTATTATAACACCTGGCGATAAAAAATCCCAACAAAAAAGTTGGGATTTTAAAAAATACTGAATAGGATGGGCTGTTCTTAGGAATCTGGCTTAGCGCGTTTTTTGTGATGGCGCTGAAGCAGCTTTGGGAGTAGGATTTAAATACTTCTCCAATGCGGCCCATGTCTTAGGCCCGACCTTGCCATCGGCCTGCAGGCCGTTGGCCTTTTGAAATTCTATAATGGACTTCTTGCTTAAGGGGCCGATCTTGCCGTCAATGGCTCCCGTATAGAAGTTAGCGTTCTTCAAAGCGGTCTGAATCTCGATAGCCCTGGGCTTATAGGGGCCTGTGGGGGGTAAAGATTCTAATTTCAGGGATGAACCCGACGCTTCAGCCCTGACATCACTTACGTTGATTTCGGATACGGCCTGATTCGTGCTCAAGGCGCTCAGGGTCTCCATCGAGAGAGGCTCCTGCTCTTCCATAGAAACCTGTTTTTTGCCGCAACCATACATATAAATACCAAAAACTACCGCCAGAATAACGAACGCAAATTTTTTCATCCCGCTCTCCTCTTTAAATAGATAGCTTTATTCCGCCCCCCATGCATTTACTATTGTAACAAAATATCCCCAGAAATCAAATAAAATTACACATTAAGTAGTGTCAAGATAATTGTACGCTTTCGTATTGAGGCTCTCTGAAAATTGTTATATGCCGCGGCATAACCTCTGGTTGTTCTTCTTGCCTGAATTGGCTAATGATACCATATATCCACAGGTTCACGCTTCTGTCTGAC
>JBDRKE010000012.1:0-47173 GCA_043814315.1 Candidatus Omnitrophota bacterium
GGTTCTTTTTTTCAATGGGAGAAGATGGTTACGGCTAAAGAAATAACTATCCCCTTAGCCATTGCTGAGATTCTGGGAGATTTGACCTGGAAGAAACGGTTTGATAAGTTAATGGAGTTTTTGACGCTCAATGATTTTATCGAACAAAGTAATAAGTTTGTCGCAGAAATTAATACTCAGGGTTTCTTCGAAAGAGCCAAAGATCCTAAAATCTGGAAAGAACTCTCAACAAGACGCCTCTCTTTGCTTACTACAATTAAACCTTTAACTTGGGAAGTGGCTAATCGAATTCCGAGCCTTTTAACTTTTTGTGATGTAACTGTAAAAAATTCTGGTGTCGCCTCGCCGCTGTGTTTGTTCGCCAGTTCGCCAGTTCGCCAGTTCGCCAGTTTTGATATTGTTAACCTGCTAACCCAACAACCGGCTAACCACCGGCCAACCAGCACCGCCGCCTCGCCGCTGGCGCCTCGTTTTGCGTATAATAGCGTATCGCGTATTGCGCAATACGCACAACGCCATACGCAAGATGAAAAAAGCGCCGCCTTGCCGCTGGGCTTATGCAGTGTAGTGATTAGAGTTCAAATAGAACGCCATATCGCTAATCTTATTTGGCTTAGAGATGGCTCCAAAAATGAAATGTCCTCGGGAATACTAATTGGAGAATTATCTAGTATTAGAGACAGAAATATCATGACTGATGAAGAACTCATATTAAGAATTAAGAAGTTCATAGAAGATTATACATCAGATGAATTTAAAAAGAGACTCGCCACCAAGGAAGATATTCAAGAAGCTGATGATCTAATAAATCGAGTAGTTGAAGAGCTGAGAAAATCGATAAAAATAGATATCAGCCATTTGTTCTTAGCGAAATCCAGTCTCTGTCCGACACCCGGCAATGAACGGAAATTAACAATTGAGAATTTGAAAGTCTACTACGAAAAGGAAGTTACTCCCGAAGATCGGTTTACCGCAGGGGGGATTGGATGGTTTTCGCCTTTATGGTTTCAAGCTGTCAAAGGACTATTGGCACGTTTGAGAAAGAAACGTTATTTTAAGAACGTGACCAGCGCGACCGATCTGGGCTGCGGAGACGGCAGACTGGCGATAGCTTTGGCTACAGAGCAGAGAATAAGGAGAATCGTTGGGCTTGAAATTGAGGGAGAATTGGTCGCCTCCAGCGAAAAGGTTCATCGGGAGTTCGGGGATGATTGCAGAATTGAGTTTATTAAAGAAGATTTCTTAAGAGTAGATTTAAGCGGCTTTGACCTTTACTTCTATTATGCTTTTGGGACAAGAGATTGGAAGTCGTTGGGTAAGAAATTGATTAGGAGTGTATCAGCTGGGAAACTAGTTGTGGTGTGCCAATATGAACTGGATGGGTTGTTTAATTTCTTAAAGGAAAATGGTTTTAGGCAAGTAGATGATTTTAACTTGTCCTTTTTTATTGAAGATTACGGGAAAAGGGTAACGATGAGTTTCGGTATTTTGCAGCAAACATCAAATTTAGACAGAGCTCGTCGCTCCAGCTCACCTCTGGAGCCAGCCGCCGCCTCGCCGCTGGCGAAAGAGAATCACAGCAACTCGAATCGTGAAGTTAATGGCCTCCTTAAAGATTTATCAATAGGCAGTATCGCCACCATGGAAACATTATCTGCCACAGAGCCAAGCGAATCAATGCGTAAGCGCATTGTGGTATTACAGCTTCCCACGCTGGAATTACCTATATTAAAATACATAACAGTGCCGTTTTGTGATAGTGAAGGCCGACTTCGTTCCGAACCAAGTAATAAAGTCGAGACGATAGAATTATCCGATATTATTCAAGGTAAAATTGTTCTTCGCCGTGAGCCCTTCCAGAAAAGAGACTCTATCGTAAAATACGGGAATATTCTTCAATTTGCTTTTAAAGGGAAGACCATACGAGCAACAGTAATCGGTGCAGGCATGCATAATTTTTTCTTGGTAAGCCATGAGAAGATTAGCAATAAGTTAGAGGGATTTGCCGGACACGGTCTTAGATGGGGTATTGGTGAGGTAGAAAGAGGCGTGCTAGATGGCACTATAAAGATTATAGACTCTAACTCTGCTGCCGCCTCGCCGCTGGCGTTGGGAGTCAGTTATCTACAACGTAGGGAAGGTTTAAACGGTAGCCTACCTGTGGATAAGAAACGCAGCGCCTCGCCGCTGGCGTTTGGTTCGTCAATAACAGGAAGGAGTATGCCCGAAGCATTGCTTAAGAAAGAATTAGGCTGCAGGAATTATAAGCCCAAGAGCCCTCAAGAGGAGTTAAAAGAAGCTGAAGAAATTTACAGGGAAGTGTTGGAGAGTCTATACCAAGAATTCATGCCATTAATCGAAAATAATATTTCTCATGTGCATCGTTGGCTTCACCAGATTGTCGTAGCCAGTGAATTTTTATGGCTTCCCTCAACATATCAGTATGGATTTGATCTACTTGAAAATGCTTACGCAAAAGCTGGAGATTACGTCAGCCAAGCAGACTACTGGCGCGTCGTAACCACTGTAATTGAGGTTATGGGGCAGCATCCCGAACTCAGGGAATGTGCTTGCCAGTTGATAGGAGCTTCAAAAACTTATCAGGGCGGTTATCGGCAGTATTCCGCAGGGCATCATCAGAGGGTTTTATGCAAGGGCTTGAACCTAAACCGCGATGATTTGGAATTCCGAAGATTGTTGCTTTTAAGTATTTTATCCGGAATCGGCAATGATAATCCTGGTTTGTCGTTGGCACTCCTGCAAGAGTATGAGGAAATTACGCAATCACTATTTAAGAGCGGTTTCAATGATTCTCTCTTTAAATATTGGAAACGGGACCAAGAACTTGCATGCGTTGGGCCTGCTATTACAGTGTGGGAAATTCTTGCCGAAATACCCGATACAGCACAAAAGATATTAACGATGGCTAAAAACCTTGATATCCAAAAAGGAAACAACTCAAAGTGCTTAGAGTTGATAATTAAAAGACTCAAGATATCAGGATTGCTAGTGCGTTTCCAAGAACAGGTGCGTTTAGTTATTAAAAATCTTCCGAGACAAGAAAAAGATAAATTCTATGAGATGTTGCAACCAGATTACAAATGGAGGCTTGGGTATGAAGGTGAATTGATGAGAAAAATGCGCTCAGCGGTAGAGAGGAAAGACTGGGATTATTTGTGTTCCGTCGCCCATGATTTCTTATTAAACGTTGAATTTAAGACTGCCGAGGATTTTGCAAGTGATCCGTGTTTGGGCGAAGGGGCGTTCAAATTTGGCCAACGGACCGCTTATGGTGAGCCTATATTCACACTGGCCCATGTGCTTGCGGAGCTTGACCAATATGTTGGACTGGCTGGTAAGGCGTATCTTAAAGCGGCTGAAATCGGTTTCGGGATGTATGGGATGTTCCATTTGGAGAAATCAATCGCCTCCGTGATTCGTAGTCTTGAAATCCGATACGTCCTTCCATATCTTATTAAAAGCGCAATGAAAACAATAGGCCTCACTTCGCATGGTTCAAAACAGCGCCTGATCCTTTCGGGACTAAGACGCTTATATCCCTTAATCTTACGAGATCTTTCTTGGCAACCAGCTGGGAAAATAGTACATTGCATTGCTGCTCCGATCACCGTAGATTCTGCGGGAAAAGCGGGAAAAGGGGACGTTTCTATTTTAGACAAAGGCTCACTGAGCGAGAGGGAAGTGCCGGACAACTGGACAACTAACAACAGCGCCTCGCCGCTGGCGCATTATAAGATCCCCAGCTTTTTGGCCCAGAAGATACCTAACAATAATAGCTATAGGGAAGGTTATTATTGTTGCGCTTCACCTTTGACAGATGTGCCGTTACATAATGAGAATAGCGAAAAACCATCGGAAGAAGACTTACAGAAAAAATTTGAATTAGTGACCCAAAGAATCATTAAGGCATTTCGAATATCTTTTCCTAATTTTTCAAAAATTGAGATAACTTCATTATTGTTAAGGAATAGTAAAACTGCGTATGCAAGACTTCGAGGAATAAAAAGGATGAAATACGAAGTTTCTGTGGGTGATCGATACATATTGGGAGATGATGATAAGGAAGGTATTCTTGTAGCTTTGATGGCCCATGAGATAGGCCATCTTCCGACTGAAAAGATTGAAAAACGAAAGGATTTCTTGAGAAGCATTCTCTGTATCTTACTAGCGTTCGGGACATTAGTTTTTTGGGGCATATTAATTTGTTCATTATCTGGTCTAATTATTTATGTTGTCAACTGCATTTTAACGGCTCGCATCAATGAGAAAAGACAACTTATCGCCGATAAAAATGCGTTGAGATTATTACGCACGGCCGGTTACAAGGAAGAAGAGTTGGTGCATTTATTAGACATGGCGTACTTTGATTTGATGCCAGAAGCAATTTTAATGCGGGCTGCCTACTTGAAAAGAAGAGAATGCCTTATAAGCAGAATACCAACAGGATTCGAAGATCCGAATAGTTCGTCTGGAGAGGGAGCCGCCTCGCCGCTTATGAATAATGACTCTTCCGGAGCCTCAAGCCCTATTGATAAGGGCGCCAGGAAGGTTTTGAAAGCAGCCAGGCAAAAAAACTCATCTAGAAACCCTACGATGAAACAGTTATTTGAGTGGTTAAATAGCTGCAACCCAGAGGATGAGAAGAAATTGCACCAGGCCATTGAACGAAACCCAAAGCTTTTAGACAAATTAGTAGAAATTTGTGATTCAAAAGAAGGCCCTTCCGCGAGAGAATTACAATCAAGTTTAAAAAACTTAATTTCAGATTTAGCGAATAAAGAAAGAAACCCTCAAAGAAAATCTCTACTTTATTTTTATCTGGGCAAGCTTATGAAAACCTCTCTCTTCGGAGATTCATTCGAACTGCTGATTCAAGCACAACCCATTCAATTGAAAGAACTGTATCTTATATACGTCTTATCGTTTGAACTGGATAATAAAAATATGCAGGCCCGCCTGGCATTAATTGATATGGCATTGACAGTAGGAGAGTCTGAATATGCTTATGAACTGTTTGACGGAATCCCAAAAAAGTATAGAAATACTCCCAACTATAAATCTATAGAGGGGTTAATTGAGCTTCATAAAGGGCACGCAGAAAAGGCGGCCGAAAGCATGCTCAGTACCTATTGGTTGATTCCAAAGGAAGATGGAAAAGGGAAAATAACTAGACTAATGGATTTGGCTATGCTGCATTTCTTCTTAGGAGACAAGGAGGAAATGATATCTGCCTTGATTGGAGCGTATCAGCTCTTAAAAGGAATGGCCCCTGATAAACGCTCTAAGCAGTTAAAGTACTTAGCGCAGTTGGAGCGCTTAGCGGATATTCTGGGCATCGGTGTTGATTTTGAGACGTTGATTCAGCAAAGACGTGGTACCGGCTCAAGCCCGGTGGTTAATAAAAACACCAACCTTTTTGCCTCTAAGTCAATCCTCGTACCTGATTTATGGGAGAAACTTTCTAAATTTATTGACAGGATTAATGACATACTTAAACAACTTCAAAACATAGCCGTTGAATTGGAGATAGATAATAGGGTCTATGTTATGTTGGCGGGAAACCACCATTCTACACAAAAACACTTGCATAGTAAGGATATCCGGCAATTCACCCGCGAGTTTCTCAACTATTATAAAGAGGAAACTGAAAGGTTAAGCAGAGACTTTAAAATATATGCAAACAGGCAAAAAAAATCGCTGATACCAGAGGCAAAGCAGTACCTCGCAGCATTAACAAATATTATAACAGAAGAGGCATTAATAATATTACAGGCAAATGGATGGAACCTCAATAAGTTCAGGCAGACAGTAAGGTTTGTTCTGCCTGATAAGAGAATGAGCCTGTGGAATGTAATGCTATATTTTGGTTTAACCGGTGCATTCAAAGAGGAGGCAGAAAAGCGCCTTAAGGCAAATAGAACAATAAAAGAGACCGCCGGGACATTTGGGATTAAGGATGCAGCCGAATTCGGAAGTTGGCTTAGGGCCTTGGGAATAGACATTAGAAAGCAGCGCAAAAATAGGGCCATGCGCGTTCACGATTCTACCAGGGCTGCAAGTTCGCCTTTAGGTACAGATGTTACAAACTTTATGATTGAGTTTTGTAAGGGTATCATTGACGAATTAACCGGGCTAATTAATTTGCCGCAGAGTGCTCCTAGAACGGAAGCAGAGGCGCATATCCACAGATACCAGCATTACATAGAACTGAGCAAGCTTTATCTTTTGAGGCGCGATTATGATGTTGTTAGAGCATTAGATTTTTGCAAGAAAGCCGAACACGATTTTAATACCTCAATAAAGCTTTGCCCTGGATATGAAGGCGCCACTCGTATTAAGGAAGAACTGGAGATGCAATTAGTCAAAGCGCATTTTCTTCAGAGAATTTCTAAAAATTTGTTTTTGTCGTTTCAACAAGTCATTCAGCAAATTGAAGTGTTAACCAAGGGTCCAATACTCCAAAAGGAATTTGTTGCCGAAATGCTTAAAGGTTTTATCAACGCCGGTATCGCACAGCTTAGCGTGGATAAGAAAGGCATTTATTTTCTTAGCCCTGATGTTTCAAGTTGGCTTGGAGGCGCTTTATCAGAACAAAGGCCGAAAGGCAGTTCTCCTGTTTCTGGGGCGTCTGGCGTTTTACCTCCTCAGCCAGTTATTCCTTTTAAAATAAAGGTAAGATTAGAAAACGGCCATTATTCCTTCGAAAAAGATTTATCGCCTCAAATAAAAGAAATTGCACATAAGGTCATACCCGAGGCGGAATTTAACAGGTTGATAAAAGAAAAAAAGTGGTACAATCCGCTTGCGCCCCCAAGGGAGCTTACTTTAGCCTGCACCCTTAACCCCGATTTTGAAAATCCCTCCCAGCAAAAATCGTTATCAGTAAAATTTATCCGGGCACCAGAGATTTCCTTAGGCGAGCGGTTTAGCTGGGTTGCCTTGCATTTATCGGTTATCCTGCCCAACGAGCAGGTAGATTCCAACGTCTTCCTTGGAGAGTTGTTTAGCGTAAGGCCTGCCCGCTCCATGCCCCCAAAGATACCAACCTGGATTGTAAAAAGATACATAAGGCAGGATAATAACGGGTTTATAAAGATGGAGGATGGGCCATGCGTGCTATATCCCGATGGAACTTATTGGGACTGGCGGGATATCAACCCCGAATTTTACCTGAATAAATTGCGGGCATGGCAGAAGAGCAGCGGGCAGTCTTTAAACGGCTGGTCTATTTACTTCAGGCACCTGAGGCGCTTTATGCCCGCGGACGCGGTTGTTTCAGTAATATTGAAGGAAAAAGTTATTATAGTATATATAAAAAATAACCAATGGCAGGATGCGTTGTATTCCGCAATACTTTCCAAGGCCTTTATTCTTATCAATCCCCACAGGTTTATCTTATATCCTTTTTATCCGGAATCATTGCGCAGCCGGGCGAGGCTATTTATGCGCTTAGGGCAAGCGGAGGAATGCCGAGAGGATAAAGGGGCCGCTATTTTAATTGAGCAGTTTACGCAGAAGGCTAAGCGCTTGGACGGTTCTTATGTCGGTAAAGAAAAACGGTCCTTTCTTTTATTTAAGAAAGCCAAGTTAGCTTACCTAAACTTGCGGATTGCCTATATTTGGCAAAGGCGGCAGTTCTTTGAGCAGTGCGGCCCGTTAGCTGCAATCCGCGCTTTAGGCCGGTGTTTATCAACAAGAGGAAAAGCCAAGCTTAGAGGCTATAGCTTGGTAAAGAGGGGAAGCGCAGGGATTAAACTTATTATTATCTTAAGCGTCGCAGCTATGATATTGCTTTTGCGTCCGACCATAGCCTGGCCGGTTGAAAATAGGCAGATGGAAAACGGAAGCGGAACAATTAGCGGCTCTGCCGCCTCGCCGCTGGCGTTCGGTTCGCCAGTTCGCCAGTTCGCCAGTTCGAACCGGCCAATCGGCCAATCCTTCGACAGGCTCAGGACACTTCGTCGAAGGACACTGAGCGAGAGCGAAGTGCCGGTCAACCGGCTAATCAACAACAGCGCCTCGCCGCTGTGGGCGGCTTCTCCATTTATAAAGAAAAAAGTAATTATGAATCTGTTAAAAATCACCCAACGTGAAGAATTCAGTGAAGCATATTTCGAAACAGCTATGATATTTGCCGATGCAATATTATCTCTTTCTGACGTTAACAAAATTATGCTTGTGGGTGATAGTGCTATGTACCTACCTTTAATCTTAATACTCCAAGGTAGAGATATCACTTTTGTTGAGTATTCCGAATATAAGGTCAGAGAACTCATGAAGCTAAAAGAAAATTTTGAAGAAGTTTTAGTAAGAAGCGGCATGAAGAGGAGCTTACAGTTACAAGGAATAAACGAAGAATTTGGTGCTTTAGACATTAAGAAACACAGGTTGGAAAAAGGAAGCTTTGACTTAATTACACTCATTGACTTAGTAGGTAGGTATGTTCGAGGAGAACCCAGGCATTGGCTTCTTAAAGCAAAAGAGCTCCTGAAACCGAAAGCTTATCTCATTATTGATGAGCGTGCCACGACCATGGCAGGGGAAACAATTATGGATTGCCTGTCTATTATTTTCCCAAATTGCCAGAGATTATATAGACCTGAAATAGTATTTCAAGGAGACTATAAATATGAAGATGTTTCCAATATTCCATTTATCAGCAGAAATGGTTTCTATTCTGTGGTGAATCCTGCCGGCTCGCCGCTGGCGAACAAAAATAGAGATGTCCCTGATTATTTTTATCCCTTGGTTAATGGAATTGGATGGGTTTTGGTAGGGGCGGACAATGAGGAATGGCTAAGCGTGAGCATGAACAGGAAGATCTATGTTCAAATGACCCAACTCTTTGATTGGTACCCGCTGAGTTACATCAAGGATTTCTATCCCGAAGAGCCTGCCTTTTTTATCAATATCTATAAGTATTCCATCACGGAGTTTAAGAGTTTCTTTAACTTTGCCAGTCTGGAATTGGATATACAACGCATCTGCCTCTTGATCGAATCTGATTTCCATTTATACCTCCTTAAGATAATAAGCGGTGATAATTACTATTTCTCCATTAAGTTTTTTATAGATGACTTCGAGCGTCTTGGTTCCGAAATTTCTTCGCGCGATAAGGCGGCCTTTGAAACTAGGCAATATTTTATCAGAGTTTATGACAGTTTCTTTTATTTGCTTTTTGGAAAGCCCTCTTTGATTTATCCTAACATTAGCATGCTTTGTATAAAGGAATTTCACAAAGAGGAATATAACATTATTTTAACTATATGTCAAGCTGATATAACAGCCGCCGCCTCGCCGCTGGCGTTGGGAGGCAGTTATCCACAACGTAGGGGAGGTTTAAACGGTAGCCTACTTGAAGAAGATCAAGACGTTTTATCCAGCCCTTTATCTAACAAGCACTTACAAAATAAATCCGGCAGCCCGATTGCCCGCTCAGCATTGCACATTTCACATGGCGCATTCAGTAAAAAAACCCACGCCGCCTCGCCGCTGGCCTTCGGTTCGCCAGTTTGCCAATTCGCCAGTTCGAACCGGCCAATCGGCCAATCCTTCGACAAGCTCAGGACGCTTCGCCGAAGGCCACTGAGCGAGAGCGAAGTGCCGGTCAACCGGCCAACCAACCGCAGCGCCTCGCCTCTAGCATCGAGCGTTTCTTCTAGCTCACCGCTAAAACAGCTCTTTTTAGCGGACAGGACAGGGCATTCTATGGTTTGGCGCGACCGGCCTGCAATAAGTCTTTTTGTGAAGCGAGTTGAATTCCAGAGAGACGCCCAGAAACTACTCGAGGCCCTTAATAATGAGAAGGTGCCCATAGGTGGAGTACTAAAGTGGGCGATCCCAAATGTCGAAGAGGCTGTCAAGGAAAAGCCGGTGGAGTGGTTCAGGATGGCTATGCGATTAGGATTAGAGTTGATTGAACGCGAAGGGATACTGCCCTGTCCTGTTTTAGCTTTAGGCGTCCCTCCAGCGGTGAGTTTCTCCGAAGGACGCATTAAAAAATATAAGAAAAACCTTTATGAGCTAAAATCCTGGACCGTGGCTGTAAATAGTAAAACAAGGCAAGAGATGTTAGAAATGTATGCTTCGTCGTGGAAATATACGTCCGAAAGGGCGGTTGAGTCGGTATTGAGAAAGGAAGTTTATGAAAGGGTAAAAACCTTGTTGGGGAGAATATGTATCGAGGCGCCGGATAGGCAGGGTGATTTTAAAAAATTATTGGAAAATAAACGCAGCGCCTCGCCGCTGGCGCGAGCGAGTTCAACAACGAAGGCAAGCTATTTATTTAGCCGCAATGAATTGTTCCCAGGACAACTCAATATCTTTGAGGATTCCACTCAAAAGGCCCCTACCCAATTCCTCACCTTTGTGAAATGGGACAACAGTACTGCGTCCATCGGGATGGCGGAAAAAAATATGACTACCTTTTTGGCGGATAGGGGTAAAGCCGAGCTTTTCAAGAATGCGGATGGCAACGGTGGGCTTAAGTGGCGTGATACGACTCATTCTATACAGAGATTTCCTGCAGGCCTACAAATTCAAGAGGAGAGGGGCGTTCTACTTCAAGGCATAGCAATATTGCCTCTTTTATCCGCTGCAATAGAACCGGCAAGGTTTTTGCTTGTGTATGGCATCCTTTTAATGCCGGAACAGTACCAACAAGTACGCCGTCTTCATCACGCTCAATTAACACCAGAAACTCACGTTTTTTCATTGAAATCCTCCTTCATTTTAAATATTACTATAGATCCAGAGAAAAGTCAAGAGCCTGCTCAGCCAACCGCCGCCTCGCCGCTGGCTTTTGGTTCTCGGGTTCTCGGGTTCTCGTGTTCTCGGGAATTAGCTGTCCAGGTAACCGGTTTGTTTTTTAACCCAACGACGAACTCACGAACTCACGAACTCACGAACTACAACACCGGCGCCTCGCAGTTGGCAGAAAGAAAACATTCTTCCAATTGGTTAAAGAAACGGCCCTCGATTGGGTCAAGAGTAGTTAAACCTGTTGTTAATGCGGATGGGTTAAGAGATAAGTTGTGGATAGGAGGTGACGGGAACCTCGATAAACTTCCTCCAACGGTTCTTTTGAATAGAGGACTCCATTCTTTTGGCAACCTTGGCAGTGAAATATCGTTCCCCGCACTGATGACAAACCCCAGCTGGAACGTGCTCGAAAACGTAGAGCTTATCTTTCCACCAGAAATCAACCTTGACTTTATCTGCTTTGACTGCGCCTCCACAATAAGAACAATCGCTATACTTGTGTTTAGCCATTTAATTACTCCTTCCTCTTTGTTCAGGATTAACCCATTTAGGCATTTTGGGAATGTAGACAGTGATAATACGCAGCCAGCCCGTGGGCATGATTCCACATACTATATGTATAGGTCTTTGATTAGAATACCCCAGGACCAAACAGCTCGGCCTTCGGGGGTCATCAGAATACCTCTCAATAATCTCTCCATTATTAATAACCTCTTCAATATCAGCAATGGCGATATTCTCTTGGTACCGTTCTCGCTGAGCGTGGAGGCTAATTTCGTATTTGTTAGACTTAATACATTTACGAAGTTTCTTAATGTCCACATTGCAAATAATAACATTAAATTATTGAGTTGTCAAATTAAACCCTTTTGCTCCTTTAGTTTACTCTATGACTCCGCCGCCTCGCCGCTGTTGCAGGTGCCAGGTGCAGGGTGCGAGGAGCAGGGTTTACCATCCACCCAGCCCCCCGCACCAGGCACGATTTACAACAGCGCCTCGCCGCTGGCTTTCGGTTCGCCAATTAGCCAATTCGCCAGTTCGCCAGTTGGAGAATTTGACAATTCCGCTTTTAACTGGCAAACTGGCAAACCGGCAAACAGGCCAATTGACACCGCCGCCTCGCCGCTGGCTTTCGGTTCGCCAATTAGCCAATTCGCCAGTTCGCCAATTAGCCAATTTGCCAGTTCGAAACGGCCAACCGGCCAATCCTTCGACAGGCTCAGGACACTTCCCCGAAGGACACTGAGCGAGAGCGAAGTGCCGGCCAACCGGCCAACCAACAACAGCGCCTCGCCGCTGGCGGCTGAAGAACAGTTCTATCGTAGCTCTTCATCTCCCCATATGTTAGATAGAAACGGTGTCAACGACTTTTCTTTGTTTGTGAAAGATTTTCTTTCAAGAATACAAGAGATAGGAAAGGAGCAGAGGTTAGACAGGAAGGATCTTGTCTCGGCTGCAAAGATTAATGAGCGGGACTTCGCAGATTGGGAAAAGGGAAAAGGAGCCTTCTCTTTCTTTAAATATGGTTTTATGAGCCTGATTAACAGCTTGAATTTACGTGAAGACCAGCGAGTGGGCCAACTTCTAAAGCTTGGGTTTGACAAGATACTCAATCCACCGGAGCGTTCGAGAACAAGAAAATATCAGAAGATTGACAGAGCGTTGCGGTGTCTTCGTGCCATTGATGCAGGATTGAAGTCAGGTATGGTCAGTGAGACACCTGAGGGTTTTGTGTTGGCCAAAAAACCGAATCTTAACACCTTAAGTTGGATAGAAAAAGAGATTTTATACGCAGTATTTCCAGAATACAGAGTCTTTATTACTTCTCTATGGAAGGGGGTTGTTAGATTCCGCAATAAAAATCCCAATAGACCTATAACCGAAGGGGAATTGAAATATTTGAGTCATATGGGCGAAAAAGCTCTCATGGTTATGCAGAAGATGATAGAAGTAGACTCTGACAATAGAGTCGGATGCGAAGTCGGCAAACGCAGCGCCTCGCCGCTGGCGTTCGGTTCGCCAATTAGCCAATTCGCCAGTTCGCCAATTAGCCAATTTGCCAGTTCGAAACGGCCAACCGGCCAATCCTTCGACAGGCTCAGGACACTTCGTCGAAGGACACTGAGCGAGAGCGAAGTGCCGGCCAACCGGCCAACCAACAACAGCGCCTCGCCGCTGGAGGAGGAACTGCCTCTGGTATATTTATGGAACGGAACAACAAAAAGATTCAACAAACATAGGGCGGTTGTTTACGATGGGACAGAAAAAAGGTTTTCAAAGGTTAAGAATGCCTTGAGACACTGGATCCCATATGAGAGCGAGGGATTTGGTATAGATAGAGTTAAGGAGCGCGCCACCGGAAAGATTATTGAAATCCCCGGGATTAAAGCTAATGCCAGAGAAATTATCAAGGGAAATATTGCGAAGCAGGAGCGGTTTATGGTGTTTGAAGCCATGAAGGGCCTGGCAGGTATAGTGGCCCTGGCCAGGTTTGAGATAAACTCAGAGGGTATACTGGTAACTACTTTTATTGTCTCGCCGCAAATCCGCCGCGACAAAAGGTACCTGAATGAGACAATTATCATGGCCGCGCTTAATTCTCTCTGTGAATTCAGCAAAAAAAGTTTTGGGAGCACAAAAGTCTGGATTGCCCCGGGAAATCAAGATGTTACCGATTATCTGCTTAAGTTTGAGCCTCGTCAGAAAGAGGGAAAACTCTTCTTTGACGATGCTGCGGCAGAACGCTGTTTTGACTATATGGTCAGCAGGCGTTCAGAATTAATAGACCTTTCCTTTGAAGGCAGAAAGCCAATTGAAGTAGGGCTCCATAATGTAAAGCGGTTTGAAGCAGAAAAGGCCTTTAAGGAAAAAAATGAATTCTTTAGGCGCTTCTTTGAGAGTCAAGAGAATGAAAAAAATAAAGTCCAAGTCCACGTCCAACAGATGAACAGCGTTAATGGCCAGACGTTTATTGCCGTAATCGGAGACAAAAACGATGAGGATTTCATGGACAAGGCAAGGTCAGTTGTGCCTGAAGGAAGGATTTGGTGGTTTTTTGCATTGCGTAAAGACCTCGTTATTGATATCTCCGGAAACAAGATTCGTGCGTATTCCGGATCAGAAGGTAAAAGAAGTTTCATGCTAAAAGCTTTTGTAAAAAAGAGTTTAAAAGCATTAGCAGGCCAAAACAAGGAGAAAACCAGTCTTGCCATTGCCGAAGAATACATAAATGAAAATGGTAAAAAAGTGCGAGTGGTCCTGAAGGGTTTAACAGGCGCGCCTTTATTGTTAAAGAGATTAATAGAAAGAAAAAAAGAAGCGCTCCTTACCTTAGGCGATACGCAGATTTGCATAAAACATCACCGGATAAAAATCACCCCTTCTTCATTGGCCTCGAAGAAACCCGATGATGAAACAATAAAAGCTATAAAAGAAGTGCGAAAATGCCTTAATAAAATCTTAATATATTACATTATTTCAGATATACATCTTGCCGATTACTTCGATGGAGAAAAAGCGAGACAGCTCCTGGGCTTATTAGAAAAAATCGAAGCCGAAGGGTCGCAGCTAATTATTGACGGCGATCTTTTGGACCTTTGGAGGGCTAAATTTGGGCACATTAAACGGATACATGCAAAGGTTCTTGAAAAACTCGATTCTCTAGCAGCAAAAGACCAGTTAGAATATATTGTAGGAAATCACGATAAGCCTCTTCGCACGAACCGTAAGCTACGAAAAGCATTTGAAAAAGAATACCCGCACATAAAAATTTCAGATTTCTTCTGGGATCAGGAAGCAGGGCTTTATGTAGAACACGGAGCAAAACCAGATATCTGGAACGATCTCATTTATAGAGTTGGTTTGGTTGTAACGTGGGTTATTGGTTCAATAGAAAGAATCGCCAGGTCTAAAATCGTCAAATTCATAAGCCCTAACTTAGCTGAAAAAATAGATCCGTTTTTAACCAAATGGAAAAACGCAATATTGCCTACGGAAGCGTTGGTAAGGCAAGAGGTTATCTATCCGTTCCAGAGAATATTTGTGATAGCAGAATTGTATGCCCCGGATGTTAAGGTTATTTGTTTCGGGCATACGCATCAACTAGTCAAGCCGAGAGAGGGCTGGATTAATCATTTGTTGAACCATGCTTATGGATTCCGTAAATTAGAATACGTTAACTGCGGTCGTTGGCCCGGACTAATGCCACAGTCTGAAAGCAGGAATGAGTGGAAGAAAAAGAAAGGATTAAAAGTCGATGAATTGCCTTTACCTGAGAAGAAAGAGCCTCAACCTAGCGGAGATATAATAGTTTATTCGCGCCTGAGCAAAAGAATTAAAGTTACTAATTCCCGGAAGATTGCAGAGACTTTCGGTCGAGGCCTGAGTCTGCAGGCCAATGGGCGGCTGGCGCAGGCATGTTCCGCCTCGCCCCTGGCGTGGATAGGTTCCCCTTTGGCAGATGGGGTGTCCCTAAGGAAAGTGGGTGCTGTAGTGGGATTTAATGGGACAAGCATAGAGCTATTAAGGGGGGTTGAGATGGGTATGCCCCGAAAGGAGGAGGATTTCCTCACTGGGTTAATGGTCCCGTGAAGGCCAAGGTAAAGCGAAGATAAACAACAAAGGTTCAGCACGAAACCAATAATAGGATTAGGCGATGTTTCGTGTCAATTCGCCATTTGCGTCGTTTGGTGGAACTGTTCTCATTGGCACAAAACCGATAAGGGGGTGAAGCGATGTTTTGTGTCAATTCGCGCATTAATTTACGAACACTAGAGTGTTCGTAAATTAAGCGCTCATTGAAGGAGGTGGTTAATCATGTCAGACCGTAGATGTAATGGCAGGTGGCCGATCCACAGGTTATGCGGGGTGAAGCTCAGAGGTGCTAAGTCCTTTGCAAGCTGCAAGGTACAAGATTTCAGTTTAAAAGGGCTGCAGATAATCACGGAAAGAAAGCTGCCCGAAGACACAGCCATGAAATTGAGCTTATTTCTGCATGAGAAATTTACCTTAAATATCGAGACTTATGTGGCCTGGCATAAGGCTATCACCGAAGGGGACTGTTACGGCCTTGATTTTTCCAGGGTGAAAGATGTGGATAAGGAAAGGATCTTCAGATTTGTGTTTGAGAATTATCCGAAGTTGATAGCCAGAAGCTGGTGGAGAGAGTTTATCGAAGAGAAAGGAGGAGAAGAGATGGTGGACCATAGGATTTTTGACAGGAGGCCCGTGAAATTCCCCATGCGCTTCATCGATCCCAGAAGCGGCGCCGAAGGCAAGGCCCAGATGCAGGATATCAGCGCCAAGGGTATAGGCCTGGTAACCCCTTCAGGATTCCCGCGCAAGACCGAGCTTGAGATGTGGATTGAGGTTCCTGATGAAGGAGGGCCGCTTTACACGAGAGGGGAGGTTGTCTGGTCGCAGATGGTGTCTCCTGATAAGTTTAGAACAGGGGTCTGTTTAGAGAAGGCCGACTTAATGGGGTTAAGCCGGGTTTTGAGGGTAGTAGAATAAAGGCAGAAAAAGACTTGACCCGTTTGTGAACTTGTGTTAAATTTAAACTTCATTCTTTAAGAAGGGGAGGCTGTCCTCAGATATTAAATGAGTTTGAAAAAGTTATTTGATAAGTTTCAGGCTGTATTATTTTCATAATTACGTTTCACTATAAGCACAGATGACCGCTGATTAAAAACCACAGATGATCGCTGATGAAAAGATACAGATAATCACAGATATACCTTTAAAGCTACCTTTATCTGTGATCATCAGCCGGTTTAAAAGGAAGGTTGTACCTGGTCTATCTGTGATAATCTGTGCTTAATGAAACGAATCAGTTCAAATCGTAAGTGTAAGTCTTAGGCAGCCTTGATTTAAGCGGATTTAAGTGTTATACTAATAATCTAAACTTGCAAGATGGGGAGGAGTAAAAAGATGAGGAGCAAAAAGTTAGGGCAGGGTTTTAACTTCATGCTTTGTAGTGTGTTATTGCTTTTTGCCGCATTCGGCTGCGCCCCCAAAAACCAAACCGGAAAACCCGCCATCACTGTCTGGCACTGGATGACAGACAGGGAGCCTACCTTCGATGCATTAGCTAAACAATATGAAGCATCCACCGGCGTCAAAGTCAACTTTGAGCTTTATGCGCCTTCGGATGCCTATACGCAGAAGGTGCGCGCTGCGGCGCAGGGAGCCAACCTGCCGGATATCTTTGGCATATTAGGCGAAAAACGCGATTTTGCCTCCTTCATCAAAGCCGGATTCGTACTGGATTTGACGCCTTATATGGAAGCTAATAACGCCAACTGGAAGAACGCATTTTTTAGCAAGGCTTTATCCGTAAGTGAATTTATCGACGGAAATAGCTATAACGTCAAACCGGGTATTTATGGCGCGCCCATAGATATCATGGCCATCCAGTTGCTTTACAATAAGGGCTTATTTGAGAAAATGGGCCTGGACCCCAAAAAGCCTCCCCTGACATTTCAGGAGTTCTTAAATATAGGTAAGAAGATCAAGGAAGCTAATCTGCAGGGCCTGGTTTCAGGCTGGGGGGAACTTTGGATGATTGATTGCTTTGCCAACAACTACGCCTTTAACATCATGGGCAAAGATAAGGTCATCGCGACCATCAAAGGAGAAGTTGCCTATACAGACCCTGACTGGATTAAGGTATTCAGTCTTTTTAAGGAGATGCAGGAGGCAGGGGTTCTCTATAACGGTGTCGTGACCATGGTCAATAAAACCGCCGAGCAGCTTTTCGCTAACGATAGGGCGGTTTTTGCGTTTAATGGCTCCTGGTGCGTCAATGTCTATAAAGGGATGAGTCCGGATTTAAATTACGGCGCCTTCTTGCCCCCGCAGGCCTCGGATAAACACCCTATGGCCATCTGGGGAGGAGCAGGTTCTTCCTTTATGGTGAGTGCCAAATCCCAGAATAAAGAAGAGGCCGTAAAATTCCTGCAGTGGTTGACGGATAAAGACCAGCAGGCCTATTTAGCTGAGGCGACCAATAATCTTCCGGCCAATAAGAATAGCGTGACCAAGATTTCCGATATTTTAGCCAGTTTCTCAAGGAGTGTGGAATTTGCCACGCATCCGAATGTCTGGGGCGTTTCTGAATTCTCCACCGTCATAGAGGCCTTCGATAAAGGGATCCAGTCGATCATCATCGGCGAGAAAACTCCGGAACAGGTGGCGAAAGAAGTTCAGGCAGTCAAAGAGAGAGAACTGGCGAAAAAGCGTTAGCCAGTTAACCGGTTAGCCAGTTAGCCGGTTAAACCGGCAAACAGGCCAACCGGAAAACAAGGTATGAAAATCAAATCAACGTTAGAGAATTATTTGTTCGTCCTGCCCGCCGTCCTCATCTTCGCCATATTTTACATCATTCCGTTTATCTGGGTCTTTCAGCTGGGACTTTATGAATGGGACGGAATCCTTCCTACAAAGACTTTTGTGGGATTAGGAAATTTTAAAGAAATCTTAGTGGACAAAGTCTGGTGGCAATCCATGGTCAATGCCGGATACATCACCATGATTGCCCTCACTTTTCAAAACGCCTTGGCTTTTTTACTGGCCTGGGCGTGCGACCGCGAGATCAAACTCAAAAATTTTTACAGACTTATATTTTTTATCCCGCCGGTGCTTTCCGAAGTGGTGGTAGGTTTGGTCTGGCAGTGGATCCTGGACGGGAACTACGGGCTCTTAAACAGTTGGTTAATCCATTTAGGTTTTCCAAATCTGGTAAGAAATTGGCTTTCGGATCCCAGGACCGCCCTGACCACCGTGGCTATTATTCACTCCTGGAAGGGGTTTGGCTGGGGCTTCCTGATATTTTTAGCAGGGTTACAGACTATCCCCAGGGAATTATACGAGGCGGCGCGTGTGGATGGCGCCAATGCCTGGCAGTCTTTTCGAAAAGTGACTATACCGCTTATGGTGCCGGTGGCTGTTTTAGTGGCGATACTGACGATTTTAGGCACGATGCAGGCGTTTGTTTTGATTATTGCCATGACCGGCGGCGGCCCTGCGTATCATACCCAGGTGCCTGTGTTACGAATCCTGGCTTCCATGCGGGGCTCTTCTAGGTTCGGTTATGCCTGCGCCCAGGGTATCAGTTTCGGCGTGATTTTGATGGCCATTTCATTTATCCAATACCGTTTTTCCAGAAAGGCACGGCAGGCTTAGGATGAGCCCCGTTAGAAATAATATTCTAGCGGGGCAAAAAGGAGGATTTCTAACGGGGTGAGAACCAGCGCTTATTACAAAACAAAAAAAGTAACCGTCAATTTTTTTATTCATCTGTTTCTGATTACGGTGGCAGCCAGCTGCCTATTTCCTTTACTATGGATGATCTCCTCGAGCCTCAAGACCCAGGAGGAGATATTCAGGAATATGTCGCTGTTTCCTGCAAAACTCCACTTTGAGAATTATTACCATGCCTGGATGGAGGGAGGGTTCGGCAGGTATTTTTTAAACAGCATATTTTATACCGCCTCCGTGGTTATCGGCATCATTATCGTGTCTTCCCTGGCCGCTTACGGGTTTTCGCGCCTGAAATTCCGCGGCAGCAACATTTTGTTTTACATGTTCATGGCGGCGATGATGATACCTATTCCGGGGAGCTTTGTTCCTTTGTATATTTTGTTAAATAAACTGCACTTGAGAAATACGGCCTTTGGTTATATATTGGCGATGATTAACGTGGGGTTATCCACCAGCATCTTTATGCTCAAGACCTTTTTTGACAAGATGCCCAAGGAGCTGGAGGATGCGGCGCGCATTGACGGCTGCTCTAAATTCGGTATCTGGCGGCATGTGGCCTTGCCTTTGTCAGGCCCGGTGTTAGCGGTAGTTGTGGTATTCAATGCCCTGAATGTCTGGAATGAATATGTGTTGGCCCTAATCATCTTTGACAGCAAACATTTGATGCCTTTGCAGGTGGCTTTGACCACGTTCCAGGGAGAGTTTATCACCCGCTATCCGCTGCTCATGGCGGGCTTGACCATCACAGCTATACCTATTATTATCGTGTATCTTTTGATGCAGAAGTATATTGTAAAGGGAGTCACCGCTGGCGCGGTGGTAGGATGATTATGTTAAATCACAAATCACAAATCACAAATCACAAACAAATTACAATATCCAATATCCAAAATTCCAAACTGCGGTCTTTTTTATTTGGAATTTGGAGATTGTTAATTGTTTGTAATTTAGTGCTTGTGATTTGGAATTTAACTGGTTTTTGCCAGGAAGTGAAACCGTCTTCCGGTGAGCTGATCGTGAAGAGCTGGCAGGCGCACGGAAAAAAGGACGCGGAAGAAACCTTTAAATACACGCAGCAGCTTATTGATTTGTACCAGGAGGAAGCTGACAGGCAGCAGGCCTCTTTGCGGGGCTTACCTAAAAACAGGCCGGATATTGAAGCGGTTTCTGCTTTAAATGATGTGGCGACCGCCCATTTTATCCAGGGAGAGTCTTACAGGAACCAGGAAAAAAATGAAGAGGCCATAAGAACATTCAAAATCGTGGTGGAGAGATACCCCCTTGGTCAGGCCTGGGACCCGCGCGGCTGGTTCTGGGTGGTGGCCAAGGCAGCTCAAGAGAGCATTGATAAATTGGAAGGCCGTACTCCCGTGAAAGAGGAGCCGCCTAAAAAAGTGAGCCAGACTCCTACAAAAATAGTTCTGCACGATGCCGGCAGAGAGGAAGTCGTTGATTATGAAAAGTACGGAGAGTTTAAAAATGCCGGCACAAAAGATTACCAATACGTTGTTAAAGACCAGGAAGGTTTGATTGCGGCGGCAGGAGAAGGGATTTACCCGAATACTTTATCCGTGCGCTGGGACCCTGAGTTTAAGAAAGCCCAAAAAGAAAAACGGCTGGAGGGCCCTCATTGGGATTTTGTGCATTCTGTGGATTTGCAGGCGGCATTTTTAAAATGGGCCACTTGTTCCGAGCCTCAAGGGGTAAAGTTATTCTATACCGCCTTCATTTTAGAAAAATCCGGCTTGATTCAACACGCCATCAAATGTTATTATGCCATTGTGGTGCATTTTCCCGGCAGTTACGGATGGACCTATTGGCATACGCCCTGGTATGTGGGCCAGGCTGCCATTGCCAAGATAAAGTATCTGACAAATAAATATCCCAAGCTTGGGCTTAAACTGGTTGATGCGGATATCCGCATCCTGAACGGTTACGACAATGATATCTCCAATGATATCGCGGTCACGAACCCGGGTGAGCTTGTAAAACTCGGGTTTTGGGATAGATTAAAGCTAAGGTTTTTCAAGAGTCCCGTTAAGACGTCCTCGGCCATAAAGGCTAGGCGCGGAAACGGCCAAGTCCATCTGGTCCAATATGAAAACGGGGATTGGCAACTCATGGTGGATGGCAGGCCTTTTGTCATAAGGGCGGTCACCTATTCACCGACAAAAGTAGGGCAATCTCCCGACGAAGGGACCCAGACCAGCTGGATGGAGGATGATTTTAACAATAACGGCAAGGCCGACGGGCCTTACGATGCCTTTGTGGATATAAATAAGAACAATAAACAGGATGCGGATGAACCTGCGAAGGGAGATTTTGCCCTGATGAAGGAAATGGGTATTAACGCCATCCGTCTTTATCATCATCCCTTGGCCGTCAACAAGGAAATCCTGCGCGGCCTTTATCAGAATTACGGGATCAGGGTCATTATGGGGGATTTTCTCGGTAAGTATGCCCTGGGGTCGGGGGCTCCCTGGAATCCGGGCACAGACTACAATGATGAAGAGCAGAAAAAAAACATGTTGGATTCGGTAACGAAGATGGTTCAAGAATTTAAAGATGAGCCTTACATTTTATTCTGGCTTTTAGGCAACGAAAATGTCTACGGATATGCCTGCAATGCCAATACCTATCCCGATGAATTTTTCAAATTCGCCAATGAAGCCGCCGGGCATATCAAATCCATAGACGCCGAGCATCCGGTGGCCATCTGCAGCGGCGATATACTCTATCTGGATAAATTCGGCAAGAATGCCCCTGATATTGACCTCTTTGGCACGAATGCCTATCGGGGAGATTACGGATTTGGCCGCCTCTGGCAAAGCGTCAAGGAGGAAGCGGGGATTCCCGTTTTTATTACGGAGTTTGGCTGTCCGGCTTACGCAGAAGGAAAGCCGCTTGAAGAGGCAGAGCAGTTGCAGGCGGATTACCACCGTGGTTCCTGGGAGGACATTGAGAATAATATGGCTTTTCACGAAGGCGCCGGTAATTCTGTCGGGGCGGTGGTCTTTGAATGGCTGGATGAGTGGTGGAAAGGTTATGAGCCCAAGGTCCATGATACGCGGGGATTGTGGATTGGCCCGTTTCCCGACGGCTACATGCACGAAGAGTGGCTGGGTGTTGCCGGCCAGGGAGACGGGAAACTGAGTCCCTTCCTGAGGCATTTGCGAAAATCGTATTACATGTATAAGGAGACTTGGAAATAAAGGATAGTCCCTTGCATCCGCCAATTGGGAAAAGCGGGATGCAAGGGATCAATTTTCAAACCCGTAAAAAACACGGGAAAATTGAGGAGGTGTTAAGATGAAGAAGTTGTTAGTTGTTTTAGCGGTGCTGGCTGTGGCTCTGCCTCATGCACTGGCCCAGGAAGGCGCTGCGGTTAAGCCCAAGGAATTCGTGGTTTATGCGGATAAGAATGCCCGGGACAATCACTACATTCCTTCGGGCTGGATGGGAGATTACGGCGATATCAAATTAAATGACCAGGTGGCTCAGGATCCCCAGTCAGGCGCAACCTGTATGCAGTTTACTTACAGCGCCAAGAAGGCTCAAAGCCAGGGTTGGGCAGGTGTCTATTGGCAAAACCCGGCGAACAACTGGGGAACCAAAAAGGGTGGTTTTGACCTTACGGGGACGACCAAGATCACTTTCTGGGCGCGCGGGGAAAAAGGAGGGGAAGCTGTTCAAAAATTTATGGTCGGTGGCATTAAAGGCACTTACCCGGACACCGCCAATATCGAGATGGGCCCCATTGAACTCACCGATACTTGGAAGCAGTACGCGATTAATATTACCGGCAAGGACCTTTCCTATATAAGCGGCGGTTTTGGCTGGGTGACGACCGCTGATTTAAATCCGGATGGCTGCACATTCTATCTGGATAATGTCAAGTTTGAAGCTGACCCGACGATGAAACCGGAAGGCAAAAAAGTCGAAGAGATGCCTTTCTTTGTCTATTCGGACCGCACCTCACTCAAAAATCACTACATCCCTTCGGGTTGGATGGGGGATTACGGCGATATCAAATATGACGGTTCCTCCAAAGAAAACCCTTATCTAGGGGATTCCTGCGTCAAGGTTATCTACAACGGCAAGGCAACGCAGGGAGCGCGTTGGGCAGGTATTTTCTGGCAAAACCCGGCGAACAACTGGGGAACCCAGGATGGCGGATTCGATCTTTCCAAAGCCACCCAGCTCACTTTCTGGGCGCGCGGCGAAAAAGGCGGGGAACGTATTGAAGAGTTTAAAGTGGGCGGGATTATGGGCGAATATTCTGATTCCGACAGCGCGACCCTAGGCCCGGTTATCTTGAACAAAGAGTGGACGCAATACACCCTTGATTTAAAAGGCAAGGATATGTCTTACATCATCGGCGGTTTCTGCTGGGCCACCAACATTGATAATAACCCCGAAGGCGCCACTTTCTATCTGGACGAAATAAGGTACGAATAATTCGTTTGCCTGTTTTCCGGTTGGCCTGTTTGCCGGTTTAATATTTAACCGGCTAACCGGCTAACCGGCTAACCGGCTAACTTGGGCCAAGCGAATGAATAAATCTTGCAAAGTTACCATTATCCTGTTGACATCTTTCTTGATAGCTGCAGCTTTAGCCCCTAAATCCTCTAAGGTTTCAATTAAGACACTCAAAGACAGCCGCTATCAGCTTATGGTGGGGGGCCAGCCCTATATCGTCAAGGGCGTCTGTTACAATCCTCTTCCCATAGGCAAAAATCACGAATATGACTGGTGGTCTGACCCTGCCAAGCCCTGGCTCGAAGACGGAAAATTAATGAAAGAGATGGGAGTCAATACGGTAAGGATCTACCAGGCCGGGCAAAACGCCGAAGCCGTAAAAGAAGTCATCCGGGATTTATATGGGCGTTTTGGCATCCGTACTATCCTGGGCAACTGGCTGGGGTTCTGGGAATACCCCTGTCCGTTTTACGCAGATAGAGATTTCCAGGATAAAGTAAAAAAAGAAGTCCTGGAGATGGTGAATTTGTATAAAGATGAGCCGGGCCTGCTCATGTGGATTCTAGGGAATGAAAATAATTATTCGTGCTTGGGCCTTATTAACAAATGGTCTAACGAAGAGATAGACAAAGAACCGGACCCCCAGAAACAGAAGGCTATGCGGGCCCATATTTACTATACTTACGTCAATGAGATTGCCCGGGAAATAAAAAAATTCGACCCGAATCATCCGGTGGCTTTGGGTAACGGAGAATTGATTGGCCTGGAGTTTGCCAAAGAGGTCTGCCCGGACATTGATTTGATCGCCTGCATTATTTACCGGGGCAAAAGCTTCGGTAACCTGTTTAACTCTCTGAAGTTTACTTTCGATAAACCCGTGCTCCTGTCGGAGTTTGGTGCGGATGCCTACGATGCTTATTTAGAAAAGGAAGACCAGAACATTCAGGCCTTCTTTTTAGAATCGCAATGGCGCATGATTTATGAAAACCTAGCCACTTATCCGCAAGGGGCCGGTAATTGCATCGGCGGCACCATGTTTGAATGGACGGATGAATGGTGGAAGCACAACGAATATGACCCCTCCGGATGGTCTGTCCATGATACGCAATCCGGCTGGTCCAACGGCAGTTATTATTTTGACATAAAAGCGCCCAAGAATATGAATATGAATGAAGAGTGGTTTGGCCTTGTGGCGTTATCGCAAGTACCGGGGGAGGAGGGCCTTAACAAACGAATTCCCCGCAAGGCCTATTATGTCATTAGGGAGTTTTGGAAGAAACCCGTTCTTAGCAATCAGAAAAAAAAGGTTAAATCCAAATGACAAAATCCAAAATCCAAAATAAATCCAATGGTTCGACTCCGCTCACCATTGGCACTGAGCGCAGTCGAAGTGCCAAAATCCAAAATCCAAAACAAAAGATTTTGTGCTTTGAATTTTGTGCTTTGACATTTAAATTTTGTGCTTTGTGCTTATTTTGGATTTTGTGCTTTGGGCTTTGTCATTCAGTTTTTGCCCAGGACAGTGGCTTAGCGGCATGGAGCAAGCAGATTATGGAGGCCAAGGCCCCTCAGGATTACTACGCTCCCTTTGAGGGGATAAAGAGTTTTTATTTTAAGAATAATAAATATTCCGATTTCGTGGAATATCTAAAATCTCTCGGCCAGAAGAAAAAGGCCGCAGAGCCTTTTATCCAGTATTATATAGCCCTGGCGCGTTATCACCATCTTAAATATCTGGAAGAGAAGCAGCTTTGGGATGAATATTTCAGCCAGGGGAATACTTACCGCGATGAATTAACGCAAGGCAGCCTCAAGGCCATCGAGGCCACATTCGCACATGAGCCTGTTCATATTTATGCGCGCCTGGTTCTTTGGCAATTCCATAAAGACCAGCAGGACGCGTTTGAGGAGGGTGCGCTTTCAGATTTGATGGTTGCTGCTGTAGACTATTCTGCTACGGCTTCGGATTTCAAGGCCCTCAAAGATGTTGCGGACAAGTTTTTCTCCTACAAAGAATTAGGAAAATCCAAACAGCTCTATAAGATCTACGCGCAGAAATTAATCACTTCGGATATGGGTGACGCTGCGCTGGAGAATGCGGCGTCGGGCTTTTATAAGGAGGGTAATCTGGAGCTCGCAGAAAACATTTACGATGCTTATATAGACAGGGCTTTCAAGACGAAGCCTCAAGAAGAATTGGTTTCTGTTTTAACGGATATTGCCAGGGCCTTCGTTTATAAAGATGAAGGCCAAAGCGACCCTCTCTACGCAGAAAAGATATTTAAGAGATTAGAGGAGAAAGCGGGGAAGGAGATATTCGGCCAGGAGCTAATGTATTTGCGCGGCTTTAACTTAGAGAAAGCCAAGGAGTATCCTGAGGCCAAAGGTGCTTATGACGCTATGGTGCTACGTTTTCCCCAGAGCCCTCGTCATGATGAAGTGATTTTTAAAGCCGGCCTGATTTCTGTTTATGTGTTACGAGATAAAAATAAGGCGAGAGGCTATTTTGAGAAGTTGGCAGAAAGAGAAAAAGATTTCACGCCCCAGGCGGCCTCAGCTCTTTATCAATTAGGGCTGTTGAGCCAGTGGGAGCTCGATACGGCCGCTGCCCGGGATTATTACAATAAACTGCTGGAGGTCGCCGCAGGAAATTTCTCCGATACGGCCGCCCTGGCTAAGGAAAGATTAAAGGAGATTGAAGAATCAAGGCCCTTAGAATACAATCTCAAGACATTCCTTGATTTATCGTTGGAGAAAGAAAACGCTGTGTACGACATGAGCAAAATAGATTTAAGGAGCAGGCCCTATCAGGTGAAAAAAAAGCAAAATGTTTCTATAGTTTCAACGGCCTATACGGCTCCCACCGGCTGCATGCAGGTAGAATTGCAGTATCTTTGGTCAGGCCATTTAGGCAAGGAAAAACCCTCGGCAAGCCAGGCCACATTTGATACCTCTTATTCTTCAAGCGGGACTAAAGAAATCAATCTTATCATTCTCTCCCCTACAGGGATTATCGATCGCTCCCTGGATATCGTAGACACCTACTAACAAATTCCAATTTCCAAATCCCAAATCCCAAACTATTTTGGATTTTGGATTTGGTAGTATTTGGATTTGGGATTTTTCCATTCGCGCACCTCCTGTTTCTCTTACTCTTTAAAAATACTTGACTTATATTATGTTTAGTAGTATAAATAAATAAGTTATGGGTTATTTATCCCTCGCATCAGGATTAAAATAGCAAGGTGCTCGGGATCAATTCGCGCATAAAAGTTACGAACACGACGTTGTTAGGTAAGTTGAATTATCATTGGCACGAAACCAATAATAGGGTAATGCGATGTTTCGTGTCAATTCGCGCATTAATTTACGAACACTGTAGTGTTCGTAAATTAAGCGCTCATTGAAGCCACGGAGAAAGACGATTGGAATCAATGCATGCGTTTAACTTCCAAAAAGAGGACCTTTCTGAAAAAGAAAAGCGTAACATTGATATTTTGGAGATCTTAAGAAAGCACGGCCCCATCAGCCGCCCGGATATTTCCAAGCAGATGGGCCTAAACGTCGTGACCGTCTCCAACTACGTTGATGAGTTTATAAAACGCAATCTGGTCTACGAAAAAGAACTGGATGTTTCCGAAGGCGGCCGCAGGCCCGTGCTTCTGGATTTGAATCCCCAGGCAGGTTTTGTCGTCGGCGTGGGGTTGAACCTGATGAACATGGTGGGCCTGCTGGTGGATTTAAAGGGCAGCATCGTCACCAAGACCCAGATCGCGCGTCCGCGCGCCTCGGTTAAAGAGATCTCCGAATGCTTACTGGAAATCGTGCGCGAGATATTGCGGCGCTCCAAAGAGCATACAACGGGCATCAAAGGTATCGGGGTCGGTATTGCGGGATTGGTGAGCAAGAAGAATGGTTCCATCCATTGGCCTCAGAAAATGGACCATTATTATACCTATGCGTCGGTGGACTTGCCTCTTAAGGATCTGATTGAAAAGGAATTCAATTTACCCGTCTTGATTGAGAATGACGCCACGGCAGCCTGTTTCGGAGAGCACTGGCTGGATTTGGCGCATGGGTACAAAAATGTGCTTTATATGTTTTCCGGTGTCGGCTGCGGCATTATGATTAACGGAGAAGTCTACCGGGGGGCATCGGGCTATGCCGGGGAGGTGTCCGTCTACAATTATAAGGAACAGGACCTTTTCAATTGCGCCATGGGCAATGACTGTTTCCTGAAACGCTGGGAGATGGATCTGGGGATCGTCGAAGATGTCAGGCAGTCCCTGGCGCGCGATAAAGAAAAATGTTTAAACTTTTTTAAGTTGACCTCCAGCAACATCGAGAACGTAGATTTAAAAAGCGTTTTTATTGCGGCGCGTTCCAAAGAGACGGTTGCGGTTTCCGCTTTAGAGAGGGCGGCCAAGAGATTAGGGATAAGGATTGCGTACCTGGTCAATCTTTTCAATCCGCAGATGGTGGTCATCGGCGGAGGGCTGGAAGAGGCCGGAGAGGGTTTTTTGAATAAAGTGAGCACGACCGTAAAAGAATGGGCCTTTAGGGAATCAACCGAAAATTGTAAAATCATTTATTCCGAATTAAGAGAAAATGCAGTCGCCCTTGGTGCGGCCAGTTTAGTCATGCAGAAGATGTTCGCGCAGTTATGGTGAAGGAGGAGGGATAGAAGGATGGAAAAGTACGCAAAATTCATCGTCATCGGCCTCATAGGTTTTTTATTGCTAAGCGTCGTTCTCAATCTGCAGACTTATAATACAAAGCAGGGGCTGCAAAGAGAAAAAGACAGGCTGTTTAAGGAAAATCAACAATTGGCTCAGAAATCTGATGAGGATTCACAGAGGGCCAGGCGCCTTGAAGATGCGATGAGGCGGTTGAAAGACGATTTAAACAGGCTCAACAGAGAAAAAGAGGATTTCCAGAACAGGTTTAATCTCCTAAGTCAGGAAAAAGAAGAACTTATAGAGGAACTGAAGAGCCAGGAGTTGCGCATAGGGGCTGGCCAGCCGGAAAGAGTGCCCCTGGCCGTTGTGCCTTCTGGGATGTCCGCAACTGAAGACTCCTATTGGGCAGGGATTTTAAAGACGAAAATAGACCTGGAAATGCAGTTGGGGAATTTACGTAGCAACCTAAAGACAGCCCAGCTTAACAGCGAACAGTTGCAGAGAGAAAAGACCGCTCTGCAGTTAGACCTGAATACCTTTAAGCGCGAAAAAGAAGATTTGCAGCGCCAGGTGGAATATAATAAAAAGCTGCTCGATAGCATTGCCCAGGAGCTGGTCCGGGAGAGAAACGATAAACTTAAGATTCAGGAAAGCATAACGACGTTGAAAAAGGAAAACGACGTGCTCACCCGCCAATTAAAAAGCATCAGCAACCGCAGGTATGCTTTGGAAAAGAAAGTCCAAGAGCTCCAGGATGATAAAGCAGCCATCGAACGCAGATTCACGGAGCTGGAGAATAAGCTTACGGAAAGGGTGGCCATGGTCAATGACCTTAAAGTCGGCTTAGAGGAACTCCAGGGCAGCGGCACCCGAAAAGAAAGGGATGGCACGTCCCAGAAGGAATCCGTGGAACTTCCGCCTATCGTCGTGCGGCCCGCTTCCGGTGTGCCGGAGGTAAGGATCCAGGAAGGCACCACGGTCGTCGGTGGAAAGATACTGGCAATCAATAAGGACAGTAACTTCGTGATTATTGATTTGGGTGAGGAGGCCAGCGTTAAAATCGGAGATACCTTTAAGGTGTATCGGCTGGATAAGACCATTGCGAACTTAGACGTGATTCAGACGCGTAAAAACATCTCTGCCTGCGATATCAAGAGCGAAATAGTCCCTCTTCAGATAGGGGATACCGTAAGATAAAGAGTTGAGAGAGAGTAATTCCAAATCCCAATTTCCAAATCCCAAACAATTCCCAATTTCATTATAAATGTCACGCACAAAAAAGCTCTCCAAAAACATTTCCATCGAAGATGTCGCTAAACTAGCGGGTGTTTCGATCAGCACGGTATCGCGCGTCATCAACAAATTCCCCACGGTCAGAGAAAAGCACCGCGTCAGAGTTTTGGATGCCATCAAACAGCTTAAATTTCAGCCCTCTGTGTTTGCCCAGAGGTTGGCTACCGGAAAAAGCAATGTGGTGGCATTGGTCATCCCCCGCTACGAAGGCGTCTTTTATTCTTTTTACGCCCTGGAATTGATACGCGGTATTGGGACCCTGTGCAGTGCCTTAAAACTGGATTTGTTGCTTCATCTGACCGATGCCCGCACCACGCTAAACTTAAGGGGTGTCGGAGGGATTATTTTTGCGGATATCATCGGGAACCGCCATCAGCTGGAAGATGCCCTGGCAGGGGGCGTGCCGTGCGTGGTGGCGAATAATTATATCGAGGATTTGCCGGTTACCTGTTTTGCCATTGACAATGCCAAGGGTGCGGAAGACGCCGTGAATTATTTGATAAGCCTCGGCCATAAAAAAATTGCGCATATCACCGGCGACACGGTCACGCAGGCGGCCTCCGCTCGCCTGGAAGGATATAAACGGGCGCTGAAGAAGAACAATTTGGAGCTTAACCCTGCGTATATCATCAAAACAGATTATTCGCGGGGCCAGGCCAGGGCGGCGGCGGAAAAATTAGTCAGGATGCCCTGTCCTCCTACGGCCTGTTTCGTGGCATCGGATTCCATGGCTTTAGAGGTGATGACGGTTGTCAGGGAATTGGGTAAGAAAGTCCCGCAAGATTTATCTATCATGGGTTTTGATGATAACCCTTCAGGCCTTTATGGGCCGGTGGCGTTGACCACCGTAAGGCAACCCTTGATTAAGATGGCAGAAGAAAGCGTCAAGGAACTGAATGTTATCATGAATCTTAAGAAAGAAGCCAAAATCAGGAAGGTGCTCCTGCCCCCGGAATTAGTTATCAGAGAGTCCTGTAAGCCCGTAGGTTAATTCCGTTCATCGAGTAAGTCCTTGTCCTATCGCAATAGGTTGTATAGCATGCCATTCCATAATACTATATATTGTATTTTTTCCTTGACCCCGCCCCTTTTTATGTTATATTACTCTTTGTCAAAAGGAGCGGGGTTTGCAGATTTAGGTTTCGGCAGTATGCTTAATTTTCGCGAAAAGGGTTGAGTTTCGTTTAATCTTTCTTTAGCTACGGAGGAATTGATGGAGTTAAAACTTTCAGAAAATGCCCTCAAGGTATTGGAGCGCAGATACCTTAAGAAAGATGAAAAGGGCAAGGTCATCGAAACTCCTGAGGAGATGTTTCGTCGCGTTGCCAACGCTATCGCCATAGCGGATCAATCTTATGGCAGAAACAAATCCCAGACGGAAGAGCTTGCGCAGGAGTTTTTCGGTATTATGGCTTCATTAGAATTTCTGCCTAACTCTCCCTGCCTGATGAACGCAGGAAAAGATTTGGGGCAGCTCTCCGCCTGTTTTGTTTTGCCTATTGAAGATTCAATGGAATCCATATTTGAAAGCCTTAAGGCCACCGCTATGATCCATAAGTCTGGTGGAGGAACGGGTTTTTCTTTTTCAAGACTTAGGCCCAAGAATGCGGTGGTTAAGACCACAGGAGGAATCGCCTCAGGCCCGGTCTCTTTTATGAAGGTGTACGATGCTGCCACCGAAGCCGTGAAACAGGGCGGGACCCGTCGGGGCGCCAACATGGGCATATTGCGGGTGGACCATCCGGACATCTTAGAATTCATCACATGTAAGGAAAACAACAAGCATATCACCAATTTCAATATATCCATCGCGGTTACCGACGATTTTATGAAAAAGTTAGAGGTAGGCGAAGAGTATGATATCATCGACCCCCATACGCAAAAGACGGCCAAAAAGCTGAATGCAAGAGAGGTGTTTGATTTAATCGTAAAACAAGCTCATAAGAACGGGGAGCCGGGTGTCATATTCATCGACCGGATGAATGAATTCAATCCTACGCCCAAATTGGGCCGGTACGAATCAACCAACCCCTGTCTTACCGATGACACTTGGATTATGACTGCAGACGGCCCTTGTAAAATTAAGGATCTTATAGGTAGAGAGTTTACCGCTTTAGTTAACGGAGAGCCTTGGAAGAGCGGAGAGGCCGGGTTTTTTGCTACTGGCGTAAAAGCCGTTTATAAGTTACGGACTAAGGAAGGTTTAGAGATTCGTCTTACTTTAAATCACCCTTTATTGAGGATTAAAAAAAGAACAAGGTACAGCGTTGAGGCTGAATGGACAGAAGCAGGAAAATTGGAAGCCGGAGATCAAGTGGTTATTAATAATCATATATCTTCGGATTGGAAAGGCAGGCATACTTTTAAGGAAGGGTATTTAATGGGTTTGTTGATAGGCGATGGCACTTTAAAAAAGGACAATACGGTTTTGTCATCTTGGGGCAGATCGCAAGGTCCAGAGAAGGTAAGAGCAGCAGTTATGAATTCTCTTGATGGTTTTAAGCACCGGAGCGATTTCTCGGGCTGGGTAGAAATCGAGGAAAGGAATGAATTTAGATTATGTCTGGCATCCTTTAGTGACTTTGCTTTTAGTCTGGGTTTAAAACTAGGGATAAAAGATATCACTGAGGAGATAGAGAAGGGTGGCGGAGATTTTTGTAGAGGATTAACGAGGGGGTTATTTGATGCTGATGGTACAGTTTTGGTGAATCAAGAGAAAGGATCTTCTGTGAGATTGGCGCAGAGCAATCTTTCTCTTCTTCACTCAGTGCAGAGAATTCTTCTTAGATTAGGAATATATTCTAAGATTTACACCTTTAGAAGGAAAGAAGGAATTCACATTCTTCCCGACGGTAAAGGCGGGCATGCGCAGTATAATATCCGCGCCCAACACGAACTGGTTATTTCTAACGAGAGTATTTTAAAATTTGCCCAGAAGATTGGTTTTGAGGATATAGAGAAAAAAAGCAAGTTAGAGCAAATTATAAAAAATTATAAAAGGACAGTTAATAGAGATTTCTTTGCTGTAACAATACAAGATTTAGCTTTTGAGGGAATGGAGGAGGTTTATGATACTCAGATTCCCGGCCTGAATTATTTTGACGCCAATGGTTTTGTAGTCCATAATTGCGGCGAACAGGTTCTTTTACCTTACGAGAGCTGCGATTTGGGCTCTATTAATTTAGCCGTGATGGTTAAAAAAACAGGCCCCCGTTATGAAATGGATTGGGGCCGGTTAAGAGAAGTCACGCACTTAGCCGTGCACTTTTTGGATAACCTTATTGATGTTAACAAATTCCCTCTGCCTCAGATAGAAAAGGCCACGAAAGCGACGCGCAAAATCGGCTTAGGGGTCATGGGCTGGGCTTCACTTTTAATCCGCCTCAATATACCTTATAATACCGACGAGGCCGTGGCCCTGGCAGAAAAGACCATGGCCTTTATATTACAGGAAGCCACCCGTAAATCCCTGGAATTGGGAAAAATAAAAGGCCCATTTCCCGCTTTTAAGGGAAGCATTTATGATAAGAAAGAAGGGGCCGTGAGGCTGCGTAATGCCACTTTGACCACCATCGCTCCGACCGGCACTATCAGTATTATTGCCGGACCCAGCTCTTCGGGGATTGAGCCATTATTTGCCATTTCTTATTACCGCAATGTCATGGATAACGATAAATTAGTGGAAGTGGATCCTTTGTTTGGAGAGGCAGCCAAGGCACGAGGCTTTTATAGCAGAGAGTTGATGGAGAAGATTGCCGAAAAATCATCCATTCAGGATATTGAAGAGATTCCGGAAGACGTAAAAAGAGTGTTTGTTACCAGCCATGATATAACTCCTGAGTGGCATGTGCGCATGCAGGCAGCGTTTCAGAAGCATGTGCACAACGCGACATCTAAAACGATTAATTTTCCCCATGAAGCCACTGTGGAAGGCGTGAGGAAGTCCTACCTATTGGCTTATGAATTAGGATGTAAAGGTATTACCATCTACCGTGATAGAAGCCGAGAAGAGCAGGTTTTAAATGTTGGAAATCCCACCCAGAGTCCGGTTCAACAGGAGCCATTCCCTCTGGATTTACAAAGAGAGATTGTGCCCCGTCCCCGTCCCGAGGTTATCATTGGCACCACCACCAAGGTTGCAACAGGCTGCGGCAATCTTTACGTAACAATCAACGTGGATGAGGAGGACAGGCCTTTCGAGCTTTTTACCCAGATGGGTAAGGCGGGCGGCTGTGCGGCAAGCCAATTGGAAGCTATCGGCCGGCTCGTTTCGCTGGGTTTTCGTTCGGGGCTGGAAGTCAAATCGATTATTGAGCAATTACGCAATATTCGCTGTCCTTCTCCTTCCTGGGAAAAGGGCCAGCGCATATTCTCCTGTGCGGACGCTATTGCCAGAGTTGTGGAAAAAAGGCTGGTTAACAAACAGGTCGTAAAAGCAGCCTTGGAAATCGCCCCTATTCCCATGAAACATTCCCACGATGACGAGGGGGCTTCTTCTGATTTGCTTGGGCATGCGAATATCGTGGGCGTGTGTCCTGATTGCGGCGGCGCCCTGCGGCATGAGGAGGGATGCGTCAAATGCCATGCCTGTGGGTATTCCAAGTGTTAGGTAAATAGTTAAATCCAAATGTCAAAATCCAAAATCCAAAATAAATCCCAATTCCAAATTTCAAAACAAACCTTTTTTAGTTTTGAATTTTGTGCTTTGTTATTTGAATTTAAAATTAATTAAGCCCTATGAAAAAAATCTTATACATAGTCTTAGACGGCTTAGGGGATTTGCCAATCAAGGAGCTGAGGAATAAGACTCCGCTTGAGGCAGCCCTGACGCCGAACATGGACCGCTTGGCCCAGAGAGGTAAGACGGGTTTAGTTTATCCGGTGGCTAAGGATATTGCTCCTGAGTCGGATATCGCGGTGATTAGTCTTTTGGGTTACGACGCGCATAAATATTATACGGGCCGGGGCCCTCTGGAATCCTTTGCCGAAGGATTGAACATCAATGACGGAGATTTGGCTTTACGTGTTAATTTTGCCACGGTGGCCGAAGACTCTAAAACTATCAAAGACCGCCGGGTGGGAAGAGACTTAAGCACGGATGAGGCTACCGCTTTAGCTAGGGAAATCAACGCCAAGGTGACGTTGTCCAGCGCCACCTTTGAATTCAAGAATACCATCGGCCACAGGGGCGTCTTGGTGATCAGGGGCATGCGTTCTAAATTGTCTGGCTGGATCACCAACACGGATCCTGCCTATGACAGAGAAGGCGTTTTTGGCGTGGCTAAGGAGAAGTTCGAGAATATCGTCGCAGAGTCTGCGGCCATGCCGGGCTATGAGGATTCACCCGAGGCCAAAGAAGCGGCCATGCTTTTAAATGAATTTACCCAGAAGTCCCATAAGGCATTGAATGAGTCCGCGGTTAATAAAAGACGGGTCTCGGAAAACAAAATGCCGGGCAATATCATTTTGTCGCGCGATGCCGGAGACCATCTGCCGAAATTCCCCAAGATCGATACGCTGTATAATATGAAATTCGGATCTTTTGTGCAGATGCCGGTAGAGAAGGGGATCGCCCTGTTGACAGGTATGGAGATTATTGAGGTGCCTGATTCTACGGGGCATCTGGATGTGGATTATCCCATTTGGGCCAAAGTGGCACTGGGTTCCATAAAAAAATTCGGCGGGATTTATGTGCATATTAAAGGCCCTGATGAACCGGCGCATGACGGAGATTTTCACAAAAAGAAGGAAATCATTGAAGCCATAGATAAATACTTTTTTACAGACCTCCTCGCTCTGCTGGATATCAGTAACACCGTTGTTGCGGTAACGGCAGACCATTCTACCGTCTGTGCGATAAAAGCCCACTCCGCTGACCCTGTGCCTCTGCTTGTTTCCGGCGGAAACGTCAAGCCTGATGGCTCTATGAGTTTTTCGGAGAAGGCTGCGAAGCTCGGTTCCATCGGCGCCATCCGCGGCCAGGAGATCATGCCCCTCCTTGTAAAGACTGCCCAAGAGTAGTATAATAATCAAGCGTAAAGTGTAAAGCGCAAAGCGCAAAGTTAAAACTCAAAACTTAAAATGTTTTTAACTTTATGCTTTCCCGCTAAGCTATTCAATAGCAAGCAGGATCCCGCCATACAATTTAATTGATGGGCGGGAAGTTTTGCGCTTTTCGCTTTGCGTTTTACGCTTACTCATTATGGATAATTACGATGTGATCGTTATAGGCGCTGGTCACGCCGGTATTGAAGCCAGTTTAGTCTCGGCGCGCATGGGTTGCTCGACCCTGCTTATGACCTTAAGCAAGGGCTCAATAGGCCGGATGAGCTGCAATCCCGCGATTGGCGGGGTGGGCAAGGGCCAGCTGGTGAAAGAAATTGACGCCCTGGGTGGTGAAATGGGGCGCGCGGCTGATGCCTGCGGCATACAGTTTAGAATCCTCAATGCCTCCAAGGGCGCAGCCGTGCAATCTTCCCGGGCCCAGATAGATATGGATTTGTACAGCCGGTATATGAACAGGACGATTAAGAAACAGAAGAATCTTTTTGTTATGGAGGCAGAGGCAAAAAAATTAATCGTAAAAGATAATAAAGTCGCTGGAGTCATCACGGAAGAGAACGAAGAGATTCCTTCAACCTGTGTGGTTATCTGCCCGGGAACTTTTCTGGATGGCCTTATTCATGTGGGCCTGAAGCAGACAAGCGCAGGCAGGATTAATGAGCCTGCGGTCAAGAACTTGGCGCAGGATTTAAAAGGGCTAGGCTTTAGCCTGCTGCGCTTCAAGACCGGGACTTGCCCCCGCCTGGATAAAAAATCAATTGATTTCTCGGCGCTCATCGTCCAAAAAGGCGACATCCCGCCAAAACCATTTTCCTTCTCAACCAGAAAAATCAGGCAAAAGCAGATTCCCTGCCATATTACCTATACGAATAAAGAGACGCACAGGATTATTCTGGATAACCTCGACCGCTCTCCTCTTTATACGGGAGTCATCCAGGCCGCGGGTGTCAGGTATTGCCCTTCCGTTGAGGACAAGGTGGTTAAATTCAGCGATAGAGCGAGGCATCAGATATTCTTAGAGCCGCAAGGGCTTGATACGGATGAGATCTATCCGAACGGCCTATCGACGAGCCTGCCTGAAGACGTGCAGCTGGCCATGCTTCATTCCATTCAGGGCTTAGGAAGAGCCAAAGTCATCCGTTTCGGATATGGAATAGAGCATGCGGTGGCTGAACCCACGCAGTTGTATCCGACACTAGAGACTAAATTGATTAAAAATTTATATCTTGCCGGACAGATCAACGGCACCACCGGCTACGAAGAAGCGGCCTGCCAGGGGCTTATCGCCGGTATCAATGCGGCCCTCGGCGTAAAAAATAAAGATCCGCTGGTCCTGGACCGCGCCTCAAGCTATATCGGCGTACTGCTCGATGATTTAACCACCAAGGGCACGAATGAGCCTTACCGCATGTTCACCTCGCGCGTAGAATACCGCCTCATCTTACGGGAGGACAATGCGGACTTACGCCTTAAGAAAATCGGTTACACATTGGGATTAGTAAGTGAATCAGATTACAGGAAGTTAGAGAAGAAAAAAGAGGCTATTCGGCGCGGGTTAATTTTTTTAAGAACGGCCCGGCTCAAACCTACACAGGAACTCAACCACGCTTTAACTAAGTTAGGCTCACCTCCTTTAAAAAAGAGCGCGACATTAGAGGAGGTTCTCAAAAGGCCCCAGATTCACATAAGAGATATAAAAAATTTAGACCATATCCGCCTGGGTATTCCGGAGGCTGCTTTAGGCCCCGTTGAAATAGAGGTAAAATATGCCGGTTTCATTCAGAGACAGCTTCAGGAAGTGGAGAGATTCAAGCATTTAGAGAAGATAAAACTTCCCCAGGATTTAGACTATAGTAATATTCAAAGCCTGTCTAAGGAGATAAGGGAGAAGTTGAGTGAGTTTAAGCCCCTGAATTTAGGCCAGGCCTCGCGTATATCCGGCGTGACACCGGCGGCGATATGTATACTGATGGTGTATTTAAAGAAATACGAGCATAGATCTGAGTAATGTGTAAAGTGTAATGTGTAATGCCTCAATGTATAATGTTAAAAGCATTTCCATTACACAATTAAACATTACACTCACATTACACGTTACACATTAAACATTACACAAAAAAAGGATGTCTATGCAAAATAATTATTTAACTCTGAAGAAGTTCTGTCAAGCGCAGGGCGTGGATTTATTCGGCGTTGCGGATATTTCCCGGATAAAAAAAGATTTCATCTTATCCAAAGACGTACTGGAAAAGTTTGACAGGGCTATATCTTTAGGAGTGCGGTTGTCCGAAAGCGTTTTATCAGAGATTGCGCAGGTACCTACCAAGCTTTATTTTCATCATTACAAAACCGTTAATGCCCTTTTGGACCAAATAGCCCTTAAGGCAAGTAACTTTATCCAGCAAAAAGGTTTTTTGAGTTTACCTATCCCCGCTTCGCAGATCCTGGACTGGCAGAAGCAGACGGGCCACCTTTCCCATAAACAAGTCGGATATCTGGCGGGTTTAGGCTGGATAGGCAGGAATAATCTTTTGGTTAATAAAAAACTGGGCAGCCAATTTCGTCTTACCACCATTCTTACCGACCTGCCCCTTGAAACAAATAAGCCCGTAAAACAAGGCTGCGGAAAGTGCCGCCTGTGTATTGAAGCTTGTCCTGCTTGCGCTATTAAAGAAGACCACCAGATGTTTGACCCTATTAAGTGTTTTGAGAAATTAAAGGAGTTTCAGAAACAGTGCTTGGTGGACCAGTATATCTGCGGCATATGCGTCAATGTCTGCCGCAAGGAGAAAGAATGAAAAGAATGGTTTCCTTCGCGGTTTTAGCAATTTTTTTTGGAATTGTAAATGTCAGGGCTTATGCTTATGATGACGCAGACTTCCAGGTATGGAGCACCTTTGGCGAAGAAGTAAAAATCAGCCAGGATCTAAAAGTGGCGCTGGAAGAAGAGTTCCGCTGGGGAGACAATGCCAGTGATTTTTATTACCGGCATTATGATATAGGGCTTTCCTATAATTTGAAAGAATGGCTGGGCCTGGGTGGCGGTTATCGCCATATCCTTAATAGAGTCGGGGGAGACTTTAAGGTAGAGAATGAACCTTACCTGACAGCCGCTTTATCTTGGGATCTCGCCGGGTTTAAATGCGATGACCGCAGCCGGCTGGAATATCAGCACTTTGATTATCAAGCTGACGCATGGAGATACCGTAATAAACTAACGCTCAAGCTTCCGTGGAAGTTCACTGAATCCGAGATCCAGCCGTATTTAGCCGATGAAATATTCTTGAATTTCCAGAATGAAACGTTCAACCGGAATAGATTTTATGCCGGCTTGGGGATGAATTTAACCAAAGACCTGAAGGCAGAGATCTATTATTTGCTCCAAAGCAGCAAAAGCCAAAACAAGTGGACGGATATCCATGCATTTGGCTCAAAACTTAAATTTTCGTTTTAAGAATTTCCTGATTTTACTTTTTTATCTTTTGATGCTATAATCTTAAAGAATACGGAGAAAAAACATGATTAAAGAGCTTATTTTTGGCGTTGTCGGGGGCTTAGGGTTATTCATCTACGGCATCTGGGAGATGAGTGAAGGGTTGCATAAGATCTCCGGAGAAAGGATGCGCAGGGTCTTGCATAACTTCACAGGCCATCCGATCAAGGGTGTTTTGGTGGGAGCCGGAATCACCAGCCTTATTCAATCCTCTTCTGCCACCACCGTTATGGTCGTGGGGTTTGTGAATGCCGGCCTGATGACTCTTGTCCAGGCGCTGGGGGTGATATTCGGAGCTAATATCGGTACGACCATCACCGCCCAATTGATCGCCTTTAAACTTACGGATTACGCGCTTCCCATTATTGGCCTGGGGATGCTCATCATTTTTCTCGGCAAGAAAAGGAAGCATAAATACATCGGCGAATTTCTGCTGGGTTTCGGTATCCTCTTCTTAGGATTGAGTATTTTGACCAGTGTGGTTAAACCTTTAGGGCAATATCCTGCATTTAATAACATTCTGTTAAGTTTCAGCAAGAATCCTCTTTTAGCAATCTTAGCCGCAGCGGTTATCACGGCCATTGTCCAGAGCAGCTCTGTTACTACCGGCATGGTCTTAAGTTTAGCCATGGCCAATCTCATTGATTTAAGGGCTGCCATATCTTTAATCTTAGGATGTAATATCGGAACCTGTATTACGGCGCTGATTGCTTCCGTGGGTACAGGGATTTCCGCGAAAAGGGCCTCTTTAGCCCACATCACGTTCAATCTTATTGGCGTGGTCATCTTTCTTCCTTTCCTGGGTTTTTTCCAAAAATTAGTCGTTTATACATCGGGGGAACTCCCCAGGCAGATTGCCAATGCCCACACTTTATTTAATGTGATCAATACAGCTATCTTTCTTCCATTCATCCCTTTGTACGCGCGATTACTCAATAAAGTCATCCCCGGCAAAGAGGAGGAAGAGATCGAATACATGCCTAAATATTTAGACCGCCATTTACTGAATATGCCCCCCATTGCCATAGAAGCGGCCATTAAAGAGATCGTCAGGACTTTAAGCTTAACACAGAGGATGGTGGGCATGGCGATGGAAAGTTTCTTCAAGAACGATGCCAAGTCATTAGATAAAATCACCAGGCGCGAAGAGGCCGTGGATGCGTTAAGAGAGTCCATCACCAACTATCTTGTGGAGTTGATGCAGCAGGAATTGAGTGCGGAGGAATCCCGTAAAATTCCGGCGTTGATACACGCGATCAATGACGTAGAAAGAATCGGCGACCATGCGGAGAACTTAAGAGACCTCGCCCAGCAAAAGATAGATGACCACATGTCCTTTTCCCATACGGCGGCTGAAGAATTAAAGAAAATGTTTGAAGATACTAATAAGATGATCGCCTGTTCCGTGAAGGCCTTAGAGCTTAACAGCGTCAATGAGGCCAATCTGGTCTTAGAGCAGGAATGCCAGATCAATGCCTTAAGAGACAGATTAAAGGATAATCATGTCAAACGCCTGGAAGAAGGCAAATGCCATGTCCTCTCAGGAGTCATCTTTTTGGATATGATCAGCAACCTGGAAAAGATAGGAGACCATCTTAATAACGTTGCCCAAGCTGTTATAGAGGGCCTACAATAAGCCTCTCCAAATACCCTTGACCCTGCCTGTTTCGTAGTATATACTATATTTTATTATGAAAGAAAGAATCACTCGCTGGATTAAGAAGCAGGTTGTCCAGGCCAAAGCTCAAGGTATTGTTATGGGCTTAAGCGGAGGGTTGGATTCCAGTGTCGTAGCTGCTTTATCTGTAGCTGCTGTGGGGAAAAGGGGCGTTTTAGGCTTATTTTTACCCTGCCACAGCCATTCCGGAGATTTAAAAGACGCTAAAACAGTAGCCAAATACCTGGGGATAAAAACAAAAACCGTAGATTTATCCGGTATATATGATAATATCCTAAAGATTCTTCCTGCGGCAGGTAGCTTGGCTAAAGCTAACCTCAAACCGCGCCTGAGAATGCTAGTCTTGTATTACTTTGCCAATAAACTGAATTATTTAGTTTGCGGCACAGGGAATAAATCCGAAATTAGTATTGGTTATTTTACGAAACATGGGGATGGTGCAACGGATATCCTGCCCATCGGTAATCTGTTAAAGAAGCAGGTCAGAGCCTTGGCAAAGGAATTAGGTATTCCCCGTTACATTATTGCTAAAGCTCCCAGCGCAGGTCTTTGGATCGGTCAGACAGATGAAGGAGAGATGGGGATAACTTATGCCGAACTGGATGATATTTTAGGCCGCCTGGAGCAGAAAAAGAAACAGGAGTCATCCCCTAAGAAAGTGGCGAAGGTAAAGCAGAGGATTATGGCCTCAGAGCATAAGAGGCAAGGGCCCCGCATATGCCATGTTAATTAACGTTAAATCCCAAATTCCAAATCACAAATCACAAACAAATTCCAATTTCCAAATTCCAATGACCAAAACTTACAAGTTTGGAATTTGTAATTTGTAATTTATTTGAAATTTGCCTGCCTGCCGGCAGGCAGGGTGTTTGGAACTTGGAATTTAACTTTATAAACGGAGGTAAGAATGGATGAGATACTAGAGATTTTGGAGAAGGATGCGCGGGTAACGCCTCAGGATATCGCTAAGATGCTCAAGAAGACGCCTGAAAAGATAAAAGAGGTCATCAAGAAATATGAAAAGGAAGGAGTCATCTTAAAATACAAGACCGTTATCAACAGGCAGTTGGTCAGGGATTCCGGGACAGAGGTGCGCGCGCTCATAGAAGTGAATATCGCACCGCAGAAGGATGTAGGGTTTGACCGCATTGCCGAGCGTATCTATTCTTTTCCGGAGGTCTCCAGCTGTTATCTCGTTTCCGGAACCTACGATTTGTTGTTGATTGTGGAAGGCAAGGACCTGCATACCGTGGCTAATTTTGTGGCAGAGAAGCTTTCGCCTTTAGAGAACATCAAAGGCACCACCACGCATTTTCTGTTGAAGAAGTATAAGGAAGACGGAGTCATCTTAAAGCACAAAGAGGAGAATAAGAGGATAGCCATATCATATTAAATTCAAATGACAAAATTCAAAACACAAAACAAACCCAAATTCCAAAATTCAAGACAACCCCCTTTTTAGTTTTGGATTTTGTGCTTTGAGCTTATTTTGGATTTTGTGCTTTGGTATTTGAATTTCTAAGATGAAGAAAATTATTTCTAAGAAGGTCCAACAAATACAGCCCTCCGGCATTCGCGCCTTTTTTGACCTGGTGCTCGGGATGAAAGACGTCATCTCCCTGGGCGTGGGAGAGCCTGATTTTGTGACGCCCTGGCAGATACGCGAGGCCGGGATATTCTCTTTGGAGGAGGGCTTTACCTCTTACACCTCCAATAAGGGGCTCTATAAATTAAGGTTGGGCATTCATAAATATCTAAAGGATAGATATGGCTTAGAGTATTGTCCCGACGATGAGATTCTGATTACTGTGGGTGTCAGCGAAGGCAAGGACCTGGCATTACGCGCTATCCTGAACCCAGGGGATAAGGTTATCATTCCTACCCCCAGCTATGTTTCCTACGGGCCCTTAACCGAATTGGCAGGGGGGACCCCCGTCTTTATCGAAACGCGTGAATACGGATTTAAACTTTTACCGAAGGTTTTAGAAAAACATATAGACAAAAGAGTCAAGGCGCTTCTTTTGAATTATCCTGCTAACCCGACAGGTGTTTCTTATACAAAAAAAGAGCTCGGTGAAATAAATAAGGTTATTACCAAGCATAAAATTCTCTGCATCACCGATGAGATTTACGCAGACTTGACCTATGATTTTGAGCATACCGCTTTTGCGACCTTAAGCGGGGCAAAGGAGCATACGATGTGCCTGAACGGTTTTTCCAAAAGTTATGCCATGACCGGCTGGCGCGTGGGGTTTGCCTGCGGCCCGAAGGAGATTATTGCCGCGATGACCAAGATCCATCAATATACGATTATGTGCGTGCCCATAACCAGCCAGATGGCAGCTTGCGAAGCCTTGTATTCTGGCAAGCCTTCGGTGGATGAGATGAAGCGTGAATACAAAAGGCGCAGGGAATTTATCGTGGATCGCCTCAATCAGTTAGGCCTGGCTTGCGGGAAACCCGAAGGCGCCTTTTACGTATTCCCCAGCATCAAGAAAACCGGAATGAAGGCGCTGGATTTTTCCGAGAAGCTTCTTAAGGAAGAGAAGGTGGCTTTGGTGCCGGGCACGGCTTTTGGTAAAGAGTACGACGATTATGTGCGTATTTCCTATGCGGCAAACTTTGAGAATATTAAAGAAGCGTTGCAGAGAATAGGGAAATTTGTGAACAGATGCCAGGAAAGAAAAAAGAAAACTACCTGATTTATATCAAACAGATCGAGGCGCTTTCCAAGATTGCCAATCTGATCACCTCCGGCCTGTATCTGGAGGAACTTCTGCGTTTGGTGGTGAATGTCACGGCTGAGATCATGAACTCCAAGGTTTCTTCTCTTATGCTCCTTGACCCCGAGAAAAAAGAACTCGTTGTCAAGGCCACGCAGTCGATTTGCGATGAATACAATAAGAAGCCCAATATAAAGTTAGGGGAAGGGATTGCAGGGATCGTGGCTCGCGACAATAAGCCTATAACCGTGCTGGATGTCAGAGAAGACGAACGTTATTTAAACAGAGGGATAGCCAAGCAGGAAGGCCTCTGTTCCCTGGCCAGTGTTCCTTTAGCCGTCAAAGGCAGGGTCATTGGCGTGCTTAACTGTTACACTTCCAAGAAACATAAATTCTCAAAGCACGAATTGGATCTTTCGGCGGCTTTAGCGAACCAGGCAGCCATAGCCATCGAGAATGCGGAGTTGGATTTGCGCGCACGCAGCGCCGAAGAAGCCCTCTCCACCCGCAAGCTCGTTGAGCGCGCCAAAGACATCCTTTCCCAGGAAGCCAATATCCTGCCGTCGGAAGCCTACCGGCTCATCCAGAAACAGAGCATGGACAGCCGCAAGACCATGCGCGAGGTCGCCGAGGCGATTATCTTGGCTCGAGACGTAAAAAATAAGGGGCCGAAATAAAATCTGGAAAAATAAGATTTCTGTGTTAAACTTCAAGTCACAAAGAAGAAAAAGAGACGTGGATGGCTTTTAGCAAATGGGGCTAAAAGACTTTTTTGTTACCCCGTTACACTTCGGTGTAACGGGGTAAACAGGACGCAGGCGTCCTTGATCCGACGACGGATGAGGGCGCCTTTTTTAATGAGCGCCAATCTTACGAACACGAAGTGTGAGTAAGTTAATGTGCGAATTCATCCCGCACCTATGTATGGGGGCGGGATGATCAAGAGGTTAAGATTGAAGAAGGAGGCATGATGACTATGGATAGCAAGATTATGGTGGATGGAAACTTTTTCCTTTATGACGTCCAAGAGGCTATGCGCATCAGGACAGGAGAAAAGGGGAGGCTGTTTTATAACTTTCTTTTTGGCGGAATTGTGGTAAAATACCTTTAATTCTTATAAGAGGCACCCCGCGCTTATGCGGAATTGCGCGGGTGTTGTCTTGGTAGACAAGGAGGCCGTATGGCAGTAAGACAGGAAGCCCTATTCAGGATTAAGAACGTAGACTTGGAAAAACAGAAGGCGCCCCGAAAAGTTTCCAGCTATTTTGGAGAGAATACCTTTAGTGTGCAAACTATGCGCAGGCATATTTCCAAAAGCACCTTCGAGGCATTTAAGACTTGGATGAATGAAGGAAAGACCATTACGTTGGAGCAGGCCAATGAGATCGCCAATGCTATGAAGGAGTGGGCGATCTCCAAAGGCGCCACGTATTACACGCACTGGTTCCAGCCGATGACCGGGCTGACTGCCGAAAAGCATGATAGTTTTATTTCTATGGCTGGTCCGGGTAAGGTCATTGAGAAGTTTTCCGGAAATAAACTTATTCAAGGGGAGCCTGATGCCTCCAGTTTTCCCTCAGGCGGTATCCGAGCCACATTTGAGGCGCGCGGTTATACGGCGTGGGATCCTTCTAGCCCGGCCTTCATTATTGAAAGCGCGCTGGGTAAGACCCTGTGTATCCCCACGATTTTTATCTCCTATCACGGAGAGGCCCTGGATAAGAAACTGCCTCTTTTACGTTCTGATGAAGCGCTCAGCCGCGCAGCAGCGGGCCTGTTAAAATTGTTCGGCCGCAAGGACGCGAAAAAGGTTTTCTCGACCTGCGGCCCTGAGCAGGAGTATTTTCTGATTGATAGGCATTATTATAATCTGCGCCAGGACCTGTTGATGACCGGCCGCACTTTGGTGGGCGCACCTTCTCCTAAGGGCCAGCAGTTGGAAGATCAGTATTTTGGCACTATCAAGGAGCGCGTGATTAATTTTATGTTTGAGGTCGCTGAGGAAGCCTATAAGTTAGGGGTCCCTTTGATGACGCGGCACAATGAAGTAGCCCCCCATCAATATGAGTTTGCTCCTGTTTTTGAGGAATCCAATATCGCCGCTGATCACAATCAACTCTTGATGGAACTGATGAAGAAGGTGGCTTTGCGGCATAACCTGGTTTGCCTGCTGCATGAAAAGCCCTTCGCCGGGATCAACGGAAGCGGCAAGCATCTGAACTGGTCGTTGGCGGATAATACCGGGAATAATCTATTGAATCCGGGCGATACTCCTGAAGATAATCTGCAATTCCTGGCGGTTCTCGCCGCCGTATTAAGGGCGGTTTATCTGCACGCTGACCTTTTGCGGGCCTCTGTGGCCATGGCAGGAAATGAGCACCGCTTAGGCGCGAATGAAGCGCCCCCTGCCATCATCAGCGTTTTCTTAGGAGAACAGCTGACAGAGATTTTGAACATGATTGAAAAGGGTGCCAAATCCCATATCTCTAAAAGAGACATCATTGATCTGGGGATTACGCGTTTACCTAAATTCAATAAGGATGTGACGGACAGGAACCGCACCTCTCCTTTTGCCTTTACCGGTTCCAAATTTGAATTCCGCGCCGTAGGTTCATCGCAAAATATCTCGACACCCATCACGGTCATCAACACCATTATTGCCGACAGCCTGGATTATGTGGCAGTGCAGATACGTAAAGCCAAGGGGAAAGATTTTAATACCAAGGTGATGCAGGTTATTGCTAAGATCTTTAAGGAGACTAGGGACGTGCGCTTTGAGGGGAATAACTATGCGAAGGAGTGGATAAAAGAAGCTAGGCAAAGAGGCTTGCCTAATGTGGTTTCAACGGTTGAATCGCTTAAGGCACTGGTTAAAGAAGAAAATATCTTGCTGTTTGAGAGATATAAAGTTTTCTCTAAAGAAGAGATTATTGCGCGTTACCACATCTGGATACATATGTATAACCTGACGCTGGAAATTGAAGCGAATACTTTGAATGAGATAGTCAATGCCAGTGTGGTGCCTGCCGGGCTGGAATACCAGAAGTTGCTCTCCGATAACCTGGCGGGGCTAATGAGCCTTAAGAAAGGCGCGGGTGTCAAGCTGGATAATGTCGTCGTCAATGACCTTAAGGAGCATCTGGCGGATGTCTCTTCCAAGATATATTATGTCAGGCGCAATGTCAAAGAGATGGTTAAGCTTCTTGAAAAGGCCAAGGCTGTCAGTGATGAAAAAAGGGCTCAAGTGTATTTTGAGGAGTTAAAGCCTTTGATGGAGCATATCCGCCGGCACGTGGATGCCCTGGAGTGCGTGGTATCTGATGAGCACTGGGATCTTCCCAAATACAGGGAGATGCTTTTTATCAATTAGGCGTTTTTAAAAAAGACATCAGCACGCTGACGTGCTGAATTAACTATAAGAACAGAGACGTTCATAACGGCATGCGTTTTCATGCCGGAGTGAACGTCTTTTTTTATGCTATGTGCACGAAGATTAAGAAGTTAGATAAGGCGGCTCAAGACACCCAGCCAGCCATGGAACAGGTATTTATAGGTAGGGGCGTTCCCAACACATTTGCCTTTTAGGGATTGGTCAATAGATCCTTACCCCCTTGATCCAAAAAATAAGTATAAGTATTAAGCAGCGCATCGAGGTCAACAGCTGCTGTCAGCAATAGCCGTTTATCTAGGCCAGGCTTTTTCTCCTGGGCTAGCTGCCAAGGCG
>JBDRKE010000013.1:0-11258 GCA_043814315.1 Candidatus Omnitrophota bacterium
CAGGCGTAGAACTAGGCCCATGGGATGCTTTACTAACTACGATAGCGTAAGCCGTATAATTTACGCTATTTTTAACCGTCTAAACTCCAAATGGCAAGAGAAACCTTTAAAGCAATTTACACAATTTATTTGACATTACCGGGATAAAGTTTTTTAACGCACATTAATTAAGGTAAATCTTTTAAGGTATCAGGTAATTAGGATATCAGGATTTGGAGATTAGGGGATCGGGAGATTAGGAAAAAATTTGATTTAGAGCTATCCCGATCTCCTGATATCCCAATATCCAAATCCCAATACCCCGATACCCTGATAACCTTAAAAAGTTACCCAATTATTGAATCAGTACAACAAAACCTGTTTTTTAGCCTGCAGAATGGTGATCCCGTTCATGCTGGTGAAGGTGGGGATGGATGTGAATTTTATCTTTGTGCCTGTGGCTGTGAATATGCACCAGGTTGTTTTCTTTCAAAAAGGGAATGTCTTCTAATAATTCCCGCGCCGCAGCGCTTCGAATAATCTTCTTCGTACGGCCCAACACATAAACGGTATCTGAAATTTCCTCTACGATATGCAGATCGTGGGTGGCTGTAATAACGGTCCTGCCTTCCAGATGGGCCTCCATGACAATATCGATAATCTGCCTGGACGTGAAGGGGTCGAGTCCTGCGGTGGGCTCATCCAGAATGATGACCTGCGGCTCCATGATCAGCGTAGAGGCGATGGCAACCTTGCGCTTTTCCCCAATGCTTAATTGATGGGGAGACCTGTGGATTAAATCTTTTAAGCCGAGTAAGTCCGTTAACTTATCAAAACGCTTTTCGATCTCTTCTTTTGCTATCCCCAGCTGCAAAGGGCCAAAGATAATATCCTCTTTGACCGTGGGGCAGAACAACTGTGCGTCGGAGTTCTGGAAAATAAACCCCACGCGGCTGCGGAAGAACCGCGAAAAGGCCTCTTCCAGGAATACCTTTTCGTTTAATTCCCTGCCGAATGCCCTTATGCGTCCCCTGTCAGGAAATATAAGCCCGTCGAGTAACTGAAGAAGCGTTGACTTGCCCGTGCCGTTAGCTCCCAGGATAGAGATTTTTTCTGCCTTTCCGATGGCCATATCGACCCCGCAAAGGGCGGGAAACTTACCCATGTAAGAAAAGGCAACGTCTTTTAATTCAAAAAGGGGTTCAGGCATATCAAGACAACTCCCAGAAGCCAGGCCCAGTCTCGGGCGCTGGTTTTGAATTCATCCAAGACTTTCGGCTCTCCCCTGTAGCCCCTGGAAAGCATAGCATTGTAAATTTCATTGTTCAGTTGATAGGACCTCTGCCAGAGGCTGGCCATATTCCAGGTGACGATCTCGCGGCCCCTATTATGGGGGACATGACGGCCTGCCCTGCTTTCCATGGCCCGGTAGGTGTTTTCAATGATTTCTATAAACAGATAAATGTACCTGTAACACATGCCGATAACCATCACAAATACCTGCGGTATCCCAAAAATCCGTAAGACCCGAAGCAGCTGCGTATGCCGGGTGGTGAGGCTCAAAAGAATGACAAATGAAACGCACGTGGCCACGCGGCTTAAGAAAAACGCCGCACTATACAATCCGGGCCTGGTTATGACAAGTCCTTTTCCCCATAAAAGGGGAATCTCAAGCAAGGGCTCTCCCGGCGTAAAAAACTCAAAAAGCGCAGGGAGCGCGATAAAAAAAGAAAACAGGGGGATGAATATCCAGGTGCGCTTGAGGAAAAACTTAATGTTTATTTGGGAAACAGCACTTAAAAACAGGCAGAATAAATATAAACCGAACAGAAAAAAAATGCTTTTAGCGAGAAGGATGGATAACAGAAACAGGAGAGTCGCAAACACCTTTATCCGGGGGTCTCTAGCCTGCAGGAAACCGTTTTTTAACGCGTACTCCTCGGCAAAGATAGACTCTTTCAGAAAAGAAAGAGCGCCTGCCAGGAAGCGCTCTATGAAATTATGGCTTACGGACACGTTATTTGTCTTTCTTAAGGCCCAGCATCCTGCCTATGAGTGCCATCACGACGGCAACAATAGCGATTCCCGTTATCGCGGATATTATATAAGCAAGGCTTAAAGAGGGCAAACCTTTTTCTTCCCAGCCTACAAAGGTATAATCAGGAAGAGGCGCTCTCCAGAGGCTTGAAAGTTTCTCTAATCCCTGCGGAATATAACCGGTTAATTCCCTGATGGCATCAAGCCCCCACTCCCCCCAGGCATCCCCTGTCTTGAAAAGTTCCGGAAGCATAAGCCCCAAAGGAGAAAGAAAAATAAGGATTCCGATACCTATCCATAATTTGCTCGTTGTCTTCATGCGGCTATTCCCCCTTCTGCTCCTATAAGAGACGGATCTTGTTTTTGCAGATATTTAATGACAAGCGCCGTAACAACGGCTTCGACCCATCCGAATATCAACATGTGCTCTCCCAGCATGGCAGGAATCGCTACATTCAAGCCGTAGGGACAATACAGCGACTGGCCACTTGCGGTTTTATGCAATAACGGCTGGATACCGAACATAACCGCAGTGGATAGTGCGGCAATATTTAAAGCGATATATCCGGCTATACCCGCCGCAACCACCCGTTTTTTTGAGGTAACGGGAGATGAGCCGCTGATAAACTTATACAAGTAATACCCTGTAAAAACCTGGATAAACGCCATATTGAAACAGTTGGCGCCTATGGCCGTGATTCCTCCGTCGCCAAACAGGAGAGCCTGAACCACTAAAGCCACGGTCACCGCGATACAGGCGGCCCAGGGCCCCAGAAGAATGGCCGCTAAAACCCCTCCTGTAGCGTGGCCCGTTGAGCCGCCGGGAATGGGTACGTTAAACATCATGATGACAAAACTAAAAGCCGCACCGATGGCTAAAAGCGGCACCTGCCTGGCCTTAAGCGTTCTTTTGACAATCCGCGAAGCCGCACTCCAAACCGGCAGCATCACGGCATATAAAACAACGACTGTCGGCGGCCCCAAATATCCGTCGGGAATATGCATAATTTGCCTCCTTTTCTACCCCTCGCCTGAATTTTTTGGAAAACACTGCGCAGGCTCGGGATTAATTCGTCCAGACAACTTATGTTCGTTCTCTTCGTTCACTCCATAAGTTGTGGCCTCATTAAAAATCCACCTGAGCCCTCATACCCCCCACAAAGATACCGCTTGTATCATCCGTAACATCTTTACCGAAGGGATTCCAGACATATTGGAAGTCAGGGCTGATAGATAAATGGTCGTTTACGAATATCCTGTAATAAACCTCGAGATGGCCTTCAGGATTAGCGTTACGCGCTGGATCTTCATCTTTATAATTATCCGAAGGGGTCACCTGGCCGACTGCAAAAGCAAGCATGTCTTTTTCTCTGCCCCAGGGATGACCTTCCAACTGGAGGCCCGCGCTCCAGGAATGCTCCAGGGAGAAATTAAGGTCACCTGTAGCCATAATACCAAGGTTGTAAACCTTTGGATTCTCCCAGCCATAGCGGCAGAAGACTGTGACGGACTCGCTGAATTTCTGGTCAAAACTTAAACCAAAGCCATAAGCAGCCTCTTTTTCTTTCGATGAATCCAGCCATTTCGTGTGATGCCCATTGCTGTTCCAGGCGAGAAAACGGTAGTTGCCGGGAAGCTCAAAGAAGCCGGTTTTAAACGTTACCTGAGCGATATTAAAGAGGCTATCTGCGATTTTCTCCCCGTCGCTGTCGCCGTCAAATACGCCAAGCCCTAATTCCAGCCATTCTGAAGGTAAATAGGCCAAGCGGATGCCTGCGGCATTGTCCGGAAACTCAATGACGGGGGAATTACGAAAAATCCTGCCCAGGAATTGAGTTGTCTCATCATTAGCTGCCTCATTGTTATCAAAATAGGCGCTGGGATCCAGCTTGCCGAAAGTCAAAGCCGCTTTATCTGCAAACAGAAGCTGTTCATACCAAAACTCTGTGAGCTGGACATTATCCTCACTATCTCCGGCATCGCGGTTAACGTTGCTATAGAGCGTAAGATCATCTTCAAGCCCTGCACCCCTGCCAGCCTCAAGATGCAAGAACGCCCTGCCGCCTATTTCCCTAAACTCTTTACCAAGGGTAATGTCCGCTGAATAAGAGGCGTCTGCCCTAGAAACCTTTTTCTGGACGCCTGCCGTCGCATTGTTAACGTTAGGGATACCCTGCACAATTACGGTGCTACCGACTCCGATTTCGAGGCCTTCGATGAGCTGAATAGGCACACCCTCCTGCCGATGCAGCTGCGTATCGAACTGGGCCAGCCGTGATTCGTATGCGGCTATTTTTTTATCCTGGCCTAAAATACATTGTTTCTGTTCAACGATACACTCTTGCTGCCATCTGCTTTTCTCTTCGAGCGCCTCAATCCGCGCCTCAAGCTGTTTCAGTTTTTCCTGGACATTTTCTTCATCGGCCTGGCCCCTGCCGAAATAGCCCAGCATTAATATAATACATACGACAATGGCTCTCATCAATCTCTCCTCTTTTTTGCTACGAATATAGTAATCGTGTTACGATTGGATAAAAAAATAATACCCCCCCTGCTAGGTGAGCCTTTTTCCGGTTGTCGCCATGCTCAGCGTCCCGTGCTTAACCCCCTTAACAGATTTAAGGGTATCCGCCAGCTTTTGCACTAAAGCGGTACGGCCTTTTACCGCGATAATCTCAAGGCAGTTATGATGATCCAGGTGAACGTGCTGGGCCGAAATAATCAGGTCCTGAAAACCGTGCTGGATATCGGTTATTTTATTGAGCAGCTCCCTCTTGTGATGGTCGTAAATGAGGGTTATGGCGCCCGCCACCTCCCCTCCCCCTTCCCATTCCTTTTGCACGAGCTCCTGACGGATCAAGTCCCTTAGGGCTTCGGAACGGTTAGAATAGCCTTTTTTTCGAAGCCGGTCATCGAATTTCTTCGACAGGCCGCTGTCTAAAGATATGCCAAACCTGATTAATTCCGACATTTTATTACGTTTTGTAAAATAATAACACGAAAGAACAGCCTGTCAAGGTTTATTTAATCTTTTTAAATTTTTTCTGGTCAGAATTTCTTATTCAGGCCGTATTTTCCCGTGCCCATGATCATCAGGGCCAGGCAAACGCAGGCAATGATAAAATTATATTCAAATCCTCCGCCGGCCATAAAGAATCCTTTGGCCAGATGCACCTTTGCGGCCGCAATGAGTATCAATATTAACAGCAGCAAAGAGGATATCCTCGTGGATAAGCCCGTAATCAAAGCCAGGCCCCCTAACAACTCAACGTAGGCTGCCAGATACGCCCAAAATAGAGAAGGGTTGAATCCTAAACCGGCCAGCATTCGGGAGAATCCCGTGATGCCGGAACCTTTAAATAACCCAAAGGCCTTTTGTAATCCATGTGCCAGAAACATGAATCCTAAGCCAAGTCTCAATATCAAGCTTGCCAGATCCACCATGCGTCACCTCCTCGTATAATATCTGTTGTTAAGTAAGTCAAACACGGTTATCAGGAAATTGGGATATCGGGATTTGGAGATCAGGATATCGGGACATTGGGTCCTTTGTCCCGATCCCTGATACCCCGATATCCAAATCCTAATACCCCGATATCCTGATATCCGCATTTAACATACTGCTGCCTCACTTTAATGTCCGTAATAATGCTTTTATTATACCCCATTTATTTTTAAAACCATAGGCGCGGTAAAGTGACATAAGATAATGCAGCGCTATGGCAGCCTTTCCTTTAATATCTTTGCCCAACACGTTCCCGCAGGCTTTATTATTGGCCATGGGAATAATATATCCTAAGTCCTGCGGCCTGAATTTCCTTAACTCTTGTCCGGCTATATCACGCAGGATATTGGAAGCCGCACAACTAGCCTGGGCAATGGCAAACTGCACAGCCATGCGCAGGTAGCTATTTTCATGCTGGAAATAAGAGGCATCCCCTGCCGCAAAGCAATGGTCGTTTAGCCTTAAATAGGCGTCAACCTTTATTCTTCCCTGAGGATTTTTCTCGTATTTTAAATTTTGCAAAAAATCGGATGTTTTCACGCCCGCTGCCCAGATGAGCATGGCGTTATCAAACTGCCGGCCGCCGGAAACAGTCAAACCCCCCTCTTCTATTTTCTCTATGACTGTGTTGGTAAAAATTTCGATACCCAGCGAGCCTAAGTTTGCCAAAACGTAATCCTTCATCCACTGCGGTAAGGGCCCTAAAATGGAGGGCGCGCGTTCCACGATGACGACCTTTTTTTTCCGGAAGTTCCGGTTCAAATGAACCTTGAGGTTCGTAGCTATTTCGATTCCCGTGTATCCTCCTCCGCCGATGACGAACGAATCAAGCTCCTTCGCGCTTAAATCCGCGGCTATCTTTGAGGCATCCTGGGCATCATCGAGTTTATACGCAAATCTTTTTATCTGGCCGTTGCCGTAAAAGTTCGTTTCCGAGCCGCTGGCAATAATCAGATAGTCGTAATCCAAATCTCTTCTAGAGGTGGTGACAACCCTTTTTCCCGGGTCGAAAGACTCAACCTCTTCATTCATAAACTTAAAGCGGTATATCAAGCTTAATTTATCGATGGGGTAAACAAGATGCCGAGGGGATATTTTTCTGCCGATACTATCCGGCAAAAGCGGTAAAAAATTAAAATTCCTGCTCCTGTCTATAACCGCGACATCGACGGTATTTCTGTGCGCCGATAACCTCCAAGCCGCAACAACGCCTGCGTAACCGCAGCCGATGATGATTATTCTTTTCATAAAAAGAGGCTCCCTATCAAAACAATCCCGGTCATTGTCTGCAGGGCTATGGTCAGCTTGGAAGATTCGATAAGCTTTTCTTTCTGCGCATAAAACATCTTCAAGATCCTCATCGCTTTCAGGGCGGGTATGATAAAAATAAAGCTCAGAAGTGCTATGGGCTGCACATACCTAAGAAAAACATTTAGCGCAATCGTCAAAAACGCCGAAAATACCAGCAGAAAATACAACCTGTACGCATGGCGCGCTCCGCTAAGGCTCACCCAGGTCAGCTTACCTGCCTTCTTATCATCGGTAAAATCAGGGACCTCATTGGAAAAAAGGATAGCTGTCGTAAGGAGCCCCAGAGGCAGCGAAAGGATAAAGCTCTTGCCGTCAGGAAATATCCCTGTCTGGATAAAATATCCCCCCATGACAAGGCAGGGGCCGAAAAGTAGGAAAATAAAAACCTCTCCAATCCTGCGGTAAGAAAACCTCAAAACTCCTACGGAGTAAGACCAGCTCAGGAAAATGATAGCCAGATATACTCCGATGACGGATAACGTCTTCAAAACAAGGGCAAGAAGCAGGACAGAGGCTGCGGAAAGAACGGCGAAACACACGGCAAGCTTGAAGTAGAATCTCTCCGAGAATACCTTTTCCTGGATAAGCTTGGAGCCGCCGAAAAACTGGTAAAACTTCCTGTCCTGCCAATCGGCCCCGCTCTTGGAATCCGCATAATCATTGATGAGGTTAGCGCTTAAGTGCGTGGAGACGGCTGCGCTCAGTCCTAAAACAAAACCCCAAACGTTGAAATTGTGCCTGTCAATGAGAGAACCAAATACAAAGGGCAATAGGCTTGCGGAAAGAAACGGCAGCCTCAGAGCCCGGACGATATTTTTTATCAGGGATAAATTCATTTGCATTGAATTTTCCTATATGTTAACATACTTCCATGTTCTTGAAAATAAAAAAGAGAGTCGAATCAGAACTTCGGGGCTACATCCGCGATGTCGATACGCTGTACTCCTTAAACAAAATCTCCCCCCTCCTGTTTAGAGCCATTAAAGATTTTATTTCCGGGGGAGGAAAGCGCATCAGGCCCACTCTATTCGTCGTGGGGTACCTGGGGTTCGCCAAAAAAGCCGCACCCGGCCTATATAGAAGCGCCATCTCCATAGAACTTATGCATGATTTTATGCTCATCCACGATGATATCATCGATAAATCCGCTACCCGAAGAGGTAAGCCTTCCATGCATGCAATGCTCAACAGCCATCTGGCAGGAGCCAGAAACGTTAAATTTACGGGAGAGGACCTGGCCATCGTCCTGGGGGATGTCTTATACGCCATGAGCCTGAAGTCGTTTCTGACCATAAAAGAAGAGGCTCAACGCAAAGAAAAGGCGTTCAAGAAACTTATGGACGCGGCCATGTATACGGGATGCGGTGAATTCATAGAGCTTTTGTTCGGATTAAAGGGTATTGATAAAATAAGCGAGAGCGATATTTACAAAATCTATGATTTTAAAACCGCTAATTACACCTTTGCCTCACCCCTGGCGATAGGTGCGATTCTGGGAGGAGCCGGTGACGCTGAAGCCAATAGGCTCTTTCAATACGGAACGTATCTGGGGCGGGCCTTTCAGATTAAAGACGATATCCTGGGATTGTTTAGCGATGAAAAGAAAATAGGAAAATCCAACCTCACCGATCTGCAGGAAGCAAAACTGACGCTTCTTATCCGCTATGCGTACCGCCATACCGGCAAAAAAGGGCGCCTTGAGATAAGAAACATCTTGTCCAAGAAAAACGTAACACCAGCCGACCTTTTGAAGATCCGCACAATAATCAGGGCCTGCGGCGCCCTGGATTATGCCAAGAAAGAAGTGAACCACTGCCTTCAGCGAGCGCAGGCGCTGCTCCAGCGCTCAACCATGCGCCTGCCTTATAAAGACGGCCTTTCTCAATATGCCGCAGAAATTCTTAAGCTCTAGCAGGGATTATTACTCTTCTTCTCCCCCCGCGCATATAAACTTACAAGTCCCACTCATAAAATCCAGAAGGATTTCATTCTCGGGGTCTATCTCTTGGGCCCTACGAAGATACTCCTTAAACTTGTCGCTGTCTCCCTGAACGCTATAAAGCTGGGCTATGCGCACATAGGCGTCAACGAAATAAGGGTCAAGTTCAATTGCCCTCTTCAGGTACTCCTGTGCCTTTTGCCTGGATCCTCCGACGATTCCGGGAGCCAGAAAATAGAAACTCCCCAGGCCAAAAGCCACACCTGCTGAATCAGGCTGCAGTTTCTCGGCTTTCTTAAGGTTCGGCATGATCGCCGTACCGTTGATGACCTTGGACAGGGGCCCTCCGTAATGGGCGATCATCCCCTTGGCGCCGCCGATTAAAAGAAGGGCGCGGACATAATTACTTAAGTCCACCTTGTCCATACCCTGGCCCTGGACTTTACGGGCTAACTTTACGGCCTCATCAAATTTCATCTGGATGTATCTTGTATAGGCAAGGCTGATGAGGGCCGGAGAAAAGTTAGGGTCGGCTTTCAAGGCCTCATTTAACAGGTTCTCGCTTTCATCAAGTTCGTGGGTTCTACGCAGGACCTCGGCAACTCCCCATTTGGCCTCAATAGAATCCGGATCCAGTGACAATATTCTACTAAAGGATTCCCCTGCTTCTTTATCCTTATGCGCATTTAAGTACACCAGGCCCAGGACGTAAAGGTCCCCGACGGAATCCTGACCTTGCCGGACAGACTCCGGGCTATCGGATAGGCTTTTCTTATCCGCCTCTTCATGAAGCGCCTTCCAATCCAGGCCAAAACATAGATGAACCTGGCAAAAACACAGAATTAAAATAAAAAATACTTTTTTCATAACGACCTTTCCTTAAAATACTCCCAGAGGATAACGGTCATGGTTACCATGCTGAAACCAAATAAAAAATCCTCCAGGGGGATACTGGTAAACCTGAAGCCTAAAAAATACGCGGGATTATACATGACGATATTCTGGCCCGTCAAATAACCGTTGACCAGAAGCTTGAACAGAAAGATGATAAAAAGAAAAAGGGCAAACTCCCTCCTTTTAAGAATCCGGACTCCCGTGAGCCTGTCTAAAAGCAGGGTCGCCAAAACCGAACCTGCCGCTAAAAGCGTGTATTCCTTCATCGGTTTATTTTCCTTTTGAAATAGCTAACGGCCTCCCAGGTAAAGATGCAGCAAAACGGGATGACCACAAAAAACAAAACCTCTTCTAAGGGTAAATTGACAATCCTGAAATTCCATACGCCTTCGGGATTAAAGGCCCAATGCCCCCGCCAGGTGGCAAATATATCCCAGGCCCCAAATAAAAGCAAGATGAGCAGGATAGAATATGCAAGCGCCGCGCGATACCGATAAATTTTAAGGGGCGGCCAAAAGCTCAAGGCAAAGGGAACCAAGCCGGAGTAAATGAGAACAGACATATATTTTGACATTGTAAGCATATTGTAGAACACATTTTGCTGTTTTTCAAATAAGAAAAAGAAAAACGTAAAAGTTTAACTTGATTTGGCCCATGCAGGATGTAAAATAGGACCATGAAAGAAAACAATGGCCTGAAAAAGGGCTTTCTATTAGCTCAAAAGATTACCGGGCAGCATGCAAAAACATATTATTTTGCCTCCCGGTTCCTGCCCAAGGAAAAGCGCTTCCACGCCTATGTTATCTATGCTGTATGCCGGATGAGCGATGAAGCCGTGGATAACCCCGGGGAGGCTTCTTCATGCAGCCTTTCGCGAATCAAAGAAAATATTGAACTTGCCTTTAGCAACATCCCCTTGAAAGAAAACCTTTTACTCTCCTTTCGCCAAACCGTGGCCCGATTCAATATACCCAAAACATACTTTGATGAGCTCATAGAGGGCATGCGTATGGACTTAAAAGTCAACCGCTATGAAACATTCGATGACCTTTACGGTTATTGCTACAGAGTGGCGGGGGTCGTTGGCCTGGTCATGCTCAAAATCTTTGGCTATCGCCAAAAGGAGGCAGAAAAATACGCCCTCGATTTAGGAGTCGCCATGCAGCTAACCAATATCATAAGGGATATCAAAGAAGATCTCTTAAGAGGGAGGGTATATCTGCCCCAAGAAGAAATGAATCGATTCGGCGTTACCGAAGAGCAGTTATCAAGCAACAGGTGGGATGAGAATCTTAGATCTCTCTTAAAATTTCAGATTAATCGGGCTAGACAATATTACGCCCGTAGCGAGCCGGGGATTAAGCTCATACTTCCTGCCCGCTGCCGGTTTGTGGTCCTGTGCATGAAGGAATTTTACGCATCTATTCTGGATTCTGTAGAACGCAGTAACTACGATGTCTTTTCTAAGCGTTGCTACGTCCCTAATTGGATTAAGATTGGCGTAACTTTTAAAATACTGCTGGGAGGCCGATATCTATGAAAATAAACTTAGCCAAGTCAGCAGGATTCTGTTTTGGAGTCAAGCGCGCTCTT
>JBDRKE010000014.1:0-15446 GCA_043814315.1 Candidatus Omnitrophota bacterium
GCGGCCTGCAGATTAAAACCGCCTGTATCCGCATCCATATCAATCATCTCTCCGCAAAAATACAATCCTTTCACCCGGCGGCTCTCCATGGTGCGCGGGTTGATCTCCTTTAAAGATACGCCTCCGCGGGTCACCATCGCCTGCTCCAGGGGTGCAGTCTTAAGGATATTAAGCCTAAAATTTTTAAGGAGAAAAACCAGGGCATGCCGCTCGCTCCTGGTTATTTGCGCTGTTAACCGGCGGGGGTCAATGCTGAGAATTTCCATAAAAACCTTCCCTAATTTTTGCGGCAATAACTCCTTCAGGGTATTCTTGATAGCCTTTTTGGAGCCCTGCTTAAAATCCCTTAACAATCGGGCATGGAGCTGCTCTGCGGATAAAGCGGGCTTCAAGTCGATTTCGGCGCTTACGCTTTCGCCGCGGCTGAGCCAATCCGCGATTTGCCCGCTTAAGGTCAGAACCAAAGGGCCGGAAATCCCCGAATCCGTAAACAGCAATTCTCCGATGTCGGAGACAATCTGCTTTTTTCCGTCGCTGAAACTCAGACGGATGTTTTTCAGGGTTAAGCCTTCTAAAACCGGGTATTTCTGCCTGGCCTCAAGGGCCACCAATCCCGGCCTTAAAGGGGTTATGCTGTGGCCTAATCGTCTGGCTATTTTTATTCCTTCTCCTGTTGATCCGGTAAAGCCGTAAGAAACTCCTCCGGTGGCTAGGATAATCCTGTCCGCAGGAATGAGTTTGCCCCCTTCCAGAAATAAGCCCTTGACGACATTCGAGTGCAACAGGATATCTTTCATGCAGGCTTTTGTGTGAATCTTGATGCGAAGCCTATGCAATTCCTTCTCCAATACTTTCAGGATGCTGTCCGACCTGTCGGTTACGGGAAAAACGCGCCGCTGCCTTTCTATCTTCAGCTTCAATCCTCTTTTTTCGAAAAATTCCATTAAGCCCTGATTGAAGAATTTTTTGAAGGCATCCCTTAAGAACGGACCGTTATGGGAGAATCGAAGAAGGAATGAATCCAGATCGCATGCGTTGGTGAGATTGCATCGGCCCTTACCGCTTAAGAGAAGCTTCTTCCCCGGGACAGCGTTCTTCTCTATAAGGGTCACGTCCTGGCCAAGCCCGCCTGCCCTGATCGCAGCCATCATGCCTGCTGGCCCACCGCCGACGACAATTATTCTTTTGACGTTCACCGGAACCTAAAGCCCGAAATCTTTTATGGTAAATAAGGATTCTAATTTCAATCCGGCATCCGCCAGATTCTTATAGGCGCCTTCGTTTCTATCCACGATCACAATAGCTGTCTTGGCTTCAATACCTTCCTTTTTCAGGGCCTGTTGAGCCTCAATCAGGGAGCTGCCGGTGGTAACTACATCATCCACCAGTATCACCTTGCACTTTTTCCCCAATGCCGGCCCTTCAATCTGGCGCTGTGCGCCATGGCCCTTGGCTATCTTTCTGACGATAAAAGTCTTAAGGGGGATTTGTTTTATATGACTTAAAACTGCCACGGCACCGACAATCGGGTCAGCCCCTAAAGTGGGACCGCCGATAGCATCCACTCCCTTGCCTTTTATGAGTTCTAAAATGATACTGGCTACCAGAAAGGCACCTTCCGGCGTTAAAGTAATCACCCTGCCATCCAGATAATACTGGCTTGTCTTACCGGATGACAGGACAAAATGCCCTTTCTTTAAAGCTTCCTTTTCGAGTAAAACCAGCAATTTTTTCTTTAATTCCTCTAAATTTTCACCTGCCATAGTGGTTTTATTTTACTATCCCAACCTCCTTCTGTCAACTATTAGTAGAAGTCGCGTTAAAACAGGTCTGAGCACAAATTTAGAAACGCTTTGAGAATACTGCTTTCAAGATCGGGTCTTGTAACTCATTGTTCACCAAGCGATACCAAGACCCGATCTTGACTTTGACAAAGATCTTGTTTTGACAAAAAAGGAATTCGCTGTTATGATAATGGATGTGTTTCGACGTGTTATAGACAATTTACTGGATATCGTTTACCCGAAAACGTGCCTGGCCTGCAAAGAGAGGCTTACGGTTTCCTGCATTGACGGGTTGGTCTGCTTTGAGTGCTGGCAGAAGATCAAAAGAAACACGCCTCCCTTCTGCTCCTCCTGCGGCAGGAGATTAAGGAAAGAAAACTTGAATAAGAGCATTTGCCCCGGTTGCCAGAAAAACAAGTGGCATTTTGACCGGGCTTTCAGCCCCTGTATTTACGACGGGGTCATCAAAGAATTGATTCACGCGTTTAAATACAACAACAAAGACCATTTGGGTTTTACCTTGAGCAGGCTCATGACGGATTTTATAAAAGAGTTCAATGTCCCCGTTGATTTTGTAGACTTCATCGTTCCCATCCCTTTGCATCGGACAAGATTGAGAGAAAGGGAATTTAATCAGGCTGAGGCCTTAAGCGCACCTATCGCCAAAGAGTTCCAAAAACCCGTAGCCAGCGGCTTGCTGGTTCGCGCGCGCCCCACAAAGACTCAAACCGACTTAGAGAAGGAGATGCGTCTTTTAAATGTCAAAGGAAGTTTTTCTATCACGAATCCTGCGGCTGTCAAGGGCAAGAATCTTCTTCTTGTCGACGACGTGCTGACCACAGGAGCCACTTCTTCGGAGGCTGCTAAAACCTTGAAACAGGCAGGTGCCAGAGTGGTCTTTGCGTTGACTCTGGCCAATTGAACCCATGAAGATATTACGGGATTACTTTTTAAGGGAATTTTTCGGGCCCCTCTTTTTATCCCTGGGGGTCTTGAGCTTCGTGATGGTCCTGGTAGGCAACCTCAGGCGGATAGCTGACCTGGTCATCAACAGGGGCGTGGATATTTACAGCGTGGGCAAACTGTTTCTCTTTATGGCGCCTTACATCGTGACCTATGCTTTACCTATTTCCGTATTGATTGCCGTGCTCATGGCTTTGGGAAGGCTCTCCGGCGATAACGAAATCATCGCCATCAGGGCCAGCGGCATCAATTTTTTCAGACTCATCTTGCCCCTGCTTGTCATGGGCGCTATATTGAGCTTATCACTGGTTATCTTTAATGACCGGGCAGCCAGCTACGCGCATTACGTTTACAGAAAGACGTTGATGGAAATTGGCATCAAAAGGCCGGCTGCCGCTTTTGAAGAAGGGGTCTTTATCAATTCCTTTCAGGATTACATCCTGTTTATTTACCACGTGGACCAGAAAAAAAATAAACTCAACAATATCCGCATCTACCAGCCCCAGGAAAACAAGCCCACCCGCACCATCGTTGCAAAATCAGGGGAATTCATCACGGACCCGGAAAAGGGCACGGTCAAATTAAAACTGATGGACGGTTCTTCCGACGAGCCTGACCCGAATAATCCGATTAACTTTTATAAATTGAATTTTAAAACTTATTTCATGAATCTGAATTTGTCCCAGGCCCGGGATAAGGATAAGCTCGGTAAGAAACCCAAGGATATGAACCTGCAGGAATTAAGTAACGAAATTAAAAAGCTTAAGGCCGAAGGAATCGAAGCCACCCCCTTGATGACGGAAATAAACGAAAAAATAGCCCTGGCCTTTTCGACGCTTGTGTTCATTCTGCTCGGATCCTCTTTAGCGGTCATCACGCGACGCAGGGAAAAATCCATCAATATCGGCTTGGCGGTTTTGGTCATAGCGGTCTACTACCCGCTTTTTATCGCCTGCGAGGCATTGGCCATTGAAGGATACGTCCATCCGACGGTCGCCATGTGGATTCCTAATGTGCTGTTTACCCTCATCGCAGCCTTCTTAACCCTAAAAGTATGCGCCTATTAGACCGCTACATTTTAAGACCCGTCGTGATCACCTTCTTCTCCTGTATTTTTGTCTTCCTGTTTCTATACGTGATCATCGATCTTTTGTCTAACCTGGAAGATATATTAAAACAGCACGTGCAGTTATCCCTTCTCATTCATTACTACCTTTCCTACTTGCCCATCATGCTGGTGCAGGTAGCGCCTTTTGCGTGTCTCTTAAGCACCCTCTACACCTTCGGCAAGCTCAATCAGGATAATGAAATCATCGCGATGCGCGCCTCGGGCCTGAGCGTACTGCAGATAACCAAGAACGTGATCTTGTTCGGCCTCCTGGTGAGCTTATGTATATTCTGGATCAGCGACAGTATTGTCCCGCAGGCCTTAACCCTGAATCAAAAAATCAAAATCGCGATGGAGCAAGGCAGAAATAAGGCAAAAGAAGTCAGGCCCGAAGTCATGACCAACCTGACCATGTACGGAATCCAGAACAGGCTTTTTCACATCAATAAATTCTATGCGCCCGCCAACATCATGGAAGGCATCACCATCTTAGAGCACGACGAAAAACAGAATATAACCAAGAAGGTCGTCGCCAACAGAGGCGTCTATCAGAATGACCACTGGGTATACTATCAGTGCATCACGTACATCTTCGATCCCAACGGACAGATTGAACAGGAACCGCAGTTTCAGGAAAAACAGGTTATGTATATACCGGAGACTCCGCGTGATTTTACCAACCAGAGGGACCAGCTTGATTTCATGACCATCAATCAGCTCGAAGATTACATTTGGAGATTATCCAAAAGCGGCGCAGCCGCCGCGATGCGCAATCTGAAGGTAGAGTACTACCGCAGATTCACCGCGCCGTTTACCAGCGTCATCATCATCTTCCTGGGGATCCCTTTTGCCCTGATCATCAGGAAACGCGCGGCAGGACTGTCTTCCATGGGGATTTCTATTCTGGTGGGATTTTTTTATTATATCCTGGATGCGGTGAGCCTTGCCCTGGGTAAAGGCGGAGTCCTTCCTCCCTTTTTGTCCGCGTCTTTAAGCCACGCGATTGCTTTCATAGCAGGGCTCTACCTTATCAGCGTTTTACCTTAACGGATGTATACCCTCGGTATGCGGCTACCCAGCCCGCAGACGATTTCATAGGGAATCGTCCGGGAAAGGCGGGCCAATTCTTCGGCAGTGATTCTCTTTTTGCCCTGAGAACCAATCAATACCACCTCATCCCCTATCTTGACCCTTAAATCCCCGACCCCTGCCATCATCTGGTCCATACAGATCCTGCCGCACACCTTAAAACGCCTGCCCCCGATTAACACCGGTGCCTTATTGGATAAAAGGCGCGGATAACCGTCACCGTAACCTATGGGTAAAGTAACGATACCGGTTTTGCTCTTGGTGATATAGGTGCGCCCGTAGCTGATTCCCCATCCGCGGGGTAATCTTTTCTTAAAAATGACTTTAGTCTTTAGGGTGAGTACGGGTTTTAATTTTATCTTTAGGCCTTCTTTGGGATAAAGCCCGTAAATGACCAGGCCGGGCCTGACCATATTAAAGTGGCTTTGCTTAAATCCAATAGCGCCCATGCTGTTGGCCGCGTGGGCCAAAGGGATACGGATTCCTTCTTTTTTTAGCTCATCTAACAGGCGGCGGAATAAAACGATCTGATACCCGGTAAAATCTCTATCCTTATCCGCCAAGGTAAAGTGCGTAAAAATTCCTTCGATATGAAGGAATTCTAACCGGCGGATCTTTCGAATCAGGCCTAACGCCTCCTCAGGCAACACGCCAATCCTGCCCATACCCGTATCAACCTTGATATGCACGTCAAGAGGCTTTCCATAAAGATGCGCCCTGTTATTCAAGGCCCTGGCCAATTCTTCATCGCAAACAGTGGCTGTCAGTCTGTATTTAAACAGGGGCGCTATGTCTTCTTTCAGAATCAGCCCCATGATTAAGACAGGGATCCTGATGCCTGCCTTTCTTAAAAGGATTCCTTCGTCAATGGAGGCCACTCCCAGATAATCCACGCCGCAAGACACAAGCTGCCTGGAAACCGGGATAAGGCCGTGGCCATAGGCATCTGCCTTAACGGTAACCATCATCTTGGTCTTGGAGGAAAGTATTTTCTTGACCTGGTGAAAATTATAGCTGAGATGGCTTAAATTAATTTCCACCCAGGTGGGACGGTAATAACGCATATTTTATAACCTTTGTTTAGTAAACAGTAACTAGTAAACGGTAACTAGTAATTTTGGAATATTAAAAATCAAAAAAAATCTCCGCGCATTACTGATTACTGATTACTGTTTACTGTTTACTGATTTAATCTGGCATTCCTTCGGATACAGATAAATCGGCTTTATATCAAAGGCACATCCGACCTTGCCTTCCTTAATCCTTTCCAGGACAAGCGCCATGAGATGGTGCGGCTTGGGATACCAGGCGTCCTTATCCAAAAGAGTAACGCCCCTTATGTTTCTGATCCATTCCTCCCGATAAAGACTCACCGCATCCCCTAAAAGGATACTGCCGGCTGAAACCTTTTTCAAGAATTCTTTTTGATTCAAAAGCATATACGGCTTAGTTTTTTTTAAACGGCCGTCTTTGTTCCTGAAAAAACCGCAATAGAGTAAATTCCTCCTGGCATCGACGACAGTCACAAGGGGCCTATCGGACGTACCGGCATTTTTGGCTATGATATCTAAACTTGAAATTCCTATCACCGGTTTCTGCAGGGCCCAACCTAAGCCCTTTATAGCAGATGCCCCTATGCGTAAGCCCGTAAAAGAACCCGGCCCCAGGCCGCAGGCAAAATAATCCACGCCCTCGGGATTAAGCCCTGCCGCATCCAGAGTCCTCTGGATGGTCACGGTCAAAAGAACCGAAAGCCTCCTCTCTACCTCCAGATTATATCCGTAGATTCTCCTGCCGTCGCAAATCCCCAGACATAAAAACTTAGTCGACGTGTCAATGCCCAGTATTTTCATGGTAATTAAAAATGTTGCCTAACAGTTCTTTGGCGCGCCTGCCTTGCGCGCTGAATCTCAATCGTCTCTTTGAATCGCTTTTGACAAATAACTCTGCTTTAAGGCACGCGCCGGGCAAGAGAGGCCCCAGGCGGTCGGCCCACTCGATCACGGCCACGCCGTCTGCGTAAAGATACTCCTCGTACCCTAAAGCTAAAATATCCCTTAGCTTCTCCAATCTGTAAAGGTCAAAATGGTACAGCGGCAGCCTCCCCTGCCTGTGCTCGCGTATCAACACAAAAGAGGGGCTGATGACCTGTTTTTTATTTATCCCAAGCCCTTCGGCAATACCTTTGGTCAAAACCGTTTTTCCTGAACCCAGCTCTCCGATTAAGCAGATGATATCCCCTGCCTGTAGATTCTTCGCCAGGCGCCTGCCTATGTTTAATGTTTCCAGTACGGATTGAGAAATGACTTCCATAGTGTGAACGTGTCAAAAATGCCGGTATCCCTTGACTTTTAGGGATCTGGCCAAGCCGCCCCTGCCGACGAGGCTTACCCCCTCATCCTTCCCGACAATCTCTCCGATGGGTTTAAACATCCTGATTTTCCTTTTCATCAATTTCCTGGCTTCGGGTTTAGGCATGGTAAAGAGCAGCTCAAAGTCTTCCCCCATGCACAGCGCCTCATCGATACGGGAATTCCTTGCAACAGGTATCAGTTCCTCATAGATGACAGCGCCCACCCTGCTGCTTTCCAAGATATGGTTTAAATCCTGAATCAATCCGTCGGAAATATCGATCATGGCATGGAGTTTGAAATTTTGCGCTAAAAAAGCGGATTCTTTGAGACGGGGGGTAAATGCCAGGTGTTTACCCCGGATAGACCCTCCCAGTTCCCCGGTAACAAAGATGACATCATGGGCCTTAGCACCTTTACGTAACAGGAGGTTTTTCTTCTTGACGACCCCCAGCATACTTACGTCTATGACCAGCTTTTTGGAGCGGCTCAGGTCTCCTCCCACGATATTAACCTTGAATTTTTTCGCCATGGCACGCATGCCTTCTAAAAGCTCGTCTATAAACTTAAGGGACATCGCACGGCTCATCCCCAGGGATACCAAACAATGCCTTGGGATGCCTGCGCAGGCTGCGATATCGCTTATCTGGACGGCGATGGCCTTGCGGCCGATCAGGTACGGTTTGTCTTTAAGCGTAAAATCCACATCCTCCGCAATCCTATCGCAGGTAAAAAGCTGATATCTGTTTTTATCCAGGCTCAGTACCGCGCAATCGTCCCCAGAGCCCTGAATGACCGAGGCATCCGTCTTAATGCGCCTCCTGAATCGTTCGATCAAACCGAATTCACCAAGCTTGCTTATGAGCATATTACTTAGAAATTCCAAAATCCAAACACCAAATTTCAAATAAATTCCAATTTTCAATTTCCCAAATTTCAAACTTAAAGTTTCGGCGATTGGGATTTGGGATTTGGGATTTGTTTGGGATTTGGGATTTGGGATTTGGGATTTGAATTGTCATGTAATTACCTTTCTAATGTTTTTTATATAAGGTGGTTTAATGATTCCCTTATCCGTCACTAACGCCGTTATAAGACGATGGGGCGTTACGTCAAACGCCGGGTTAACCACTTTGATATTCCTGCCGGCAATCGGCTTTTTGAAAAATAATTCCGTGACTTCTCTTCTATCGCGCTGCTCGATGGGAATCTGCTTTCCGCTTTTTATATCCAGGTCAAAAGTAGAAACAGGGGCAGCGATGTAGAAAGGGATTTTATGATAACGCGCCAGGACAGCCAGATTGTACGTGCCGATTTTATTCGCCGCATCCCCGTTAGAGGCAATCCTGTCTGCTCCTGTAATGACCTTTTTGATTTCCCCTTGCGCCATTAAGGTGGCGGCCATGCTGTCGCAAATAAGAGTGACATCAACGCCATGCCGCTTAAGCTCCCAGGTCGTTAAACGCGCGCCCTGTAACATCGGGCGGGTCTCGCAGGCAAAAACCCTTATCTTCCTGCCGGCCTTAGAGGCGCTGTAAATGACGCCAAGAGCGGTTCCGTAATCGATGGTAGCCAGAATCCCGGCATTACAGATGGTCAGAATCGAATCGTACCTTCTAATCAATGTCGCGCCGAAGGAACCGATCTTGCGGCAGGCTCTTTGGTCCTCTTCCATAATGGCCCGGGCTTCCTTAAAAAGCATTTTCTTTAACGCCGCTGTGCCCTTATCCTTATTTTCCTGACTGACGCGCATCATCCTCTCCAAGCCCCAGAAAAGATTTCTTGCCGTGGGCCGCGAACGGGCAATATATCCTGCCACCTTCTTAACCTGCCTGTCGAATGCCTCCCCGTCCCTGGCCCTTGAATCCTTGACCCCTAAATAAATTCCCCATCCTGCTGCAGCGCCCAGGGCCGGTGCCCCGCGTATGCGCATGCTTTTAATAGCCCGGTAAAGAGAACCTAAATCCTTAATCCGGATGGTTTTTAGTTTTAGGGGCAACCGAGACTGATCAATGATCTTGATTTTATTATTTTGCCATTCAATCGTTTTGATAGGGCCTCCCGGTTATAAACCTATGAGCTTCGCTAACAGGCTTTTCTTAAGTTTTATCGCCGATGCAGGACAGCACTCCTGACAGCAAAAACAGGCAATGCATTTTGTATAATCGATAACGATACGCTCCTGATGCAAGCGGATGATCTCTTCAGGGCAGGCCTTGATACAGGCCATACAGGCCGTACAGCGCTCCTGCTCAACACAAGGGTAATACCTGATGAATTTTGCAGCTAGTTTAAAGATGGGCTTTGATATTATCTTTTTTATCGAGGAAGAAGGCAACAAAAAAGGCTTACCCATAACCTGTCTTAATTCTGAGCCGAGGATTTCGATGGAATGGATATCCGCGCACCCCAGCCCTCTTTGGAACGCTTCTTTCGTCGTAGGTATATCCAGGGGTGCTAAGCCCATGATTAGGGCCATGACACTATCCAACGCCACGGCGTCGGGGCCTGCCAGCAACAGGTGAAGATCCCTTAACCGGCCGCTGGTGCCCGGGCCCTCCCCTTCCATAGCCACAATACCGTCGACAACCGTAAGAGCGGGCAGGACCTCCTGAAAGATATCAACCAGGATCCCGCAAAAATCTTGCCTCCCGTAAAATCTTTTATGCAGTTCCGTTTTAAACGTCCCCGGGACCAGGCCAAACAGATTCTTAAGAGCTCCCGTTAGAAGCGTTAAGCCGTGCGTCTTAAGTTTGGGGACATTGACCAGAAAATCGCATTCGTCGAGGATAGCGGCCAAAGGGAATTTGCCTCTCATGCGCCTTTTATCAAATTCAACTAAAGAAACGCCTTCTTCTTCGCAAACCCTTCTTATGCCTGTACGCCTATAAACCTCATCCACATTTTCTATCTGTTTTCCCCAGACGCTAGGGCCATCCCCCACTAAAATCCGGCAGTCAATGTCTTTTAAAATCTTTATCACCGCGCGCACGACTTCGGGGTGAGTCGTAACGCCTTTTTCCGGCTCTATGGCCATCAATAGGTTAGGCTTTACTAATACTCTACTTTGCGGCCTGATAAACCGCGAGACTCCCCCCAGGGAATCTACGGCTTTTCTTGTTGCTTCCTGCACTAAAACAGATGTATAATTATCGCACCTGACAAGGGAAACTTTTGCTTTCATTGAGGCTGAATCCTGAAAAAATTTTTTGCGTTCTGCGTCGTCACCTTGGCGACCTCATCCAAACTAACCTCTTTGATTTTGGCAATCTCTTGTGCCAGATTCCTGACATAGAGCGGCTCATTTCTCCTGCCGCGCAACTCTTCCGGCGGTAAAAAGGGCGCGTCCGTCTCCAGCAATAATCTATCCAAAGGCGTCATCTTGACTAAATTTCTTAAGTCATCGGCCTTCTTATACGTGACATTACAGGTAAAAGAGATAAAGAAACCCGACTCTAAACATTCTTTTAAAAAATCTTCTCCCGCGGAAAAACAATGCACCACCGCCTGGACAGGGGAGAATTCTTTACACATCTTCAAGGTATCCGTCTGGGCCTGACGGGAGTGTATCACCAGAGGCAGGACAAACTCTTTGGCTAATCTCAGTAAAGTCCTGAATAACCTTTTCTGGTTTTCTGGCTGTGAATAATTTTTAAAATAATCCAGGCCGGTTTCTCCAATCGCAACGGCCTTTTTCTGTTTTAAAAACCCGGTGAGAATGTCTTCGTCCTGTTGATTAAACTTATCTGCGTCGTGGGGATGGATGCCAACGGTGGGATAGATAAAATCATACTGCCTGGCTAACTGTAAAGATTTTCTCGTCCCCTCAAGACTTGAGCCGATATTCACCATCGCCTCTATCCCATGCTCTTTGGCGCGGGCAATGACTTCCTCCCTGTCCGGGTCAAATTGGGGGAAATCCAAATGACAATGCGTATCAATCAAATTGGTTCGGAGTTCAGAGTTCGCAGTTCCGAGTTCATAGCTCATAGTCCGTAGTCTATACTTTAAAGCTTAGATTTTTAAGGTATCTATGCGGGGAAAGAGAGGCTTGCCTTTCTTAATCTTATCCGTACCTAGCTGTTCTCTTATGGACTCAGAGGTCTGAGGCATAAAAGGATAGACCTGGATTGCGACTTCCCGAAGGACTTTCACCAACAAACGGATAAAACCTTTAAGCTCCTCATGCCTGTTTTCCTTGGCCATGCTCCAGGGCTTCTTGTCTTCTATATATTTATTAGCCATACTGATCAATTCCCAAATATCCTCCAGGCCTGCGGAGAAATTCAGATTCAGATCTTTTGTCAGGGAACCGCTGACTTGATTTTTCAGGAGACTGATTTTCTCCTCTATCTTTTTTCCCTGCTCATCACGCACGCTTGCCTTATCGGGGATAAGGCCTTGGTAATATTTTTCGACCATCGTCAGCGTCCGATACACAAGATTGCCCAGATCATTAGCCAGGTCGCCGTTAAATCTCTTGATAATGGCCTCCTCCGAGAAATGCCCGTCTAACCCGAAAGGGACATCCCGCAGAAGAAAATACCTGTAGACATCCAGACCGTACCTTTGGACCATATCCGCGGGACTAATCACATTCCCGCGGCTTTTGGACATCTTATCCTCTTGACTCAGCCACCATCCATGGGCAAATATGGTCTTGGGGCACTCGATGTTCAAGGCATGCAGCATAATCGGCCAGTACACCGCGTGCTGCCTTAAGATATCTTTACCGATCAGGTGCACATCCGCCGGCCACCATTTCGAATGATACTGGCCGCTTTTGTCAAATTCTCCGACGGCGCTGATGTAATTAATCAATGCGTCAAACCAGACATAGGTGACGTGGCCCGGGCTAAAAGGGATGGGAATCCCCCAGCTCAAGCGCTCTTTGGGCCGGGAAATACACAGGTCATTGAGCTTATTGCGCTTTAAGAAACTCAATGCTTCCGCTCGGCGGCTGGCGGGCTTGATAAACTCCGCGTGGCTGTTGATGTGCTCGATAAGCCACTCCTGATGCTCGGATAATTTAAAAAAGTAATTGGTCTCGCTGATTTTTTCCACGGGCCTTTTGCAGTCAGGGCACTTCTGCTCCAGCGCCTGCGTCTGGCTCCAGAAGGTTTCGCAGGGCGTACAATACCAGCCTTCATAGAGGGCCGAATAGATCTGCTGCTTTTCATAAAGCAGCCTTAAAAAATCCTGAACGACTTTCTTATGCCTGGCTTCGGTGGTACGGATAAAATCATTGTAAGAGATATCGAGGGACTTCCAGAGTTCCTTATATTTAACCACCATCCTGTCGGTAAACTCTTCTGCCTTTAATTTCAACTCATCCGCTGCCCTCTGGATTTTCTGTCCGTGTTCGTCTGTACCGGTCAAGAACCAGACGTTGTCAGGCCCTCTCTCCTGGCGCAGGAAGCGCGCCAGCACATCAGCGGCGATCGTGGTATAAGAATGCCCGATATGCGGAGAGGCATTTACGTAATACAGGGGTGTCGTAATGTAGAACTTTTTATTCATCATTAATTTCCAATTTACAATACACAAATCACAAACAAACCACAAACCACAATACACAAATCACAAAAAACATTGGGTATTGTGGTTTTGGTATTGTGATTTGTTTGTATATTGGTGTTTGTGATTTGTGATTTTGAATTTCTCATGCTTGAGGCTTTTCTTGATAGCTTACCACAACCTGCGCGCCGTCTTCCAATTCCACAATGGCAGTGCGCTTGAAGACATTGATACTGATAACCTTGCCTTTACCCTGGGGCGCATGAATACGCTCCCCCTCGCGAGGCATGCCTTTGGATAAGATCTTATACGTCTCGTATTCGAAAGAGAGGCAGCACATCAATCGGCCGCAGAGCCCCGATATCTTCGGCGGGTTCAGAGGCAGGCCTTCCTCCTTGGCCATCTTTATCGTTACGGGCTCGAAATCTTTTAAGAATCGCGCGCAGCACAACTCTCTCCCGCAAGGGCCGAACCCTCCGAAAAGCCTCGCTTCGTCTCTGACGCCGATTTGCCTTAATTCAATCCTGGCTTTAAAAATTTTAGCTAAATCTTTAACCAGGCTCCTGAAATCTATCCTGCCGTTGGCCGTAAAATAAAATACGATTTTCGTACGGTCAAAAGAATACTCTGCCTGCACCAGTTTCATGTCTAACTTGTGTTCCTCTATCTTCTTTAGACAGGCGCTAAAGGCCTCCTTGGCCCTGCCTCTGTTCTCTTCAATCTGTTTCAAATCGCTTTCTTGAACCAGGCGCACGACCTTCTTGGGAGGTTCTTTGGAAACGGCATCCGCCGTAACTTTATCCTTGGGAGAAACCATCTGGCCGTAATCCAAGCCCCTGTCATGCTCAACAATGACGTAATCCCCTTCCTTGACGCTGAAATTATGGATCTGGTACAAATGAACCTGACCCGAATCCCTTAATCTGACGTAGATTGTCCCTTCCATACCTGACCTCTTAAAGCGTAGAGTAACAATTTGCTGTTGATGTTATGCTCTAGGTAAAAAATCGAGCGCGCAATCGTATTCATGATTTCATTTAAATCGAGAAAAGAAAAACGGCTCATCAGTCTTAACAAATCGTCTTTACGGTCATTGTGGATGATCTCTGAGTGTGGCATGCCGATTTTAACCAAATAAATATCCCGAAACCACGTCGCCAGAATGTTAAGGTCCTCTCTGATTTTGAACCTCTCCTCTTTTGCCAAATGGTCAAATTGAGACTTGCGGCTAAAAACAAAGCTATCGATCACAACGTTCTTTTCCCTTAAGGCATCAGCCTCCTTTAATCTTAAGGCGCTGCCCAGCCGGCCCTCCGAGACAAAAGCGAGGTAATGCGCCCGATGAAGATCTAAGCCGTGCTCTTTCATTAAGACCTCCTGAAGCCGGACCCTCGTAAGAGGGCTAAACCTTAACGTCCTGCAGCGGGAAACGATGGTCTTAAATAATAGTACGGGCTTATCGCTGATTAAGATAATGAGACTGTTAGGAGGAGGTTCCTCCAGGACCTTTAAAAGAGCGCCGGAGGCTTCGGCCGTGAGCCTGTGCGCATCGTCAATGATAAAAGCCTTCGTTTTGGCCTCGTAGGGCCTTAAAGACATATCCCTCTGCAGCTGGCGGATATCCTCTATCTTTATTTCTGCCCCCTGCGACCGGATCACCCTGATGTCAGGATGCTGGTACCGGTCTATTTTCAGACACGAGGGGCAGCGATCGCAAGAATCCAGGATTGCCTCGGGACAATTCAGTGCTTTAGCTAATGTCTGGGCGATGAGTTTTTTTCCCACGCCTTCGGGCCCCACGAAAAGCAAGCTTCCCGGCAGACGGCCCTGTTCTATATAGCCCTGCAGCATATGAATGGGGGGCTCCTGGCCTAATATGTGTTGAAAGGACATCAGCTCTTCTCTCTTAGAAACCTATCTACCAGTTCTCGTATTCTTTTCTGTATCTGATTTCTATCCCCATCGACTTTGATAATCTTTATCCTATCGCAATGGAGCCTGGCTAATTTCAAATAGCCGTTTCTTACGCGGACATGATACTGAGAGGACCTTTGCTCGATGCGGTCCTTTTTGGAATCGTGATATTTGAAACCTTTGCCGATGGGTAGATCCAGCAGTATCGTCAAATCAGGACTCATGCCCCGCGTCACGAGTTTAGCGATTTCCCTGATGAGCTTGATATCTAATCCTAAACCATAGCCCTGATAGGCCACGGTAGAATCCAAAAATCTGTCGCAGATGACGGTCCTGCCTGCCGAAAGCGCCGGTCTTATGGTTTCATCGACGATCTGAGAGCGGGCTGCCATGTAAAGCAGCATTTCGGAAACGGCGGTGAGAGAATCATTCCTGGCATCCAGCAATATCTTCCTGATGCTCTCCCCCACTTTGGTACTGCCCGGCTCGCGTAGATAGAGGGCGTCAAAACCCTTTCTCTTTAGATACTGATAAAGGAGCCGCGACTGCGTACTCTTGCCGCACCCTTCAGAACCTTCAAATGTAATGAATATGCCTTTCATAACTCCAACATCAACAACATCAAGACCGGGTCTTGTAACCCATTGGCGGCCAAAGCATTTCAAGACCCGATCTTGGATTTAGGTTCATTTTAAAGCTTCTTTCTCCAAGCCGTCTTTC
>JBDRKE010000015.1:0-31088 GCA_043814315.1 Candidatus Omnitrophota bacterium
AGCCGGGAGCCTTGAAGGATATCACAGCCAAGATGGCTTCTGAAATGATAGATATGAAACAGATATACGGGTCTGCCTGCACAGCCGGCTGCCCTGCAAAAATCATTATCAGCACAACGGATAATCAGAAGGCCCTCGCCGCGTTGAAGAAATAGATGAGTAGCCATATTAAGTCAGTTATCGGGTGATCAGGATATCCTGATCACCAAATCCTGATCTCCCGATACCCTGAAACCTGTTTTAAATTTCTTAAATGAAAGTAAAAATATACTATCATCACACGGATTGCGGGGGCGTGGTTTATTACGCCACATACCTGGAATTTCTGGAAGAGGCGCGCACCGAATACATGGAGCAGCGGAGTGCGTCTCTTAAGGAATTGGCAAAGCAGGGAATATTCTTTGTGGTCGGCCGTCAAGAAATAGATTATAAATTTCCCGCTTATTACGCGGATACGCTTACGATAGATACAAAAATCGGCGAGATATCCCGCGCCAGTATGAAATTCCATAACGAGATAAAAAACCAGGATCATCGGATGATTGCCAAAGCCAAAACGCTTTTGGTGTGCGTGGATGAACGCTTTAAGGCTAAAAGCATACCCCAAACCCTGCGTTCGCTTCTCAAATGAAAATCGAGATACCCCGAGAAAAAGCCAATCGCCTCATTAACAGCGGCCAGGTCATCCTGGTCAGCTGTGCCTATAAAGATAAGGCCGATATCATTACGTTAGCCTGGAATTCTCCTCTAAGCCATAAGCCGCCGCTTTTGGCTATATCCGTAGCCAAAACTCATCTTTCGGCAGAATTCATCCGGAAATCCCAGGAGTTCATCGTCAATGTCCCCAGCCTGGATTTATTAGACAGCGTTGTTTACTGCGGCACACATTCTGGCAGGGACACGGACAAATTTAAAGAAACCGGGCTAACCCCTCAAAAAGCCAATCGTTTGGTCAAAACCCCCCTGATTAAGGAGTGCGTCGGCCACTTGGAATGCTCTTTAAGAGATATCCATGAAGCCGGCGACCACCATCTTTTTATCGCGGAGGCTATCTTTGCCAGTGCCGATGAGCATTCTTTTAAAGAGACATGGCAACCGGACAAAGTTAAGCTGATCTTTCATCTCGGAGGCAAGGCCTTCGCGACCTGGGATAAGAAGATCGAAATATCCTGATGGGTATTGACATTTCTTGAGATTGTGTTACCATGTCTTCCATCTAAACATCAAGACCGGGACTTGATATCGATTGGGGCACATTGAGTTACAAGACCCGATCTTGAATAATCATAAGAAAAGGAGGATTTTAGATGCCGGGTTTTGATTTGCTTCTGTTAGCGCCTGTAGGTTCTATTTTGGCTCTTTGCTTTGCGGGGTATCTGGCTTTTTTTATTCTTAAAAAAGATGAAGGTACCGACAAGATGAAAGAGATTGCCCAGGCGGTAAGGATCGGCGCCAGGGCTTACATAAGCCGTCAATACGCGGTGGTTTCCTTATTTTTTGTGGTAGTGTTCTTTATCCTTTTATTCTTGGCCTCAAAAAAATATTTAGTCATATTCGTTCCTTTTGCTTTTTTGTCAGGAGGGTTCTTTTCGGGCCTGTCCGGCTTTATAGGCATGACCATTGCTACCCAATCTTCTAACCGAACTTGTGCTGCGGCGATGAAGAGCTTAAATTCAGGCCTTCGGGTGGCTTTCTCAAGCGGTGCGGTCATGGGTTTAGTCGTGGTGGGGCTAGGGCTTTTAGATTTAAGCATATGGTATTATTTCCTGGACTGGTATTATTCCTCGCACCCGATTCCCATAGGCACGGATAAGATTACCGCGATTACCTCTACCATGCTTTGTTTTGGTATGGGCGCCAGCTTTCAGGCGCTTTTTGCAAGAGTAGGAGGAGGCATTTTTACCAAGGCCGCGGATGTCGGTGCCGATTTAGTCGGAAAAGTCGAAGCAGGTATCCCCGAGGATGACCCGAGAAATCCGGCTGTGATCGCGGATAATGTCGGAGACAATGTGGGGGATGTGGCCGGCATGGGCGCAGACCTTTATGAGTCTTATGTAGGTTCCATTGTGGCGACTTCGGCTTTAGGAGTTACAGCGGGATTAGGGGTCGCAGGAGTGACTGTCCCTATGGTCATGGCAGCGGTGGGCGTTATTGCCTCTATTTTAGGGACGTTTTTTGTAAGAAGCAGCGAGGAAGCGAAGCAGAATGTTTTACTTGCGGCATTGAGAAAGGGCGTGTTTGTAAGCGCGTTTCTTGTTGCCGTCATTTCATTCTTTCTTGTGAAATACACCCTGGGGGCCGCTCATTTAGGGGTTTACTGGTCGGTTATTTCAGGGCTCGTGGCCGGGATTATCATCGGCCTGTCAACCGAATATTATACTTCGAATAGCTTCAGGCCAACCCGCTCTATAGCTGAAGCATCCGTAACAGGGCCAGCGACGGTCATTATAAGCGGTTTAGCCGTAGGGATGATTTCTACCGCTGTTCCGGTTGTTATCGTGGGGATAGCCATACTTATAAGTTATTTTATGGCGGGCCTTTACGGAGTGGGTATCTCTGCCGTGGGGATGCTTTCAACTCTGGGCATAACCCTCGCCACCGACGCCTATGGGCCTGTTGCGGATAATGCCGGAGGTAATGCCGAGATGTCAGGCCTTGCGCCTGAAGTCAGAAAAAGGACAGACGCTTTAGATCAATTGGGAAATACCACAGCGGCTACGGGCAAGGGTTTTGCTATAGGTTCTGCGGCTTTAACCGCATTAGCCTTAATAGCGGCTTTTAAAGACCAGGCCGCTTTATACGGAAAAGAAATTACGGCGACTCTCTTGAATCCGAATGTTCTTGTCGGGCTTTTTATAGGAGCTATGCTGCCTTTTGTTTTCTGCGCCTTGACGATGCGCGCCGTAGGCAGGGCCGCAGGAAAGATTGTCGTAGAAGTGCGCCGGCAGTTTAAGGAGATTCTCGGGATCATGGAGGGTCAGCAAAAACCTGATTACGCAAGATGTGTCAGCATCGCAACTACTGCCGCTCAAAAAGAGATGATTATTCCGGCTTTGCTGGCTATTATTGCTCCTATTGCCGTCGGGTTGTTAATTGGGATTGAGGCGGTTACAGGCCTTTTGGTCGGTTCTCTTGTTTGCGGTTTTGTCATGGCCGTGATGATGGCTAATTCAGGAGGCGCCTGGGATAACGCCAAGAAATATATAGAGGAAGGAAATCTCGGGGGCAAGGGTTCGCTTTCCCATAAGGCAAGCGTGGTAGGAGATACGGTGGGAGACCCGTTCAAGGACACTTCCGGCCCCAGCCTCAACATCCTTATTAAACTCATGTCTATGGTTTCCATCGTTTTTGCCTCTTTCATCATCTCTAACTCCCTCTTCAAATAATTTAAAACGTTTCTAATCTTGAACCTGAAGCGTTTCTAATTTTGTGCTCAAACCTGCTTTGTATCTAAAGCTAAAAAGTTTCTGAATTTATGCTCAAAGCAGTTTTCCGAACAAAATTAGAAACGTTTTAATAGAACACGCATGACGCAACCTGACACACTTTCCTAAAATTAGTGGTTTTTTGACATTTTTATGCTATACTTATAGCGTTATGGATGACCTGGAGTTTATCCAGAGGTGTATAAGCCGCAATTCAGCCACCTGGGATGAATTCTTAGATAAGTACTCCCGCCTGATTTATAAATATATCCACAGCGTCCTGAAGTTAAGAGGTTGGGCCCTCACACAGGATCACGTCGAAGACATCTTTCAAGATATATTCTGTTCGTTAATAAAAAACGACTTCAAAAAATTAAGAAGCTTTAAGGGTAAAAACGGGTGCACGCTGGCCAGTTGGCTAAGGCAGGTGACGATTAACTTTACTTTAAGTTATCTGCGCAGGATCAGGCCGGCGGTTTCTCTTGATGAAGAGAGAGGAGAGGATTTTATCCTGAAGGATTCACTTGCCGATAGTTCACCTCTGGCTGCCGAGGCGCTCATTGATAAAGAAAGGCTTGAAGTGCTCCAGGGCTGCATCGAAGGGCTCAGCCACGATGATAAATATTTTCTGGAGCTGCATTTGAATAAGGGGATGAAATTAGAGGAGCTGGCGTGCGTCTTAAGGCTTTCGCGGGGCGCTATGGATATGCAAAAGGCGCGCATTGTTGACAGATTGCGGGATTGTTTTAAAAGCAGAGGTTTTTCGAATTTTTAACGTTAGATTTTTGGCGGGTGAGCGTCTATTAAGTTAGCCCCCGCTGTTTCGCTTTGCGAAACAAAGCGGTGGGGGCTAACTTATCCTTGACACGTAAGGTTGCTATTGTTCGTCGATGAATACGTGGCAAGGATTAAAAGTTGAGAAGGCAACACGGCATGCAGGATAAGCTTGAAAGGATTATCAGCATGGTTTACAAAAGTTGGAAACAATCAGGACGCAAAGGTGAGGGGCCTCACCTTGACGAGGAGGCCCTGGCTTGTTTTGTCGAAGGCCGCCTGTCCCAGGAAGAAGCCGAGCCTATCAAGGCTCACCTGGTTCGCTGCGAGGATTGCATGGAGGCATTAGTCGTCAGCCTGAAAGTCAGCGAAACATCCGAGGAGGAGCCTTCAGCCGAACTTCTGGAACGGGTGAGGAAAATGCTGGCCTTTGAACTCAAGCCCGCTCTTTTAGAAATCGCCTTAAGGCTTAAAGAAAAGGCCCTGGAGATGATTGGCACCACCGGAGATGTCCTGGTGGGGCAGGAGCTGGTGCCTGCGCCGGTGCTGCGCAGCCGTTCGATAAAAAATTTCAAAGATGAAGTGACCATTTTAAAGGATTTTGATGACATAAGAGCCGAGATTAAAATAGAGAACAAAGGGGGGCTTGCCTTCAATCTCACGCTCCTCGTTAAGCATAAGCTCACGCAGAAGATTATCAAGGACCTAAGAGTTTCGTTGATCAAAGACGAAACAGAGTTAGAGTCCTGCCTTACCGATTCAGGCCTGGTCACCTTTGAGCATATTTTACTGGGTAAGTATACCGTTCTGATATCCAGGGTCGACAGCAAGCTTGCCTCCATATCGTTAGACATCCGGCAGTAGCCAAAAACCTCCATGCAGGAATCCAATCCTCTCGTCTTGGAAATTTTTAAGCTTGATAACGCTTTGAAGATGGGCGTGTTCGAGCACGAACAGCTTGCCTCAACATTAAGGCATTACAGCCAATGCAGCGTTTCTTTCGCACAAATCCATACGTTATGCCAGGAAACCATTTCGGCATTAAGCAAGATAGGGAAAAAAAGCCAAGACCCTCAGGGCCTCATCAGGAGTTTACAGAAAACCGGGCAGATGCTCTGGGAGCATCTGCTGACCAAACCGGTTAAAGAAGCATTAAGATCCACAAAATTACCGGACTTGATATTATCGCTGGATGAGGAATTGATTTATATCCCCTGGGAACTTTTATGCGACGCAAGCACCTTTCTGTGCCTCAATTTTAATCTGGGCAGGGTCGTCCGGACGAAAGAACAAATCAGCTCTCCTCAATACAGGAGCCTGAGTGCCACTATGAGGATGCTTATTCTCGCTAATCCTACCAGCGACCTTAAGGGTGCGTATCTTGAGGGGATGTTTATAAAAAATCAGCTTGACCACAAAAGAAAACAAATAGCCATCCATTTTAAATCCACGAGTATCGATACCCTGTATGTAAAAAAGAACCTCAGCGACTATGATATCGTCCATTTTGCCGGCCACTGCGAATACGATTTCAATAACCCCGCCCGTTCGGGATGGGTTTTTCGCGACGGCACATTCACGGCGCAGGATATCCTGGCCCTGGGAGAGGATTTTTCTTTGCCTTCCCTGGTATTCTCCAATGCCTGTAGTTCCGCAAAGACCGGCGAAGATTCTATTGGCAGCGATTATCAGGAAAAAAGCTACAGCCTGGCCTGCGCTTTTCTTTATTCCGGCGTCAGGCATTACCTGGGAGCGGCCCGTAAGATCGAGGATCCGGTGAGCCTGACCTTTGCCAAAGAATTCTATACGCAATTAACCCTGGGAAGCTCTGTCGGAGAGAGTGTAAGGCTTGGCCGCCTCAAACTGATTAAGGAATATGGCATAGGCGCTATGCACTGGGCCAGTTATCTTCTCTATGGGGACCCGAACTTTATCTTATTCAGGGGCAAGCCCAAGCCGCTTAAACCCAGGAAGACGGGCAGGCTCTTTTCTTATAAAAGACCCCTGGCCTGGGCCTCCTTAGCCGTGTTTCTTGCGGCCTTAGCCGCTTACCTGTATATAAGCCTTCCGAGCAGAAACCCCAATACCTATATGTTATTCTTAAAGTCTAAAAAGTTATTTCAAAAAGGCCAAAATGAACAGGTCCTGTTAACCTGCAGTAGTATCATCCGCAAGGACCCCTTATTCTTGGCCGCTTACCCTTTGATAGCAGATACCTATCAGCGCCTGGGAGACAGAGATAACGCCTTAAAGAATTATTTTAATTACGCGGTTTCAAGCGAAAAGAGAAATGATTCTAAGCATCTGGCCTCGGCTTATAACGGCATCGGCTGGATTTATTATTTAAACGGGGATTATCCGAAAGCGTATGATTTTTACAGCAAAGCCCTTTCTTTAAGCCAAAAGAACCATGACAAGCTGAATGAGGCGGTGGCCTTAAGAAAGATGGGCCTTTGGCATATGGATAAAGAGGATGATGAAAAGGCCTTAAAGCTATTGACGAGAAGCGCTGAAATCAACCGCGAGAGGCAATACCTGTATGCGCACAAGGCTCATCTGGCCCGCGACTATTTTAATATCGGCTTGCTGTTTGCGCAAAAAGAGGGCCTGGCAACGGCCAGGGATTTCTATACAAAAAGCCTGAGGTTATTCGAGGCGCTTAAATTAAAGCATGAGCTCAGCGACTGCTATTTTAATCTGGGAGAGGTGTATAAGATGGGAAAGCAATACCAGAAAGCCCTGGATTTTTATGAGCGGGGGCTCAAAATAGACGAGGATTTAGGCCATGCACTCAACTTAGCTGGCGATTACGATATGATCGGCGAGTTGTACATGGAGATGGGCGACTGGCCGCAGGCAGAAGAACATTTTAAGAAAGCACTGGCTGTGGCTTGCCCCATCGATGCCAAGTTAGAAATAGCCTCAGCCAGTTTTAATTTAGGCCTTTTATATAAACAAAAAGGATATAAGAATAAAGCCAGGGAGCATTTGAGGCAGGCGCAGGAGATCTATAGTAAGATTGATACATCCGACTACGAAATGGTTAAAGAAGAGCTCTTAACCCTGGATTAATCAAGATCGGGTCTTGTGCGATATCAAGACCCGATCTTGATTTTTTGCCGTTATATGTTATACTTTTAAGGAAATCAGTTTTTTGACAATCAGGTTCTGTAATCTGCTGAAAACCCCATTAGAGATACGGGGTTTATCCCAATAGAGAGCAATCTCTAACGGGGTAAAGGCAAACTAGCAGTAATGCTGGGGCGCAAAACGACAGAGCCGAGTAAAATCGGTTGGCTGCGTTGCCGGGAGAAAGTAAACCCTAAAGAGCGCCTTTAGGGTTTTTTTGTTGCCGCAGAAGGAGGCACACCAAACAATCATTTATGTTTGGGTGTTGCCGCAGAAGGCGGCACACCAACCAATCCTTTATGGTTGGGAGTAGCGAAGGGGGGAGGTTCCCATGAAGAAATATTATCGCAAGCATATAAAAAAAGCGAAAAGGCACCACAAAAAACGCCTCAATTTCCTGGAAATATTCAGGATGTTTGACGGGATGCCGGTCATTATTTAAAAGAAGCGCTTGTTTCAGTTTAGAAACTTTTCCTAAGCCGTTTGCTTATCCTTCGCAACATTCCTTATTTAAAGAAAACCACTCCTGCCTGGGGTAGAAACCTCTTGTTTACTTATAACATATTGGTATAATATAACTTACTTTTAGGTAAATCAAACCACGGGCCTTATCGTGAAGTTTGGCATAATTTATGCTTAATTTCTTATGGCAGATTGCAAACCGGTGGTTTTCAGCACCTGTTGAAAAAGGAGTATTTTGATGATAGAAGCTTACCAGGGGATTGAAAAAAGAAGCCACAGAAGACTAAGGATGAATTGTACGGTTATCTATAGGCTCAACGAGCCGGCCTCTACCCGTTTCATGGTGCGCGGTGAGGATATCGAGGCCAAGATGTTGGATATAAGCCAGGCCGGCATGGCTATGGTGACCCATTATGATATTCCCGTGCAGACAGAGCTTTCCCTGCGGTTCACTTTATTAAAGGTCGATAAAGAGGTGGTTAATTTCTCCGGACCCGTAGAGGTTACGGGTGAGGTCAAGTCAAATACCCCCGAAAAAAATAACGAACATCGTCTAGGTATATATTTTACCAAGGTTAAAAAATTAGAAGTCCCGCATTAACAATTTCCTGTCGTTAGCCCCCCGCTTTTTTCTGAAAAAAAACCTGTTAGATTTTGCCACTTCCTGCGTCTATTAAGTGAGGCCATAAGTTACGGAGCCGGAGGCGACGTAACTTATATGGCCGAACTTAACCCCCCACCACTTTTATTGTTAAACATATTATGTGCGAACATTATGTCTATGTTTTGCAAAGTAAAAAAGATAAGAGTATTTATATTGGCTATACCAGTGATTTAAAAAGAAGGGTTGAAGAGCATAATAAGGGTTTGTGTACCTCAACCAAAGATAGAATACCTTTTGGACTAGCCGCTTATGAGGCTTATTTTTCAGAATCTGATGCGAGAACAAGAGAAAGGCGTCTTAAGCAATTTAAGAATGCTTATAAAGAATTAATGAAGAGAATAAATAATTGCTTAGCAAAATAAAAAGTGGTGGGGGGTCAATTCGTACAATAACTTATGTTGGAGGGCAATTTGCTGACCCGTGAAATACGGGCAAATTGAGGAGGTGGCAAAATGAAAAGGTGGATAGCGGTTCTGCTTATGGCAGTTTTCTCTATGGTTTCGCTGTGGGTGTTGTCTTTTGCCGAAGAGGTGGCCTGGGAGGAGATAGGCAGGGGGATTTTGGATGCAAAGGCCGTGTTGGTCAACGCGGATACGCCTCGTATCATCTATATTGGCTCAAGCGATGGAGTGTTTAAATCTGAGGATGCCGGCTCAAGCTGGAACAGGATTTTTTCTGCTGGCGGGCGCAAAAAAGAGGTGAATTTCCTGTTTTTTGATCCAACGAGCCTTAATAAACTCTACGCTGCAACCAGCCAGGGGCTCTTTTACAGCGATGATGCCGCAGAGGACTGGAGACAGATTTTCACAGGCAAGCATTCATCCGAAAAGGAATGCACGGCTGTGGCGGTTTTATCTTCCGGGATCTTCCTGGGGACGAAAAAAGGCCTTTTTATGAGTAGGGACATGGGCCGCACCTGGCATAAGGCAAGGGGCCAAATGGGAGATACGCCTATCCTGGCAATTTCCGGTTATAACTTGAGGCCGAATGATATTTTCGTAGCAGCTTTGGATGGCGCGTTTAAGACACAGGATGCCGGAACCAATTGGGAGAAAATCTTTACGGTCCACCCGGTAGAAAACGGCGATAATGGGCAAAATGGTGAAGAAGATGGTGACGAAGAAGAGCGTTTTTCAGAAATAAGGTATATCTCTGTTGATCCGGACAATTCCAACGAGATATACTTGGCAACGGCGAATGGCATTTACCTGAGCAGGGATAAAGGGGGATCCTGGGAGGCGATGACGGGCTATGGCTTGCTTCATCGCGAGGTTAAATTCATTTTGGCTGCATCTCATCCTTACGCCGTTACCAAATCTAAAGTGTTTGAATTCAAGGAGGAACGATGGCAAGAATTATCATCGGGCCTTATAGCCGATGATATCAGGTTCCTTGCCCAGGATTCCCAGGGCCATCTCTACGCTGCCTGTGACAAGGGGGTGTTTAAATCGAGTTTAAAAGGGTGCGAAAATAATGATAGGATAGGGCGTTACGCTGAAAAAGAGCCTACGATCAGGCAAATTCAGCAAGCCGCCATTCATTATGCCGAGGTTGAGCCGGAGAAGATCAGGCTCTGGAGAAAGCAGGCAGCAAAGAAGGCCATACTGCCGCGCCTTACCGTGGGTTTGGACAGGAATACAACTGACCTCTGGCATTGGGAGGGTGGTTCTACCACGAAGACCGAGGATGATATATTAAGACGCGGCCGCGATAGCTTGGAGTGGGATGTAACATTGAGCTGGGATTTAGGCGAGCTTATTTGGGCCAGCGACCAGACCTCCATTGACGTGCGCTCGCGCCTGATGGTCCAATTGAGAGACGATGTGTTAGACGAGGTAACGAAGTTATATTTCGAAAGAATCCGCGTCAAAATGGAATTGGATAACTTGACAATAGAGGACAGAAAGAAACGTTTCGAAAAAGAACTGAGATTGCAGGAGTTGACTGCACAGCTGGATGGGGTTACCGGAGGTTATTTCTCCAGCAAGACCGGGTCTTGAAATACTACAAAAGACTCTATTTCAAATTTTATGCATAGATTGAACATTAGCCATTCTATGTACTTTAACAAGAAATACAAGAGAGTGGGCCATTTGTTTCAGGGCAGATTTCAGGTAAGGATAATAATGCGAGATGAATATCTGCTGCATCTATCTCGATACATACATTTGAATCCAATGAAAATTATCGTTGCCCATTGCAAATTAGAGGAATATCCTTGGTCTAGTTACGCAGAATATATTAGAAATTGTCAGCAGGGTTTATGTAAGAAAGATATCGTATTATCACAATTTGCGGAAAAACAGCCTTCTGAGGCCTATCGAAAATTTATGGCTTTAGCTTATGTTTCGAAGGAAATTAGAAATTTGACAATTGAACTCTAAGGCTCCCAAGAAGATACAAGACCCGGTCTTGAGATTGTTTAAAAAAAATATTTACAGAAAAGCGGTTAAGGTATAATATAATAGCAGGATGAGGATACTTAATTTCATAAAACCCTTGCGCGAGAGAAGAATATGGGAGCGTCGTAAATACCCACGCGTAGCCGATTGCTTAAATATAGATTACAAGCTTGCCAATGATATTCCGCATTCCTACTGTGTTACCCGGGATATCTCCGAGGGGGGCGTACGCCTGAATTTGTACCAGAGAATGAAAATCGGAACGGTCTTAAAATTAGGGATTGACCTGAAAGATTTTACGGAGCCCGCGTGGGTTATCGGGAAAGTGGTTTGGGCAAAAGAGACGCCCGGCAGGGAATATCCCTATGAGGCAGGCATAGAATTCAGTTTTCTCGCTAATTCATTTCGCTCTAGGATTCAAAATCATATCGTGGGCAGGATGAACGACAGCCATAAAAAGAATTAGGTTTTTGAATATTAAGGGGGCAAAAGATGGCTGGTTGGAACCCGCCGGTTGAATGCCCGCAGTGCGCAAGTAGCGATACCCGTTTTGTAGAGCCCCACTATGAGATGTCCGCCTACGAATGCAACAGCTGCGGTTGCCGTTTTGAGATAGAGGAGGATGGATAGATGAGCCTAGCGCACTTTACGGACAGCAATTTCAGAAAAGAGGTTTTGGAATCGCATCTTCCGGTTGTGGTTGATTTCTGGGCGAACTGGTGCGGGCCGTGCAAAATGATTGCGCCGGCCGTGGAAGAGTTAGCCAGGGAATATAAGGATAAAGCCAGGATCGGAAAAATCGACGTGGATACCAACCCCAAAACCGCCACCACCTACGGGATCATGTCCATTCCTACCCTGATGTTCTTTAAGGGCGGTAAAGTCATGGAACAGGTTGCGGGCGTTCTGAATAAAGCGGAACTGAAAAAGAAGATCGAAGAGAATCTGTAAGATTTAAAAAGATTAGTTAATCGAAGATTCGAATCTGCGTAAATCTGCGTTTGATCCGCGCAAATCTGCGTTATAATATGAACATTTTTCAGATTAAATAATGAAGAAAGTTTTTATCGCCGCCACTAAGCAGAACGACGGCAAGACCACTGTTTCTTTAGGGTTGGTTTGCAATTTTCAGCGTAGATTCAAAAGGGTGGGTTTTATTAAACCCATCGGCCAGCGTTACCTTGAGGAAGAGGGGCTGAAGATCGATGAGGATTCCATACTCATTGAGGAGGTTTGCGGGATAAAATCCGGGCTCAAAGACATGAGCCCGATTGCCGTAGAAAAAGGATTTACTGAGAAATACATCATGAAGCCGAATAAGGATTCTCTCAGCCGGCAGATCAAGGAGTCTTTCCGCAGAGTCTCTAAGGGGCAGGATTTGGTTGTTATCGAAGGCACAGGCCATGCGGGCGTGGGGTCCTGTTTTGACCATTCCAATGCCTCAGTCGCCAGGCTCCTCGGCGCTAAAGTCATCATTATCTCATCCGGGGGCATAGGTAGGCCCATTGATGAAATTGTTTTGAATAAATCGCTTTTTGAAAAAGAGGGCGTGAAGGTGCTGGGCGTAATCATCAATAAGGTCTTACCGTCTAAGTTTGACAAGATTAATCGCCTCGTCAGGAAGGGCTTAAAAAGAAAAGGGGTAAATGTTTTAGGAGTGGTCCCTTACGATGAGATGCTGTCCTTGCCGACCTTTGGGCAGATCTTTGAAGAGACAAAATATGAGCCTCTGTGCGGTAAAGATTTCTTAGAAACGTATATCTCCCGGGTGATTGTAGGCGCCATGCGGCCGCGCGAAGCCTTAAGATACATAGTTGACGATAGCCTGCTCATCACTCCCGGAGACAGAAAAGATATGATCATGGCGGCTTTATTGAGCCGCAAGGAGAAAGATAAAGAAAAGCCGAAAATTTCCGGCCTGATTCTTTCAGGAGGGCTCGTTCCGGGCCCCAATATTTTAGATTTATTGAGCAGGGCCAAGATTCCTGTTTTATTAGCCCAAGGAGACACCTATACGGTAGCCTCTGCCATCCATGATTTAACGGTTAAGATCAGGCCGAGGGATACGGTTAAGGTCAAAGAGGTTATCAGAATGATCCGGCGCAACGTAGACCTGGACGCAGTATTTAAGGGGATATAATATGGATACCATTCAAAAGATTCGTGACAGGGCGCGGCTCGTCTTAAAGACCGTTGTCCTGCCGGAATATTATGATAGCCGCGTGGCCGAAGCGGCAAGGATCATCGAAAAAGAGGGCCTGGCCAAGCCCCTCGTTATGACTCCCGAGAAAGTTGACCCTCAGGCAAAAGAAAGATACATCGAAGAGTATTACGAAATGCATAAGGCCAGGGAAAGCGACATCGGTGCCGTAAGGAAGTTATTTGATGATACGCTTTATTATTCGGCGATGTTAACGCGCGAGGGCAAGGTGGATGGTATTGTAGCAGGCGCCTCGCACACCACGCCGGATATGGCCAGGGCCTGTATCAGGTGCCTGGGCGTGGCCCCGCGCATCACCATCGTCTCCAGCTGTTTCATTATGGTCGTGCCCCATTCACCTTACGGAGAAAACGGCACTTTCATCTTTGCCGATTGCGGCATTATACCCGACCCTAATGCACGGCAACTGGCCTATATAGGATTGGCTGCTTCCGAGCTGGCCAATAAGGTGCTGGGCCTTGAGCCCCGCATGGCTTTCTTGAGCTACTCAACGAAAGGTTCAGCCAAAGGTAAAGCCATTGAAACCATACGGGAAGGATTGAAATTACTGAAAGAGTTAGCGCCGAATCTTCTGTGCGACGGAGAGATGCAGGTGGACGCGGCCATTATCCCTGAAGTAGCAAAGATAAAATATCCGGATTCACTTGTCGGCGGCAGGGCCAATGTTCTCATATTTCCTGACTTAGAGGCCGGTAATATCGGATATAAGCTTGTCCAGCGCCTGGCCAATGCCAGGGCCCTGGGCCCGTTGCTGTTAGGCCTTAACAAGCCTGCCAGCGACCTTTCCCGCGGCTGCATCGTCGAGGATATCGTAGACAGCGTGGCGGTTACGGCTATCAGGGCGCAATAGTTATGAGATTCCAAGCACCAAGCACCAAATTCCAAATAAATTCCAAATCCCAATATTCAAATTCCAAACTAAGTCTTTGTTTCGATCATTGGAATTTTGGACATTGGAGCTTATTTGTGATTTGGAATTTGTGATTTGGAATTTAACGTATATGAAAATATTAGTTATTAATAGCGGCAGTTCTTCCATCAAATACAAACTTTTCCGGATGCCGGGAGACCATCTGGTGCAAAAGGGCGTTATAGAGCATATCGCAGAACCCAACTCCGGGATGAGCGACCATTACACCGGCTTAAAAGTGATTTTGAGCAAGGTTGATTCGGTAGATGCGGTGGGCCACCGGGTCGTGCATGGCGCAGAAAAATTCCGCAGGCACGTTTTAATCGACCCGAGGGTGGTCAAAGAAATAAAGCGCTGTTGCGGGATCGCTCCCTTGCATAACCCGGCGAATTTAGCGGGGATATTGGCGTGCAAGAAGCTTTTGCCGGGCGTAAAGCAGGTCGCTGTCTTTGATACGGCCTTTCATCAGACATTGCCAGGCTATGCTTACATGTATGGCCTGCCTTATGTGTATTATAAAAAACTGAGAATCAGAAAATACGGTTTCCACGGCACCAGCCACGAATACGTGGCCAAAGAAGCAGCGCGGCTGCTGAAAAGGCCGTTAAGCCGGTTAAAGATCGTCACATGCCATCTCGGCAATGGCTGCAGCATCGCTTGCGTGCGTCAGGGAAAATCCGTAGATACCAGCATGGGGTTTACGCCTCTGGAAGGGTTGATCATGGGTACGCGTTCGGGAGATATCGACCCGGCGTTAGTCACTTATCTTATGCACAGAATGAGGCTGGATATCCCTAGAATAGATCAAATCCTAAACAAAAAGAGCGGCCTGTTAGGCATCTCCGGAATAAGCAATGATATGCGTATACTGGAAAAAAAGGCGTTGCAGGGGAATGAGCGTTGTAATTTGGCGATAGATATGTTTATCTATAGAATCAGGAAATATATCGGCGCTTATACGGCTGTTATGGGCGGTTTGGATGTATTGGTTTTTACGGGAGGTATCGGCGAAAACCAGAAGAGAATTAGGGGAAAGATTGTTCGGGGGTTATTCAGCGGCCTTAAGAAAAAGCCGAGAATTTTGGTCGTTCCCACGGATGAAGAACTTATGATTGCCCAAAAGACTTACAAAATAATAAAATAAACATGTTAAATGTGGATATCCCAATCCCCTGATAACCGTATTTAACTTAGCTAAGAACGCATATTATACAAGGAGAAAACTAAAATGATGAGGACGGTTTTGAAATCAAAAATTCATAGGGCGCGCGTTACCGAGGCCAACCTGTATTACGAAGGAAGTATCACCATAGATAGCCGTTTGATGCAGGCAGCGGATATTCTTGAAGGAGAGAAGGTGGAGGTGCTTAACATTAACAACGGACAGCGCCTGGAAACCTACGCGATCCAGGGCAAGGCCCAAACAGGAGTGATCTGCCTCAACGGGCCCTCAGCCCGCGGTGTCTGTGTGGGGGATGAGGTTCTTATTCTTTCGTATGTCCTTGCGGATGAGAAGGAGGCAGGGGCACTCAAACCCAAAATAGTCAAAGTCGATGAAAAAAACCGCATTAAAGATTAAAGTCTTCGGAGATCCGGTATTAAGAAAAAAAGCCAAACCGGTAAGAAAAATCACTCAGGAGCACAAAGACATATTAGGCCAGATGGCCAGGCTCATGTATGAATCCAGCGGCATAGGCCTGGCAGCAGCGCAGGTGGGGCTTGAGGAATCCATGATTGTGGCAGACATAGGCAGCGGCTTGTATAAGCTCATCAACCCTGTGGTTGTGCGAAAAGAAGGAACGCAAATCTTAGAGGAAGGCTGCCTCAGCGTGCCTGGCGTCTGTATAAAAGTCAAGCGTGCCAAGAAAGTCTTGATTGAGGCACTCGAGGAAAACTCCAGGCCTGTCTCTATTGAAGCAGAAGGCTTGCTGGCCTGTGTTTTTCAGCATGAGATAGACCATTTAAAGGGGAGGCTCATCGTGGATTATGTGCCTTTGTTTGATAAGTTCAAGATTTCTCAAAAATTAAAAGAATTAAAGAAGGGGCCTCAGGATGAAGAATTGTCTGAATCAGAAACAAAATCTCACTTATTGCAGCTGTAGTTATCCCTCTTGTTCGCGCAAGGGCATATGCTGTGAATGCGTTGAGTATCATCGGAACAAGGGGGAAATCCCCGGCTGTTTCTTTCTGCCCGAAATAGAGAAGACTTACGACCGTACTATCGGGAATTTCGTAAAAACGCACAGGTGATGAATAGAGTGCCTAAGGGCCTGCAGGTTTCCCAGCTATTATCTCAATACAACGTGGCGACAGTTTGTCAACACGCCCAATGCCCTAACATCACGCGTTGTTTTCACGAAGGCCGGGCTACGTTTATGATTTTGGGCAGCATCTGCACGAGAAGCTGCAGTTTCTGCGCCGTCTCCAAATCCGGCGCAAGCCCGCTGGGATTGGATACGCAAGAGCCCTTTCGGATCCGCGAAGTGGCCGGGCTATTGAATTTAAGTTATGTCGTTATCACTTCGGTTACCAGGGATGATCTGCCTGACCTGGGCGCAGCGCAATTTGTCCGTACGATAGAATCGCTGCGTTCTTTAAATCAAGATATCAAAATAGAAGTGCTGATTCCTGATTTTCAGGGTAAGGCTTCAAGCCTCAAATGCGTGCTGGAGGCTTCACCCGATGTATTGGCGCATAACCTGGAAACGATTGAGCGTTTGTACAAGGATGTCAGGCCCGAGGCTGACTATCAGCTTTCTTTAAGATTGCTCGGCCAGGCCAAAGAATGGTATCCCGGTGTCTTGACGAAATCTTCTCTTATGTTAGGCATGGGAGAGGCAAGGCAGGAGTTGCTTACCGCTATGGAAGATTTGAGGAAGAGTGGTTGCGATATCTTAACTTTAGGCCAGTATCTGGCTCCTTCAAAAAACCATTATCCTGTTCAGCAGTATATAAGCGCCGAGCAATTTAAGGAGTACGAAGAGATGGCGTTAAGCTTAGGCTTCAAGGCGGTACTTGCCGGGCCGTTGGTGCGTAGTTCTTATCGAGCAGAGGAAGTCTATCAGAGAGGAAGGGGTTAGTCTCCTTTAAGCACAAATGACAAAATTCAAAGCACAAAATAAATTTAAAATTCAAATTTCAAAACAAAAGGCTTTTGTTTTTGGATTTTGTGCTTTGTGCTTATTTTGTGCTTTGTGCTTTGTTATTTGAATTTTGCAACGCATATCAAGACCCGATCTTGAATATGATAAATGATGTATGACCTTATTATAATCGGCGGTGGGCCTGCGGGTTTAACGGCAGCACTTTATGCGGGCAGATACCGGCTCAAGACCTTATTATTGGAGAAGATGGGTCTTGGAGGCCAGATCCTTCTTTCCTCGACCATCGAAAATTATCCCGGTTTCCCCGGGGGGATATCCACACAGGAATTGATGGAAAAGTTCAAGCAGCAGATAGATGAATTGAATATTGAGATACAGATGGAAGAGGTTTTGGGAATTTCGGTTGCCTCTGGCTCTGTTAAGCCGCTCTATCATGTCAAGGCAAAGGAGAAATCCTTTGAAACAAAGGCCGTGATTATCGCCACAGGCGCTATGCCTAAAAGGCTGGGTATTCCCGGCGAGAATAAGTTGACGGGAAGGGGCGTTTCCTATTGCGGCACCTGCGACGGCCCGCTGTTTAAGAATAAAGATATTATGGTTATAGGAGGGGGAGATAGGGCTATCGAGGAGGCGATTTTTTTAACCGGTTATGCCCGAAGCGTGACCGTCGTCCATCGCCGGGATCAATTGCGTGCCTCTAAGATTACGGAAGAAAAAGCGCAAGGCCTGCCCAATTTAAAATTCCTTCTGGACTCTGTCGTAGAGGAGATTGGGGGGGAGAATAAGGTAGAGGCCCTGCGGGTTAAGAACGTCAAGACAAATGCGCTAAGCGTCATTCCCTGTCAGGGCGTGTTTATTTTTGCAGGGATAGTCCCCAACACCGCTTTTATAAATAATCTGTTGAATTTGGACGGGGAAGGTTTTATAATATCAGGTTCGGACTCAAGCACCACTCGGCCAGGCCTATTCGCCTGCGGCGATTGCGTGAAAAAGAGCTTGTATCAGGTGGTGACGGCCTGCGGCGAAGGGGCCACTGCCAGCGCCGGAGCTCAAAGGTATCTATTATGAAAAGTTCCAAATTTCCTACGCACAATCAAAAACTTAAAGATTGGGTCGCTAAGATGGCGCGACTTTGCAATCCTAATTCTATTGTCTGGATTGACGGTTCCCCGCAGCAAAAGATGCTTCTGGAAAACGAGGCTGTTTCCGGCGGCGAGCTCATAAGGCTGTGCCAGAAAGAGCTGCCCGGTTGTTTCCTTCACCGCACCGCCATAGACGATGTTGCGCGCACCGAACATTTGACCTTTATATGCACAAAGAAAAAAAAGGATGCCGGCCCCAACAACAATTGGATGTCCCCGGCTGCCGCTTATAGAAAAGCCAAGGCGATTTTTAAAGACGCCATGGCGGGAAGGACCATGTACGTTATTCCGTTCTCTATGGGGCCCGTGGGCTCTGCGTTTAGCAAAATCGGCGTGGAGTTGACGGATTCGCGCTACGTGGCGTTAAACATGATGATCATGACCAGGGTTGGCGATGAGGTCTTAAGGCAACTGGAAAAGGATGATGCTTTCACAAAATGCCTCCATTCCAAGGCCCAGCTTGATATCAACAAAAGGTTAATATTGCATTTTCCCGAAGATAATACGATTTGGAGCGTAGGTTCCGGTTACGGGGGCAATGTGCTCCTGGGTAAAAAATGCCTGTCCTTACGTATCGCAAGTTTCCTTGCGCGAAAGGAGCGCTGGTTGGCAGAGCATATGCTGATTATGGGGATAGAGGAGCCCAACGGCCATATTGAGTATATCGCCGCAGCCTTTCCCAGCGCCTGCGGAAAGACAAATTTGGCTATGTTGGTACCGCCCGAAGGCCTGAAGGTCAAAGGTTACCGCATCTGGACAGTGGGGGATGACATTGCCTGGATGCGCGTTGATTCGGACGGTTCCCTCTGGGCCATTAATCCGGAGACAGGCTTTTTCGGGGTTGCTCCGGGCACAAATTCTAACTCTAACCCCAACATGGTGGAAACTGTAAAAAAGGATACCATATTTACGAATGTCCTTTTAAAACCCGACGCAACGCTCTGGTGGGAGGGTGCTGATGGGCCTGTTCCGACGGAGGGTATTGATTGGCAAGGCAGGCCTTGGAGGCCGGGGCTAAAGGATAATCAGGGTAAACCCGTGTTAGGCGCGCATCCTAATAGCCGTTTTACGACTCCCATCACGAATTGTCCCTCATCTTCTTTCAGGTTAGAGCAGCACCATGGCGTTCCTATATCCGCTATTATTTTTGGCGCAAGGCGTCAGCATGTGGCGCCGCTTGTGTATGAGGCCTTTAACTGGCAGCACGGAGTTTTTGTGGGAGCTACCATGGCCTCGGAGCGCACAGCTGCCCAGGTGGGCCAATTAGGTGAAGTGCGCAGGGACCCTATGGCGATGCTGCCTTTCTGCGGATACAATATGGCGGATTATTTCAGGCATTGGCTCCAGATGGGCAAGCGCATGCACAAGCCACCCAAGATCTTCCATGTGAACTGGTTTAGGACCGACGAAAAAGGCAAATTTTTGTGGTCGGGTTTCGGAGAGAATCTGAGGGTTTTAGAATGGATCCTGGACCGCTGCAACAAAAAGATTGAGGCTGTTCAGACGCCGATAGGTTACGTTCCGCTGGCCTCCCATATCGATATGACAGGGCTTGCGATAGGCGAGGCAGCGATGCGTAAACTTCTTGAGGTGCGCAAAGCCGATTGGATAGAAGAGTGTAAGGGCATCAAGAGATTCTTTAAAACTTTTAAAAAAGACCTGCCCGAAGAAATCTGGCAGGAATACGAGAATTTACATACGCGTTTAAAAGAAGCATAACTAGCTTAACGATCCGGTAACTTGTAAAGGTTATCGGGTAATCAGGATATCCGGATCTCCAAATCCCGATCGCCTGATCCTCTGATAACCTGTAAGATTTATTTAATTAAAGAAATGGATAGGACCCCCTTATTATCGACAGAATATAATGACCTGAAATTATACAAGCGCGGCAAGGTCAGAGACGTTTATGATTTAAACGACAAACTCTTGATTGTTTCTACGGACCGCATTTCCTGTTTTGACGTGGTTCTGTCTGACGGCATTCCCCTCAAGGGAAGGGTTCTCACAGGTTTGTCCTGTTTCTGGTTTGATTTTTTAAAAGATGTTCTTCTCAACCATTTTATAACCGCTAACTTGAGCCAATACCCTGAGCCTCTAAAGAATTATAAAGCTGAGTTGGAAGGCCGCTCCATGCTGGCCTTAAAGACAAAACCCTTACCCATAGAGTGCGTGGTCAGGGGTTATCTTTCAGGCTCGGGTTGGAAAGAGTACAAGGAGAGGCAATCCGTGTGCGGGGTTGAGTTGCCTTCGGGTTTAGGCGAATCCGATAGATTACCGAATCCCATATTCACGCCTTCGACTAAGGCAGATGTCGGCCATGACCTGAACGTGGACCTAAAATATGTCGAGGGGCAGGTCGGCAAGAAAATTGCCGGCCAGATAAGCGAGATTAGCATCCGGATTTACCAAAAGGCGCACGCCTACGCTCTTTCTAAGGGGATTATTATTGCGGACACAAAATTCGAATTCGGCCTTCATAACGATAAGCTTATTCTTATTGACGAAGTGCTGACTCCCGACTCCTCGCGTTTTTGGCCCCGGGACCAATACGTTCCCGGAAGGCCCCAGCCCAGCTTTGATAAGCAGTTTGTGAGGGATTATCTGGAGTCTTTGACTTGGGATAAGACGCCTCCGGCTCCGAAGTTACCTCCGGAGATTATTGCCAAGACAACAGAGAAATACCTGGAAGCCTATAGAAGGCTGACCGGAAAAGATCTGACATGACATTAGTTCATAGTTCAGAGTTCATGGTTCAGAGTAATAAATTTTACCTTGAACTTTGAACCTTGAACACTGAACCAGATAGTTGCAATAATTTTCTTGAAAATGAAATCAACTTTTAAGAAGATTTTTTCGGTTGTCATAAGGGTCAGCGTCAGTATAATCCTGCTTGTTCTTTTGCTGAAATTCAATAAGATAGACATGCAGAAAGTGTTATCGGAAATCAAAGGCCTGAACAAGATGGCTTTGACTTTTTCGTTTTTGATAATGCTGGTCGGTTATGTCTTATGCCTGTTCCGCTGGGAGATGCTGCTTAAGGCGTTAAAGATTCAACTGCCGCTTCCGAGAGTGGTCGCGTCTTTTTCCGGAGGGCTTTTCTTCAATTTGTTTCTGCCTTCTACTATCGGAGGCGACCTTATGCGCAGCATTGACCTGGCCGCCCACACCAAGAGGCCCAAAGAGGTTATTGCTACGGTGTTCCTTGACAGGCTCAGCGGTTATATCGGGCTTGTGATTCTGGCCTTGTCCGCCCTCATCTTTGGCTGGAGGCTTATTCAGGATCAAGGTGTTTTATGGGCACTCTTCGTGATCTCCTTCTTATTAATCTTTATCCTATTAGTATTATTCAATAATTTCTTATTTTCTAAAATAAGCCGCCTGCTCAATTGCCTCCATGCCGGCAAGGCCAAGGAGTTATTAATGGATTTGCATCAGGAGATTCATTATTTCAAGGGGCATAAAAGGACAATTATCGCCAATGTGATTCTTTCGATTCTTATACAGGCCGTCGGACCGTTGACCTTTTTTATCATTGCTGTAGCCCTCGGCCTTAAAATAAACCTCATATACTTTTTTATATTCCTGCCCATCATAGGGGCTATTACGCTGTTGCCTATATCCATTGGGGGGCTGGGTTTAAGGGAGGCCACGACAACCCTTTTTTTTGCCAAGGTGGGCGTGGACACGCATCTGGCCCTTACGATGTCTCTGCTGAACTCCTCTTTTATATTTATCTGCGGAAGCCTAGGAGGCCTTATTTATGTCCTTACATTACATCATAGACGGCTACAACCTCATCCACCATCCTCTCTTTGCACGCCTCAATAAAAAAACAGAGTGCCAGGAAAACGCCCTTTTGAATTTTATCCGAGTGAATAAGCTTTGCGGAAAATCCGGCAGTCAAGCGACGGTGGTTTTTGACGGGTATAAAGATTTATCCCGGCAGGGCTTCTTGCCTGCGGATATCGATGTCGTTTTTTCCCGCAGAGAGACGGCGGATACGCGGATAAAGAGAATGATTGAGGCAGCCGCCAACCCTAAAAACCTAGTCGTAATTTCAGATGATAAAGAGATTATATTCTTTGTCAGGCAGGTACGCGCTCATCCGATGGCCGTAGAAGAGTTTCTGTTTCGCTCTCCTCAGGGACGCAAGCTTCAAGCGGACCAGCAGAAAAAATCAAAAAGTTTAGAAGAAGACCCGGGGCCTAAGGTATCTTATAGCCAGATGCAGAAGATTAATCAGGAGATGAGGAAGATATGGCTGAGGTAGTTCGTAGTCCGGAGTAAAACCAAAAGCTTGGGATTTGGTAATTGGCACCTCGGCTTCGCCTCGGTGTCAATGGTAAGCGGAGCTGAAGCATTGAATTTGGGATTTCCAAAACAAAACACTTTCTGTTTTGGATTTTGTGCTTTGGGTTTATTTTGAATTTTGTGCTTTGGTATTTGAATTTATATAACATGTCTCAAAAACATAAAAACAATTTTATCAAGTTTCTAGGTACGGCAGGCGCGCGCTTTGTCATGATCAAACAGCTGCGTGCCTCCGGAGGAATCTGGATATCCTGTGGGGGAGTGAATCTATTGGTGGATCCCGGCCCCGGGAGCATCGTGCGTTGCGCTCATAGTAAGCCTAAGTTAGACCCTTGTCAATTAGATGGAATCCTGCTTACTCATCGCCATCTGGATCACTCAAGCGATATCAATGTGATGATTGAGGCCATGACAGAGGGAGGCTTTAAAAAAAGAGGAGTGGTCTTTTGCCCCGAGGATGGCTTGAAACAAGATTCCGTGATATTAAGGTACGCGATTGACTTTCCCGAGAAAATTGAAATCTTAAAGGCCGATGAAAAATATAGCTTAGGGGAATTTGAATTCATGACCTCCATGAGGCATATTCATCCGGCTGAGACTTACGGGATAAAATTTAAAATGAATGGGACAAGTGTTTCTATCCTTACGGATACCAGATACTTTAAGGAATTGGAGGATTTTTACAAAACAGACCTATTGATTATTTCCGTGGTTTTTGCCGAACCGCGGCCGGGCGTTGACCATTTAAGCGTTTTTGATGCCCGGATGATTCTTTGCGATACAAGGCCCAAGAAGGCGGTCCTCACGCACTTCGGCATGACCATGCTTAAGGCAGGGCCGCGCCTCCTGGCAGAGAGGCTGTCGAAAGAAACGGGCACAGAAGTGGTGGCAGCCTACGATGGCATGACGCTGAACATTTGACGAGTTTTTTCTTGACATAACTCTATAAGTATGATATCGTTAATAAAACTATTATCCGTAAATTAAAGGAGGTGGAGTATGAACGATTGGCAAGCTGTGTTGTTGGAACCAGCGGGAGCTGTTCTCGCGCAGATAGGTCAATTTTTGATCAATATCTTGCTGGTGGTGATTATACTCATCATCGGGTGGCTTATCTCCAAACTCATTAAGACAGTCATTACAAAGGGCCTTCGGGCTATCAAGGTTGATGAGCTTTCTGACCGTATCGAATTCGATCAGATGCTTCAGAAAGGGGGCATCAGCTATTCTCTGTCTGAATTAGTCGGGGTGATATGCTATTGGGTAGCGATTTTGGTTACTTTTATGGTAGCCATCAATGCCGTTGGGTTAACCATAGCCGCAGACTTGTTAAACAAGGTCGTTCTTTACGTCCCTAACGTGATCGCCGCTTTATTTATCCTCATCCTGGGAATGTTTTTTGCCACGTTACTCAGAAACATTGTGAAGACGGCGGCCAGCAATGCGGGTATATCGCACGTTCAGCTTTTCAGCAAGCTGGTGGAAATTATTGTGATCGTATTTTCCATCGTCATCGCGATGGAACAGCTCAATATCGCTATCCAGATAACCCAGTTGACATTAGCTATCATCCTGGGTTCGATTGGGTTAGGATTAGCGCTGGCTTTCGGCCTGGGCTGCAGGGATATCGCAGGCAGGGCTGTGAATGATTTTATTGAGAAATTGAAAAAGAAGTAAAATCTTTACGTCAACACACCCAGCACTTATTTGGAATATCTACGTATTAACCAAATAAGTGCTGGTTTTTTTAGAGGCCGCAGGGTGAAATGAAGATACGTAAAACCCACTTTATTCTTTTCGCGCTTTTGCAGTTTTGCCTGGTTGTGCGTTTACCCGCCTTATGGATTCCCCACATTGAGAACGACGAAGTTATCTATCAAACGCTTGCGGATAAAGTATCCAAGAACCCTGCGGATTATACGCTGCGCGGCACCCCTATTTTAAAGAACCTGCCAGAAAAAAATTACGACCAACCGCTTTTTCACCGGCCACCGCTGTTTGTCTATTTTTTAGCGCTATTTAGAAGTTTGATAGGGAAAAATGCCGGCGTGCTGCTTTCGATTCTGGCAGGCGTATTTACGGTTGCAGCTCTCTTTGGCATAGCGAAAGAGCTTTACGGTGAAAGGCTGGCATGGATTTGTGCTGTGATAATCTCTTTTTGTCCTTTACTTTTATTCTGCTCTACCAGAATATTGATAGATGCCCCGTTGGCTTTTCTGGTGACTTTAACCGTAGGAATTCTTGTGGTGGCACTCAAGAGAAAGAGCAGGCTTTTGTTCTCTTTATCGGGGCTCGCTCTGGGCTTGGCTGTTTTGACCAAAGAACCCGGGGCGTTAGCGGTTTTTCCCTGCGCTTATCTCCTTTTTAAAGACGGGATTAATAAAGAGAAGGGAATGTATCTGCTTTATTTTTTGGGTTGTGCTTTTATCATCGTCTTGCCCTGGTATTTTTGGTTTTTTACCGTTTACGGAACGCTTATTCCCTGGTGGGCCAAGATCTTTCCTGAAAATATCAAAATGTTTCCCTTTATGGAAATGGTGGTGAATCGGCCCTGGTATTTTTATTTCCAGAATATCACCTTATCCATGCCTGTATACGCTTTTGCCTGGATAGCTATGATAGGGGGTTTGAAGAAAAGACGATTGACATTAGAGCTTGTATGGGCCCTTTCTTTCTTAATCCCCATTACGCTTTATGGCGTGATGGGGCAGGGGTACCAGACCCGCTATATACTGCCGGCCATTCCTGCCCTTACGATTCTCAGCGCGGATTTACTAAATACTAAAGACGAGCTTATCTGGGCCTTAGCTGTTTTTTTGCTTGCCATAGGTTTTTTAACCGGTATCCTCAACACTTTTATCTTCCGTCCGGCTGATATCTTCCCGTTGTATTACTTTATCCATCCGTAAAAAAGGTTTAATTATTGCGCGAATATGATATTATGGAAGGAAAAGGATATGAAAAAAATTTTGGGTTTTGTTTTAACGCCAAAAACTCACCTCCAGACAGCTATTAGTAAGGCGCTTGTAGGCATGCAGCAAAAAATCACCAACTGGCAAATGGCTACGGTCAATCTATAAAATGCCAAGGAAGATCCCTGCGGTCTTAGCCGCCATTTTTATGGTTTATCTGTTGTGTCCTTCTGCAGGAAGGCTGAGCGCAACCCCCCGATATGCGGGAGAAAAGATTACTTACCTGATAGAGCCCGCGGGAATAGCCGAATACCGTGACGGGGGCATCGTCGAGGTGGAAGGAAAGAAGCTCAATCTTGCTACGTTCGAGACAAGGGTACTTGGGTTTCATGATGTAGAGAAAATCTACACCGACCCCGAGACAAACCTTCCCTTAAGAGTGGAGCGCGATATCAGCCTGTGGACAAAAAAGGAATATCTGGTTGAGGAATACGACCAGAAAAAATTTGAGCTCTCCGTAAATAAATATAGGGGCAAAAAGAAAGTTAAAGATTATCTCTTTAAGGCCAAAGGGCCTATCCATAACGCCGTGCTTCTGCCCTTTTTCTTGCGCGAATCCCCTGAATTTCATATAGGCTGGTCTTTTCATGCCAATTTTCCGCAAAGATTTGAGATCCAATTGGTGTCTCTGGAAGAGATAATAGTTCCCGCAGGGAAGTTTTGGGCTTATCGTTTTACCAGTATCCCCCATAAATTCGAAATCTGGATCAGCAAAGACATTCCCCGGGTGCCTCTTAAAATAAAGGGCATGGGAAGCCTTGGTTATACGTTTGTCATGAAAAAGCGCATTCAGGCCGAGGATTAACTCGCACGTTCTCCCCGAGGGCCTACCCTAATAAAAGGAGCGATTTTAATGAAACGATTTATGCATTCGCGGCCAAAATCCTTGCCCTTAAGAGCAAGGATGAATAAATTTCAACAATACGCACAGGAGGTGAGAAATGGCAAAGGTTAAGAGCGTCGGGGAAGTCTATAAATGCGAGGTCTGCGGGAATGTGGTAGAGGTCAAAGAGGTGGGCGGGGGTGAATTAGTCTGCTGCCAAAAAGCAATGATTAAGATTAGTGGTTGATTCAGAGAGAAGGAGATGGGCTATGTCCATAGTAAAAGAGTTTAAAGAATTTGCAGTAAAAGGCAATGCCGTAGATATGGCTGTAGGTATTATCATCGGGGCCGCGTTCGGTAAGATTATCAGTTCTTTGGTGAACGATGTAGTTATGCCGCCTATAGGCCTGCTTTTAGGAGGCGTAGATTTTAAGAACTTGAAATTGGTTCTCAAAGCGGCTACCCTTGATGCGCCGGCAGTGACTCTTAATTACGGCCAATTTATCAACACAGTGGTCGATTTCTTAATTGTTGCCTTTGCTATTTTTCTGGTGGTAAAAGGAATTAACAGTCTAAAAAAGAAGCAAGCATAGCATAATATCAAACAATAATATATATCTCTATTTGTTACTGTTATGCTTCTTCTGAAGGGTGGGGAGGATGATTTTTCCCTGTTAATCTCAAGTATATAAAAACAGGCTGGGCAACTAGCCTATTTTTTTATGAGAGCTGCCTTTTATGTTACAATAAACACGTTAAATTTATCTATTTAGGTTAAGGCCATATGTTAAAAAAAGCTTACTTAAAATATTGGGGCTGTCAGATGGCTGCGCTATAGGGGGACTATGGAGAAGATAGTGGAGGGATTAATCAAGGTGTAACATGGTAACAGTATATTTTTGTTTATGATACACTGGCTTTAGCGTAAAGGAGGTGATAGCATGAAAAAGCTAGTTGCGCTCGTGTTACTGTTTGCCATTTTGTTTGTTTCGAGTTCTGCATTTGCAGATGATCAGGACAGGGCTCAAGATAGGACTCAAAAAAAACTTAAAGATGGGTCATGTACGACTTGTCCTTGCAAATAATAAAATTTGAAGAACAAGCAAAGTAATTACAAGGGCGCTTTCGTTACTTAACGGAAGCGTCTCTTTTTTTATTAATTAAAAGGCATTCCTTCAGTTCATTCAGTATTAGATAAATTCTTAGAATTGCGACTCATTGTTATGAAGAGAGATATTAAAAATTTTGGATGGCCGATGGCTGCAGTATTATACGAGTATTTTAGGGTATATGAGTAATATCTGGTAACAACTATGTAGGGATGATATTAGGGCTTTTAAAGAAGATAAATGGGTTAGAATGAAAGGGATAATAAATAAAAAAGAAAAATGAAAACAAGTCGTTTATTATTAAAAATAATTGCTGTATGGATTATTTTGATGGCCGTTGAGTCGGTTCATGGTACACTTCGAATATTGTTTCTTGTACCTAGAATCGGAGAGTTGCCAGCCAAGCAGATTAGCTTTTTACCCGGCTTGGCTTTGATTCTCTTTATCACATATCTTTTTATTCCATGGATTGGAGCTAAAACTACAAGACCTCTGATAATCACGGGAGTTATCTGGGTTGTATTAACGTTTATTTTTGAGATTGGTCTTGGACGGCTTGTCTTTAATTATTCTTGGGATAAGGTCTTTGCAGATTATGATTTGTTTAATGGAGGGCTTATGCTAATAGGTTTACTCATCTTGGTAATTGCCCCGTGGTCTATGGCAAAGCTACAGCGAATAGTGTAGTTTATTACAATCGGATTATGAAAAAAGTTTATTTAAAAGTTTTTGGTTGACCGTATGTGCAAGTTCCGCACGATGAAATTGAAGGTCTTAATTCCAATTCATTTGACAATACTATTTATATATGATATAAAAGTCTCTGATTGAATAAAAAGAGGAGGCTTAGGATGGAATATGGATATAAAGAGCCAGTTTATACTATTGGCATAGTTTCTAAATCTTTGAAAGTTTGTCCGGCTACACTTAGGATTTGGGAGAGAAAGGGATTAATTAAGCCCACCCGCCTGGGGAAAAATAGGTTTTATTCGAAGGGTGACATGGATAGGCTTGAGTACATAAAAGAGCTGTTACAAAAAAAACACATTAATATAGAAGGGGCAAGACAGATACTGGATACAACTCATTGTTGGGACGTAAAGAAGTGCAAGCCAGAAGAAAGACAAGCCTGCAAAGTTTATTTAAAGTACGGTTAAGGTATAAATATTTTTTGAAGACACAATATTTGGACAAAATTTACGAAAGAATTTAATCTTACCCCTACTCCCGCCTATTATGATATAATATTTCCGATAAAAGAAAAACGTTTCTACAATAGGGCTTTCGGATGGGTGTTGGTTACAGTGGCTCGGGACGGCGCTGGAGGTTTTGAAGAGGATAACTGCTTTAGAACGAAGGAATTATGAGAAAAATGATTTAAGGTGTATTGTTTTTGTAATGAGTTATAATATTAAATAATGTTACATGAGACAAAAAGGAAAGCAGGTTATAGTTCTTATGGCCAGGCATGTGGCTAAACAAGCGGGTCAGGGGATGACTTTAAGGTAATAGCCGAATTTATTCAGGTATTGAAATAGGGAGAGATAAAAATGGCATTTAACCCGAAATATACCATAACGCCGAGGATTAATAAGGCGCTCGTTGAGATTGAGCGGGTGCGGGGTTTTCTGGATGCGGTAAAGCTTAAGGACGACTGGATCGCCGACATGCAGAAAAAGGCTCTTATCCTTGAGTCGCACCATTCCACGCACATCGAAGGCACGGCCCTAAGCCTTGAGCAGGCCAAGAGCATCTTGGAAGGCAAAAAGGTTAGGGGCGTCAATCGTGACGATGAAAAAGAGCTTTTGAATTACAAGAAGGCGATGGATTTTATTTCAAAGTATCTCGGCAAGGATGATCCTGTTAATGAAGGCATTGTCCGGGAGCTTCACAAGATTCTCGTTAAAGGCGTCCGTGGCGAAAGCGCAGACCCGGGCAATTACCGTAAGATACAAAACTACGTCGTCAATTCCCGCACACGTGAGGTCGTTTATACTCCGCCTGCTCCCTTAGATGTTCCGCATCTCATGCGGGAGTTTGCGGAATGGATTAACAAGGCCGAGGACGTGTCGCCTATCTTTGTGGCCGGTATCGCTCAATTTCAGTTTGTGCATATTCATCCGTTCATTGACGGCAACGGTAGAACGGCCCGGCTCCTTTCAACGCTTATCCTCTACAAGACCGGCTATGACTTTAAACGCCTTTTTACTATTTCGGAGTATTACGATAAAGACCGCCCGGCCTATTATCAGGCCATCCAGACTGTTCGTAAGAACAATATGGATATGACCACGTGGCTTGAATACTTCGTTGACGGCCTGCGGTCGCAGATGACCGAGATTCAGGCTAAAGGCGAACAATTGATCAAACAGGATAGCCAGCTTCAAAAGATTAAAAAGATCGGGCTGAATAAGCGTCAAGAGAAAGCGGTTAAGCATCTCATTATCAAAGGCACGCTCAGCGTTAATGAATACCAATCCGTAGCATCTTGTATCCGGCGCACGGCTCAACGGGATTTGGAAGAATTGGTCGAAAAAAAGATTGTCAAAATCGTGGCAAAAAGCCCGACCGACCCCACCAAGCACTATGTTTTACTGTGACACGCTACTGTGACATACTGTGACATGTTACTGTGACACGCTTAAGGGAAAATAAATGACATGCTATCAATTGACATTAACAAAGAATTAGCCAAGTATTTTGATGATTCTTTGGATAATGAGTAGTTGCTACTAACGGATGAAGGGAATTTTTAAATCAAACAGCTTTTAAAAATTTTGCCGCCGCAATATAAAAAGAGCTTCTTTATTTAGAATTTTTGCGAGGAAACCCGTAAAATTGCTTCGCAATTTACAGGGCAGGGAGTCCGCAAAGTGTTTGCCGCATTTTGCCACCACCCAAAATGCGGCAAACACGAAAGCCGAATCGTGCCCTTGCATTACCGCTAAGCGAGCGACCAAGCGAGCGTGTAGTGAACCCGAGCCCCAGGCGAGGGCGAACGGTGCAAACACCACAAACGTAGCCCGCCCAAGCGGGCGGTGCATTAGTTCATTGAATTTGAAAGAACGAAAAAAGAACATTGTAAAGCCGAAACAAAAGGCCAGCCGAAAGCCCGGATAAAGACTTTGGGGGCAAAAAATTTGTAACTCTTTTTAGATTCTTGGTTTGGCATTTTTGTTTTTCCTGTAAATACAAAAAATTAAAGGGGGCAAAAAGAGAAAAAGAAATTCTTTTTTGGGGCAAACGACCACCAAGGCATGAGGCGATTTTGATGTTTTTGCGTCTTGCCTTTGGCAAGCCGCTGCATCAAATCCCAGTTGCTGCTAAAAAGCAGCCGTAAGAAAAACCCCCACCCACCCGAAACAGGCTTCGCCCATTTCCCCCTTTAAAATTTAACTTGACATGTATCAGTCTTGGTGATAATATCATCACCACAAGTGATAATGGAGGTTAAAATGCAAGATAAAATAATAAAGCTATTCTATGATGACGTATACGCCCAGTTTACAATAAATGAGTTAGCTACGAAAACAAACATTTCTTACAGTTATGTATATAGACAGGTCGAAGAATTAAAAGATAAGGATATTATAATTGTCGACCAGCGTTCAAATCGCAAATATTGTAAGCCTAACTA
>JBDRKE010000016.1:0-61104 GCA_043814315.1 Candidatus Omnitrophota bacterium
GATTATTTTTTACCGGAACAACAACCGCCGCCTTTTTTCGCCAAAAATATAACAACGACAATCAAGAGAACAACCCCTAACCACATAATCATTTTTGCCTCCTCAATTTGCCCGCTATAGCAGATTCAGCAAATTGATCCCGAGCATCCAGCTATTTCTTTTTAGATGCGAGGGATAATTATCTAAAAATGCCAAATAGCAGGTCGATTAATCCGTAAATGACACTTTGCATCAGCGTTATCACGGGATTGAGAAGCCCCGTAAAAAGCAAAATGACCAATATAAAGAAACCGTAAGGCTCAAGCCTGGAAAAACTTGCCTGGGCTGCCGGCGAGAGAAAACTCATCAGAATCTTTGAGCCATCCAGCGGAGGGATGGGAATCAGATTAAAAGCACCCAGAATAATGTTAATCCTTACCACCAAAAAAAGTATAGTTGAAAAGGTCGGGTGAGAACCGATAAAGGTAAGCTGTAACAAAAATACGGCGATAATGGCAATCAGTATGTTCGTGGCGCAACCTGCCAGGGAAACACAGAAGAAACCCAATCGCGAGCGCTTCAGGTTGTAATAATCCACAGGCACGGGCCTGGCCCAGCCAAAACCTACAAGGAAAAGCATAAGTGTGCCGATAGGATCCAGGTGCGCCGCCGGATTCAGCGTCAGCCGGCCGTTACGCAAGGCCGTATCATCCCCAAAAAAATGCGCCACCCACCCGTGAGCCACCTCATGGGCAATCACGGAATAAAGCAGCGACACAGCCAATACAATAAAGGCTATCGGATTAATAAATAAAAGTGAAATCAATCCCATCTTAAAATCTCTCCTTCTTTTACTTTATTATATCATGTCCTGTCAAACTACCAAATCATTTTATAGGAGCTCTTGCGAACTGCCCCTGTCCTTTTCTCGCTTGAGGTCGCTCATCTCAAGATCCTCTTTAAGATCGGGTCTTGTAACTTTGTCTTGTAACTCCTTGCCTATCAAAGCATTTCAAGACCCGGTCTTGAATAGTAGGAATCTTTAAGCTTTACTTCTTGATTCTTAAGAAGCGGGCGTTGATGGCCACGATGACCGTGCTTAAAGACATAAGCACAGCGCCCAGGGCAGGGCTTAAAATGATTCCCCACTTATAGAAGACTCCCGCTGCCAAAGGAATCGCAAATGAATTGTACCCGGTCGCCCATACCAGGTTCTGGACCATTTTCTTATAGGTGGCGCGTGCCAACCCGAGGATAGCTACGGCATCCATGGGATTGTTTCTCACAAGGATGATATCTGCGGCCTCAACGGCCACATCCGTCCCGGCGCCTATGGCAATACCCACATCTGCCTGTGCTAAGGCAGGCGCATCGTTTACGCCGTCGCCAGCCATGGCGACAATCAAGCCTCTCTGCTGAACTTCCTTGACCTTCAAAGCTTTTTCCTGAGGCAGGACCTCTGCAAAATATTCATCCAGGCCAATTTCTTGCGCTACCCACTGCGCCACTTCTTTTTTATCGCCTGTGAGCATCATGCACCGGATCCCCATCTCTTTAAGTCTGGAGACCGCGTGTTTGGATTCAGGCCTGATCCTGTCAGCAAGAGCTATAGCGCCTTTAAGCTCTGCGTCTATCATGACAAAAACAATGGTCTTGCCCTGCGAAGAAAGCTTATTAATCCTATCGTCATTCACGGTTATATTTTTTTCTCTTAAGTAACCGGGGCTGACGACTTGTATCTCTTTGCCGTTAACCCTTCCTTGCGCTCCTTTTCCCGTAATGGCTTTAAAACCCTCAGTGGGAAAGGTGTCTCTGGCAGACATGGTGATCCCTTTTGCAATAGGATGTTCGGAGCGCGCCTCAACGGATGCAGCGTATTTCAAGAGCTCATCTTCCGTTATGCCGCCCGACAAAATTATCTTATCGGTTACGCCAAAATTACCCTCTGTAAGAGTCCCTGTCTTATCAAATATGATGGCCTGAATGTTCCGGGCCACCTCAAAAGCAGCTCTGTTACGAATGAGGAGCCCTCCTCTTGCAGCCAGGGCCGTTGAAACCGCAACCACCAGAGGAATGGCAAGGCCCAAAGCATGCGGACAGGTGATAACCATAACGGTTACCGCCCTTTCCAGCGCAAAAGCAAAATCCTTATCCATAAAGACAAGCCAGACAAATAGGGTGACGGCACCTGCCGAGAGAGCTATCAAGGTCAACCCAAGGGCTGCGCGGTTCGCCAGATCCTGAGTCTTGGATTTACTCTGCTGCGCTTCCTGTACTAAATTTATAATCTGCGATAAAAAAGAATCTTTACCGGTTTTCTCGACTTCAACCGTGAGAGACCCCTCTGCGTTCAGAGAACCACCGATAACCTGACCTCCCGATTTCTTGGACACAGGTCTGGATTCGCCAGTCAGCATGGCTTCATTAACAGCACTTTCTCCTTCAACGATACGGCCGTCCGCCGGAATCTTTTCTCCCGGCTTTACGATAATCCTGTCATTGACTTTTAATTCCTCCAAAGGAACATCCCGTATGCTTCCATCCGGCATGACTCTATGCGCATGGGAAGGCATCAGCCTTACCAGCTCCTCCAGCGCACGCGACGCGCCCATGACAGACTTCATCTCTATCCAGTGGCCAAGAAGCATGATATCCACCAAAGTCACCAGCTCCCAGAAGAATATCTTGCCGCTTAATCCAAACACAACCGCGCTACTATATAGGTAAGCGGTTACCAAGGCAAGCGCTATCAAGGTCATCATGCCGGGCTGCTTGCTCTTAAGTTCATCCAAGAGCCCTTTAAAAAACGGGGTGCCGCCGTAAAAAAACACTAACGAAGATAAGCCGAAAAGAATATACAAATCTCCCTTAAAACCTAATCGACTCTCCCAAGCCAAAAAACTGCTGGATCATGGGAGAAAGGATAAGTATGGGCAAACTCAGGGCGAGAGAAATCCAGAAACGTTTCTTAAAATCCGCCACCATATGGATATGATGGGACGCATGGCCACCGTGATGAGGCCTGTTTTCTACGCCCAAAAATTTATTTTTACAACCCTGGCTGCAGAAATAATAAACCTTTGCGTCCTTCTCTAACTTCACGGCCCGCCTTTCATCCACTTCCATTTTACATACGGGATCCCTCTTCACAAAACTCTCCTTTTCTAAAAATCCTCACTCCTTAATAGCCTCCACAGACGAAGCGCTAATCCAGCCTAATTTTCCGTCAGAGCGTTTTATTTTATACCCATTTCCTGTCTTGCCTAAGATTTCCACAATGCTGCCTTCAGGAAGCTTAAAAAAGGTTGTCGCGGTTTCAAAGGGCTCAAACTTGACATCGGCTAGCTTGCTGATGACGACCGCGGCGTTGTTAAAAGTATCTATTTTCCGGTTTAAAGAAAGGGCTGCCGGCAGAAAGAGAAGCCCTAATAAAATTAGGATGGGCATGGAGAATCTTCTGAATCTTTTTAAAAACAGGTTCAGCGATAAAATCGCCATGGCCGCCATGTATAAAAACGACAAAAAATACGCCAGGCCGTTGATGCTGACTCCCGCAAACAACCTGTCTATCCATCTTTGGAACCTGCTGCCGGGAATTTCTGGCAGGCCCAGATTCAATAAACTCCTTACATAATCGTAATTTGACTTAAGGTCGCTGTCATAGGGCATAAAAAACATGGCCCGTTCGTAATAAAGCACCGTCTTTCCAAGGTCACCCTTCTTAAAATAACTGTTGGCTAAATTGTAATACAGGTTGCCGTTTTCATAACCCTTCTTAAGTATCTTTTCATACTGAGCGGCGGCTTCTTCATAGCGGCTGTCTTTGTAGGCAAAGTTTGCTTCTATAAAAAGCTTTCGTAATTCGGAATTCTCCTGGGCCTGCGCCACAGATATGCAACTCAAGGCACACGACCCTGCCAGGAAAACGGCCAAAACCCATTGATTCAGTTTACTCTTTTTTTTCCTCATAGGACCTTGTTTCTCTGAAAGTAATCTATGACTTCCTGGAGATTCTTAAGCGTCTTCTCCCTATCGGCCCTGCTGAATTCCGAAGCGGCAAACCGCGCCATATCGCAATCAGAAAAGACGGACCTTAATTGATCCAGCACCTGGGGCGGGTAAGATTTGCCTTTCAGGTTATCATCGACTATACTTATGGTTATCGACTGCGAAGCGAAATGAAATTTATCTCCCAGGTATTCTTGGAGCGTCTGGAATACGGTATCGTAGAATTCTCTTGTTTTTCCCGCGCCCAGATATCCTTTGGCTTTGTTTAAGCCCTGCTTCGCTTTGCCGGGCGCTTTTAACTGGCGCGCGTATCTTATGTCTGTCCTAAGCTTCTCGGAACGCGCATGAAAACCAAAAAGCAGCAGAAAAACCAATAAAGGAAACATCTGAAGCCACAAAAACATTTTGTTTTTATAAACAAACTCTCCCTTTTTCCTTAATCCGCCCAGCGAATCTTTGATGTACACAATATCCCTTCCTAATTTCTCCTCAAAGGCAGGCATGCCGGGCCGCGTAGACTCTATAATTTTTAATTCCTCTTCTTTTTCGGGCTTTAATACCTTGAGCGCAAAAGGCCCTTTTGTTAACGTGCGGTATTGCGCGGTTTTCGGGTCAAAGAAACTGAAATACAGCGCAGGAAGCTCCTTAACCGCGGCGTTCATAGGCAGGAGGATCTGCTCAAATATCTTGCGGCCTTTTTCCTGTTTGGCCTGAGGCTCATAGACTTTAAAATTACGGTCCGATTTTATTTCCGGCGGATTCACGGTATTAAAATTCCCCTCTCCCTTTATGATGACTTTTAAAGTCACGGGGTCAGCGACCTTGACCTCCTCAGGAGCCAAGCTTACCTCCATATCAAAGTCGCCTATCGCGCCGCTAAAGTCCTGCGGCCTGTTCTCTTCGGGGAGGGCTAGCACCGTTATGGGGATATCGGGAGATTTCAGATTTAGCGGATAAGTCTCGTATCTGCCAAAAAAATTATTAAAAAAATCAGAGCCAAAGAAATCATCAAAGGAAGAAGACGTTCCTCCCTGAGGCTCTTTTCTCACAATCAGGTTACACTTGAGAGTGGCAGGACCCAATCTGAACTCTCCGGGCCGAACACCGAACATGTTCGTATTAAACTCAATCACGTCATAACCTACGCCGTTGATAACATCCCGATACTGTTTGGGCTGGTCAAATCCGGCCAGAGACATTCCTTCATGGATTAATTGCGGATACTCTATATCTCTGACCCCCAGCCTGTTGACATACAATTTGGCGGTTACGGGAACGTTTTCGTTCAAGTAGATTTTATTCTTTTGGGCCTGCACCCGCAAAAATATCCTGTCGCTTAAATCCTGGGCTTCTGATCCCTGTTGAGATTCAGAAGGCGCTCCTTGCACCGGCCCTTTAACCACTTCGATGTCAATTGAGTTTGAAGAATAATTATCGTTGTTATATTCGAGTTTAAAAGGGCCTATCTTGAAAATGCCTTCTTTTGTCGGCAGCAGCGTATAAACATGGGTTATAGAGCTGGAGACCTTTCCGTTGACGATGGACATCCTGGTAGAAGGCCCCAAATAACGCAACTGGAATCCTTCCAGGGGAGGCAGCTGCAGTGCCGGCATATTCTGCGTGTCGGAAAAGGTCAGATTAAGCTCCAGCGGCTCACCCAGGGAGACCTTATGACGGCCCACCGTTATTTCAAAATTAACATCCCTGGCAAAACAGTCAAGCGTAAAGCTCAAAGCGCAAAGCGCAAAACTTAAAACTAAAAACTTTTGTTTTGAAATTTGGATTTTGGATTTTGACATTGGAATTTAAACTACCAGTCCTTTAATACGTCCCCCGCAACGCCCCTTCTTGTATCTTTAAGCCTGCCGATTTCATTTTCTTCCTGGCGCAAACCCTCTAAAAGCATTCTGGCTTCCTGCTGCGACATTTCCTTAATATCCTGTTCCCGGGCCCCTTGCTGTAGCTGTTCCTCAAGTCTTTGCTTTTCTTCTTGCTGATGTTCTTCTGAGGATTGTTTCTGCTTATTCTCCTCTTCCTGTGGCTGCTTTTCTTTTTCCTCCTGCTGTTTATCTTCCTGCTGCTCTTTTGACTGTTTCTGTGGCTGCTTTTGTTCTCCCTCCTGCTGTTTATTCTCCTGCTGCTTTTCTGGCTGCTCCTGTTGCTGCTTTTGTTCCTGCTCCTGATTCTTTTGTTGTTTTAATTTCTCTTGAAGCTCTCTTAATAACTGGTCAGCCAATTCATAATTGATTTTAGCGTCATTGTCTTTAGGGCCTAATTCTACGGCCCTTTTATAATAATGGACAGATTCCTGAAGGGATTTTACCGCCTGGTCAAGGTCCGCCTGCTGCTTAAGTTCTCCCAGCTTATACTTGGAATTTCCCAGATTAAAATTGGCCCACGCCTCCTGTTTTTTATCCTGCGCCATAAGGGATTTCTTAAAAGAATTGGCTGCTTTTTCAAAATCGCCTTCCTTATATTCGCATGAGCCCAAATCGTAGTTTATAATAGAAGACTCCGGGACCTGTGTCAATGCCTGATTGTATAACGAGAGCGCCTCATTGTATTTTTTCTGGCGGTATAACTTATTAGCCCTCTTCACAGTCGAAGCGGCGTCGGCAGCATAAGCCATGGATACGGCCACACAGAAAAAAAGGGCGATTAATATTAAGAGAACGGTTCTTTTCATCATCAAGCCTGTTTCGGGTCCTGTGTGAGACGGGATCTTCTATCCGTCACGAACGGTTCAAACAGAATGAGTATTAAAGCCAGGCCTAAGGGAATCTGGAACCGTTCGTCATAAAGCTTGCTGAGCCTGCTTTCAAAATCCCGCTTCTCCATTTTAGATAATTTTTCCCTATAGAGTAAGTCCAGGCCGAATTCCATGGAGGTAGAGCGTATGTAACTGCCTCCGGTAGACAAGGCTATTCTTTCCAGGACAGATTCATTGAGCCTTGATTTGACGACGTTACCCTGCCTGTCTTTCAAATAAGACCAGCTGCCGTCTTCCTGGCTAAGAGAAATCAATTCCCCCTCTTTTGTTCCTATCCCGATGCAAAAGATCGTTATACCGGCTTTTTTTGCCTCTTCCGCGGCTCTCAAGGAATCCCCCTCATGCTCTTCTCCGTCGGTAATAATGATGAGCACCTTGTATTTGTTGAGCCCTCCCTCATAACTTCGGATGGCCTCTTTTATGGCGCTGGAAATGGATGTGCCCCCTCGGGGTATGATATTGGCGTCAAGGGCCTCTAACGAAAGAAGAAAACCGCCATAATCCACGGTCAGGGGACACTCCAGAAATGCGGACCCCGCAAAAGCAATCAATCCGACCCTGTCTCCTTTGAGGTTTCCCGTCAAATCCCGAATAGCCAATTTTGAACGCTCTAAGCGGCTTGGCTTCACATCAGCCGCAAGCATGCTTTTTGAAGTATCCAACGCGATTAAAATATCCAGGCCGCGCCTTTTAACCTCCTGCCAGCGAAATCCCCATTGCGGCCGAAGCAAAGCCAGCAGTCCAAACAGAACAGCGGCAATGAGCATCATTGTTTTAAGCTTTTGCCTGGCGGGGTGAATCCGGTCAAGCAGCTCATTCAAAAGCTCTTTCTGGGCAAACCTTTCCAGGGCCATTTTGCGCGACTTAGAGACCCAGGCGTAAAAAACGGCTAAGGCTGCTAAAACTATCAGAAGAATAGTGAAAAAGTTCGGCTGGGCTAACCTCATGGCAATTTCCTAAGATAGGTGTTGGATAAAACCATTTCCATAAGCAGGAATATCAAGCCCGGAATAAGAAAAACCGGGAACAATTCGTTATATTCCAGGTAGCCTTTATGTTCGAAGGCTGTTTTTTCTAACTTGTCGATCTCGCTGTAAATGTCCCTTAAACTTTGCGTATCCGTGGCGCGAAAGTATTTACCTGCGGTTACGGAGGCGATTTTCATAAGGGTATCCTCATCAATATCCACCTGAACCTGCTGGTACACCTTGTTGCCGAAGAAATCTCTTACCGGATAAGGGACCAGCCCTTTGGAGCCGGCACCGATCGTGTAAATCTTGACTTTTAAGGCAAGGGCTGCTTCTGCGGCTGTCAGAGGGGCAATTTTTCCTGCGTTGTTACGGCCGTCGGTCAGAAGGATGATGACTTTGCTTTTTGCCTTCGTATCTTTAAGCCTGTTCAAAGAAGAAGCGATCCCCGAACCGATGGCTGTCCCGTCTTCTATCATGCCGGATTTTATCCTGTCGATATTTTTAAGAAGCCAGTCGTAATCCAGGGTCAGGGGGCAGACCGTATAGGCCCTAGCGGCAAATGTCACGATGCCGATGCGGTCATTTTTTCTTGCCTTTATAAAATCCCTCACCGCATTCTTTACCACCTCAATACGGCTTTCTCTTCTGCCGCCTACTATGAAATCTTCTGCCAGCATGCTCGTCGAGGAATCAAGGACCAGCACGATATCGATCCCCTCTGCCTCGATCTTGGAATGAGCTATGGGAGACTGCGGACGAGTGAGCGCGACAATGAGAAAGACCACTGACAATATCCTCAATAGATAAAGCCTGCGGCTTAAAACGACCCTGAGAGAACTTTTTAAGTCAGACAAAAGCTCTCCTGAGGAAAACCGAAAACCCCCCGATTTATTCCTCCTGTGGGCATAAAAAACCGCCAGGACCGCAAACGGCAGTAATAGCAAAACAAATGGATTATGAAATGTCACTTCTTAAGCCTCTTCCTTTGTCTGATCGATAAAATTCTGGGCGGATAGATAAACCGCATTTATCTCCTCTTCCCGAGGCATGTATTTCGCGAATTTCACCAGGTCGCAGGAGACCAAAAAATCCTTTAACAAGTCCTTATGCGTCTTAATCAGGGGCGCGGAATCCCTGACATTAGCGAGAAATTCCTCAGTTGACATTTGCGGCGCCCGGAAACGGAACCTGTTCTCCAGATAATGCCTGATAATATCCGAGATTTCTACGAAATACTCTTTTGTCTTACCCTGCCTTATGAGGTCTTTTTTCTGCAAGGCCTCCAGTTGTTCGTAGGCGATATCATGCGCGGGCCTGAGTTTGGGCCGGACGACCTGTTGAAGCGGTTTTTTGTTTATGAAGTATCTGTAAGCGAAAACAAGAATCACCGCACAGAAAACCAGAACTATTATCCAAAAAAGATTAAAGCGCGAAGGTAACTCCAACGGAGGTTTGATGTCCCGCAGTTGTCTGGCGGCGGAAGAATCCTTAAGAAGGCTCCTGACCTCAAGGGGCCGCCCGGGAATCTCATAGCTGTTCCAGTCTTTATCGGATTTTCTTTTGTATTTTAAGGTTAATTTCGGCAGAGGGATTTCGCCGATCGCGTAGGTATTAAAAATATACCAGCGAATGATTTTCTTCCTATTGAAAACCTTCCTCTCTTTTTGTCCAAAGTCTTTAAGGGCGAAGGATCCTGAATCGATATCGGTATCGGGAAATTCTATCTTTCCATCCGAGGCGGTTGATACAACAACCGTAACCTTTATATTTTCACCCACGGTAAGGGATTTCTTATCCACTTCTGTTTTAACCGTAAGGGGAAGATTATTTCCTTTTATGTCCCGGGCTAAGACAGGTACCAAGCACCCAAGTATCATCAAAATCAAAAAACTCAGGAGTATGCCGCGGAAGAGATTTTTCAATGAATTCTCCTTTTCCGTTTCCTAAAGAATTTAAACAGGCTTTGGGCATACGGAGTATCGGTGCGGATATCGATCGTATCTACGTTAACAGAGCAAAACAGTATATTTCTTTCGCGGAACCGCCGGAGGGAATCCTGAGCGTATTTCATGCGCAAATTCTTATCCGAAGAATCCAGGCTGTAACTTTTTTGTGTTTCCGCATCATATAATTCCACGATGCCCATGTCAGGCAATTCCAGTTCGCGCGGGTCCGTAATGGTGATGGCAACGATATCGTGGCGCTTGTTGGCGACGCTTAGCTTTTTCTTAAAATTAGCGGCATAAAAGTCCGAGATGATGAAGGTAACGGTCTTACGATGAGTGACCTTATTCAAATAATCCAGGGCGCAGGCCACATCGGTGCCGCATCCTTTGGGCTTAAAATACAGCGCCTCGCGGATAACCCTTAAGACATGCCGCATACCTTTACGCGCAGGCACGAATTTTTCCACCCTGTCGGTAAAAATAATCAGCCCCACCTTGTCGTTATTCCGTATGGCGGAGAAAGCCAAAAGTGAACAGATTTCGGCAGCCAGTTTCATTTTAAGCTGACGGACGGTGCCGAAAAGCGATGAGGCCGACATATCCAGAATCAGCATAACCGTCAGCTCTCTCTCCTCAACAAACTTCTTTATGTAAGGGTGGCCCATCCTGGCTGTGACATTCCAGTCAATAGAGCGTATCTCGTCTCCCGGCAGGTATTCCCTGACCTCGTCAAACTCCATGCCCTTACCTTTAAATACGCTGTGATACTGGCCGGAAAATACATCCGTCACCATGCGCGAGGTGGTGATCTGGATACGCCTGACATTCTTTAAGATTTCTTTAGGGATCATTTGAACAAATCCCAATTTCCAAATCCCAAATAAATCCCAAATCACAGATCCCAATGACCGAAACCTGCATGTTTGGAATTTGATAAATTGGAATTTGGTGCTTGGGGCTTAGGATTTCACTAGGGGACCTCTATTTCACTAAATATTTTAGCCACGATGTCATCCGAAGTCTTTTCCTCGGCCTCTGCCTCATAACTGACGATCACGCGGTGCCTGAGCACATCCGCACCTATAGTCTTTACATCCTGCGGGGTTACATAACCTCTTCCTTGAGTAAAGGCATAAGCCTTGGCTGCCAGCGTCAGATAAATGGTGGCGCGGGGGCTGGCTCCGTACTGAATCAGGCCTATCAACTCATCCAGATGATATCTTTTCGGGTCGCGGGTCGCAAAAACAATATCGAGGATATATTTCTCTATCTTCTCATCCATGTAGATTTCATCCACTACGCCTCTGGCCCTGATGATATTCTGGGGCTCAATCGCCCTGCCGACTTCTATTTTCTTGTCGGTAAAACTCATTTTCTTAAGGATACTATGCTCCTCTTCCATAGAGGGGTAGGTTATATTTATCTTAAGCATGAACCTGTCCACCTGGGCCTCGGGCAAAGGATATGTGCCTTCGTGCTCGATTGGGTTTTGCGTGGCCATAATTAAAAAAGGCTCATCCAGCTTATAGGTATTTTCACCGATAGTGACCTGGCGCTCCTGCATGGCTTCAAGAAGCGCGCTCTGGACTTTGGCCGGAGCGCGGTTGATTTCATCCGCCAGGATGATGTTGGAAAAGATCGGCCCTTTTTTAGTGCTGAAGGTGCCGTCTTTGGGATTATAAACCAGGGTTCCTATCAAATCCGCAGGCAAAAGGTCCGGCGTAAACTGAATCCGCTGGAACCTGGTGTTGACAGCCTGGGATAATGTCTTAATGGTTAAGGTTTTGGCCAGACCGGGGACACCTTCTACCAAGATATGGCCGTTGGCGAGGATTCCGACGAGTAATCTGTTGATCAGGTAATCCTGGCCCACAATGACTTTTTTGATTTCCCCAACCAGATTATTGACAAATGCGCTTTCCCTGCTGACCTTTTCGTTTATCGCTGTTAGTCCTGTCATCATGCCTACCTCCTTGCAAAAAATCGTTATGTGTCCATCGGTTACGCAGCTCGTATCGTTAAACGTGTATCGGTAAAGATTATAATACCCATCATATTATTTGTTTAATGTGTAAAGTGTAATGTGTAATGTTGGTGTAATGTTTTATTGTGTAATGGTAAACCATAATGCTCAAGATTCATTTGCCAAGCATATGGCAAATGATATATTTAATCTTTCCATTCCACATAGCTGCATTCCACCCGCATGACACGTTACACATTAAACATTACACAGAAAATCAAATTACCGCACAATGCAACTGGCGATATTTATAGCACGCGGATGATGATAAGAGGATAAGAAGTAAATCCCCGTTACACCCCGCCCTAAAGGTCGGGTCTCGTTACAAAGCTACTTTGTAACGGGACGAGGCTTTCCTGTTGATATAAATTTAACCTACCATTCATCCGCGCCTTCATCAAGACCTTTGACCTTATCTTCGGGGCTGTTCTTGGCAGTCAGGATTATGATAGGAATGCTCGTGTTGGACTTACGGATTTTTTCAGAACGGCGATTCCGTCGACTTTAGGAATCATCAGGTCAAGGATGATTAAATCATACTCGTTGACATCGCTTTTTTCCAGCGCCACTTCACCGTCAAAGGCCAGATTCACCGCATAGTTCTCTTCCAAGAGCCCACGGCGCAAAGCGTGCGCTAATTTTTTCTCATCCTCAACAATAAGTATCTGCATGTAACCTTATTTTAACACAGCAAGATGAGAATTTCATGAGAAAATCTAACAGCTTACTTTTTTATAGACCTATAAATGATGAGGCCCTCTATGCCTACCTCGGCCATGATGCGATGATTCATGCTATTGCATCATTCCCATTTCCTGCTTTTCTTCCTCGGGCTTTGCCTGCAACTCTTCTTCTACTTTCTTAATATATTTCTCGGGATCTTTTTTAAACTCTTCGAGGCATCCGGCGCAGCAAAAATTGTAAACTTTTCCCTGATATTCGTAGGTTGCTTTGGTCTCTTCGTTAATCTCCTCCCCGCTTACCGGACAAATCTTATTACCCGCTTCCTGCACATCAGCTATTTTAACCGCCTCGCTCTTTGTATCGCATTCTTCTGTTTGAGCCAATACAAAGGAAGCTACCCCAAGAATCAACGCAGCTACAACCAGACCCACACCTATTTTCTTTACCATTTCGACACCTCCTTTATCTGCCTTCGGTTAAATTGCCTTTCTTTTATCCAGCAATAGTAAACAGGAACCAGGACCAAGTTAGATAAGGTCGCGGTAACCAGGCCACCTACCGTCGGAGAGGCCATAGGCTTCATGATCTCAGAACCTGTTCCTGTGGAAAGCATCACGGGGATAAGGGCGATAATCGTCGTCATAGTGGTCATCATAATCGGCCTAATCCTTAAAACGCATCCTGCTATGACCGTTGAGCGGATATCCTTTATCGATTGCGCAACTTTCTCTCTAAAAAGCTGATCTAAAACAGAAACCAGCACTACGGCATTATCTGTTGCGACCCCAAACAAGGCAATGAAACCAACCCACACGGCGGTTGAGAACTTGAATCCCAGCACGAATAAGAGAATGATGCCGCCTATAAGAGAAATGGGCAAGCCCGTGGCAACAACGGCCAGGGAAGTGAAGGATTTAAATGCCATATAGAGAAGCAGAAGGATGACGACTAAGCATATAGCTAAGGAGGGGATGAGCCTGCGCCGCGATTCTATTTCGGATTCAAACTGACCTGACCAACTGATAAAATAACCGGGAGGCAATTTTATCCTGCCGCTTTTTATTTCTTCATCGACAGCCTTTTGCGCCGATTTCACAAAATCAACCAGTCCGATTAATTCCTGATTGACATTAACGAATACGCGCGCGTAGGGAAGGGTGTTCTCCGATTGAATCATAGAGGGCCCTGTAACCTTTTTAAGCCTGGCGACCTGGCTTAAGGGAACCTGCTCTCCCGTCATACTGGAAACGAATATCCTGTTCAAGGCTTCGGGATTATCCCTTAATTCCCGCATATACCTGACCCTTACCGGATAGCGCTCTCGTCCTTCGACGGTGGTCGTCAGATTAACACCCCCAATAGCCGTCGTGATGATCTCCTGGATATCGTCTATTCTAAGCCCGTAACGCGAGGCCTGAATTCTATCTATTTCTATCTCAAAATAAGGCAGGCTTCCGAAGCGCTCGGCAAACGGTGATACCGCTCCTTTAATATGACTGACCACCTTCTCTATCTCAATGGCTATTCCTTCGATGGTTTTTAAATCGGAGCCAAAAACCTTTATTCCGACGGGTGTCTGGATGCCTGTGGCCAACATATCAATCCTATTCCTTATGGGTTGGGTCATGATCGGACTGACTCCGGGAATCCTCGTCTTCTCCTGGATTTCTTCTATTAATTTCTCGCGCGTGAGCCCTTTTCGCCACAAGCCTGGCGGTTTCAGGTGGATTATCGTCTCAATCATTGTCACGGGTGCCGGGTCCGTCGCTGTTTCGGCCCGGCCAAGCTTACCTACGGCCCATTCGACTTCCTGAGAAAATTCATTTTTTATGATGATATCCTGTTTTTTTAATACCTCCTGCACCTGGGTAAAAGAAGCGCCGGGCAATAAAACCGGCATAAACAGCAGGTCTCCTTCATTTAGAGGGGGCATAAACTCCTGCTTCATGAACGAAGCAAAGAGGCCCCCAAGAATGAGCAGGATACAAGAGATGAATACGATTATTTTCTTGTGTATCAAAGCCCAGTTGATGACAGGCCTATAAATCTTTAACAGCGCTCGGGAAGTGGCGTTATTGTCTGCCAATCGTAATCTACCTCTTAATAAGTAGTAAGACAAGGTGGGCAATAAAGTCAGGGCGATAATAGCCGCTGCCACCATAGCAAAGGTCTTGGTAAAGGCAAGGGGCCTGAAAAGCTTTCCTGCCTGGCCGGTTAAGACAAAAACCGGAATAAACCCGACAATCGTCGTGAGCAAGGAAAAAAGGACGGGCTTGCCCACTTCCTGGGCTGCCGCCACGCAGACTTCAAGCCTTTCCTCGGCAGGGAGTGTGAATAGGTTCCGCTGGGCCCTGCGTTCGGCGATCTTACGATAAATATTCTCAACCAAGATGCATCCGGAATCAACCATCACTCCGATAGCAATGGCAAGGCCCCCCAAAGACATGATATTGGCATCCACGCCGAAGAGGCGCATGAATATAAAAGCGATGAGGATGCCTATGGGAAGAACAATGGAAATAATCAAGCTGCCCCAGAAATGAAGCAGAAACACCCCAATGACAAAAACCGTAATCAGGACTTCCTGTACAAGGGCATCTTTTAGAGTTTTGATAGCCCGGCTCACCAGGCCCGTGCGGTTGTAAAAAGGCACAATCCGCACGCCCGCAGGCAGGCCGACGGAAAGTTCGCTTATTTTCTTCTCTATGGCCTTAATCACCGTTAAGGGATTTTCTCCGAAACGCATTAAAACGACGCCTCCTGTGACTTCTGTTCCCTCTTTATCTAGTGCGCCTCGGCGAAAATCCGGCCCCAGAGTCACCGTGCCTATATTCTTTACGTAAAGGGGTGTACCGTTATGCGCGGAGATGACACTATCCTCTATATCTTTTATCTTCTTGATAAAGCCGACGCCCCTAATAATAAATTCCACGCCCCCTTGCTCAAAGACCTTTGCCCCCACGTCAATATTCGAACGCCTGAGCGCCGTAATGACATCCATCAATCTTATTTCATAGGCCAGCAGCTTGTTCGGGTCTACGTCTATCTGGTATTGTTTGACGTAACCGCCGACAGAGCCGACTTCTGAAATACCTGGAACCGAATTTAGCTGATAGCGCACATACCAATCCTGGATGGAACGCAATTCGCTTAAATCATAAGACGAAGCCACTAAAGAGCTACCATCAATAGGGCATTTTCCGGGCTCCTCGTAAGCCCGGGCAGGATGCTGGAGGCAATAATAACCGTTCTCAACCGTATACCAGTAAATCTGGCCCAGGGCCGTAGCATCCGGGCCCAGTGAAACCATGGCACCCACCGGCAAATCTGAGGTTGCAAAATTGAGCCTTTCCAATACGCGGGTTCTCGCCCAGTAATAATCAACTCCTTCCTTAAAAATAAGGTTGATCATACCGATACCAAAACCTGAACTTGAACGAATAACTTTTACGCCGGGCGTGCCTAAAAGCCGGGTGGTCAGCGGATAAACCACCTGGTCTTCGATATCCTTAGGGCTTATTCCCGGCCAATCTGCGAACACAATAACCTGCAGCTCTGCGATATCGGGGATAGCATCAATAGGTGTATTTCTTATCGAGAATATGCCCCAGAAGATAATGAGCACAAACACGCAGATGACGAGGAATCGGTTTCTTAAACAACTCTCAATTATCTTATCTAACATTTTTTGCTCTCTAATGCTGGTGCGCTGCGGCCGGCACTATCTCTTCTTGGGCGCCCAAGGCACCACTGTAGGCACTGGCAGCCACGCCGCTCAACTGACTTTGCGAATCAATCAGAAAGTTCGCTTTTATAACAACCTTATCGCCTTCTTTTAACCCGGCCTCAATCGGATAGAAATCTCGTTTTTGGCCATCAACATAAGCCGTTGCTCTAGGGCCGCTTTTTACCTCTTTTCCCAGATACGACCCCTTTCCTAAATCCAGATAAACCAACTTACGCATGCCTGTATCCAGAACAGCATCCACCGGTATGGCCAAAGCAGACCTGTGTTCTCCCTTTTTATCCACAAGATACGCTTCAATAAAAATATCCGTATACATCTGCGGTTTTAATTTCAACTCAGGATTGCCTATTCTTACTCTGATACGTGCGGAGCGCGTCATAGGATTTAAAACTGGGTCTATGGCGGAAACCTCGCCGCTGAATTCTTCGCCGGGAAAGCTTATGGCTTCTACTTTCACGGATTGGCCTACCTTCACCCAGCTTAATTCAAATTCATATATATCGGCGTAAACCCAGACATAAGGATTTTCTTTATCGGAAATAATGAGGCTGCGGTCGGGTTCCTTCTGAAGCGAAACCTCCTCAATCTGCTCCTGCTCTAAACCCATGAGCCTCAATTTAAGTTTTGCAGCCTCAACCAGGGCATCCGCGCGTTCTTTTATTTCAGGGATTTCGCTCTTTTCTAAACTCTTCCTCATCCCAAAAGCCTGAAGCAGTTCCTCTTCGGCTTTATATAATTCCGGGTCATAAGCGACTCTGCCTACGGTGCGGATTTCTTTAAATAAATGCCTCACGGCAACCGGCTCGGAGACAACACCTGCCAAAGATATATCCCTTTCGTTTAACTTAACGATATTTGCGGCCTCGCTTTCTGCGCCGGCTGCAGGAGCATCTTCTTCCTCATATACGGGGATGTAATCCATTCCCATAGGGTCCTTTGCCGGAACCTCGGATGTAACAGAAGGGTTCATGGGATTGCGGTAATAAAGGATTTTGTGCTTCTTCTTGCCTTCCTGAGCCAAGGCCAAAACAGAGAAATGCAAAACCACCATCAGGCCTAAGATTAAAATCGCGAATCTTCGTATGTTATTTTTCATTGTTTCACCTCGCTTAACTCCACGCCCACCTGACTTTCCAAATCCGCCAGATTCATGTGATATACCACCAAAGCCTTATAATAATCCATCCTCGCATCAATGAGCATCCTTTCGCTGTCCAGTAACATCATAACATCGCCTTGGCCTGCGCGATAAGAAGAAAGCAAAGACTCAATAGAGCTCTTCAAAAGGGGTATCTGATTATTCTTATACAGATTTATTTTGTTCACGGAGATAGCCGTTCTTGTCATGAGATCTTTGGTTTCAGCCAGCGCCTTATTCTTCATGGCCTGATAAGCGGCTTGTGCCTGTTCCAGGTTAGCTATGGCTTCTTTGACTTCGTAGCGCTGTTTAGACCAAAACCACAACGGAGCCGTAAAAGACAACATCAAATCCCAGGGGCCTATGGCGCCCGCCGTGATCCCCCGCATGGCTATGCCGGCCATTAAATCCGGAAAGAAACTTTTTTTTGCCAGGGATTTTGCATATTTATTTCTTTCTATCGCATAAGAAAAGATGAGCAAGCCCGGTTGATTTTCCAGAGTCATCTTGTACAGTGAGGCTATGTCCATGGCCAATAATGCGGCGCCTTCTTCTAAAAAAGGCCTTCCTAAAGTGTTTTCGGGCGGCCTGTTTAATAAACTGTTGAGCCGCGTTTCTTTGGCGCCCTTTTCCTGCCTTAGATTGACGATATCATTGCTAAGCTTGGCGATTTCAAGGTCTATTTTAATGATATCTTCCTGAGCGATCTCACCCACAATATATTTGGCTTCGGCTATCTTTGCGGCGTTCTCTAGATACCTGAGGCCTTCCTCCTTCAGTTCTATTTCTTTATAATTCATAAATAAAACATAATAGGCGTTCTTTACCTCGTTGGTAATTTCCAACTCCTTGTCCTTGTATTCAGCGGCAAACATCTGCGATTCTACAAGCGCGATTTTTCCTTTTAAGGGCAACTTCCCGAACCAGGGGAGCATTTGGGACAGAGAAAGCATCCTTTCCATGGCCGGCGATGAATCCAAATTCAAAGGATTACCTTTGGCCCTCTGAAAATTCAGCCCGATCACAGGGTCCTCCAAAGACCTCGCCTGGGGGATGCGCGCCTTGGCCGCTTCATAGCGTTTTCTTGCCGCCAGGATCTCGGGATTATTCTTCTTGGCTTCCTCAATAAGCGGATTCAAAAAGAGAGGCTCTTGAGAATACAATAAGTGGCTATTAAGAAATATTGAAAAAAGGCCTAAAAATATTACGACTATTTTTTTCATCGCCTCTCTGGCTCTTTTAACTCAAATTATGCAGATTCTTTATGACTCTCATGATCTCGTTAATCTTTTCTATTTTCTTGTTTTTTGACTTGTTTAAGAAAGCATCCATAGCGCAATGCTCGATATGCTTAACAAAAATCTTTTCTCCTACCCGGTATAAGGCATGGATGGCGGCATGAATCTGAATAATAATGTCTATGCAATACGCTTCATCTTCAACCATCCCCTGGATGCCTTTGACCTGGCCCTCTATCCTCTTTAACGCAACGAGGCTCTCCCTATGTGTCGTTTTCCGCTTCACTTTTCACCTCTTACTTTAAAAAAAGTACTTAGTCAACAAAGTAAGTCCATCCTCTTCTCCTGATTATAGTCTAACATACCCCCTGGGGGTATGTCAAGTTTTTTTTGAGAGCGCTTAAAAATTCTTAAAAACTATATCAGCGCTCTCTGATTACACAGATTATTTAAGATTACAAAGATTATCTCGTAGCAGATTTAATCTGTGTAATCGGATGCCTGACACCGAGGGGGTATTTTATCTTAGGCGGTTTTTGAATTCACTCCAGGGAAAATAATTACCGGGGCATTCGGTCCTGGCTCCCGGCACCTGGCCGTGGCCCAGGATGCATTTGTCGGGAATCCTGTAGTATTTCTTGAGGGTATTGACAAGATAGACCAGGGAATCCATCTGGTTGCGTGAGACCCTTTCCTTGCTGAAGTTACCGACCAGGCAGATACCTATGCCTTTATGATTCATGCCGGCGGCCTTGCAGTGGGCACCGTCCTGCTGTTTGATCCAGCGCGGCGAACTCTCTATCTGACCGTCAACTTTACTGGAACTGCCATTATCAATTACAAAGTGATAACCCAACCCGGCAAAACCGCGCCGGGAATGCAGATTATTTAAGGAAAGCGCGTCCCCGTCGTCCGTTGCGCTATGATGAATGATGATATACTTCCATTTATTGGAACGATATAGAGTGATAACCGGTTTTATGGGTGCGGCGCGGGGAATAACCAAACGCTGCCCCATTTCTAGTTCTTTGGGCCTGGCGATATTATTGGCCCGCATAATATCCGCTACTTTGACATCGTACATCTTGCCGATACGCCAAAACGTCTCTCCCGGGGCCACCGTGTGAAAAACGTCATGGCGCACGATGGGCCCCGTAGGCACCGGATAAGCTTCTTTTACCACAGGGGCCGGAGCCTGGATAGGGGTTGTGGCGCAGGAACTTAATATCAGAGCCAAGCCTAAAATGAGTATCCAATAAACATATCTTTTCATAACAAACCTAAATCCTTTCTCCGCTTCTGCCAAATAAGTAAGACTTGGCCTCCTCTATGGCCAATCGCACCAAGCTCTGCGGAATAACCGGCTCATCTACTTTTATGTTAATCTCGATCTCAGGATGAATCTTGATACGAGCATAAGTGACCTCTGCAATAGTCTCGGTAAAGACAACCTCTCCTTTTATGCCTGAGCGCGGGTCTATTTTTGCAGCGCTGGGCCTGAAGCCAAAAAAGATCTCCTGATCCACATATTTTTCAAGAATCCCTTGAGAATCTCCAGGCGCATCAAGAACCAACTCCTCCCTTACCAACTTGAGGGTGTTCTCTGCCTTTTTGACCTTAAGCCTCAATATGTTCATCGGGGGCGTACCGATAAACCCTGCGACAAAAAGGTTTGCGGGATCACTGTAAAGAGCCAGAGGTGTGGAAACCTGCTGAACCATGCCTCCTTTTAGAACCACAACCATCTCTCCCAAAACAAGCGCCTCCACCTGATCATGAGTGACGTAGATTATCGTCTTATGAAGACGCTGATGCAGCCTGATGAATTCCGAACGCAATTCCATGCGCAGCCGCGCATCCAGGTTGGAGAGGGGTTCATCAAAAAGGAAAAGTTGCGGGTTACGTACAATCGCCCGGCCCGTTGCCACGCGCTGCCTTTCTCCTCCGGAGAGTTCTTTAGGAAACCTGCTTAGCTTATCCTCTATGTTCAGGCTCCGGCTGACATTCTCCACTTTAGCCTTTATCTCCTGTGTTCCTTCTCCTCTGAGACGCAGGCCAAAGGCAATATTTTCAAAAACCGAGAGATGCGGATAAAGCGCATAGCTTTGAAAAACCATGGCCATATTTCTTTTTTGCGGGGCCAAGCCTGTTATATCCTTGTCTTCCGAAAAAATCTTCCCCTCGGTTACCTCTTCCAATCCGGCAATCAGGTTAAGCAACGTCGATTTTCCGCAACCTGACGGCCCCAGAATCACACAGAAAGTCCCTTCTTCTATTGCCAGATTTATTTCTGAGAGCGCTTTTGTTTTTCCGAACACCTTGGAGACATTTTCCAGACGTAGCGCAGGCATAGACCTTTAACCTTTTATGGCGCCGGTAAGATAATCCGGCTTTATGTATTTCTGCAAGGCCAATGTCAGAATCAGGACTGGCAGAGTAATTATTACGGCATACGTGGCAGAAGAAAAAATATCGCCCCGCGAGATATAGTAATACATCTTAAGCGGCATGGTGGGCTTTGCCAAAGACAGATACGAAGCATAGACGAATTCATCCCAGGAAAGCAGAAAAGAAAATATTCCCGCAACGCTTATGCCGCCAAGCGTCAAAGGCATCACCACTCTTATAAAGGCTTTGACGCGGGAAGCGCCGTCGATAAAAGCCTGCCTTTCTAGTTCTGCCGGAAAGGCACAGAATACGCCGACTAAGATAAAACAACTGATGGGAAGGATTCTCACCAGGTGTGCCAGAATCAAGCCCAGCGTCGTATCAAAAAGGCCTATTTTGATAAAGGTTATCGAAATGGGAAGCGCGATGCTGACTTCGGGAATCATGCGCGTCATGAAAATGAGCAGCACCAGGGCATATCTGATTCTGAAATGAAACTTTGAGATCGCATAGGCAGCCGGAACGCAAATGAGCAGGCTCAAGACACTCGTCAGAAATGCCGTGATAACGCTTTTTAAAAGCGGAGAAAGTAACGCCTGGCCCGAAGAAAAAATATCCCTGAAATGCTCCAGTGTCATATGCCGGATAAGATAAGGGGGTCTTGGCACAAAGATATCCTGCGGCGCGCTTATCGAGATTTTAAACAAGATATAAAGCGGAAATAAAAGGAGCGCGACAAAGATGAAAACAAGAAACCAGAATGCCGCTTGTTTAATGACTCGATTCATGCGATAACCATCCCTCTCTTCCCCGCGACCCTGATGTAAATAAACACGGCTGCAAGAATCATAACCAGCAATATAACAGAACTGGCTGCAGACGTATAGGGATTATTAAACTCAGCATATTCCAAATAGGCGTACGTGCCGATGACCTTCAGATTCTGGCCCATCAGGATTAAAGGAAGAGCAAAGATCCTGAAAGCATCTATCCCGCGGATAATCACGGCCGCCGTTATGGAAGGCATAAGCAAGGGAAGCGTTATTCTTCTAAAGATATAAAAAGTCCCTGCGCCATCCATGCGGGCTGCTTTGTAGAGCGAAGGATCTATGGATTGAAGGCCGGCCAGAAGTATCAACATCACAATAGGGGTCACCTTCCAGGTATCCGCGAGGCTGACCATCATTAAAGACTTAAGGCCTCCTGACATCCAGTAGATGGAGGATTGTATCAGGCCCGCATCCTCCAGTATGCGGTTGATCCAGCCGGAATTTGAAAAAAGATATCCCATGATCACGCCGACAACGGCCGTAGGGATAGCCAGCGGCAAAATAAATATCACCCGCAAAAAACGCAAAACCCTGGAAGTTTTAGAGAAAATCAAAGCCAATACAAGCCCCAACCCCACCTCTAACATAAGACTGACCCCCGCAATAATCAAGGTATTGAAAAATGCATCCCTGAACGCCTTCTGGCTGAGAAGCTCACTATAGTGCGTAAGGGAAAGTTGAGCGTTCCCGCCCAAAGAGGCTGGGGCTTGAAAACTTAAAGTGATAACGCTTATAATCGGCACCAGCGTCAAAAACAAAAGAAAAATAATCAGCGGCAGAAGACATAGCACCTCGAAATAATATTTTTTTATAGCCCTATTCATCATAAAGAGATTTTTCTTTTCTTAGTTTCTCCTTGTAAATTTTAAGCGTTTCTTCAACCGGCGCTTTTTCAATGACGATTTCTCTGAAGGCCTCTGAAATATATTTTGCATACGCCGGCCACCAGGTGGCATTTTTTCTGAAAACACCGTGGCGAAGCGCTTCCTGCACAGCTTCAAAATACGGTTTTTGCCAAGTTTCTACTTGCGCGACCACATCTTCTCTTATGGAAGGCCAACCCAGTTCAGAAAGTAAAATCTCCTGCACGTCTTTGGACTGCACATAACGAATGAATTCAAGAGCCAGTGTTTTTTGCCGGCTGTTTTTAGGGATTCCAAAACAATCCCCTCCGATCACATGATATTCTCCCTGGGGCCCGGCCCAGCCGCTGTAGGTTTTGATAAAGGGAAGCTGATACTCTTGAATCAGGATCGCGATCCCAAACGGCCAGTTCTGGGCAAGATAAGCCTGCTGCTGGCCGAGGATCTCATTGGTCGTGTCCCACTTAGCCCGACGGGATTCTTCTGATACGTACGGCCAGAGCTCCTGCAGAAATTTAAAGGCTGCTATGCAGCCTGCGTCATCAAAATGATACGGATCCCCTCCTGCCTGAAGCACAAATTCATAAATTTGAGTTGCCGTAGGATTTCCGCCAAAGGCCTTTAAGAGAACCCGGCCCTCGCCCTCCTGTTCTTTGAATTTCCTGGCGACATCTAAAAGCTCCTCCCATGTCGCGGGAATTTGTAAGTTGTATTTTTCAAAGGCTTCGCTATTGTAATAAACAATCTGGACATTGGGCCGAAAAGGCATAAACATCAGTCTTGCGTTAAACTTGCATGATGTTACAAGATTAGGCAGGGTCTGTTGAGGTATCCGGGATTCGTATTCTGAAAGGTCTAAAACCAAACCTTTATTAATGAGAAGAGCCAGGCTCATATTGTCCTGGGCAAAAAGGTCTATCTTCTGTTTACCGGCAGCCTCCAATGCCTCAAGCTTTGTGGCGAGCTGGCCTGATTCAATCTGATACGCATGAATCTTTACATTGTGCTCTTTTTCAAAAGGCGGGAATATTCTCTCACGAAAGACCTTCCACTCATGTTCTGCGAGGCTCATGGTGAGAGTGAGGGTGCACAACTCTTTCGACTGGCTACAGCCGGCCAGGCATATGGTAAGAACGAAAATCAAGCCGCACTTAAGCCATTTGTTAACTGAAAATTGAAGCTTAAATTTCATTAATTCCTATTATATACAAGACCTGCTTAAATTCAAAGGAAATTAAGTAAATGGGGCCATCATTATTTTTGAAAAAATAAAGCTGGCCCCATTTTTAAGAAACGCAAAGTATTACTTTAGTGTCTTAAGGAACTTATAGTAGTCGCTATCTGTCGTCAGAATGACGGTAGATTTATCGTCAATGGTATTCATGTAGCTTTCCATCGTCTTCAGGAAAGCATAGAATTCGGGATCCTGACTATAGGCCTGGCCGTAGATGCTGACTGCCTCGGCATCTGCCTTACCGGTAATGATCTGGGCTTTGCGGTATGCCTCAGAGGTGATTTGCTTCAATTCCTTGGCTACCTGGCCCTGAATCTCCGCGGATTTACCCTGGCCTTCGGAGCGGTATTTCTCTGCGGCGCGCTTACGTTCGGAGATCATGCGGTCATAGACTTTATTACGCACATCTTCTATGTAATTGACGCGTTTGATGCGCACATCTATAATCTCAATCCCGTATTGAGGAGCCAGGGACTTGGCCCTCTCCAATATGGCGCGCGTCAGCTTATGTCTTCCTACCGCAATGCGCTCCAGCGCCTCCTCCGTAACGATCACATCCTCCCCCTCTTCCTTTTCCTCTAAGATACGGTTGGTATTTCTTACGGTTTCAACCAGCAGATGACTGGTTACCGCATCTCTGGTCGCAGAATTGATGATATCATCCAGCCGGCTCTGGGCTCCGAGCTCATTACCCATGGACTGCAAGAACTTGAGGGCATCCGTTATCTTCCAGCGCGCCATAGTATCCACCCAGATATATTTCTTATCCTTAGTGGGAATCTGGTTGGGGTCTCCGTCCCAGTCCAGAAGCCTCTTTTCAAAAAAGTGCGCCTGTTGGATGAACGGTGTTTTAAAATGCAATCCGGCTGACGCAAGCGTCCCACCTACGGGTTTACCGAATTGGGTGATCACCACCTGCTGTGTTTCATCAATGATAAACAGCGTTCCGCTGACAAGGGCCAGCAAGATCAGTGTGATGAATGCGATAACGATTCCTGCTACGATTGACCATTTACCTTTCATCTTTATTCGCCCCCTTTCTGGCCGATCTTAAGCAGCGGCAAGATCGAAGATTCTCTCGGATCAAGAATATACTTCTCTTTGGCCTTGGGAAGAACGTTGGTTAATGTCTCCAAATACAATCTCTTTTTGGTGATTTCAGGAGCTTTTTTATACTCCGCAAGCGTTGCCAGGAATCTCTCGGATTCTCCTTTGGCGCGGTTGACCTTATCCAGGGCATAGCCTTCTGCTTCGCGTATCGTCTTTTCCGCTGTACCTCTGGCTTTGGGTATGACTTTATTGTAAGCCTCCCAGGCCTGATTGATCAGCTTTTCTCTTTCCTGCTTGGCTTCATTCACTTCATTAAAGGCAGGCTTGACTTTTTCAGGAGGGTTGACATCCAACAGTTTCACCGTCACAATGTGCACGCCTGTCTGATACTCATCCAAAACCTTCTGCATCTCCTGCTGGGCCAAATGGTCAACCTCTTCCCTCTTTGTGGTCAAGACCGAATCCACGCTGTAATCCCCCACAAAGCGGCGCATCACCACCTCTGAGATATCCCGGATATTATCCCGCGGGTCACGCACGGCAAAAAGCAATTTGACCGGGTCTTTTATCTTGAATTGCACAATCCAGCGCACATCCAGAATATTAAGATCCCCGGTCAACATCATGGATTCATCCACATAACTTCCAGAATAGTCCCGGCGCTGGCCAGGCACGGAGGTCCTGGTGCCGAAGTCTTCCTTGAAGATCTTCTCGACTTTTATCGGGGTGACCCTGTCAATGCCGAAAGGAATCTTCGCATGCAGGCCGGGTGAGCTCTGTCCTATGTATTTTCCGAATCTCTGAATGACACCTACCTCATCAGGGCCAATAGAATAGATAACGCCCCTTAAGCCTATGAGGAGAAAGAACCCCAGGATAATCCAGGGAAACATCCTCTTATACCTGCCAAATTTTTTCTTTCCTACATCAATAATTTCCTCGGGACTGGGAACATTCTGCCATTCCATAAAGCGTCTCCTTTCCTTGGGGCGGCACTTTAGTGACGCCCTATAAAACAAAAAGCCGACACCTGCTTATTTATGCAGATGGCGGCCCGACCATCCGTGTTACCCTTCAGAAAAAAATCTTTCCGAACCCAAACATATTACATAACCCATCAATTACTATAATAAGTTTTGGGCTTCTTGTCAAGCACAATCGGTGAGAGCGCTGAAAAATTCTTAAAAACTATATCAGCGCTCTCTGATTACACAGATTATTTAAGATTACACAGATTTTCCGTCAATCTTGATACGTTGGCGGCGCAGGTATACGCCGCTTCCTTCGGCAAGCTCAGGACACTTCGCTGAAGGACACTGAGCGAAAGCGAAGTGCTCAGCATCACCCTACAGCATACCCTTAGTCTTCAGGCCGGGGAATCGGAGGGTTAATTTTTCCGGGAAAGAGGCCTCTGATTCAACTCTAAAAACTCGAAGTTCTCTATTTTCATTCGCGTAAAGTCATTGAATTTCAACAACAGGGTATATTCTCCTTCAGTATCTTTATGCTCGCAAATACGCTCCACTGTCGCATCAAAGGAAAGAGCGCTTTTAGGGCTGAGTTTATAGGGCCACTGAATCACAACAGGGCTACCTCTTAGTAATGGCTCTTTTGTTTTACAAAGAATGCCTAGGCCGCTGACATCAACCGTCTTGACCGGAAAAACCGCATTCCCGTACGTTAAAGCCGCAGTGCTTCTTAAGGGAAAACGGCGATACTTACGCTGCTCCAAAAGAACTTTTTGGCCTTTTATATCCACAGCATGGACTTTTCTCCAGGCTTGACCGTATTTAGTAATCCAATCGAGGGCAGCCGTGCCAAACCCGATCTCCCGGCCTGCCTTTTCACTTTCAATCCACTGGTGCTTTCTGATTTCAGAAATCACCCTAGGGTCCCTCAAATAAGGATATTCTTTCTTCACCGTGGCCTCCTTTTCTCTTTTCTTTTAGGAAATTGAGATAAGTGTTTGAAGAATTTTAACGTTAATGAAACAACTCTGATGCGCTCGGTTTCCGTAAACGAATGGGTTAATACGGAATGTCAGGAAAGGTTGTTACCATGAAATGACTTCATTGGAATTTCAGAAGAGGATAACTTTTGATTATGAAGCCGCACCCAAAAAAATCTTTAATATTCTATTCTATGGATTAAAAAGCCATCATCCGTCATCGTCATTTCCATTTTTTAAAAAGAACGGCAGTAATAAAATAATTTTACTGACATTTAATTTTATGTCAAGAGAAAATTTTTTTTCAATGCGACAAATAATTCCGTAACTCTTGTGAGGTTTTTCTGCCTATTATGCCGTCCGCCTTTAGGCCGCGGGCTTTCTGAAAGGCCCTGATGGCCTCTCTTGTCTTGGGGCCCATCTGCCCGTCAACGGCACCTTTATAATAACCGGCATTCTTTAAAGCCGCCTGTATCTGCCGTACGGATAACGGCGCCTCGCTAGAGCTTCCTGTCTTTGACTTATAAGAACCGGACGAAAAACCCTGAGTTTTTCTTAATCCGCCTTCTAGACTGCTGATTTCCTGATCTTTTTTCTGCAATTCGCTCTCAAGGAGACTGATGCGGCCTTGAAGTTGCTGCACTTGATCAGATGATTTTTTATGCGTACTCGCGCAACCTGACAAAAGTAAAACCAGGCAAAACAGAAACAATAACCTTAAAGCCATTCCTCCTCCTTTTTTAGTCTTTTTAGGGCGTCACCCCCTGCCTGCCGCCCTTTATAATCTATTCTAAAATCACTGTAATCAACAGCCCTCTAGCTAATTTCGTGAAGGGCTGTAGTCTTTTAAATAAGCGCTTAACTCCTGCCATGTCTTGTCTCCGACAATACCGTCGGCAGAGAGCCCTTTGGATTTCTGGAAAGCCTTTATGGCCTGCTGTGTCGAAGGGCCGGCCTTACCGTCAATTTCCCCTTTATAAAATCCGGCTTTGCTTAAAGCCGATTGTATCTTTTTCGTCCTGCTTTTGGACTGCAGGCGGTATCCCATGATTTCATCCTCAACCGCGCTTTTCTTTTTATTTGATGCCGCGATAGATTTAGTATCGGATTTCGGTTTCTTGACAATATCTTTTTCTCCAGCCGCCGGATTTCTGCCTGGGGGGGGCGGATTTTCTTTTATCCTATTGAGAGTCAAATGTGTTTCCTGGTTAATCTTGCCCGTGGGCTTTAATCCCTTGGCTTTCTGAAAGGCTTTGATAGCCTGACGGGTCTTCTCCCCCATGATGCCGTCAAGGGCCCCCGCATAAAAACCGCTTTCTTTCAAAACATGCTGTATCTCTTTGACGCGGGGATTGAATCCAGAAAAACGGCCTATGATCTGCTCTTCCTTTACGCCAGCCTTATTCCTATCAAATAAGCTGCTTGCGCGCTCTTTAGCGAAAGCGACAAAAAGAACGAGTATCAGTAAAACCAGCATTATTATTCCCAGTGCTTTTATCATCTTTGGCCTCTTGCCATTATGCTCCAGCTACTTTTTCTATCAATAAAACCATCAGCGCCCAGTCTGGATAGTTCATTTTTATTCAATAGGAATGATTATCTTTTGCCCTACTCTCAGCCTATTGGGGTCTTTTATCCTATCCCTGTTAAGCTCATAGAGGTACTTCCAGCGGTAGGCCTTACCTAGATGCTCTTGGGCAATTTGAGAAAGCGTGTCTCCTTTACGGATAACATATTCCTTGGTGGAAACCCGGACTTGAGATTCCACTTCCTCTTCCTTTTCTATCAGGAATTTACCTTCCTCAATAGGCGTTGCTTCTGCTTCTTTGGGTTCTCCCGGATAAGGAAGCATGACTTCTTCAACCTCAGCAATCATAAACTGGGCATTCCTATCCTTCTGCATTCCTACGATATCGCTGATAGGCGCAATAGCATCAAGCTTTCCGCGGCTGACGATTCTGATACGGTCTTCACCGATGCCGCTCTCCAGCATAAACTTTTTTACGGAATCCGCGCGCCACGTGCCTAATTTTTCATTGTAGATTTCCGAGCCGCGGCGATCGCAATTGCCGGTGATAAGAATGCTGGCCTCAGGGTTTCTCTTTAATGTTCCGATAGCCTCTCTTAGCAAGAGCCGGGCATCTTCGCGTAAATGCGCTTTATCATAATCAAAATAAACCTTCACGTTTTTGAGTATTTTTCTGATAAGAAGAGAGGGCCTTAACTCTTGCGGCTTTGGCGCGGGAAGTTCCTCTTCTTTATAGTCAAAGATAATCTTATAGACATAGACGTAGCCGCGATTTCCCCAGGGCCTTGCCTTTCCCGGCTCTGTCGGCCACCACCAGTATCCGCCGCGCTCGGTATCCTTGACAGGGCCGGGCTTGGCATCGCTGGGCCACCATGAAAATCGTTTCTGTAGTTCTTTCAATTCTTCTTTTCTTCTTTGTTCTCTTATGTCAGAGGCATAAGTCAAGCCCTGTAATAGAAACAGGGTGATGAATAGACATAAAGGAATTTTTTTAAACAATCTTTTCATTCTCATTTTTTTGTCCTTTCATTTCCTTGATACAATTACAAAAGGTTTTCCTAGAATGAAAGCATTCCATAATAAAATAAGCAAGTCTTATGCCAAATTGAATAAAAAGGTAATAAAAAGTTATAACTTATTATAAATAGGCAGGTTGCGAAGTAAGAAATATTTCTGTGTCAGGGGGGCTTGGGATGTCAAATTGTAAAGTTATTTTACAGAATGGAAACAGATTTTCCTGTCAGGCTTCCTTGATATGAGTCTTCATCTCTATACCTAACTTTTCTATTTTATCTTTTAAGGTGGGGCGGCTAATCCCTAAGAATCTTGCTGCCTGGCTCTGATTTCCCTGAGTCTGACGGAGCACTTCCATAATTAAAGTTCTCTCTGTCATCTCGATCACATCGGCATATAAAGAATGGCTGTCGCTGGCGTGCGCCCGGCCAATGGTTTTGCTTAATAAACTCTGAAGCTGTTCCTTAAGATCCAGAATCTTAACTGCCGTTTCTTCTTTAACCAGGACGTCTTCGGGAAGAATAACATGGCCTTTTCCTAAAAGAAGTGCTTTTTTGATGACATTTTCTAATTCCCGCACATTGCCGGGCCAGTCATAATTTTGCAGTGTCTTTAAGGCCTCTGACGAGAGTTTCTTGACTCCCGTCTTTAGTAGTTCTTTATTGCATCTATTTATAAAATATTCTGCCAAAAGCGCAATATCCTCTTTACGCTCTCTTAAAGGAGGCAAACGCAGAGCTACCACGTTGAGCCTATAATATAAATCCTCGCGGAACTTCCCTTCCTTGAGGAGCTTTTCCAAATCTTTATTCGTTGCGGTAAGCAAACGCACGTCTACTGTTATGGTCTTATTGCTGCCTAACCTCTCAAAGGATTTGTTTTCGAGAACCCGCAGGAGTTTTGTCTGGATGGCATGCGGCATATCGCCGATCTCATCCAGAAATAATGTGCCGCCGTTACATTGCTCAAGCTTGCCTATCCGGCGTTCCCGGGCATCCGTAAAAGCGCCTCTTTCGTAACCAAAGAGCTCGCTCTCAAGGAGGGTCTCGGGAATCGCCGCTGAATTTATCACCAGAAAGGGCTTATGTTTCCTGTGGGAATGATGATAAATGGCCCGTGCTACCAATTCTTTTCCCGTGCCGCTTTCGCCTCTTAAGAACACTGTCGTATCTGAAGCTGCCACTTGCCCTATGAGTTTATAAATCTCCTGCATTCTGCAAGATGAACCGATAATCCTATCCCCCTTGAACTCAGGCCTCGGTTTAAAATCAACTTCGGTTTTCATCAAACGGGATGTCTCGAGTGCTTTTTCGATAAGTTTTTTCATCCGAGGCACGTCAAAAGGTTTTATCACATAGTCGTAAGCGCCTAATTGCATGGCCTCAATCGCCCTCTCCGTCGTTGCGTAAGCCGTCATAATAATAATCGGCAATTTCGCATCCAAGGCTTTAAATCCCGAGAGCGCCTCAAGGCCGCTCATGCCGGGCATTTTGATATCCATAATGAGGAGGTCGACGCAAGAGCCTTGGGCCAAAGCTAATCCATCTTCGGCGTTACTTGCGGTGAGAATCCGATAGTCCTCCTGAGACAGTATCTTTACAAAAGATGAAATGACATTCTTTTCGTCATCCACAACAAGAATAGTGCTCATTTTTTCATCCTGTCTTTTTGCCTCTGGCTAAATGTTAAAAGGGAGTTTGACCATAACCACGGTTCCTTTGCCTAGGCGGCTGTGCACTTCGATAGTTCCATGGTGCAACTGGACTATTCTGGAGGCAATAAATAATCCCAGGCCGATTCCTTCGGCCTTAGTCGTAAAAAAAGGCTCAAACAACCTTTTCTTGAATTCCGGCGATATACCTATGCCTGCATCTTTTATCCCGATTTGAAAAACACCTTTTAATTTCTTTCCGCTGGCATCCTGAGTCATAACCTCCAAAACTCCTCCCTCAGGCATAGCCTCGATGGCATTAAGCATAATATTTAAGAATAACTGCTGCATCTGTTCCCTGTCAACATTGAGCTGAGCCTGTGAAGCACGAAAATTATTTTCGATCTTTACGTTCTGCGCGTTTGCTTTAAGCGACAACAGTGTCGTGGTGCGCTCCAGGATAAGATGTATATCGCTTTTTTGCAGGCTTGGTTCCGGGAGACGGGCAAAATCGAGAAAATTCTTTACTGTTTTCTCCATCCTGTTGATTTCTTCGTTTATAATACTGATGTCCTCTTTAATCAAAGGGCTGTGTTTAAGTTCTTCTTCCAGTGTGTAGAGGCGCATTTTGATGGAAGTCAAAGGGTTTCTGATTTCATGCGCCACGTTTGCCGAAAGCTGGCCCAGGGTAGCCATTTTGGCGGAACGAATCAACTGCTCATTGATCTTCTTGGACATTAAAAGCCCCATCAATCCACCGAGGCACAAAGTGGCTACAACCGTTATCCAGATCATAGCCGTCATCCCAGCGGCATTTCTCTGAGAGAATGCCTCGGCCTTACTAATGATAAATTCATTTTCTAGAATCAGATCCTCGCACTTCTGATATAACGCATCGATACTTTTTCTCACATCATTCAAAAGAAGGGTTTGGGCCTCCAGTGGATTGCCGGACTGATATAGCCTTACGGCTCTATTGCGCTGGCTATCATAGATCTTATACGTAATCCCGATTTCCTGTAAAATCGTTTTTTCAGCGGAAGTTAGCGCGACATCCGAAGCTTTAGCGAACCATTCGTCAAAGTCTTTTTTTCTCTCTTCCAGCGTCTTAAGCCAAGACAGGTTGCCGTCTAAAAAATAACTCGCCACAATGCCTTTTTGATTCAGCAGGGCCAATTCCAGCTCTTCTGCCGCTTTGAGGCTGGAAACATTCTCTTTCATGATGGCACGAGAAACCTTTTGTAAATTTTTTGTAGTTATAAACGCAAGGTACCCTACAAGAACGGACAGGGCCGCCAGAAAAAGGAACGCAAAAATAATACGATGGCCAAACGATATTTTCATCCTGTTTCCATCTGCTTCTGCAGTTCCATGATTCTAGTTGACACTATCTTGTCCAATATTCTTCTTTCAATAAAACCGGTGATTTCGTTAGTTTGCGAGACTACGGGAAGGCATTCTAAATGATATGTGTCTAAAATCTTTTGCGCCTTTAGAAGCATAGTGTCCTCAAAAACCGTAGCCGCCACGGGCTCTTTGAGGTCGACAGCTAAAATCAAGTCTTTGAGCTCTTTTTCCATCAATATGTTCTTGAGACTATCGATGCTTATGATGCCGGACAATTTTTTATCATCAGTCACCACAGGATAATAGAGATTAGGCGTCTGGCTGAACAAAACCAGTATTTCATCGAGGGGCGTATTATCTTTTATCAACGGCGGATTTCTATCCATGACTTCTTTCACCTGGGTCTTCTGGAGATAGTCTTCTTCTGTAATATTCATCCCCACTTCACCGGCTCTGGTGACCGCTAACTTTACAAAAGGCGGGCCCATCAGCTCAAGAACAAAAACCGTTGCCGTAATAATGATGACTATGGTATTGCCAATCACGCCGGGAAAATTGTGGCTTGCCAAAATAGACAAACCGATGGCCACCCCGGCCTGGCTGAAGAGACATAACGGTAAATATTTCCTGACGGAATCCTGGGCACCGGCTATTCTGGCCCCAAGAGTAGCTCCGAACATCTTTCCGGCACTTCTCCCAAACAGATACACAAGGACTAACAGCATGATGGGAAGGGTCATGTAGCTTATATTTAATTCGGCCCCGACAAGAACAAAAAATAAAATATAGATGGGGGGCGTAAAGCCCGCGAGCAGCCTAAAGGTCTCCTGGCTTTTCTGCGGGGTGACATTTGCCGTAATAGCCCCCAGCGTCATAACGGCTAAGAGCATATCCGCGTTAATCGCCAATGCAAATCCGCAAACAAGCAATACCGCTCCCAACGAAAAAACAAGTATCCTCTCTTTCTCAGAATATTTTTTTAGGAAATAATTGAGGACTAACCCCGATAGGATTCCTATAATTATAGATATGCCGATTTCATATAAAGGGTGGATAAATGTTCTTAGGGAATTTTGTGCGCTATTGCCGCTTAGGCTTCCGGCGATACTGAAAGCTACCGCAAAAAGTAAAAGCGCCAATCCATCGTCCATGGCGACAATTCCTAAAACGGTTCTCGTTAAAGGCCCTCTTGTCTTATACTCCCGAAGGACTTCCGTAGTTGCGGCCGGAGCCGTGGCTGATGAAATTGCGCCTAACAATAACCCCAGTGACCAGCCCATCCTCCAGTCTTTGAAAAACAGGGTTCCTATTAAACCTACAAGCACCGAAACAAAAATGAAGGCGGCCAGGCCTTCAAACAGTAAAATATATATAAACTGTTTCCCGTATTTAGCTAAAACATCTTTCTTGAGCTCTCCCCCGATCATGAATCCGATCAACCCTAAAGCAAAATAGCTGAAAGGCTGGAGCGTTTTCACTATATCGTGGTTGACAATTTTAAATCCGGATTCGCCGATTAAGATTCCTATAGCCATGTAACCGACTACCTGGGGAATCCGCAACTTCTGAAAAATGCGCCCGCCTATGGTCCCCCCGAATAAAGCCAATCCGAGGAGAAACAATATATTCAAATGAAGAACAGATATTTTACTCAAAATATCATTTAACGGCGCAAACACAATTTCCTCCTAAAAAGAATAAGCAGGCCTTAATTCCCAAGAACACAGGCCCTGATTATGATCGAACTCCAGGGATATCATATCGCTGGAAAAGAACCAGGTGGGGTGACGATAAAGACAGGCCTCCTGCAAAACGCCTTTATCGTCGGCACTCTTACAATAAAGGGGCTCTCCGTAAATCAATAAGGCCTCTGCTTTCGGCATTCCCTTTGCCAATCTTTGATTTTGAATATCACTTTTTAATTTCAAGAAAAGTTCTTCCTGCTGATTTACATATTTTTCAAGTTGGCGCTGCTCATTCCCTAAACTCTTTAGGGCCGTTATTTGTTCCCTATGCGTTATAAGAGCGCATCCGGAAAAAATTAGCGTCCAACCCATTAAAGCCGTAAGTTTAATCAACTCCTTACGCATCGAGATGCCTCCTTTATTTTCGAACTTAATTTACTGCTCAAGGGCCTATCTGCACATTTCTTAACGGTTCCTGTTATTTCTCTTATTAAATTCTAAACTGGCCAATTGAGGACATTAGGATTCTGGATTTTGCCTGCTTGCTGTTTTGGAATTTGGAATTTGAGATTTGGGATTTAGCAACCCTACCCCTAACAGAATAGCGGATTCTTGCCCGGATGTCAATAAACGAAGCAACGCTTGGACTCTTCCCTTGAAAATATCACGCGATAACTCCAGTTCACAGCCTATGTCGCGATTTAATTTACTGCGTAATTTAAATGACACCGTACCCTTATCCGTAAGTTTGGCCTCTGCGCCCAGGACAATCGCCTGGATCCTTCCTCCGCCTCGTTCTACTTCAAATATTAAGGTTTTTGCTTTATGAATCCTCCATCTGCCAAAGAACGTAATGGCACGTTTCACAGGTGCCTTTCTTCGCGACAGGCCTATGCCCAGCTCATATTTTATGCTACGCTCTCTAAATACACCCAGGCTGGTTTTAAAATCAAAAGCAGAAGAGGTATTTTTATCAATACTATACGATAACCTGGCTTTATCCCGAATATCCCAGCAACCTTGAAAGGCTAAGGTATGGGTCTTTTTACGGTCGCGCGCAAGATTCTTTTTCTGATAGCGATAAATAATCTGATAGTTCTTATCTATTTGCCACGAACCATCAAAGGTCAGAACATCAAAGCCCTGTCGCTCTTTTTCGACTTGAAAGGCCAGGCGGTTGCGTTCGTCTGCCTGCCACGTGCCGGCAAGTTCCAGGATATACAAAGATGAGGAACCGTTCTTTGTGCGGGCCCCTACCCCAAAAACAAGAGAGTTTTTCTTAGCATCGATGAATTCTGTGCGGATAGTGAGTTGATCCCCAAAAGTCTGCCTCCTCCATTTATCCAGAGTCAAACGTAAGTCATAATCTGGAGTTAACGACCATGTTCCCTTTAATTTTATCTGATGGGGTGCCTGGCTATCCCTGGGAAGAGCAGTTTTAACATGGTAGGTTAACGTATTATGGGAAGAAATCCTGAACTGGCCGTCGTAAACCTTCCTCAATCCCCGCAGTTGAGAGTTGGCTACCAGCCTGTTGTGAGGATCAATCTCGTATCTTACTTTTCCCATTCATCCTATTCGTACCTTAGGGCTTCGATGGGGTCAAGGCGCGAGGCCTGCTTGGCAGGCCACAGGCCAAAAATCATCCCGACCAGCATAGAAAAGGTGGTGGCAAGAATCAGGGAAAATGCGGATATCTTGATGGCCCAGCCGGCAAAAAAAGTTATTAAGAGAGAACTCCCCGCGCCCAACGCAACCCCGCCCAATCCTCCCAGAAGAGACATCAGCACCGACTCAATCAGAAACTGAATCATAATATCCTGCCTGTTCGCGCCAATGGCCTTACGCAGGCCTATCTCGCGCGTGCGCTCCGTGACCGAAACCAGCATGATATTCATGATGCCTATGCCGCCGACTAAAAGCGAAATCGCCGCAATCGCTCCCAATAAAACGGACATCGTCTTGGTGGTGGATTCGAGGGTCTCGCGAATATCGGCCATGTTACGGATCTGAAAGGAATCTTCCTGTTCCTTGTTCAGCCGGTGCTGTTTGATGATAAATTTTGTAATGGATTCTGTCAGGGGCTCAAGAGACTGTGAATCCATGGCCTCCACATAAAGGGAGTCCAGATAATCCTTACCCAAGACCCGGTACATAGCCGTAGTCACCGGAATTAACAGTATGTCATCCTGGTCGTGAAACGTAGAAGCACCCTTAGAAGGCAATACGCCTATCACCTCAAAATTGATCAGGTTGATCTTTATGGTCTCACCCACCGGGCTCTCATCGCCAAACAGTTCGCGCGCCACCGTCGGGCCCAGCAGGGCTACCTTCTCCCGCATTTTAACTTCATAGTCCGTAAAAAACCTGCCCACCGCCGGCTCAGAGGCGCGCATCGACGCATAAGCCACATCCACTCCTTCAAGCTGCGTATTCCAGTTTTTATTGGCGTAGACCACCTGCGCCCTTCCTCTTACGGAAGCGCTCACCGCTTTTGTTAAAGGGAGCCTGTTGATAGCCTCTGCATCCTGAAAGGTAAAGCGCGTTACCGCCCCTGCCTCTAAAGCCACTCCGTGGACTCTGGAAGAACCCGGACGGACCATGAGCAGATTAGAACCTAAAGAAGCCAGCTGCGCCTCAATGGAGGCCTTGGCTCCTTCTCCGACGGCCAGCATCGCAATAACCGCAGCGACTCCGATAAGTATTCCTAAAATAGACAATACCGAACGCATCTTATGGGAAATCATGGCAAAGCCTGCTTCCCGAACGTAATCCAAAAACTTGGCTTTTTCGATCTTCTTGGATTGTTTGGATAAAAAACCATTTACCGAGCCGGCACAGGAAACGTCCGAGCCTACCTTAGCTGAAACACTCTCGTCCGAAATTATCCTGCCGTCCCGCATGGAGATAACACGCTGAGCCTGGTCAGCGATTTCTTTCTCATGGGTCACGACAATAACGGTTTTTCCTTCCTGATTCAGGCGCTTAAGAATTGATAGAATTTCATCTTTGCTCCTGGAATCAAGATTGCCCGTGGGTTCATCCGCTAATAGGATCGGCGGCTCATTCACCAAAGCCCGCGCAATAGCCACCCGCTGCTGCTGGCCTCCGGAAAGCTCATTGGGCCGATGCGAAATTCTATCGGCAAGGCCCACCAGTTTGATTTTCTCGCGGGCCTTTTCTTTGAGATGCCGCTTCCCGGCATAAATCAGGGGCAACTCGGCATTTTCCAAAGCTGTCAACCTCGGCAGGAGATGAAACTGCTGAAAGATAAAACCAATCAGCCTGTTTCTGATAACCGCCAGCTCTTCATCGGATAAGGCCGTCAGTTCCCTGCCTTCAAAAAAATAAGCCCCTTTATCCGGACGGTCTAAGAGACCCAAAACATGCATCAGGGTGGATTTGCCTGAGCCGGAAGGGCCCCTAATCGCCACGAATTCTCCGTTGCAAATCTTTAAAGAAACGTCCTGAAGGGCCCTGACCTCCACTTTACCCATCTGGTATGTCTTGGATATATTCTTTAGCTCTATCATCTGTAACGGTTTTTCTTCAACTTACTAGGCGAAATTGCTGGGTTACGGTTACAATACTTATCATATTATCTGTGTAATGTGTAAAGTGGAATGTGGAATGTTGGTGTAATGTTTTATTGTGTAATGATAAGGCACAACGCTAAGAATAATCTGCCAGGCATATGGCAAATGACGCATTGAATCCTTTCCATTACACATAGTTACATTCCACCCGCATTACACATGACACATTCAACATTACACAGAAAATCGCATCAATGAACTTAAGTTTTAGCCGTTACCAAAAAGACTATCTCCTGCGGCTGGGCATGAACGGATTACTTCCCTCATTGCTTGCAGGCAACGCATATTTCTTCGTCTTCACAACCACCGTATCCTCAGAGCCTATGCCGGAAAGTATCTCTACATTCTTATTTTCTGAAATCCCTAACTTCACTTCCCGTTTCACCGGCGGCACGCCACCTGCCTGCTTGACGTAAACATAAGTTGCCTCTTTTTCTCTTATTACGGCCTCGGCAGGCAATAACAGAGAATTCTCTTTGTTTTTCTCGATAAAATTAACCGTGGCATTCATTCCCGAACGCAAAAATTCCGGCAAATCTTGAGCCACTAAATCCACTTCATATATAGTAACGTTGTTTACTGTTTTTGACTCGTAATAAATGTGGTCCACTTTGGCTTTGATCTTTGTATCGGGATAGGCATCCAGAATGATGACCGCTTCCTGCTGTATTTTAATCTTGCCGATATCGGTTTCATCAACCTGGGCCCTAACAATCAGCTCATCCGACAAGACGATGACCGCATCGCTTGTTGTTACGGTCTGGCCCGGCTGGGTCTTAGCCACAATGACTTCTGCGTCAATCGGAGAAATCAGCGGGATGGCCTTATACACCCCCACCCAGTATTTTAAGGTTTCCTCTCCCTGGCCCCGCGCCGCATCCAAAAGCGCGGCCCGTTCGGTAGAACTCATCCAGGCAAGCGTTGAGCCGGCTTTTACAATGTCCCCTTCCTGAACCCGTATCTCTTCTATCCTGCCGTTCACCGGCGGCTTGACCTCTAACCTGTTCTTCGGTAAAACCGTACCGGTTGATGAGATAATATTCCGGATGGCCCCCAAGACCGGCTTGACCTCTTTGATAACTTCTGTGTTTGCCCCCTCTGGCTTTATCTTAAAAAAATAAAATGCACCGGCGGCAGCTAAAATGAGAGCGACAAATATTATTTTTTTCTTATTTTTGCGCATATTCTAACGTTTCTCCTTTCGCCTGAATCCAGCTGGCTTCGGCAAGCAAAGCAGCTGCCCGGGCATCCAGATAACTTCTTTTAACTCTTACCAAATCATCCTGAATAATAATCCAGTTATCAAAACTGATGAAACCAATGGAATACTGGGCCTCGGCTATCCTGGAGCGTTCCAGCGCCGCATCCAATGATTTACGCTCCACCTCCACGGCCTCAAGGGCATCCTGCAGGGCTGCCCACGCCCTCTCCAGGCTCACGACAGCCGTGTCTCCAATACTGCGCTCATTGGCCTGGGCCTGATTATAGAGGGCCTTGGCCTGATTTAACTGGGCTGTCTTTAATCCTCCCTCAAATATCGGCACATCTAAACTTAAACCCAGATTCCACCCCTCGTTTTCAGGAGGCCAGTGAGAACTGGATTTATCCGCTCCGGCTGACCCGGTGAGCTTAGGTGAAAAATTACCGTAAGCGGATTTCAAACTGAAGGCCGCTGAGTTTGTCTTGGCAGCCGCCTGCAATACGGAAGGGTTGTTTTTAACGATCCCTTCAAAATCGGGCTTTTCTTTTGCGCTGTCGCGGACCACAAAATCCCCGCTGGCCACCATGGGCTTAAATTGCCTTTGCCCCATTTCCTTGGCCAGCTGCCTCCGGCCAAATTCCACGTCTCTTTTGGCCTGGGAAAGGCCGGAATAAGCTTCTGCGATATTGGCCTCTGCTGTCAACAAAGCGCCCTTATGCTCTAATCCGGACTGGTAACCCAAAGTTATCAACTCCAGGTTATCCCGTCGCAAGTTTACGATATCCTCTTCAACGCGTATCAATTCCTGCGCCTTGAGTAAATTAACGAAAGCGCTGCGCAGATTAAATCTGACTTCAGAGGAGGTAAATCTATAATTCTGCCGGGCCGCTTTGATGTTTTCGGAGGCAGCCTTGACATCATGGACGGTCTTAAGGCCGTCGAAAACCAGCTGCGTGGCGCTTGCGCCGTAGGAATAGGAATCGCGGGTGGAAGTGCTTATCTTGGAGGTTGAGGCATCCACCCCGGCGCTGATTTGGGGGAAAAGAGCGCTTGCGGCACTACCCTTGCCCGCTTCTTTCTCCTTGACCCCTTCCACCGCATAAATCAAATCAGGGTTATTAACCCTGGCCTCGGCAAGACAATCTTCCCAGTTAAGAATTTCTTCTGCATGAAGGGGTGAAGATAAGAAAAACGAAATGAATAAGAAAAGAATGCAGCAAGATTTATGTCTTTTGCGCAGCCCATCTATGCCGAATACCGCTTGTTTATTGGCCATAAGAAAGAGTGCCTGGCCTAAAAGTGCGATATCCCTTATTTCCTGAAACTCTAAAAGAATCAATATGGCCAGAAGCTGCAGGGCCGCCAGCCCGCTTGCCAGACGGGTCCATAAACCTAAGATAAGCGCCAGGCCAGTTGCCACTTCCAGGCCACCGATGAATTTTACGGATAACTGAGGGCTGAAGGCCAGACGCTGAAACACCTCCATACTTTCAATGGTGCGCGCCCAGTAATCATGCTGAAACTTTCCGATTCCAAAGATAAGGAACACGACCCCCAGGCTCACCCGCAACACAAGCAGGGCTATATTCTTAGGCATCTTATTCTATCCTGATTCTCGCTTCCTTTTTACCGGTGATACTGCAATATCCTTCCACGGACACCTCATCCCCCGTCTTAACGTCAGGGAGAAGATATACCACGACCTGTTCGTTTTCGTTATCCTGCCGCGAGATTTTATGGGAAAGAACCTCTTTGCCGTTAAGCGCAACATCAATCTTAGCTATATAATGGGCCGAAGGGTTTTCTACGGGATGGATGATCTTGGCGGTAAGAATCTTAGCCTCCCTATTAAAACTCACTTCAATATAAGCCGGCGGATGTGCCAAGGCCGTGCCCGCAAACAGCAGCATTACCAAACATAATAATAGTTTTTTCATAAACCCTCCTTTTTCCTCTAAGCCTGGCATCTCACAGAACGCCCCTTATTCAACCCTGGATCCCGCCCCCATAAGAAAACCCCGTGCCCTCTCAGCCCGTTCATAACGGTTAACAATATCCCAGAATGCCCTGCTGTGGTTTGGCTCGATTAAATGCGCCATTTCGTGCATGACCACATAGTCTCTGACCCATCCCGGCATCAGTCCGATTTTATGCGATATACGGATACGAGCGGATCGATAACTGCAGCAGCCGAATTTGCTGTTCTGGTCAGTAACGTATTCTATGGAGTCGATCTTCAGTTTATCGCCGAAGTATTTCTTATTGAGCTTATCCGCTATATCCATAAGATTCTGTTTCCTGCCTATTTCCTCTTTGAGTTTTTTTCTTTCGAATTTTACCTTGAAATCCGCGACAATCCTCTCCAGGCGCGCCTGAGGAAGCACGGCAGGAGCACGGACCCAAAGCGTATCTTTGACCAATCGCGCGCTGACTGTCCGCCTTCGCCTTCTGCTCTTCAATATTTTTACTTCCATTCCTTCCTTTCAGTCTGCCGTCTCCCGGACCCTGGCCCTAAAAAGCTTTTTTTCGGAATGTCGGCGCTTGGCTTGTAGAATCTTTAATTTGGCGCGCCGGGACCTTCTTCTCTTCTGCCTGCGTATCTTCTCAATGCGCTTTCTTTCTTCGGAAAGGCTCCCCAGAATGCGGGCCTCTATTTTTTTTAAAAGGGCCTGCCGGGCTAAAAAACGGTTCAGTGCCTGAGAACGTTCCTTTTGGCATTTGACCTCAATACCTGTGGGAACATGCCTCAGATACACGCAAGTTGAAACCTTATTCACATTCTGTCCGCCCGGGCCCCGGGAACGGATGAATTTTTCTTGGATATCCTCTTCCCGCACTCCGAGGCGAATCATCTTTTCCCGCAGCCCCCTCTCTTTCTCTACCCCAACCATACCCTCTCCTGTTCTCTAACGGATAGGCTGTCACGAAACCCGTGCCAGCCCGTGACATCGGTGACGTTCCTCAAGGGGCACCCTTTTAAGAAAACTTTATTCTAACGTGCCTCCTTATAATAAGTTATTTATGTTAAGCCTGGTACCTGAAAGAACATCCCTGATTTTTTATTATACCACTACCTTAGCGAAATGGTAAAGCAAAAAGGGACTGCCTCACTTATCGAGAAACAATCCCTTTTTTTTTCATAGTGGACTTCTAACGGTAGCTGCGCTATTGTCGGCTGGGCTCCTTGCCTTTTTTGAATCTTTCGCACCAGTTAAAAAAACGCCCCTTTTTACCTTCCTTGCGTTTTTCTGTCTTCTCTTGAAATTTGGCAAATTGTTCTCTCGTCAAGATCTCCTTGGCCGCAAAGATACCGTTCATCCTGTGGTCGATGAGCTGCGCCTGCAGGAACTTGATCTCATCGGCAAGCGGCTGCACGAGCTCCCTGGTAACGGAAGGGTTTTTCAATGCCTCCTGCAACTTCGCGTGTTTTTCGTTTACGGCCTCATGCAGTTTTTTCATCTCTATGCGCTGCGCCTTGCGGTTTTGCTCCAGGCGGCTCTGCTGCTCCTGCGTCAAATTCAGCTCTTTGAACATACGGCCTTTGGGCCCGTCGCAGGTTCCCTCTTCCTTGTCCGGCGGTTGGGCATAGAGCGTACCGGCGGAAAGAAACAATACAGCCAAACCCATCCCTACGAATCTCATATTCTTCATCGCGTCACCTCCTCGTATAATCTTCACGTATAACATTGGATTATACGTGATTACTAAGATTATTTTAGATTTCAAAGATTAAACCATTAATCTCCTTATTAATCCGTGTAATCTGTTTTTTAATCGCTGCAATCAAGACAACCACTGTTTTCCCGCTATAGGATGTCTATAAAAAATACTCCTCTATACTGGTCCCGAAATCATAAAGTATATCACCGTTCATACTGTCCAGACTGTAAACGGTGTTAAAGCTGTCCTGATAATTTACTGTGTTGAAAAAGGAACTCTTCCGGAGGAAGGTCCCGGCGAAAAGCGCAACAAAGATGATTACCGCAAGCGCTCTGGCTAAAACATATATCGGTTTAGGAGCGAATAAATAGTTTCTTAACCGCTCAAAGACCCCCACACTCAGGCGCTCCTCCTGATTCAGGCCTTCTGTAAGGATTTTCTCACGGATATTCTGCCAAACACGCTCAGGCGCCTCCTGCTGTCTGACCCCCTGAAAAAGAACACGTTGGGATTGCAACTCTTGCTCTAATCCGCGGCAATGCGGGCACCCCGCGAGATGACCCCTAATAAGCTGCTCCTGGTCCTGGTTCACTTCACCGTCTAAATAATCCGTTTTTAGTAATTCCTGTATTTTTCTACAGCGCATCTTTCACCCGAGCCTTTCCTGCTCCCTCTAACAGCGCCTGGCGCGCCCGTTTCAGCCGGGTGCGCACAGTATTCACCGGGATTTTCAAGGTTGCGGCAATCTCCCTGTAACTTAAGCCCTGCAATTCCCGTAAGACCAAACATGCCTTTTGCTTGTGGTTCAAAATCTCTAACAACGCCTTAATCCTTGTTTCATTATCCTGTTCCATAAGCTCATCTGCAGCCGAATGACGGCTTGCCAGCGCTCCCGCGACGCTGTCGTAATCCACCCTGCCCCCTTCCTCTCTTCTGGATTTACGGTATTGATTAATCGCAGTGTTCATCGTGATCCTGTAAACCCATGTCCTGAATGCCGAGCGAAACTCAAATCTTTTTAAGTTGCGGTATATCTTCATAAACACATCCTGGGTGACTTCCTCGGTATCCGCGTTGTTGCGGGTGACTTGCAAAGCCACATTATAAACAAAAGAACTGAACGTCTTATATATCTGCTCAAAAGCCCCTATGTCCCCCCCAGAGGCTCTCTCTAATATGTCCGGGGCAATATCGCTCATTTTCATCCTAACTTCCATACAGCGCTTTCAGCTGCTCCACAGTCGGATGGCCGGGATAATACTCTCCCTGCGGCCCTAAATAACCATCTCCATACCTGGCCAAAGTTACGGGGGTAAACCTTCCCCTTGCATTGGGGACATTGATGGTGATCCTTTCAGCGCCGGGACTTACGTTCGGGTAAGGCACAGGCTGCGGGACAACCATGTATCCGCCGGGACTTGCCCTGTAATAAATATCGTCATAATAATAGTAGGTTATGCCGCTAAACACAAGGGTCTTGTGTCTAGATGGCAGGACCGTAACCACAGCCCCAAAGGGAGGCCGTACAACAAAAAGGCCGAAATTGAAGAAAGTCGGCCAATAGAATCTCCCGTCGTAATAACGGTATGTCTTATGTTTGACGGCTACTATTTCATGATGCCTGCCGGAGCCTGGCTTGCGACCCTCGCGGGCCAACGCCTCTTGCGCAGGCATCAAAAGAATCAAGCTCATCAACAGTTCTAACCCAAGCTTAACTGCTAAAGGTCTTTTTGCCATCTTCTCCTCCTTTTTTGCCTCTCTACACTATTGGACAATAAAAGAAGAGAAAAAGTTCCGATAAAATTACACAGCCTCCATGGTCGAAGGGGGCTTCGTGGCTATATTATAGGTAACGCTGACAACTCCCGGCACCTCATTCACGATGCGGCTTGAGAGTTTCTCCATAACCGCATAAGGAAGCCGCGAGGGCGAAGCCTTACGCGCATCAATGCTGTCCCAGCAGCGGATTTCAATCTGCTGGCCGAACTCTCTTTTGTTATCGCGCATACCGGTCACCCTGTCCTGATGCAGGATGGCCATATACTGAAAAGCTCCGATGGAAGCAAGTTCCTCCTCAACAATCACCGTGGCCTTGCGCACAAGGGCAATACGCTCAGGCGTAGCCTCTGCGATGACGCGCGCAGCCAGGGCCGGGCCGGGAAAAGGCATCCGGTTATAAATGGATTCCGGCAGGCCTAGCGCCTCAGCGACCTTACGCACCCCGTCTTTACGCAGCTGCACCAGCGGCTCGATGATTTTATATCCAAAAGCCTCCTGCGGGTCAATCCCCAACTGCTCAAAGACATTGTGTTGGCGTTTGATCCCCGCGACGGTTTCGTCGATATCCGTAAGGATGGTACCCTGCAGGAGGTATTTGGCCTTGCTTTTTTTGACGAGGTTGCCGAAGACCTTTTTGTAAAATGTCTGGGTGATGGCCTCGCGTTTTTCTTCCGGATCCGTAATTCCTTTTAAGGCGCTGAAGAATTCTTCCTGCGCATCGATAATCTCGACGTCTACGCCCAGGCCTTTGAATATAGAAGCGATTTTTTGCGGTTCACCCTCGCGCATGATTCCATTGTCGATAAAATAAGTCTTAAGCCTCTCTCCCAACGCCTTATGCCCCAGCATCGTCACGCAGGAGGAATCCACCCCTCCGGATAAGGCATTGACCGCAAAATCCTCTCCCGCCATCTTGGAGATTTCTGCTGTTTTCTCCTGAATAAATTCCCGCGTATCCAATTCATTGACCGTTATCTCTTTGATTGTAGCCATACCTCTACGCCTCCTCGCATAATATGTGTTGTTAACTAAGTTAAATACGGTTATCAGGGTATTGGGATATCTGGATTTGAAGATCAGGAGATCGGGATATCGGGTGTTTTTCCTGATTCCCTGAAACCCTGATATCCAAATCCTGATACCCTGATATCCAGATATCCGTATTTAGCATGTTGCTACCTCACTCTTACAGTTGTCTTTAACGCGCACTAACTTTTTGCGACTCCCTAGTCTCTTTTAACAGGGCGTGATACTCCTGCAGGGACATGGGTTCATTATATTTATTCTTACTGGCCTCTATGCCTTCTACGGTGGCACACGCCGCTGCCATGGTCGTCACATAAGGAATCTTATACTGGATCGCCAGCATTCGTATGAAACTGTCATCATAGACGCTGGTGCGGCCTATGGGAGTATTGATGATAAGATGAACCTCTCTGTTCTTTATGGCATCCTCGATATTGGGCCTGCCTTGATGCAGCTTCTTGATAAATAGCGACTCAACACCTCTTTCCTGAAGGAACTTATGGGTATTCTCCGTCGCTAAGATACGGAAGCCCAGATGAGAAAGCTTTGCGGCGACTTGAAAAAGGCCTTCCTTGTCTTTGTCCGCCACCGTCACCAGCACATTCCCTTCCAGCGGAAGCTTTGTGCCGACGGATTCCTGCGCCTTAAAAAAGGCCAGGCCGAAATCCTTATCGATACCCATCACCTCTCCGGTGGCCCGCATCTCAGGCCCCAGCACCGGGTCAACCTCAGGAAACATGTTAAACGGAAACACCGCTTCCTTTATAGTAACATAGGGAATCTTACGGTGCATCAATTGCGGGAAATCTTTTATTTTCTTTCCCAGCATCAGCAGTGTTGCGATACGCGCCAGCGGTATGCCGATGGTCTTGGATACCAGAGGCACGGTGCGGCTGGCGCGCGGATTGGCCTCAAGGATATAAACCCGGTCATCGCAGATAGCAAACTGGATGTTAATCAGCCCTACAACGGAAAGTTCTCTGGCGATCCTGGAGGTGTAGTCTTCAATAGTTTTACTATGCTCCTGCTTTATGGAGCGCGCCGGTATGCAGCAGGCAGAATCTCCGGAATGGATGCCCGCATGTTCTATATGCTCCATGACGGGTGCGACAAAAGTCTCATCTTTGTCGCAAAGCGCATCCACCTCGCATTCTATGGCATTTTCCAGAAAGCGATCAATGAGCATGGGGTATTCGGGGCTCACCTGGATGGCCTCTTTGGCATACTTGATGAGCATCTTCTCATCATAGATAACCTCCATCCCTCTCCCGCCCAATACAAAAGAAGGCCGCACCATCAGGGGGAATCCGATTTTTTTTGCTATGTTTACGGCCTCTTCCAGCGAAAAGACGGTTGCGCCCTCGGTCTGCTGGATACCCATTTCAATCATTTTTCTGCGAAAGAGCTCTCTGTCTTCAGCAAAGGCGATTGATTCAGTGCTTGTGCCCAGGATCTTCACCCCGTTTTTCTCAAGCTCCGCCGCGATATTCAGAGGTGTCTGGCCGCCGAACTGCACGATGGCACCGACCGGCTTTTCTTTTTCCCAGATCGCCAGCACATCTTCGACGGTAAGCGGCTCAAAATAAAGTTTATTTGCCGTATCGTAATCCGTTGAAACGGTCTCGGGGTTGCAATTAATCATAATGGACTCAAGACCCTCATCCCGCAAGGCGAATGCCGCATGCACGCAGGTGTAATCAAACTCAATCCCCTGGCCGATGCGGTTCGGCCCGCCGCCAAGAATCAGGACTTTCTTTTTATCCGATACAGGCACTAAATCTTTTCCCGCAGTATACGTGGAATAATAATACGCCGCGTCCTTCACGCCGCTGACCGGCACCGGCTCAAAGCGGGCATTGCCCATAAGTTTTTTCCTGCGGGTGCGTACATCCGACTCCTTTACCTTAAATATCTTAGCCATGTATTTATCGCTAAACCCCCATTCCTTGGCCTTGCGCAATGTTTCATCCGGAAATTTCTCCCATTTAAAGTCAAGCATCTGATTCTCAAACTCCACCAGTTCCTTCATCTCATTAATAAACCATTTTCCGATAAAGGTAAGATTGTAAAGCTCATCCACTCTCATGCCTTTGCGCAGCGCCTCATACATCAGGAACACCCGTTCGCTGGAAGGAAAAGTCAGTTTGAGTTTCAATTCTTCCAATGAAAGACTATTAAAATCCCTGGCCCATCCCAGGCCATACCTGTTGATCTCAAGGGAACGGATGGATTTTTGAAACGCCTCTTTAAAACTTTTGGCAATGCTCATCACTTCGCCGACGGCCTTCATCTGCGTGCCCAGGATATCCCTGGCCTGTGGGAATTTCTCAAAGGCCCAGCGCGCAAATTTTATAACTACATACTCGCCCCACGGCTCGTACTTCTCAAGCGTGCCTTTTCTCCAGTAAGGGATTTCATCGAGGTTTAAGCCGGCAGCCAGTTTCGTAGAGATGCGGGCAATGGGAAAACCGGTGGCCTTGGAAGCCAGGGCTGATGAGCGCGATGTGCGGGGATTTATCTCAATAGCCACCAGCCGGTCGTCTTTTAGGTTGTGCGCGAACTGGATGTTCGTTCCGCCGACAACGCCGATGGCCTCTACGATTTTGTAGGATAATTCCTGCATCTTCTTCTGCAGTTTTTCCGGGACTGTCAGCATGGGCGCGACGCAGAAGCTGTCTCCGGTATGAACACCCATGGCATCGATATTCTCAATAAAACAGACGGTGATTTTCTGATTCTTCTCATCCCTCACCACTTCCAGCTCCAGCTCCTCCCAGCCGATCACCGCTTCTTCTACCAATATCTGATGGATGAGGCTGGCATTAAGGCCGCGATTGGCGAGGGTGCGCAGTTCTTCGTTGTTATAGGCGATCCCGCCTCCTGTGCCACCTAAGGTGTAAGCCGGACGGATGACTACGGGATAATTCAAATTTTGCGCCACTTCCTCTGCCTCTTCAACCGAATGGCACGTCTGTGAACGCGGCACAGGGATATCGAGTTTACGCATGGTATCTTTAAAAGCCTCGCGGTCCTCTCCGCGCTCAATCGCATCTGCCTTGACGCCGATGATCTTAACTGCGTATTTATCCAGCACTCCGGCCTTGTGTAAACTTGAGGCAAGGTTCAGGCCTGTCTGGCCGCCTAAATTCGGCAGCAAACCATCCGGCTTTTCCCTGGCAATGATTTTCGTGAGGCTCTCCACGGTGAGCGGCTCGATATAGGTGCGCTCAGCCATTCCCGGATCCGTCATAATGGTTGCGGGGTTAGAGTTAACCAGCACAACTTCATATCCTTCTTCGCGCAGGGCCTTGCAAGCCTGAGTGCCGGAATAATCAAATTCGCAGGCTTGACCGATGATGATAGGGCCTGAACCGATGATGAGGACCTTTTTGAGGTCTTTTCTTCTTGGCATGAATAAATCCTCCTTGGGAACTGATAAAATTTAGGTGAGGCCCGGACAAAAAAAATAGGCAACCCTCTAAATAATGAGAGTTGCCTAAAATGAAATGTCTTTTGCCGGTAAAAACATATACCTTGCGCCTTTGTAGCCGATTACCAATTATTTCTTTATATTGTATTAGGACAGGGGCCGCACGTCAAGATGAATTTCCAAAATTTCAAGATCGGGTCTTGATATCGCCTGGTAGGCAATGGGTTACAAGACCCGATCTTGAAAAGTGTATCAACTCCTTAAGCTTCTTCGGATCCCAGGGATAAAATCTTAAATTTTCCTCTCTCGCCACATCGGGTAATACCGCGCTCTCTACTTTTTTTAAGGCCATGGCAATGATTCTATTGCCCTTGTTTCGACTCTTTTGAAGCTGGCAATCTACCCATTTGCTCTTGTGGCTATTTTCTCCTATCAAGCATACCGTAACGCCGCACTTGATTATTTTCTCACCGATAGCCCGTTTTAAACTCTTTGCGCCCTCGCTCTCAAAATCCATACCCAGAGGAACCTCATAAAAATCTAACCCGGCATCAAGGCCTTCAAGTAAGGGCAACAGGCCTTTAACCTTCTGAGTATCTTCGGGAGAAAAACTTAAAAATACTCTTTTCATGACTTAACACAGATACCGGCTGCTTTCCCTCAAATCTGACACCTTGAAATCGCCCTATTCACCTATCTGCGTTAAGATGTCATCTAACGACATCTTCCCGGAACCGCCGCCAAAAGAAGTCATGGAAGCCTTTTCGAATCCGTCCGGCACTTCAAACAGCGAATCCGGCTGCGGCCCAAAGGAAATATTCTTATACTGAACACTCCAGCTGCCGTCAACAGCTTCCATCTTCACCGGAAACCCGGAATCCGTCAGCCATTGATACATGGCCTCTTCCCGGGATGTGACTTTGAACTTATCAGCCTGGATACCATCTACCGCTTCTCTGCCCAGCGGTGCACGCTCAACCTCCCCATCCATTTCCTTAGAGGTCTTGGGAACCTTCTTCATGTCAATAGGCATCTCCATATACATCTGCTCGAATGGCATGACCATCCACATCACATTTTTATCCAGACGCATGATCATGATATTGCCGGCAACCTCTGTGCGCATCTTATTCCCGGAAACATAGATCTTCGCGTTCTCTGTCTGGTCGGCTGAACGACTGACCATCTCCGAAGAAAACTGCTGAGTATCCGCTGCCCGGGCGCAGTTGTTGTGACAAAAAATGACAGATACTATTGCCGGCAATAAAACGTTGAGTGCAGCCTTGCGTATCTTGCTCATCCTTCCTCCTGTTTTAAGAAAATCTTAAACCTCCCTGGCTTTCCTTCAATACTACCATCGACAATCTAAGCCACTCATTCTCATGCTTCCGTCCCGTTATCAAAAACTGATACCTGTAATCCTGCCTTATGCAATAGACGTAGACATTCATAGCAACCCGCTAAAACAGAAACGTCCCCTTTTTCCTTTTTCAAGCAATTCCTCGCTTGGGAAATTTGGGGAAGTCCTTTATCCGCCCCCTTTATTCCTAGGGGCGATAGGAGTGCGAGCTTCTGTAGGAAATGTGTTTAGGGTACCGGCCTTTCGGTTTTCGTGGCGCAGGCTGAGACCTGGACTCAACAAACTTTTCGGAAGGGAACTCGGGATGTTTGGATACGGGCAGGGTTGATCGAATCAGTTTTTCAATATCCCGGACTTCGCAGCTCTGCTCGGGCGTGGCAAAGGAGATCGCATGGCCCCGGCACCCGGCCCTCGCCGTGCGGCCGATCCGATGCACATAATTTCCTGCATCCTCCGGAAGATCATAATTAATGACCAGCTCTATGCCGGTCACATCAATGCCTCGGGCTGCGATGTCGGTGGCGACGAGCACCCTGTACCTGCCTGATTTAAAACCATCAAGCGCTTCGCGGCGCTGACTTAAGGTACGGTTAGAATGGATCTCTGCCGCGCTGTACCCCATATCACGAACGGACACCTTGATCTTACGCGCATTATGCTTGGTGCGGGAGAATAAAAGAACCGAGCCGTGATATTGCGCGAGGATTTTACTGAGGAGCCGCATCTTGGCTTCTTTCTTGACGATGAATAACTCCTGCGTCACGCTTTCTACCGTAGTCCCCGAAGGGGCGATCTCAACAGAAACAGGCAGCTTCATATACTTAGCCGCGATCTCCATGATCTCTTCGGGAATTGTCGCGGAAAAAAGCATGGTCTGCCTGTCTTTCGGAAGGAACTTCAGGATCTTTGTGATTTGCGGGGCAAAACCCATATCCAGCATACGGTCGGCTTCATCCAACACCAACATTACCACTTCCTCCGTTAGAAAATTCCAATGGCTCATATGGTCCAGGAGCCTGCCGGGAGTGGCAATCACGATGCGCGGATTCTTACGTAAGGCTTGGACCTGTCCGTTCATAGGAGCCCCGCCGATAAGACAGGCCGTCTTCATCATCCCGAAAGAATGGGCAAACCCCTCAAAAGCCTCATGGATTTGAATAGCCAGTTCGCGCGTAGGCGCAAGGACTAAACCCACTCCCCTCATCTTTGCTAGGCGCTGCACCATAGGAATGGCAAAGGCATGGGTTTTGCCCGTGCCGGTCTGCGCAATACCGATAACATCTTTGCCTTCGATCGCAAGCGGGATGGCCTTAAACTGAATGGGTGTGGGGACCTTGAACTTTATGCGTTCAAGGATATCGAGGATCTTCGGCGCAATGCCCATCCCGTAGAAGCTCCTCTCCCGAAGATTGTCCTCTTGCGGGAGAACGTCCCTATGCGCCGTCTTAGACGTCATCATTTTTTAGAAACCTTCGGCTTGTGCTCCTGAGCCATCTGACCCAGGTGGACATGGCAATACGCTTCATGATTATAGATGCTTAAGATGTGCTTGCAGCCACGAAATTTGCATTTCCTGCCTTTATAGGAAGTCCTTACTTTTTTCATACACCCAGCTTTTCTCTGAGATGAAAAAAGGCATTTCTATGCTTATTCCTGCAGGATATGCACATTGATAGCGCGGGGACCTTTGGGGGAATTTTCAATCTCAAATTCCACTTTCTGTTCTTCTTTCAAAGAATCAAACTGTGCGTCTACCAGCCCGCTCTGATGAAAAAAAACTTCTCTTCCATCGGTGTCGCTGATAAAACCAAATCCTCTTTCGTGCACGACTTTCTTGATTTTTCCGGTATGCATGAAACATCCTCCTTTAATGAGTCTTAATAATCAGCCTTCAACTTACGCAGATCCGATTATTCCTGGCTATACCTTGGTAACTTTTACAGCCTGATAGCCTTTAGGGCCTTTTTCAATCTCAAACTCTACTTCCTGACCTTCGGCCAAGGACTTAAAACCTTCACCCTCGATAGATTTGTGATGTACAAAAACATCATCTCCGGATTCAGGAGTAATAAATCCATACCCTTTCTGGTCACTAAACCATTTTACTTTTCCTCTTGCCATTGTTCATATCCTCCTTTCCTAAGAATTTGTAGTAAATAAGGATAGAAAAAAACCGAAAGGTTAGCAAGTCACACCTTTCGGTCATAAGTTACTAATCTCTAATATTTACTACAGATTTGTTACTATACCATTAAATCCTTGATTTGTCAACTTGAGTTTTTAGGACCACCCCTTTTTAGATGATCTCTTGCCTTTTGCAACCTTTCAGGAAACTTATCTTTTTTAAACTGAGAAGCCCATCTCTTCATGATAATCCAGCCGCCAAAACGGACCAGGTCATTGCGCCATGGCCGGTACCATTTCCTCCATCCCGATTTGATATTATGCAGGAAAAAAACCATGGCAGGAAAGGAAACTATATTAAAACCTATCTTGAACAAATACGTGAATTGGTAAAATTTCCCCATAATCTTTCTGATGGAAGACTGCATTTCCTCGGCCGTCAGGGGTGGGTCCGGTTCAAACAGGGGGAAGTTTCCGTCATAATATTCCCAGCCGACATCCTGAAGCGGATAAAGCCTGTTTTGCCTGGCAAGCCTGTGCCTTAATTCTGTCCCGGAGAGAGGACCCGCCAGCAAAATTTGCAGGGTGTCAATTTTAGCCTTCCTGATAAAGTTCTTAAAACGCTTGATGCGCTCCCTCGCCGACATTTTAAAAGTCACCCCTTCTTTTAACGGATAACCAAAGATAAACATGCCATGCACCAGAAATCCGAATTTATGAAATATCTTTGTGAAAGACAGCATATCATCGGGCCTGAGATGTTTATTCATGGCGTTTAGCTCTTCTTCGATAGGCGACTCAAAACCGATGGCCACCGTATTAATGCCTGCCTGGCGCATCGCCGAAAGAAGGGGTGAGTCTTTGGCTTTATCCAGCCTTATCTGAACGGTTACATCCAGCCTTCTGCCTATGTTTTTTTGATAATCCCCAAGCATTTGACAGAACCTTATGGTTTCATCCCGTTCTTGCCCGAAAAGGTCATCAACAACGAAAAAATGCCTGGCATCTTTCGTCTCAAGAAGAAAACTGATCTGTTCAAGAAGCCTTTCGGGCGGAGCATGGCGGGGCTTTCCCTTCACCGTGCAAAACTCGCAATCCATGCCGCACCCCCGTATCCTTTCAACGGGAAAAATTTTAATCTTAGCATAACGCACCAGGGAAAAATCCGCTAAAGGCAGCTTGTTAAAATCAGTTATAGGCGCTCTATTGGGAGTAAAAAGGGGCTTACCATTATCAAGATAAACAATACCTCTGATAGCACTGACATCTTGCTTTCCTTCCATAGCTCGCAGAAGCTCTTTAATAGCCTCTTCTCCTTCGCCTATCACCACATAGTCAATGCAAGAATTCAATGCCTCGGCTATATTGTCTTCGACAAAATGCTGTCCCCCCGCGATGGTCACAACCCCCTTATCTTTATAAAAGCGGGCCAGTTCGTAAAGCCTGGGGATGGTGCTTGTTAGTCCGCCATAGAATCCAACAACATCCGCCGGCCTTAAGCTTTGCAAAAATTCATGGTCCGCTCCTACGAAATCGCTTCTGGGGCCGTATCTACGAAGGTTGTTTTCATCAATAACCTCAACGTCCCAACATTCCATTTCATTCGCAGCGCTGGCAACACATACTGGCCCCAAAGCCGTAGTCTTATTAGCAATGTAAGAATAGATGTTAAACGCCGGATAGGCCGGAGTAATAATCCTCAATCTGTGTCTTTTTTTGGATAAGTCTAGTGCCATATTTAATGAGCGCATAACTTACGGAGAACGAAGTTCGACGTAAGTTATCTGCGCGAATTAATCCTGAGTGAAGCGAAGGATCTTCTCCTGAATCAGGCCTTAACGGCCCTCACCCTTACGCTTTGAATAACAATCTCTGCAGTATACGGGACGGTCATCCCTAGGCTTAAAAGGGACTTCGCACTCTTTCTTGCATTCCGAACAAACCGCCTTGTGCATCTCCCGCGGCCCCCCGCCGAATCCTCCTCCACCGTATTGATATGCCATGCTGCCTCCTTTTATTTTGGCCCATCCCGTAAGATGGCACCCTGTCTCATTTCGAAAAAACATTATATAAGCAATATCTTGATAAATCAAGGATATTCTGATTCTAGAGAATAAAGAAGGAATAAAGCGAATAAAGGAGACGTTTGGAATAAAGGGGAACAAACGTCCCCTTTATTCCCGAGCCTTAGCCCGCAAAGCTTCATTCTGGAGGTTCAGGAAGACCCAAAAAACTCAAGGGTAGTTCATAAAAGAAATAGTAGCAACCTACTGATTTAACATAGCTTAACACATCCTTATATTGCTCTTTTCTAAACCAGTCATTTAAAACATACACATATTTAACTAGAATTCCTAAAGGAGCAAGTAGCTTCTGATATTGCTTATTTTTAAAATCACACGTTTGTAGTTTTTCATCAACAGATCCGGTTACTGCCTGGAATTTAATTTCAATAATATAAAGCGTCTTATCTTTGATGATAAAAATAGCATCATCTGGCACTAGTTTCTTGGAAATAATTCCTGAATAATCGATATTATTAGGCTCAAGTAGATTCTTATAAAGTTTATGTTTTTGGTACAATTCCGCAACCTTCTGTCCTTCAAAATAAATCTTATCATCACTTACCTTGTACCCTTTAAGAGAATCGAATGCATTCTTTAGAGTAATTCTTGATTCAAATCTTAAGCCAGACGCGGCCGTTTTCGCTCCTCCCTTACCACCCTTAATCATTTTTTTTCTCCCGAAACGCGTCTTTAAGTCTTTTTAATGAAACTTTTAAATATTCCTCTTCAAGTTCGATGCCCAGAAATTGTCTTCCTTCGCGGAAAGCCGCAATACCAGTTGTACTGCTGCCACTAAAGGGATCTAAAACAATATCATTGGGCCTTGTTGAAGCTGAGACAATTCTATCCAATAGTTGAATGGGTTTTTGAGTTGGATGCTTTCCATAAATTTTCTCTTCAGATCCAGGAGCTTTAATAGACCAAAAGCTTAGCATTTGCTTGTTATTATTCATTTTCTTCATTAACTCATAGTTAAAATGGTGTCTGCTGTCTTTGTTTTTAGCCGCCCAAATGATAGTTTCGGTAGAATGAGTAAAATAGCGGCAACTTAAATTTGGCGGTGGATTGACTTTAAACCATGCGATATCGTTTAATATCTTATACCCTAGGCTCTGCATAGCTGATCCAACGGTGTAAATAATATGCGAAGTGCCAGATACCCAAATTGTTCCATTTGAAGTTAGCACTCTTTGACATTGCCTTAGCCACCTTTGAGTAAAAATGTAATTTTCCTCTACGCCCTTGGAGATATCCCACTTTCCTTTGTTAACAGAAACCATTTTTCCGGCATGGCAGGTAATCCCGCCATTTGAAAGAAAATAAGGCGGGTCGGCAAAAATCATATCAATTGAGTTTTCTGGAATTTTGGGCAGGATGTCGAAACAGTTCTCCTTGAATAGAATTATACTGTGCTTGCGGTCCTCGAAATAGGGCTTTTGGGGAATATCCTTAACCAGAATAAAGATATCCTTTTTATGGATTGCTTTTGCGTGTGTAACTGTTGGCATGATATTGGCGGGTTGAACCTGATATATTTCTTCAGAAGTCATTTTACCACCTCCTTATATATGCGTCAACGTTCTTTTCCTACTCTAATAGACGCAAGGAGAGGCAAAATCTAACAGGAATATTTTGAATTCAGGAGGACAAGGTAATAAGGTCGTAATCGAGGTCACCCAGGCCTAATGCGTGGGCATAGCGAAGCTGCCTGGTGCTGTCGCGCTCCGGGATGCAGCTCTTTAAAGATATCTCTACCGCAGGCCTTTTTGACCAAGTCAAAGCTTGCCTTGTCAATACTCACCGGGTCGCATGAGGCCAGTATTCCTATATCAGGAGAAACGCGGGGGTCATCTTTGGCCAGGCAATCGCACTCCTTGGTGATTTTAAGGCAGAAGTTCAGGAAGGCGTGCCTTTCTTTTTTGCCTTGCATCACGGCCAGGGCATACTCAATCATCTTTTCAGGCATAGTGCTCCCCCCTGACTCCCACTGCACGTCTATCGCCGAAAAAGGGCAAACAGAAATACAGGTGGCGCACCCGATGCATTTTGATCCGTCAATGGCCGCTTTCTTATTCTTGAGGCTAATGGCATTTACCGGGCACGCCTTTACGCACTCCCCGCATCCGGTGCATTTCCTTACATAAACAGTCGGAGAAATATCCGAATGCTGCATCAGTTTGCCTTTTCTGCTGGCGCAACCCATGCCCAGATTCTTCAAAGCACCCCCAAAACCCACCATCATATGGCCTTTGAAATGATTGATGCCGATAATCGCATCCGCCTCCACAAAGAAACGCGCCAGCTTGGCGGTTTTGATAAATTTACGGTTGATAGCTACGTCTACGGTGTTTTCCGCTCGGGAATCATCGGGAATGATAATCTCTGCCCCTGTTGTTTCTCTGGTAAAACCGTGCTCAGCAGCAAGGGCCAGGTGGTCGGTGGAATTTGTGCGCCTGCCCTTATAAAGCGTATTCGTCTCTGACAAAAAGGGCCTGGCGCCCCTTTGCGCGATGGCGCTGCATACGACCCTGACATACTCGGGCCTGACAAAACCTGTATTGCCATCTTCCCCGAAATGGATTTTGACGGCAACCCTCGAATCCGCGCAGAGAAAATCCAGGACCCTGCTTTCTGCGAGGAGCTTCTTAAGTTTCTCTGCGACCAGCGATGCTGCATTTTTTTCGCTTACGGGAATAAAATAGACTTTGTTTTTCATGGATTGAATTTATTATTATGAGCGGCTGTTAAGGGGGAACTTCTGAAAAACCCATTGCTATACATAAGGCTCAGAAGAAGCGGTCTTAAGGTTTTTTAAGGTTTGTCCTCAGAGACGCTCTGACTGTTATCTTGGCCAAAACGCTCTTTGCCCAAGATTTTATCAAAAACCCTTTCTAATTCCTGGCGGCCTTTGTGCTTAATCGCGGTAATCCCCATCTGTTTTACATCCGGCATAAAAGAAACTGCGCTCCTTTTCCCTGAGACTTTTAAAGGAAAGCGTATTTGTTTTGCCTCATCCAATAAATACTCCATCTCAGGCACAGCCGCGCACATCCGGGCCGATAAATCCTGCGGAATCATAAATGAACCTTCAAAAGAATAGCTTTGATCAAAACCTACCATGCCATTGCCTTGGAAGCGAAAAGTCTCTGCATCCATATTCATGGATTGTATTGCTACTGAAGCGTTACTGATTCCACCCTTTATCTTAAAGCTAGTAACGATAGTGTCTTTTTTACGTAAATTCTCCTTAAAGCGATCAGGTAGGCCTGCTTCAAGAACCGCCGCTAAGTTCGGCACAAAGGAAAGCTTATCCAAAACCATTTTAAGCACATTAATATCAGTCAACTGCCCTTGTTTTATTTCCAGCGAACCGTTTCCGCTTAGGCTTGAAAGCGCGGTATTCGGATCAAATCCCTGCCCATTAAACTCAAAATTACCAGAGACAAGACCTTTCACTTTAATGGGGTACGCTGACTGGTCTATGCATTCATTAAGATCAAGTCCATTAAGCATAGCTTTAAGCGAATAGTTCTGTTTAAGCAAATAGTCGCTGATATTGCCTGAGAGCTCCACTTTGCCCTTACCAAGAGAAAATGAAGCGCCACTCAGCGCGATAAAAGATTCACTCATCGTAAACTTGGCTTCAATCAACTCTACTGGCACAGCTAATGCTTTCATCATTAGCGAACCGTTAGTTAGTGTTCCTTGTCCTTTTAAAGCGATAAGCCCTTGTGGAGCGGCCTCAAACAAATCAATGGATGCTGACAATACGCCAGATTTAACTTTCGGCAAAGGAACGCCTTCTAATTGCGGGATAAGACGGCGCAGTGCGTCCATAGACAGGGTAGCAAGTTCCGCCGTAGCTTTACTATCCTTGAGTAAAAAACTAAGGCGGTTCATATTGACCTTACCCCGGCCTTGCGCGAATATATTCTGAGAATCGCTTGCGAAACTTGCGTGGAGTGTAATCGGGAAAGAATCGGTTAAAGAAAAATTCTCTATCTTAAGCGTTATCTTATCAAAAACAAGCGAGAATTTGGGGTCAAAAGAATAATCAATATAAGCAAGGCGCGCGTTACCTAATATTATACGATTGACAAATACCGCGGGCAGCCCCGCAGCCACCGGCTGGGCAGTTTTGCTTGAAGATTGCTGCTGATAAGTTTCTGCGGCTTGCTGCTTCTCCTGTCCGGCCGCTCCCCATTCCTGCACATTGATTCGGCCGTCTTTAAGCCTAATAATATTTACTTGCGGTGCTTTGCATTCAACTCCTAAAACCCGGATTTGTCTTTTTAGGATAAGGTCCTTAATGGAAACAGCGAGATTGATTTCTTGGGCTGTCAGAAAATCTTCTTTTCCGAAATCCGGATGCTCCCCGACAGCTATATCCGCCAAGCGAAGCTGAATACCATTCTTTAAAGACAGCTTTAAATCAATCTTTGTAAAATCCAGGGAGCGGCCAAGCGCGTTTTGGCCGGCAGTGATTATTTGCGGCTTGAAGCGGTTAAAATCAAAGGTTTTAAGAAAAACAAAAAGCCCTATGCTGAGGATGACAAAAAACAAAAATAAGCTGGCGGCTATAATCTTAAAAATCTTTTTCATATTCTTCGGATAGGTTATTATTTTCTCTCTGTTCTTGAAATGCCTTCAGCCTGTCAATAATCGGCTTGATGTCGCTCCAGGTTTTCTTAGGAATGTAACGCTCGAGCGTTTCCAACTGCACCTTGTTTTCTAATTCCGTAATGCTCTGTTCCATTTCATCCAAAAACCGCTCTTTATCATTACAAGCCCGGTTCATACGCATCAATTTCCTTTGTAGTACATCGCTCCTTTTTTCATAGAATACGCCATTCTTCCTTGCGCTTAAAAGCTCTTTTTGTAAAGAAGAAATGCTGAGGCCTAAAATAATCACTAACGCAGCCAAAAATATGATAAGCGCTGACTTCATAAGAATGCCCTACCCTGTTATAACAAATCAGGCCGTTTCTAAATATCTTTAACAATATTAAACAGTTACTGCAGAACCATGTTCCAGCGTCTATGTTCCTTATAATTCGCTTCTACCCTTATCCCGCCACTATTATAGCAAGCCTTGCCAAAAGGTACGACGTAATAGACTCAGCCCCTTGATTGAGATTAATATTTCTTTCTCCTATGCCGTCATAACATCCGCCTGTGGACCTGTCGTAAACCACCTGCTTAAGGCTGTTGTCGCCTAAAAACCAGTTAAAAGCTTCATGCATAAGTTTGTTATAAGTGCCTTTGCCGGTTATTGAATGCGCCGTAGCCAGAGCGCAAACCATCGCCGCCACATCCTCCGGCTGCTGGTCAAAATAACGGCGCGTTCCGGTCTTGTGATGCCAGCCGTCCTGGCCTATCGGCGCGTAAATTCCGTTGATAAAAGTCTGTTTTATGAGAAAATTCAACGTCTTTATGCCTATGTCCAGGTATTCGCTATTGTTGGTATGCTCATGCCCCAGAATAAGCGCCTCCGGCAAGACAGCGTTGGAGTAAGTCAAGTAATTTTCAAACCATTGCCAATCCTCGCTAGACACACCCCGGTAAAGCGATACGAGCCTGTCGCAGTGGGTGATGATCAACTTCATTAAGTCCTTACCTTCAATCTCTTTTATTTTTTTACAAAGCAGACAAAATCCCTTGACGTGAAAAGCGGACGACCTCGGCGATTCAAACATGTTATATTTTTCTATTCTTCTCTTTAATAAAGACAGCGCCTTATCCCTTAGGCCCTGCGGAAGAGAATCAGTCGTTACGCTGACAGCCAGCGCCCAAAGGACTCGCCCGTTAGCATCATCGAGATTATCCTTTTTGTTAAACTCGATATCTATCGTCCTGTCGGGTCTTACGTAATTACAAAACAGGCCATCCTCGCCTAAGACAAATTCAATGAAACGCAGATACACCTCTATGCGCTTGAGTAATTCGCTTTTCTGCTTATCGGAATAAACCGCCTTAAACGCTCCCTGCAATTCGCCATAATAGAGACACGCAACTATCAGGGCGCGCGCATTATCATCGAGCGTATAACCCGATGAGATATCCGGCAAAGATAGCCTGGCGAACTGTATGATCCCAAAGTTATCTGTCAGGCGAAAAATGTGATTAAGGTTAACGCGGGGAATTTTCTTGCGCTCGCTTACTTCGGAGATATCGCTGGAATATTTTGAGAATAATTTTGAATACTCAAGGGCAACATTTTCCCATGTCATATTGCGGGTCCTAAAATACGCATTCTTTCCAAGCTGCTCTCTTAAGGAAGGATCTTTCAAAAGCCTCATGATGGCTTCGGCATAAGAACCGGAGTCCCTAAAATTAACTAATATCCCTACCTCCGAGGTAATGAACTCCCTGGCTTGCGCGAAGGAAGTGGAAATTACCGGCCTTCCCGAACTCAACGCATAAGAGAATGTCCCTGAAACGGCCTGATTCGGGTCGAGAGAGGTTGAGATGTAAATATCCGAGGCCCTTAAAAAATGAAGGAGCTTATCCACGGAAACATACTCATTATAAAAGTTTACGTGGGAAGAAAGCCTAAGATCGTGGACCTTTTGGATTAGGAATTTACGGTAGTTTTCCCCTTCCTCTTTTAGGACATTCGGGTGAGTAACACCTAGAACTATATACAATATATCCGGGTAGGCATTAACAACTTTAGGCAGCGCATCTATTACATATTCAATCCCCTTCCCCCTGCTTAGCAATCCGAATGTCAAAAGGCTTACCTTCTTTGAAAGACCTAAAGCAGACTTAGGTTTTGCGCTGGAGGTATATGGCATAGAATGGATGCCGTGAGGAATC
>JBDRKE010000017.1:0-13648 GCA_043814315.1 Candidatus Omnitrophota bacterium
TATCTGCGTTAAAATATTTTTTATCATACTACTTAAACTGCTCGATCGTCTCCGTAATGGGCCCGCGAGACAGGCCGTTGATAAACTGGTGCACCACCGGATGGTCTGTGTTCTGAATTTCATCGGGCGTGCCCTCGGCAATGATCTTGCCTTGATACATCATGGCAATCCTGTCCGCCACCCTATAGGCGCTTTTCATGTCGTGTGTCACGACAATGGAGGTTACTTTTAATTTATCATGAAGGCTTTTGATCAGTTCATTGATGGCATCCGCGGTGATCGGATCGACGCCTGTGGTCGGCTCGTCATACAGGATGATCTCGGGCTTAATGCAGATGGCCCGCGCCAAGGCCACGCGTTTTTTCATGCCGCCGGAGAGCTCTGACGGCATCAGGTTCTGGATGCCGCACAGGCCCACCAGACATAAAGATTCTTCCGCCCTCTCCAATAATTCTTTGCGGTTGACACCCTCATGCTCGATAAGCCCGAAGCCGACGTTTTCCGCCACGGTCATGGAATCAAAAAGGGCTCCTCCCTGAAAGACCATTCCGATTTTAAGGCGCAGGGCATTCATATCCTCTTCGTTTAATTGATTGACGTCCTTATCGTCGACAAATATCTGGCCCCGTTCAGGCCGAAGGATCCTAACGATGTGTTTTAAAAGCACGGATTTACCGCATCCGGAACGGCCGATGATCACACAGGTCGAACCCGTTTGAACGATCAGGTTCAACTCATCCAGGACCTTGCGGCTATTAAAACTTTTGGTTAATTTTGAAATGTGTATCATATCTTTTAAGGAAATATAAAATAAAACAATGCGGTAAAGAAACAGTCCGCCGTGATAATCAGGATGAAAGATGTCACGACGCAACGCGTCGTCGCCCTTCCCACGCCTTCCGCCCCTCCCTCTACATTAAAGGCCTCATAACAGCTGACCAAGGCAATGATGATGCCGAAGAAGACGGTCTTAAACATCCCCGTGAATAAATCTTTATACTTCAGGGCTTCATAAGTCACATTAAGATACATGCTGGAGGATATCCCTAGTTTATGGACGCAGATAAGATAGCTTCCGAATATGCCTACGAAGTCAGCGTAGAGCGTCAACAGAGGCACGACAATGGCTAAAGCCAGAAGCCGGGGAACCACCAGATATTTAATGGGGTTCGTGGCCAGCGTCTCCAACGCATCAATCTGCTCGGTGACCTGCATGGTTCCCAGTTCTGCCGTAATAGCAGCACCCACCCTGCCGGCCACCACGAGAGCGGTAATTACCGGCCCCAGTTCCCTGACCAGGGCCAGCGCAACGAGGCTGGCGATATACATCTCGGAACCGATTCGCTGCATGAAATAGGCTATCTGCAGGGCAAAGATAAAACCGATAAATAACGATACCAGCGAAACAATGGGAAGGCTGTCGTAGCCGGCTTTTTTGGCTTGTTCAAAAATACGGTCTTTATTGAAAGGGGGCGTTACGGCATGATAGAGAGACTGTCCCGCTAAATTGGCCAGGCCCCCTAAAAAATCTAGAAGCGAAAGTATATTGCGGCCGAAACTCACGAAAAAATTATTGATCATTATACGAATACTAGTTCTTCGTTCTTACGCTGGACTTTTACGACAGAACCTTCCTTGAATCTCTTGGAGATAATATCCTGGGCCAACGGGTCCTCCAGGAATCTCTGAATTGTCCTCTTGAGGGGCCTGGCCCCGAACACGGGGTCAAAACCTTTTTCGATAAGAAGATCTTTGGCTTCCTGCGCCACTTCTAAGGTCACGCCCAGTTCACGCAGCCGCTCGGCCACGTAACCGATCTCGATGTCAATGATTTTCTGCAGATCCTCTTTGACCAGCTGCCTGAAAACAATAATGTCGTCGATTCGGTTTAAAAACTCCGGTTTAAAGGTACGATTGACTTCTTCCAGAAGCTTATCTTTCATATCCTGGTACGTGATTTCTTCTTTTTGCGCCTTAAACCCCAGGGAACCGGTCTTGCGGATCAACTCTGCGCCCACATTGGAGGTCATGATAATAACCGTATTCTTGAAATCCACCTTCCTGCCGAAACTGTCGGTGAGCCTGCCTTCTTCCAACATCTGCAGGAGCAGATTGAATACGTCAGGATGCGCCTTTTCGATTTCATCCAACAGAATAACCGCATACGCCCGTCTCCTGACCCTTTCCGTCAATTGGCCCCCTTCTTCGTAGCCGACATAACCGGGAGGTGCACCCACTAAACGGGAAACATTAAACTTCTCCATATACTCTGACATATCCAGCTGGATAAGAGCATCCTCATCCCCGAACAAAAACTCAGCCAGCGCTCTTGCCAAAAGCGTCTTTCCTACTCCGGTCGGTCCTAAGAAGACAAAGGAACCTATGGGCCGCTTAGGGTCTTTTATTCCCGCGCGCGAACGCCGGATGGCATTGGCAATGGCCTTGATAGGTTCATTCTGGCCGACGATGCGTTTATGCAGCTCCTCTTCTATCTTCAGCAACTTTTCGCTTTCTTTTTCCTCCAGCCTGAATATGGGGATACCCGTCCACTGCGCCAAAACCTTAGCGATATCCTCTTCGCCCACCTCAGGGCGCATCTTATCTTTCGCCTGCGACCATTCGCGATTTTTTTCCTCTAATTCCTGACGGACGAGGCGCTCCTGGTCTCTCAAAGAAGCGGCTTTTTCAAAATCCTGAGATTTGATAAATGCCTCTTTTTCCTTTCTCAAGCCCTCTACTTTATGCTCTAACTCTTTGATATCGGGAGGAATGATCAAAACATTTAACCGCGCCCGGGAGCCTGCCTCATCAATCAGATCAATGGCCTTATCCGGCAGGAATCTGCCTGAGATGTAGCGGTCGGATAACTTGGCTGCCGCTTCCAGCGCATCGTCCCGGAAACTCACCTTATGATGCGCTTCATAAGGGCCGCGCAGACCCTTCAATATCTCGACGGTCTGAACCACAGAGGGTGGCTCTACCATAATAGTCTGGAATCTTCTTTCTAATGCGGCATCCTTTTCGATATATTTTCTATACTCGTCCATGGTGGTGGCACCTATACATTGCATCTCGCCGCGCGAAAGAGAAGGCTTTAAAATATTCGAGGCATCGATGGCTCCTTCCGCAGCCCCTGCGCCTACCAGCGTATGCAACTCATCGATAAAAATAATAACATCTTGCGAGCGTTTGATCTCTTCCATCACCGCCTTGATCCTCTCTTCGAATTGCCCGCGGTATTTTGTGCCTGCCACCATCAAAGCCAAATCCAGGACAATAAGGCGTTTATTCCTCAGGGCTTCGGGGACGTTTCCCGCCACAATCGCCTGAGTCAGGCCTTCTACGATAGCGGTTTTACCAACACCGGCCTCTCCCAGAAGCACAGGATTATTTTTGGTGCGCCGGCTCAATATCTGAATCACGCGTTCGATCTCCTGGACCCTGTTAATGACAGGATCAAGCTTATTCTCTTTCGCCAAAGCCGTCAGGTCTCTGCCAAAGGCATCCAGCGCCGGCGTTTTTGTCTTGGCCTGTTGATTCTGGCCGAAACCCGGCAACGCCGAACCTAAAAGCTCCATGACTTCATTTCTTACGGTATTTAAATCCGAGCCTAAATTCAATAAGACCTGGCTGGCAATCCCTTCCCCTTCGCGGATCAGGCCTAATAAAAGATGCTCCGTGCCGATATAATTATGGCCTAAGGCGCGCGCCTCTTCCGCCGCTAACTCCAGTGCTTTTTTGGCGCGCGGGGTAAACGGTATGTCGCCGATAATCTGCGTGGTGGGGCCCGGCTGGACTAATTTCTCCACTTCCAGACGGATATTTTCAAGGGATACGCCCATCTTTTGCAGAACCGCCGCAGCCACGCCTTCTCCCTCGCGGACAAGCCCTAACAAGATATGCTCTGTCCCGATATAATCGTGATTAAACCTGCGCGCCTCCTCTTTGGCCAAAATAATGACTTTTCTCGCCCGCTCCGTAAATCTGTTAAACATCTCTCATCCTCCCTTATAAAATCGTAGAAATCCAAAATCCAAATAATCCCAATACTACCAAATAAATCCCTGCCTTGCCTGCAGGCAGGCAAATGTCAAAATCCAAAATTCAAATAGATTTGGATTTGGAATTTATCATCTATTACAACTTCAGCTTCGTCCTGATAATCTGTGCGCGTTTAATGTCCCTTTCCGAAACCGTCAGTTTCTTATTCTCTATTTTTTGTAAATGGGCCGGCTGGGTGACGATGAATAATTCGTTGATCCGGCTGCGGTCGAGCTCCTTAAGTATCCCCAGATCATTGCCAAGTCTTACCATAGAGAGCAATTCGATAGTCTCCTGGCTCGATATGATGTGCGCGCTTTTGAGTATCCCGAGGCTACGGTTAATCCTATCTTCCAGCACTTCCCTGTTCTTAGAGACAATGGCCTCTCTGGCCTGATTCTCCTGTTCGATGATTTGGCTGATGATACCGTTGATGTTTTCGACCACGTCCTCTTCGCTATGGCCCAGAGCCACCTGATTGGAAATCTGGAAGAAATTGCCGGTGGCCTGCGTCCCCTCTCCGTATAGGCCCCGGGTCGCAAAGCTCAATTTGGCAATCGCCGCCAATACCCGGTCTATCTGGCGGGTCATCACCAGTGCCGGCAGATGCAGCATCACCGAACCGCGCATCCCCGTGCCTGTATTTGTCGGGCAGGCGGTTAAATAGCCCCAATCCACGCTAAAGGCAAAAGACAATACTTTGGCCAGTTCGTCATCTATTCTATTGACAATATTCCAGGCTTCAAAAAGATTAAAGCCGGACTGCATCACCTGTATCCGGATATGGTCCTCTTCGTTGATCATCAAGGAGAGTATTTCGTCATCATCCATGACCAGGGCTTTGTGGTTTGTCTTCTGGGCATGCTCAAGAGACATGAGGTGGCGTTCCACCAGAAACTGTTTATCCACGCTATCCAAATCCGCCAGCTTAAAAAAGGTCGTCTTTTTAAAATAGTCAACTTTGGGTATCGCTTCCCCGATGGCCTCCAGGGTTTTCTCCCCCTGCTTATTATTACCCCAATGCGGAAAGGGAAATTTATCCAGATTTCTGGCGAGACGTATTCTGCTGGAGATAACGATATCCGAATGGGGGCCCGTACCCTTGAGCCATTCACTCGTATGATTTAACAGGTCACTGAGATTCATTCTTTTCCTTATCCTGAGAATTCTGCCGCTCGGCTTCCTTCTCTGATTCCTTAATCTGGTCGCGGATCCGCGCAGCTTCTTCGAAGGCCTCCGTTTCAATGGCCCTTTGCAGTTTATCGCGCAATTCGCCCAAGTCCACTCTCCCCTTGACCCCTGCCCGGGTCACTTTCGACGGAGACTTGCCGAAGTGCTGATTGGAACCGTGAATCCTTTTCAACAAAGGCGCAAGAAATTTTTTGAAAGCCACGTAACAGTCTCCGCAACCCAGGCGACCGACCCTCTTGAAATCCGCATAAGTCAGCTGGCAGTTCGGGCATTTTATGATCGCGGTCTCTTTTTCTTTGGCGGCGGGTTTTCCTGCTTCGGCCATTCCGCCCAGAAGCGAACTTAAGCCGAATTGCTGCTCCATTTCCGCACTTTTCTGGCGCGCGCAATCTTCGCACAGGTGCAGCTCGCTAATCTGGTCATCGATGATTTCCGTCAGGTGTACCGTGGCCGGATTTTTAGAGCAAATGTCGCAAAGCATCATCTTCTACCTTTCTTAATATAACGTATACTAAATTTCAAATCCCAATCACCAAATTCCAAATAAATTCCAATTCTCAATTTCCGAAATTCCAAACTTACAATTTTCGGTCATTGGTGCTTATTTGGGATTTGGAATTTGTGATTTAAAATTTAATTCCTTCCTTCTTCGTCATCTCCTTAAACTTCTTTATCAACCGCAGGGTGACTTTACCGGGTTCACCGGAGCCGATAATCCGGCCATCCACCTCAACCACAGGAATGATCTCTGCGGCGGTGCCCGTTAAGAAACACTCATCCGAGATGAAGACCTCATGGCGCGTGATAACGTGTTCATGCGCCGGAATCCTATCTTGACGCGCAATTTCTAAAACAGTGTCCCGGGTGATACCTCTTAAGGTCCCCATACACTGGGGAGGCGTGTAAAGGTGGTCCCGCTTTACGATAAATAGGTTGTCCCCGGTACATTCAGCAACATAACCTAAAGAATCCAGCATGATCGCCTCGTCAAACCCCGCATTCACCGCCTCGATCTTGGCCAGAATATTGTTCAGGTAGTTTAAGGATTTGATCTGCGGATTTAAGGCCTCCGGCAGATTCCTAATGGTAGGAACGGTGATAATCCTTAATCCTTCTCTGTAAAATTTTTCAGGATACAGGGTGATTTTATCGGCAATGATGATCACGCTGGCACGCCCTATGCATTTACGCGGGTCAAGCCCCAGATCCCCTTCGCCGCGGGTTACCACCAGACGGATGTAGGCATCCTTAAGCTGGTTTTCCTTTAAAGTGGCGATCACCGCTTTGATCATTTGTTCTTTGGTTAAAGGAATCTTCAAAATGATGCTTTGCGCCGATTCATACAGCCTTTCCATGTGCTCCTTTAATTTAAAGACCAGGCGGTTATAAGAACGGATCCCCTCGAATACTCCGTCTCCGTAAAGCAGCCCGTGGTCAAACACGGAGATCTTCGCGTCTTTCTTGTCGTAAAATTTACCGTTGATATAAACCTTCATTGTCTACCCCCGTTTTAGGAAACGTTAAATCACAAATCACAATACACAAATCACAAACAATATACAAACCACAATATACAAATCACAAAAAACATGGGGTATTGTGATTTCGGTATTGTGATTTGTTTGTATATTGATATTTGTGATTTGTAATTTAATATGCAATTTGTTAGTTGACGAGTATGCCGTCCTTCAAATAATACACCTTATCCGCGCCCCTGGCCAACTCTAAATTATGCGTCACCAGAATCACTGTCATCTGGTTTTCTTGATTGATTCCTTTTACCAGGGAAAGTATTTCTTCTCCTGTTGCCGAATCCAGATTGCCCGTCGGTTCATCGCACAGAAGCAGACCGGGGTCATTCATTAGGGCCCGCACAATGGCGACCCTCTGCCTTTCTCCTCCCGAAAGCTGGCTGGGAAAATGCATCTTCCTCTGTGACAACCCCGCCTGATGCAAGAATTTATCCGCCTTATCTCTAAACTGCGAACTACGAACTTTGAACTCCGAACTAATATACGCAGGCATCAGTACGTTTTCCAGGACCGTAAATTCCGATAATAAATGGTAAAATTGGAATACAAAACCGATTTTTTTATTTCTGACTTTAGAAAGAACCGGGTCGCTCAATTTATAAATATCCTGCCCTTCGAAAATGACCTCGCCCTTCGTCGGCAAATCCAGTCCGCCGAGGATGTGCAGGAGCGTAGACTTACCTGCGCCGGAAGGCCCGACGATAGAGATGAATTTACCTTTATCTATAGACAGGTTCACGCCCTTAAGCACAGCCAGGCTTCTCTTGCCGTTGATGTAGGCCTTATGGATATTCTTTGCTTCGAGCATCAAATTATTCGTTCAAGATCTACTCGTTCAAGATCGGGTCTTGCAACTCATTGTGTACCAAGCTATTTCAAGACCCGGTCTTGAAATTAATAGCTACTCGTACCGCAGCGCCTCCACGGGCTTAAGCTGCGCTGCTTTAGCTGCCGGATAAATCGTCGAGATTAAAACAATAACCATGGCCGCCAATAGGATCAGAACGATATCCGGCCAGAATTCTATGGATACCGGCAGCCTGTCAATATAATAAATATCCTGAGGTAATTTTATGAACTGGTATTTTTTAAGCACGCCGCACAGAACGATACCGCCTAAGGCGCCCAGAAAAATACCGAAGCTTCCGATCAACAGGCCCTCATAAGTGAAAATCTTTCTTATGGTTGAAGAGGCCATTCCCAAAGACTTCAATATCCCGATATCTTTGGTTTTCTCCACGACCATGACAATCAGGGTGCTGGCAATATTAAAAGAGGCCACGAGAATGATCAGCGTCAAAATGATAAACATGGTCAGCTTCTCTAATTCCAGAGCGGCAAAGAAACTCTGGTTGGCTTCCATCCAGGTCTTTAAAATATAATCAAAGCCCGCGATGGCTGTCAATTCCTTTCTGACCTTATCCGCCAAATAGAGGTTGTCGAGTTTGATGGCCAGGGCACTTATCTGGCCTTTTAAGCCCAGGATGTCCTGCGCAGAAGCCAGGTTCACAAAGATAAGGTTCATATCGTAATCGTACATGCCGGAATTAAAGATCCCGGCCACCGTAAAATCATGCTTCTTGCCCATGGGGGAATAAATCATAAACCGCGAATCAAGGCTCAAGCCTAAATAACCGGCCAATTCTTTCCCGATAATCACGCCCCCTTCCTCCAGATTATCCATGTTTCCTGAAATAATATACTGCTTTATCTTGGTTACCTGGGTTTCCGTTCTGGGGTCGATCCCTCTTAAGCCCACCGCAAAATATCTGTCCCCTGCTTTCATCAGCACCTGGCCTTGAACATAAGGACTGATGCCTTTGACATGCGGATGTGCGGAAATTTTTTTTGCCAGCTCCTGATACTCTTCCTGATCTATTGTCGAAAATCCGGATAACGTAATGTGCGAATAATTGCCCACGATCTTCTCGCGCAGGTCCTGGTCAAAACCCGTCATCACCGCAATGACCACAATCAGGGCCATAACGCCGATAGCCACCCCCAATACGGAAATGACGCTGATGAGCGATATGAATTTTTCTTTTCTTTTGGTCACCAGGTAACGCCAGCTAATCATGAATTCTGTCTTCATCTTACCTTTAACGCCCTCATATTTTTACTGTTCCGGCCTTAACAACGGGAATAAAATCACGTCTCGGATCGACGGCTGGTCCGTAAGCAACATAATCAGCCGGTCAATACCTATGCCTAATCCCCCTGCCGGAGGCATGCCGTGCTCCAAAGCCAGGACATAATCATCATCCACGCTTTTTCTTTCCTCGGCATTACATTCCGCAATCTCTTCTTCGAAACGCCTCCTCTGCTCAAGCGGATCATTCAGCTCCGAATAGGCATTGGCGATCTCCATCCCTGCGACATACAATTCAAACCTCTCCGAAATCAAAGGGTTATCTTTTTTCTTTTGTGCCAGGGGGCACAGGTGCGTAAAATAATCCGTTACAAAAACAGGGTTTGCGCCGATTCCCTGCTCCAGTATCTCTTCGATGATTTTATTAACCTGGGAGCGGCTCAGACGGTTCTGATCCGTAGCGAACCCCTTGGCTTTCAGTTTCTTAAGCAGCAAAGGGGCCTCATCCTGGGGCTCGATACCAAACTTTTCCTTAACCATCTGGGCAAAAGAGCGCTTCTGCCAGGGAAGGGTTAATTCTACGGCCTTGCCCTGGTAAACAAATTTGTCGCTTGCCAAAACTTCCATGGCTACGGAAATAATCAAATCCTGGGTGAGTTTCATCATATCCTCATAATCGGCGTAAGCGCAGTAAACCTCAAGCATGGTAAATTCAGGATTGTGCCTGGTGGAAACGCCTTCGTTGCGGAAAGAGCGGTTGATCTCGTAAACTTTGTCCAGCCCGCCGACGAGGAGCTGCTTCAGATAAAGCTCCGGCGCAATCCTTAAATAAAGATTGAGCCCGTATTCGTTATGAAAAGTCTTAAACGGCCTTCCGGCGGCTCCTCCGGCAATGGGATGCATCATCGGTGTCTCCACTTCCAGAAATCCCGCTTTGTCCAAGAACGTTCTGATGGCCTTAATGATGCGCGAGCGCATCTGAAACACCTTTCTGACTTCTTCGTTGGCGAGTAAATCCAGGTAGCGCTGCCGATAGCGCACCTCTACGTCTTTTAAACCGTGCCACTTCTCCGGAAGAGGCCTTAAGGCCTTGGCCAGCATAAAAAAATTCTCTACTTTTACGGTCAGCTCTCCTGTGTGAGTCTTAAAAAGCTCTCCCTCTATTTCTATGATATCGGCAATATCCACATCTTTGAGCGAATCAAAGCGTTCCGGGCCTAAATAATCTGCCTTGAAATAAAGCTGGATTCTACCCGTGCGGTCCCTTAAATCCGCAAATACCGCTTTGCCGTGCGAACGCATAGCCGTAAGCCTGCCGGCTATAGCCACTTTTTTGGCCTCTTGGAAGTTATCCAAAAGGCTTGCGATATCCGTAAGAGAGAGCTTAGGACTGCCATAACCGCAGCCTCCCTTTTCCTTTAAGGAAACTAACTTGGCCTTCCTTTGTTCAATGATTTCATGGAGTTCCATAGATTCTTAATTATAGACTACAACTATCCTTCTGTCAATAAATTAAAGAAACTTACGTAGAATATGAACTGATGCGTTACACTTTAAAAACAAGTATGAGTTTATCAGGAAATAACTGATATCCTGATACCCTGATATCCAAATCCCAATCCCCTGATACCCTGATAACCTTCCTCAAGGGCCTTGAGGTGTAACGAGACTATGAAATTATTACATTAAAGAAACTCAAAAGGGACTTTTTGCGATTGAGCGGTTTAGCGCAGGGACGCTTAAGGCCTGTATTCGGAGAGCTTCTTGATACGCTTGAGCATATTAGGATGAGTGCTTAAAAGTTCCAGTAATCTATCTTGAAAGTTCAAATGCAATTTCTTGCTCTTTAAGAGCTCCAGTTCCGAAGAATCAATGGTTCCGCTCTTATTCAGGTCGAGCTGGCCAAGCTCGTTAATCTCATGGCGCGCCGCAGAAGGGTCATTCACGAAAAAAGCCTTTAATCCTTCCGTCTCTTTCAGCGATTCTTTATTCATCCGGGCCGACCCGTACACAAGCTTATAAAGGCTCGAGGCTAAACTCGACGGCTGGTTTCCCAAAAGGATGGAGCCCCTGTCCGCAAAATACTCTCTGATGCGCGAGGCATAAAGCACCAGCAGATTCGTTAGAAAATAAAACAGGAAGGCTAACATGCCGATGAGGGCTGTGTTTTGCCCCCCCCTGTCCCGCCTGCGGCCAAAGAATAAAAAATGCCAGGCAATCCGGTACATAATCATGGGGATGACGGAAAGAAGCGTAATGGTGAGCACGTCCCGGTTCTTCAGATGGCTTAACTCATGGCCGAGCACAGCCTTCAATTCATCATCATCTAGGAGCCTTAAGATGCCCTCGGTCACGCAAACCCTGCCGTCTTTTATGCCCCGGCCAAAGGCAAAGGCATTGGGAAGGGATATCTGGGCAATGCCGATCTTAGGCATAGGAATATTGGCTCTTATGCTTAAGCTTTCCACCATCTGGAACAAGCGGGGATTTTCCTCCCGTCTGATATATTTGACCCGCATCATCCATTCGACCATCTTGGGGCCGATCATATATTGAATCCACATCATCGCCAGAGATAACCCCAGATAAAAATAGAAATTGGTTATCCCCATCGCATAGCCGATCATCGTAACGGCGGCATACACAACGGCAAAGAGTATACCCAACAATAGCATCATTCGTAATTTTAGCCAAAACATCTCTCGACCTCCCTTAATAAACGATTCAAATCCCAATTTCCAAATCCCAAATCCCAAACAAATCCCAATTTCCAAATCCCAATGTCCGAAACTTATAAGTTTGGAATTTTGAACATTGGAATTTGGTGCTTATTTGAAATTTGCCTGCCTGCCGGTAGGCAGGGTGCTTGAAACTTGGGATTTCAACGAGCTATAACGTTCACTTTTATTATATATCTGACAATAGGCTCATCAAGGCTATCCGTATGCACATAGACAAACTGCCGGACATTTCCCTTGTAACCCTTGCTATTGAATTTTACCTCAATAAAGGTCTCTTCTTCCGGTAACAGGGTTTTCTTTTCGAGCTTAGTAACCGTGCATCCGCAAGAGGTCGTAACCTCCTTGATATTAAGGGTATCCTGCGATTCATTCTTAAAGACAAAATCGTGCGTTGCCACTTCCCCCTCAACAACCTCCTGAAAATCCCACGTATAGGAATCAGGCGCAGACGGCTCTATCCCGACAGGATTATGTTGGCCTTGCGCATTTTGTCTCTGGCCGCAGGCTAGAAAAATAAAAGAAAATCCGATAGTCGCCAGCAATACAAATAACCTCATAGGTTCATGCCCTCCAGATTAAAAAGATGCCGAAGCCAAAAAACAATATGGCCATCAGGATTTTTATGGTTAAAAGGTGCTTTTTTAAGAAATGGGCGAACTGTTGGGAGTTAACGCCCAGCAGCGCCAGCACAAATATGACCCCTAGAGGCACGATAAACATAAGATTATAAACCAAAAGATACGCCAGGGCCTGCAGTTTAAGCGCGTTCGTCTTCAAGATAAAACTTATCGTGGGTAAATACGTCTGGCCCGTGCAGACCGCTTCTAAAATAGAAACCAGAAAACCGGTGATAAACGCCGTAAGGGTCAATCGGAAAAGATGTTTTTTCCCGTCATCCTGCGGAAAAGAGGATGATCCCGTTTTACGATAATGCAGGCCGATAACATACTGGATACGCCTTTTAATGGAGACAGGCAGCTGCAAAAGCAGGCCTTCGGTTTGGCGGGTTTGTCTGTATTTCACGAAATCATAAAGTGCCAGGGCCCCTAAGATAATACTGAACGCTCCGATAGAGATGTTAAAGGCCTTGGTGAGAACCCAGAAACCCTTCAACTGATAAAGAAAATTAAATAACCCCACCCCGATGAGAAGGTACGTCAGGAATACCGAGAAAATGAAACCGGTTCCGATGAGGATTAATTCTTTTTTCCTGTATCCCTGCAGGGCTAAGAAAGAAATAAAGAAAACAATCACGGTAAAGGCACAAGGATTAATGCCGTCTATCAGGCCGGCGCTGATAATGGCTAAGGGTGTGAACTTCTTGAAATGGGCTAACAAATCAATCCCTGGGATTTGCGGTTCCCGATGAGGGCTCCTCAACGACTGAATCAAAAACATCCTCAGATCCCTTGCGGCATCCTTTTGAGGGCTCAAAAGTTTCCCTTTAAAGAAGAATATGGGTACCCTTAAGGCCATTTTCGGATTATATTTGTCCCGCAGGCTCAACAAAAATTTATAATTTTCGATATCGCTGATGTCGCGGTATTCGATCACGATGGAATCCTTATACTGTTTTTCGATGTCAGGCATAACCGTATTCTTAATCTCGGTGCATCTGTGGCAGCTGGGTGAGAAAAAAACAATGAGCTTGGAAAGGTCCCGCGGTTGGGGCTGGGCCAGGGCAGGGGTAAAAATGAAAAGCAGCCCCGGGACCAGCATCAAGATAAAAGAAAACTTTCTTATCTTCATAAAAAACCTCTTGTTAAAATCATCTTACTTAAGCTTATATTATCTTACATGGATAAAATTAAGTCAACAGAAAAGGGATAAAGGGTAGTATACTCGATTGTGTGTAAATTAGCTTTACCTTTGAATTAAAAAGGCGTATCTTTCTGTTTGGAAACATTTTATCGACCCGGGCCTGACAGCCCTAACAGAAAGGATACGCCTATGCAATACGTTACTACAGACAATAGTTTACGACGCCGTTGGGCTAGGGTCAATGAGTTTTTTCAATGTACCCAGGAAGAAAACTTCTGGGTAGATATCAACCA